>NZ_BJDF01000003.1 GCF_005404815.1 Companilactobacillus huachuanensis
CAGGCGAATTCCAGAAATGGAACAATTAAAACAAGAAGTAGCAGCATGGTGTAGTGAACGTAATGCTAAAAATTTATCAATAGATTGGCAATTCACAACTGCAGATGCACGTATAAAATTACATTCACTTTATCCAAAATTTGAAGGTTGATTAAATATAAATATGAGAGCTACGCTCCACTAGTCGGAGGAGCTGAGAAATATTTGTGGGCAGTGGAAGTGGCGTTATGGCTTTAGCCATTACGCCACCGGGCGAGTTTGGAGACTTGCCGAACTGTGGCAAGGCTTCAAACCGAGGTTCGAGACCGATTCTCAGGCTCGAGCCGGTCCGCACAGCCAGTGAATATTTCTCAGCTCTGGAGACGGCATGTTTAATTAAACTTCTAATTTTCAGTAAAAATAAATAAAATTAATAGGTAGGTGTTGTCTGTGGAAATACTTGAATCAATTATTTTGATTCTTTCACTCTTAATTATTGCCAATATTGTAAGTCACTACTTTGTGTCGATTCCGCCCAGTTTGCTACAAATTGCCGCGGGAATTTTAGCTGCTTTGTTCATGCACGTTAAAATCTATGTTGATACCGAGTGGTTTTTGTTAGCATTTATTGCGCCAATTCTGTTCAATGATGGGAATAATTTTCCGAAACGAGAGTTGTGGAAACTAAAAGGTCCCATTTTAGGAAATGCAATCGTTTTAGTTGTTATTTCGACCTTGGTTGGGGGCGTCTTTGTTAAATGGCTCATTCCAACGTTACCGTGGGCTACGGCCTTTACACTAGTTGCTGTTTTGTCGCCAACCGATCCAATTGCGGTGCAATCAATTGCTAAGAAGGCACATATTCCGGATAAACTGATGCATTTAATCAGTGGTGAAAGTTTGATTAATGATGCATCTGGATTGATTTGTTTTAAATACGGTGTCGCTGCTACGGTGACTGGGATGTTTTCATTGAAGGATGCAACAATTGACTTTTTCCATATTTCTATCGTTGGAGCCTTAGTTGGTGCTGTAATGATTTGGATTTTTAACGGTATCAGATTGTATCTAATGAACCAAGGTGTTGATGATTCAATTTTACACGCCATAATCCAAATTATTATTCCATTTATTATCTATTATGTGGCAGAAGATATTTTTGATGTTTCGGGAGTTGTTGCAGTCGTTATAGCTGGAATCTTGAATATTTCATCCAATCGTAACCTCAGCAGTTTTACACCTGAAATTAAACTGGTCACCTCAAGGACATGGGACTTGGTCGTATACGTCCTTAATGGAATCGTCTTTGTACTTTTGGGAATTGAAATTCCGTTTGCCATGGAAGAACTAGTTCATAATGACAATATAAATACCATTGGAGCAACTTTTTTGGCCTTTATTATTTGGATAATGTTAGTTGTGATTCGGGCAGCCTGGAGCTACGTCTATTCGACTTTCTCTAATAATGGCGATAATAAAATTATCCTCTGGTCTAAATCAAGGTTGGATGATTGCCTGATGTCCGGTATTTCAGGTGTTCGTGGCGCCGTTACAATGGTCGGTGTTTTATCTTTACCTATGACTATTAAAGGTGGAGCGCCATTCCCATCTCGAACATTACTATTGTTTTTGGCTAGTGCAGTGATTATCTTTAGTTTGTTAGGGGCGACAATCTTAATTCCTTTATTAACTAAAAATAGTGCACCGGTTGCTTATCGTGGTAATACCTTTGTTTCAGACGATGAAGACAGCGAAGATGATGAGGACGATGTGCCAACAATTGTTAAATTAACGCAGGCTGAAGCAAGCCGATTGATTTTGGACAAGACTGTCAAGAAGCTACGAGGTGAAATGGATGATGGCGATACAGCTGTTTATTCATCCGTTATTGGTGAATATCTCTATGATATCCGTAATTTAAGTATTCGGCACAACAGTCCTAAAATGGCTAGTCATCAAATTAGTAAGCGTCGTGTTAAAGGGAAAAAAGATGCTGAGCTGTGGGATATTTGTTTTAATTGTGAGCTAGAGGCAATTGAGGAACTCTATGTTAATCATGAAATTTCAGATGACTCTTACGATATTGCAAATCGAAAAATTGCCAAGTATAAGAAAGATATTGTACATCGTCGTTACAATTCAACGATTGAATTTTTCTTGAGTTATTTTAGAAGAACTTATCTGCAAATTAAACGTTGGTTTTATCGTTCAGTCAAATATGATGAAATCAAGCAATTGAATCAAGATTCTATCAAGATTTCCACGGCTGGGGCAAAGCGTGCATTGGCTAAACTACAAGAACTAAGTCAATCAGATAATGAAGAATTTACTGATAATTTGATTTATATTTTTCAGCGTCATTATGAAGATCGCCTAGAGTTGCTTCAGGGTAAGTATCGAGGCCGAACACCGCAATTTAGTGGTGACCGAGCAGCCTTGGAAGTTAAGGCTCTGAGTTATCAACGTGCATTCGTACAAGACATGTTGGAGCAAGGAAAAATCAGTAAGGCCACTGCCAATGAATTACGGCAAAATATCAATTATAGCGAAGAAGTTATTAATATAGGGAATGACTAGAATAGTAGATTGTTAGTTAACTAGCACTACTTGTCAGTATCTAAAAAATAGTGAACTTTTATAATTTTTATTGTTTGTTATAATTAGTTCGAACTGCTAAGGAGCTAGAAAAATGAATTTTATACCAAGCAATATATTTACATGGCAGAACTTGGCTAACTTGGTTGATATCCTGGTAGTCTGGTATTTTCTATACAAAGTTCTGTCGATGTTACGAGGCACGAAAGCGGTACAGCTTCTAAAGGGAATCGTGATAATTTTCGGTATCAAGATTATTAGTTGGGCTTTAAATTTACACACGGTTTCTTTTTTGATGGATCAGTTGATCAACTGGGGGATTATTGTAATCGTGATAATCTTTCAGCCTGAAATTCGTCGTGGATTGGAACATTTGGGGCGAATGCCGTTATTTAGTTCTACGAGTAATGAAGAAGGTAGGACGAAAAATCACCTGATTGAAAGTTTGGATCAGGCGATTCAGTATATGAGTAAGCGTCGAATTGGTGCTTTGATAACTTTGGAAATGAATACTGGCTTGGAAGAATATGTCGAAACCGGAATTGATTTGGATGCTGAAGTTACTGGAGCCCTATTGATCAATATTTTTATACCGAATACACCGTTACATGATGGAGCAGTAATTGTTCGTAATAATCGGATATCGGTTGCGGCGGCCTACTTGCCATTATCAGAAAGTAATACGATTCCTAAAGAATTAGGAACACGTCACAGAGCGGCGGTTGGTATCAGTGAAGTAACTGATGCGATTACAATTGTTGTTTCTGAAGAGACTGGGGGCGTCATGATTACCAGAAATGGACATATGATGCTTGACCTTTCCCGAGACGATTACCTGAAATATCTTCATGCTCAATTAAAGGATCCTAATGAAAGTGACAATCATTCATTACTAGATTTCTTTAAAATAGGTCGGAAGAATAAGGAGGGCCAAGATGATAAAGAAGATAATAAATAGCAATTATTTTTATGCCTTTATCGCTCTCTGCTGTGCCTTATGGTTGTTCTTTTTTGTCAGCACACCAGGTGTCGGATCAACCAGAGATTCTAATCAATCTAATACTTCAACCGTAACTAAAAAAGCAACCTTTACAGTGCCTTTACAGTTACAGGCAGATGTCGATAAGTACTACATTACTGGTTACCCAGAAAATGTAAAAGTAACGATTGAAGGACCATCAGCTCTAGTCACAGCAACTAAAAATACTCAAAATTTTAATTTATATTTGAATTTAAAAGACTTGTCGATTGGGCAGCACCGTGTTCAAATCAAAGAGTCTGGCTTGAATAGTGAATTAACATATACTATTAAGCCTAAGTATGTCACCGTCAACATTCAGCAGCGTGAAACTAAGAAATTTGCAGTTGATGTTGATTACAACAAGGAGTCTTTGGCAACTGGCTATGAAGCTGGAAAGACTGAAGTGTCTCCTGATACCGTTACTGTTACAGGTGCGGCATCTGAAATTGAAAAAATCGACAAGGTTATCGTTAAACCAATTTTGCCAAAGGGAATAAAATCATCATTCGATCAAGAAGTTTTAGTGCAAGCTCTCGATAAAAATGGTAAAACTGTAAATGTGACATTAGATCCGCAAACAGTTCACGTTAAAATTCCGATTACCATTCAAAGTAAACAAGTATCGGTCAATTTGAAACAACAAGGAAGTTCCACGAATTCCAATTATACATTTGAGTCTGATGTGAAAAATGTCAGAGTTTTCGGAACTCAAGATCAAATTGATGCGATTGACGATTCGATTGATGTTCCAGTTGATGTTAGTGATGTGACAGGGAACACTAAAAAATCAATTAACTTAAGTGATGCTTTGGGTAGTAAAGTGGCTTTTACTGATCCTGAAAGTATCAGTGTGACAATCAATACTGGATCTTCATCTAGTTCATCAACCAATAGTACCAATAGCACAAGTACGTCGAATAGTGATAGTAGCAGTACTAATAATAATTCGAGTTCGTCAAGTAGCGACTCGACTGAAGATAATAATAATAGCGAACAATAATACGCTGGGGGTAAGTTTTCATGACAAAATATTTTGGAACTGACGGAGTAAGAGGTATTGCAAATAAGGAATTGAGTCCTGAACTAGCATTCAAGTTAGGTCGTTTTGGGGGCTATGTTTTAACACAACATTCAGAAAACAGTGATTCACGTCCTCGAGTTCTAGTTGCTAGAGATACACGTATTTCTGGTCAAATGTTGCAATCAAGTTTAATTTCAGGACTATTGTCTGTAGGAATTGAAGTTCTAAATCTTGACGTAATTACAACTCCAGCCGTTGCATATTTAATACGCGCTGTTTCTGCTGATGCCGGAATTATGATTTCAGCATCACATAATCCTGCTGAAGATAACGGAATCAAGTTTTTCGGGTCAGATGGTTATAAATTGGCTGATGACGTTGAAGATGAGATTGAAGAATTATTGGATGCTAAAGAGGACACTTTGCCAAGACCATCTGCTGAAGGTTTAGGTAGCGTTTCAGACTATCCAGAAGGTGCTCAAAAGTATCTCCAATTCTTGAAACAAACATTGTCCGATGATTTGAGCGGCATGAAGATTGTGCTTGATACAGCTAATGGTTCAACAAGCCGCTTGGCAAGTACATTATTTGCTGATTTGGGCGTTGACTTTGAAATCATGGCCTCACATCCAGATGGAATCAATATCAACAAAAACGTTGGGTCAACGCATCCGGAAGAATTGGCAAAACGTGTTAAAGATTCAGATGCCGTTGCTGGATTAGCATTCGATGGTGATGGAGATCGTTGTATCGCTGTTGATGCTGATGGAAATATCGTTGATGGCGACAAGATTATGTTCATTCTTGGCAAATATTTGCATGATGGTGGTCGTTTAAAGAAAGACACGATCGTAACAACAGTTATGAGTAATCTAGGTTTGTACAAGGCAATTGAGGCCAACGGCATGAAGTCAGTTCAAACAGCCGTTGGTGACCGTCACGTTGTTGAAGAAATCCGCGCCAATAATTACAATATTGGTGGTGAACAATCAGGACATGTTGTCTTGTATGAGTATATGAATACTGGGGACGGAATGCTAACAGGAATCCACTTGTTGCATGTTATGAAGGAAACAGGTAAGACCCTAGCAGAATTAGGCGCTCCTGTTAAGATTTATCCACAAAAACTAGTTAATGTTCCTGTAGCGGATAAAGACTCATGGGACAAACATCAACCAATCCTCGACTCAATCAAAGCAGTTGAAGACGAAATGGCAGGCGATGGCCGTGTGTTAGTACGCCCTAGTGGTACCCAAGCATTGTTGAGAGTTATGTGTGAAGCTCCTACAGAAGAAAAAGTTAATGAATATTGTGATCAAATCGTAGAAGTTGTGAAGAACGAACTAAATTAGAGAGAGCGGAACAAGGGCGGGTCAGCTCCTGAGCATTTTCGTAGATATGTGAATCACACGCCGGTTTTGCGTGTGATTGACATATCTATGAAAAGCGGAGGGAGTTGCCCTTGTGTAGCTCGTTTTAGAGCCACTGCCGGTATAAACAGAACTTTTCAATATCAAATAAGCGATAAATAATAATACAAAAGAGATTGAGGAAAAATCGGTTCTTTCTCAACTTTGGTTATGAAAAAAAGAGGCTGTTTCTTACTTGGAATTATTTCAAGTGTAAGACAGTCTCTTTTTATTTTTTTGTTTTTATTTTAATATTTACGGAAATTTAGTGAAGTATATGAAATTTCACAAAATCATTTGTAGTCCCATAAACACTAATAATACCCCCATAAATGGTCTAACATAATGATTGAATTTAGCTGGATTTACCTTGGCAAGGAGAATTGGTGCCAGTAATGCGCCGAGAATTGCTCCAATCATTAGGTTCAGTCCAATCGACCAGTCAACATTACCACCCGATAGATGGAATAATAATCCGACCCCAGTAGTACCAACAAGTACGTATGATGAAGTAGCGGCTGCACGAACCATATCTAGATTGAGTAATAGTAATCCTGCTAGAATTGGACCACCACCACTTAATCCGGCAATTCCGACCATTAATCCACTGATGGCACCAAATATAGATGCTTTCACAGCGTCATTATTAGACTTTTTATTTGAATCTTTGGACTTGGATGGGAAGAAATGTTGTACTAGAATTTGAATTCCCAAAACAACGAGGATGATTGCAACAATCCACGTATAAATTTTTATTGGAATATAGGGCGCAATCCAGGCACCAATTACGACCGCAGGAATGGCTGAAATCATCATTCTATTGCCAACTTTGAATCGAATGTTTCCTGTACGATAATGACCGTAGGCACCGACTATTAGGGATGGGAAAGCCGTTAATAGTGAAGTTGCGGCAGCTACTGGAGCACTCAAATGAAATAGGCTTGTTAGTATACCTAGGTACATAGCGGCACCGCCACCACCAGTTGATATCACGAAAAGACCAATCACAAAACCAATTAAAATCAAAGACAAAATTGTCATTTTTAACATCTCCTATTTACTATTGGTAATTGTAATTTACAGAGTGTAAAATGTAAAGAGGAAGCAAGGAGGAACACGTATGACACAGAAACGTGATCTGTCTGAAGACAAAATCATTCAAGCGTCAATTGAAATAATCACTGATGGCAATTATGATTCAGCAACTTTTAAAAGCATTGCTGAAAAATTAGATTGTAAAACACAAGCTTTGTATTTTTATTTTAAAAATAGAGATGACTTGAACTTAGCATTAACCAAATATTATTTCGATAAACTGGATGATAAAATTAAGACCGAATGTTTAGGTTATAGTGGCAAAGCCGGTATAATTCAAGTTGCCAAAGTAATGCGTAAGTTTGGATTAAATAATTTGTCGTTATCGTTGCTGGTGTTAAAAACGGCTGAAATTTCGAAAGATGAAACAATTGGTGACGAGACTTTGCATTTGAGAATGATGATGAATACTTTTATCGAGAAGTTTGTTACAGATGATAAGGTAAAAATGACTATCACCCGTGGGATTCGCTCGTTGGTTATCGGTGAGGTTGTCAATGAAGGAATCGGCTGGTTTCACAATCCGCTGATCAAGAATACTGATAGTTTTGAGATTAATTTGAATAAAATATTAGATGTTAAAAACCTGTGATGCTAGTTAAGCATTTCTAAATTGAGTCTAAAGGTTGAAAGTTTGATGCATTATGCCGTTTCCAGAGCTGAAAGTATTCATATGCTGCGCGGAACGGCCCGAGCCAAAGAGCGAACTCGTTCCTCGGTTGAAGCCTCGCAAAAACCGCGAGTCTTCAACACGTCCGGTGGTGTAATTGCTGAAGCAATAACGCCACTTTCGCGGCAAATGAATGCTTTCAGCTCTTCCAACTAGTTTATTTTTTTAATAGCCGGAACAATAAAATGAAGATTTCTGAGTATTTAAATAAATTAGCTCTAGGCCTGTAATAGCAATCGTTAGATTAGTTTTTCATCTTTCAACCTTCAGTGATTGAGTAAAAAAGCAGCTGTTGAGAATTTTCCATTTTCTCAACAGCTGCTTTTTTTTATTGCTAATATCAATCAATGATTAGCTAATAATTAATAATTAAATCCCAATTAATATTAAAAAAATAGCTAGAACAGAACAATGATGAGCTTGTAGTCGAGGCGAGAGACCTCCACTCGCACCGGTCTACTGCAGGCGGAATCACTATTCTGTTCTGGCGGCAAACCCAAAATGGACTATACATATATACCATATAGACAATATCGGTACATACCAACCATACCAATTTTTAAAAATATTAAACTTTTCTTGACAAGAAACTATTTAATTAGTATTCTAAGCATTGTCACAAGATGATAAAAGCAAATAAAGAAGCTATACCATTAAAAAAAATAAAGAACTATACCAATACGAGAAAGGCATTGATTAATATGTGTGGAATTGTTGGAGTTATCGGAAATAATAAAACTACTGATATTTTATTGAACGGATTAGAGAAGCTTGAGTATCGTGGTTATGATTCAGCTGGTATTTATGTGAATAACCAAAACGGAAAAGATTTCTTAGTAAAAGAAGTCGGCAAGATCAGTAAACTGGAAAATGCTGTAACTGAAGATGTTCAAGGACTTGTCGGTATTGGTCATACAAGATGGGCTACTCACGGAACGCCAACCATCGAAAATGCTCATCCTCATTTTTCTGAAGATAACCGCTTCTATCTCGTACATAACGGTGTCCTAACAAATTTTGAAGAATTAAAAACTAAGTATTTAGGAGATGTTAATTTCAGTAGTCAAACAGATACTGAAGTTGCGGTTCAATTAGTTGATCACTTTGCAAAAAATGGACTTGACGGCGAAGCTGCTTTTAGAAAAGCTTTAAGTTTGATTGAAGGATCATATGCCTTTGCCATGGTTGACAAGGAACAACCTGATCGAATTTTTGTAGCTAAGAACAAGAGCCCTTTGTTGATTGGATTGGGAGATGGATTCAATGTCATCTGTTCCGATGCAATGGCAATGCTTGATCAAACTCACCAATTTGTCGAAATTGAAGATGGTGAAGTCGTTATTCTCAAGAAGGGTTCCGTTGAAATCAGTAAGCTTGATGGCACTCCAGTTAAGAGAGATTCCTACACAGTCGACCTTGATGCTAGTGATATTTCTAAAGGTACTTACGAACATTACATGCTCAAAGAAATTGATGAACAACCCAATGTAATGAGAAAGATTTCTCAAAATTATCTTAAAACTGATGGCAGTATCGATGTTGAACCAGCTTTGTTAGAAGAAATGAAGAAGGCTGATCGTTTGTATATTGTTGCCGCTGGAACTAGTTATCATGCTGGTTTGGTTGGCCAAAACATTTTTGAGCAAGTTGCTGATATTCCAGTTGATGTTGAACTTGGTAGTGAATTCGGTTATCACATGCCTAAGTTATCCAAGCATCCATTCTTCATTTTCCTATCACAAAGTGGTGAGACTGCCGATAGTCGTCAAGTACTAGTTAAAGTTAATGAATTGAAGCTACCAAGCTTGACTATTACTAACGTGCCAAATTCAACCCTTTCACGTGAAGCAACTTTCACAATGGAATTGCTTGCTGGCCCAGAAATTGCTGTTGCCTCAACAAAAGCTTATACAGCCCAAATTGCTGTTGAAGCTGTCTTAGCAAAGGCACTTGGTATGGCTAAGAATCTTGAAGATGCCAAGAAATTTGACGTTAAGAAGCAATTGGCGTTAGCTGCTAATGGAATTCAAACAATCGTTGATGAAAAAGCCGCAATTAAGAAATTAACAGCTGAATTCTTGACAGATCAAAAAGATGCTTTCTATATTGGACGTGGTATTGATTATGCTTTATCGCTTGAAGCCGCTTTGAAATTGAAAGAAATTTCATATATTCACGCTGAAGGATTTGCAGCAGGTGAATTGAAGCATGGAACTATTGCTTTGATTGAACAAAATACTCCAGTTATTGCTTATGTAAATGACGGGGTTGGTGCCAGTCATACTCGTGGTAATATCCAAGAGGTTAAAGCCCGTGGCGCTCATGTGCTTGTGATTGCCAGTCAAAAATATGCTGAAGCAGGGGATCAAATCATTATTCCTGAAATTGACGAATTGATCTCACCAATTATCAGCGTTGTACCAGCTCAACTGATTGCCTATTATGCAAGTTTGGCTCGTGGCAATGATGTTGACAAACCTCGTAATCTTGCCAAAAGTGTTACTGTAGAGTAATCTAATTTAGTAGAATTTTATAAATGATAGCTTCCACAATGGAGGCTATTTTTTGTTTACTGCTGTTTGTGGGTTATTTATTCATAACTAAAGGTTGAAGGGTTAGTTAAGTATGCCGTTTCCAGAGCTGAGAGTATTCAATTGCTGCGCGGAACGGCCCGAGTCAAAGGGCGGTCTCGGGCCTCGGTTGAAGACTCGCAAAACCCGCGAGTCTTCAACGCGCCCGGTGGTGTAATTGCTGAAGCAATAACGCCACTTTCGCTGCAAATGAATACTCTCAGCTCTTCCAACTAGTTTTTTAATAATAAGAATGTCCAATTGTGATCTTTTGCTTAACTAAATTGGTAAATAAATTGAATTTAGGACTGTCACAGCAATATTTATAGCACTTTTTCACTTTTCAACCTTCAGTTATTTAAATAGGTTTGCTTCTAGTCCGTAGTGACAATCTTTATATTAATTTTTTGTCTTTCAACCTTCAGTTCATAATTAAAAAATGAAGTTAAAAATTTTATCATCGGTTAATAGAAGTTGATTATAAAAAATATTTAATTGTATTATGATTGATTGAATTTCCAGTGGGGCTAAGTTAAAGATAAATTGTTAGTTGAAAATACTATAACCGGAGACAGCAAAACAATAGATTGGTGGGTTTATGAGGGATAAAAAATTAAATCTGTTCTCAACTGTGATGTTTGGACTCAGTGCCATTATTGGTTCAGGATGGATGTTTGGTTCTAGTCAGGCAGCTAAGATTGCCGGTCCAGCCGCAATTGTGGCTTGGATATTGGGGGCAATTTTAGTAGCAATGATTGCTATGGTTTATGTAGAAATTGGAACGATGTTTCCAGAAGATGGGGCAATGAGTCGATTTACAATGTACACTCATGGCTCATTATTGGGTCATATTTTTTCATGGGCTAATTGGCTTTCGCTTTTGGCGATTTTACCAATTGAGGCTGTGGCATCCACACAGTACATGAGTACTTGGCCTTGGAAATGGGCGCAATGGACACATAGTTTCATGAAGAATGGTCAGTTGTCTTTCAACGGAATTCTTATGGCAACGGGTTTAATACTAGTGTTTACGTTAATTAATTATTGGTCAGTTACGATAATGGCCAAATTTAATAATTTCATTTCAGTTTTCAAAATAGTAGTACCGATAATCACAATGATTTTGCTAGTTTCGGCTCATTTTGATTTTCATAATATGGGTACGACGGTGCATCAATTCATGCCATATGGAACTTCGTCAATTTTTGTTGCAATTGGTAGCGCGGGAATTATTTATTCGTACGTGGCTTTTCAAACGGTAATTAATTTGGGCAATGATATTGTCAAACCAGCGGTTAATATTCGTCGGGGAATTATTTATTCGTTGTTGATCAGCGCTCTGATTTACATTGCATTGCAGATTGTCTTTATCGGAGCTTTGCCAAAATCAATTGTCAGTGGCGGCTGGTCACAGATTAGTTTCAATTCACCATTTGCGGATTTAGCCATTTTATTAAATGTGTATTGGCTATCAACTTTGATTTATTTTACAGCGTTTATTTCACCAATCGGTAGTGGGATAGCCTTCTCAGCTTCTGCAAGTAAATCATTGTCCTCGATGCCTAAGAATAAGCATTTACCTAAAGTTTTGAGCAATACAAATAATAATTACAATACGCCGAGAATTGCCTTGATGGTTGACTTTTTGGTGAGTGTAATTCTGATTCTGTTATTTAAAAATTGGGCTTTGTTATCACGAGTTGTTGCAGCCTCGACCTTAATTTCGTTGCTGTCTGGACCGGTCGTTGCTGGTAGTTTGCGTAAAATGGGACCTAATTTCAAGCGTCCAACAAAAATTCGAGGGATGAAATTCTTGTCACCTTTGGTTTTTGACTTAATTAGTTTGGCGATTTATTGGTCAATGTTTCCAACAACGGTTGAAGTTATTGTTATTATTATTGTGGGATTGCCGATATACTTTATTTATGATTTTCGTCGTGGATTTAAGGAGTTTAAGCAGAAGTTTTATGCTAGTCTCTGGCTGATTGTTCACTTGGTTGGATTATCAATAATTTCATGGATCGGTAGTAGTCATTTTGGCGGTATTAATATGATTCAATATCCTTGGGATTTTCTGGTTATTATGATATTTTCAACCGTAATTTATTACTGGGCAATTAATTCGTCTTATTATTCAGGCTATTTTGACGACGCAAAGCAACTTAATTCAACCGTGAATTGGGATGGTGAATAATGGATAAGTTAAAGAAAAATGAAAAATGGTTTTGGAGTGGCGTGGTTTTGATTGAACTTATTTTATTTTACAGTTCGTCAATGACTTATAAACAACAGACCTCAGTGCCATTTCTGGAAAAATATATGCATAGTAAGCCACTTAGTAGCAGTTTGAGTAATATTCGTTTTAATTACGGTGGTAAAGAGCAGTCAATTGCCAACGACGGTTATTATCACTTTGTGGAATTTTTTATTCGTAAGGGTGCTCATTTTGGAACCTATATGATTTTAGGAGTATGTTTGTGTTTGGCATTATATACATATTTTCAACATCATAATTTGTTGAGTATTTTTGTACCTTGGATGATGACGACTGGATTGGCGGCCTTTGATGAATTTCATCAAGGGTTGACCGGTGGACGGACGCCTTCAGTGACAGACGTTATGCTTGATAGTGCAGGCGGGATAACAGGGATTATAATTGTTGCTGTTGTGCTGTATTTTGTATTGAAGCCTAAGTTCAGGACTTAAGCATAATTAAAAAGTGACTCACTTTTTTATAAAAGTATTTATGAAAGCCGACATATTATGTCGGCTTTTTTGCTGTAAAATTTAGTAACACTTTTTTATGAACTTATCGTATATACACCTCAGTACGAAATATTTAAAAAACGATAATTAAAGTTATATTATATCCAGTGAGGTGTTTAGACATGTTCGGAGAAATTCCATCTCGTTAGGACGGTTTATTATGGCAAATAAGAAGATCACATTAAGTAAAAAACAATTATTGATTGCTGCAGGAACAGCAATGACTTTGGGAGTTGGAACAACATTGGGCCAACAAGCGATTGTACATGCAGACGCCAATGATACTAGTTCCGTTGCATCATCTTCAGAAAATAGTACGACAACTGGTAATGAGGATACTACAACTACCAGTAACAATAGTTCTACAAATACAAATACAAATGAACAGAATGGTGCTAGTGCTTCATCTAGCGAATTAAGTACGACGGCCTCTACCGGAACTAAGACTGAATCAGGTACAAATGTATCCACTAATGATTCAGTAACTACAGAAACGTCTGCAAAGACACAAACACCATCAGCAACAAGTCAGTCGGGAACAGCTCTAGCATCAGAGACACCAGAAGTATCAAAAGACGAAACTCAAGCTACAGGAACTCAAGCATCAACAGGAACCGTTCAGTCATCGGCAGTAACAAATGATGAATCACAGGCTACAGGAACTCAAGAATCATCAGAAAGTACCCCAGCACCATCGGAAACAACTCAGTCAGGAACATCTTCAGCATCGGTTGGCGAAGCTTCGTCTACAGGAACCCAAGCATCAACAGGTACTGTTCAGGCACCAGCAGTAACAGTCCAGTCAGGAGCACAAGTGGCTTCTGAAACAACGACCGGAGTGGCGACTTTAACCCCTGCTGTATTGGCTGATTCAACTATGATTACGTCAACGACCTTGGCTGCGAATGCAGTATCAACAGTAATGACGCCGGTTGACACATCTGCTAATACGATTACATCAGACACTGATCATACAGCTGCTGACAACTTTACTTGGAGTACTGATGACAGTACAGGTGAAGCTTCTTTGACTGGGACAACTAGCAGTTTAACTGATTCATCAGTCAATATTCCAACGCAAATCACAGTTACCAATAACAGTACGAATGACAGTAAACAATATAACGTCACTAGTATTGGAAATGCTGCATTTGCTAGCAATCAAACAATAAAGAGCGTTCAGGTCAATAGTGGCGTCACTAGTATTGGTGACAATGCATTTATTTATTCAACATTACAAAATATTGATTTAAAAAATGATACTGATTTAACAAGCATTGGTGACCAAGCTTTTTGGAATAAACAACTAGCAACAATTGATTTACCAGATTCAGTTCAAACGATTGGTGATAGTGCTTTTAGTTATGATCAGGCTTTAACGTCATTAACACTACCTGCCAATTTACAAACTATAGGTAATCAAGCTTTTATTGGAAATACTAGCTTACAAAACGTTGATTTCTCTAAGGATACAGCTTTAACTACGATTGGTAGTGAAGCTTTTTCTGGTGACTCAAAAATTAGTAGTGTCGATTTATCGAATAATACGGCTCTAGTTTCGATTGGAAATTCGGCTTTTGTTAATGATTCAAATGTTACTGAGGTAAAATTACCAGCAAGTTTACAAACAATAGGTAATCAGGCGTTTGCTAATAATACGAGTTTACAAAATATTGATTTTTCTAAAGATACTGCACTCACAACGATTGGCAATGAGGCCTTTTCCGGTGATACTCACGTTTCTAGCATTGACCTAAGCAGTAACAATAATTTAACAACGATTGGTGATTTAGCCTTTGCCTATAATGGAAATGATTATAATGGTAATACGTCTGTGAAGTTGCCATCTAGTCTTCAGACAATTGGTAACCAAGCCTTTGCCGCTAATAATAATCTACAGAGTGTCGATTTTTCCAAGGATGCAGCTTTAACAACTATTGGCGATTCAGCCTTTTCTGGTGATTCAAATATTACTGGGATTGACTTGAGCAATAACAATAATTTAATAACCATTGGTAATCAAGCATTTGTATATAACAGTAAGAGTACAGAGGTGAAATTGCCAGATAGTTTGCAAACCATTGGTGATCAAGCATTCCTTTCAAATTTGGCCTTACAAAATATCAGCTTTGGACCAAATTTAATATCAATTGGTAATCAGGCTTTTACTTATGATGGAGCTTTAACGAGCGTTGATTTTTCTAATGCAAACAAATTGAGTAGTATCGGTAATGGTGCGTTTGAATTTGCAAATTTGAGTGGAAATTTAACTTTACCTAGTAGTATGGAAACCATTGGTGATCAAGCATTTACTGGTGATCACTTTGAAAATTTAGTTTTGAATGAGGGATTACAGTCAATTGGAAAATCGGCTTTTTCATACAACGATTTGAATGATGATTTAGTTATTCCAAGTACGATTAAAAGTATTGGTGATGAAGCCTTTATTGGTAATCAGTTAACAAGTTTATCAACCACTGCTTCCGATTTTTCGTTAGGTGAGAATTCCTTTTCATATAACAGAATTACAAAAGTTGATGCACCAAATGTTAAGGCAGGAACGACAGCTTACAACATAAATAGTGCAACTAATCAATTTGCAGCTATTTTCACAGATTCAGCACATAATAATATCTCTGATTACTTCAATCTTGATATTGGTAAATATTCTGAGAATAATTTGGGAATTTCCAATTTGACTAATGGTGTAACTTATAGCAATGGAACTTTCGATATTCCAACAGGTGTAAATGGTTTTACATTCGATTGGATTCTTTCGCCAGATTCTAGTGATGACAATGGTTACAGTGGAGTTTACAATGTCGTTTTGGATAATCCAGATATCAAAGCGATTAATTCAAGTATTCCAGCGGGTACTAATTGGAGTCCAAGTGATAACTTTGTCAGTGCCGTTACTCCTGATAAAAATGACGTCGGATTAGATGATGCAAATATGCATGTCAAAGTGCTTGATCCGAATGATAACGAGGTAGCAACTGTAGATACAACTGTAGTAGGAGATTATACAGTTATATATAGCTACGGGAGTGAGAGTAGTACGGTTACTGTTAATGTATACAAACGTAGTGGTGAAATTGATTTAGGAGGGACTAGTTCTACAACTTACAATGGTCAAAGTCAGACTTTTGATAAAGATAACTATCAAGTAACTTTATCTAACGGTACGACATATACCTTGCAAGATGGTGATTTAGCTTTGTACGATGAATCAACTGGTACGACTTACGATCTTAGAGACGCTACACAGGTACCTGAAAATTCAGAAATAAATGCTGGCGATTATTCAGTAGTTTTGACGCAGCAGGGTTTAAACAATATTAGCCAAAAAGATAGCAATTCCCTGTACGATTGGACAGAGAGTCAGTCAGCTAATTTTATTATCAACAAAGCTCCAGTTATTATTACAGTTAATGGTGGTTCCAAGGTTGAAGGTTCGACGGATCCTGAGCTTTCAGCAATCGTAACTATGCCCGCTGGTATGTCAGAAAATGACGCTCCTGCTTACACTATTAGTAGGGATGACGGTGAAGTGGTTGGAAATTATCCAATTACTGTCAGTTTTAATGCGGCTGATTATCCTAACTATGATATTCAAGTAGAGGGTAATAATATTTTCACTATTACGGCATCTGCTAAATCCATTAGTGGTAGTGATTATAAAATGACCATAGGGGATCCAACACCAACTGCCGATGATTTTAAAGCCACATCAACAGATGAAAATGGTGCATCTCAAAATGTTAGTGTTGATTTAAGCCAAGCTGACTTGAATACAGCAGGCACTTACAATGTCACTTTAAGTGCGCCTGATGGACAATCGACGATTGTTAAGTTGACTGTAGTTAAAAAAGATACGACGGGACCAGTTGATCCAACGGACCCAACAGATCCAACAGACCCAACAGACCCAACAGATCCAACGGACCCAACAGACCCAACAGATCCAACGGATCCAACAGATCCAACAGATCCAACAGACCCAACAGACCCAACAGATCCAACGGATCCAACGGACCCAACAGATCCAACAGATCCAACGGACCCAACAGACCCAACAGATCCAACGGATCCAACAGACCCAACAGATCCAACAGATCCAACGGACCCAACAGATCCAACGGACCCAACAGATCCAACGGACCCAACAGATCCAACGGACCCAACAGATCCAACGGACCCAACGGACCCAACGGACCCAACAGATCCAACGGATCCAACGGACCCAAAGAATCCAATAGATCCAATTATTCCATCAGTTCCTAGTAATGAATCTAAAAATGATAACGAATATGTTATTTCAGGTACTGTTTACTATGTTCCAGGTATTAGTGGAACCAATAAGGGTAATTTAATTGCTAATGACTACCATCCAACTTATCAAAAATCGGGTGTCGCAACGTTCCCTCAGACAGGAAATGAAAGCGGAATCGGAATGCAAATTTTGGGAGTATTGATTGGTATTTTAACTTTTGGTGTAATCGATATCAAAAAAGTTCATCATTAGGCAAAAATACGTTAAAATTCATGGTTATTTATGCTCCAAATATTGTAATAACGCGCTTACTTTGATAAAATAAAATGCGGTTTATAATAATCATGAAAGAAGGAAACAGAAATGTCAGGACACTCAAAATGGCATAACATTCAAGGTAGAAAGAATGCCCAAGATGCTAAGCGTGGTAAAATCTTCCAAAAGTTGTCTCGTGAACTATTTATGGCGGCTAAGGCGGGTGGTTCCGATCCTAACGATAATGCTGCCCTTCGTTTAATAGTAGATAAAGCTCGTGCAGCCAATATGCCAAAGGACAACATCAAACGTGCCTTGGATAAGGCTGATGGCGGTAGTGATGACCATTATGATGAAGTTACATACGAAGGCTACGCTCCAGGTGGAGTTGCAGTTTTAGTACAAGCTTTGACAGATAACAAAAACAGAACCGCTTCTGTCGTACGTGTTGCATTTACCCGTAACGGAGGAAGCCTGGGCTCAAGTGGTTCAGTTGCTTACATGTTTGACCGTAAAGGTTATATCGTTCTTGACCGTTCAAAGAATGCTCAAGATGAAGATACTGTTTTAATGGATATCATGGATCTCGGTGCTGACGATCTTCAAACATCTGATGACGCTTATGAAATCTATACTGAAGCCAAAGAATTCGCTGCTGTTCGTGACGGATTAATTGAAAAGGGCTATGTACTTGCCGACTCAGAGTTGACAATGATCCCTCAAAATACAACTCCAGTTCCAGCAGATAAACAAGAACAATTTGAACACATGATCGACCAATTGGAAGATGATGAAGATATTTCAGAAGTCTTTACTGCTGCTGCAGATGATGACGATGAAGAATAATTTAAAAAAATAAAGATTACTGACTTTTGTCGGTAGTCTTTTTTTTTCGTAATTTTTTACAGAAGGGAGGTTGAGATATGACTGCTGAAACAATGGTAAGTAATTTATTAACTGAAGCATGTACAAATAAGATTTCTGATATTTATTTTTTCCCGCGGGATGGATTCTACCATTTAGAGGCTCGAAATTCGCTGCAAAGTTATACCGTCGCCGATTTAACGATTGAGGAGACAATGTCGATCATGAATTATTTGAAATTTAATTCTGGATTGGATGTTTCAGAAAGACGTCGAGCACAAAAAGGCGCTTTTAATTTTATTTACCAAAATCGAAATATTTTTATTCGTATATCTTCTGTCGGTGATTTTAAGAATCGTGAATCAATGGTTGTTCGTTTGATTTATCCACCAGAATTGAATTCGCAAATTGATGAGGAAATTATCGAAGAGCTGATGCCGATTTCCAAACGAAAGGGCATGATGATTTTTGCTGGTCCGATGGGATCAGGCAAAACGTCATTGATGTATGCCTTAGGTCGCCAATTGAGCTGTAATAAGAAAGTTATGTGTATTGAAGATCCGATTGAAATTGCTGAGGATAATTTTCTACAATTGCAGGTCAATACTGAAGCAGGTATGACTTATGAAGAGTTGATTAAAACGAGTTTGAGACACCGCCCTGAGGTTTTGATCATTGGCGAAATACGTGATAGTCAAACTGCCAAACAAGCCATTCAGGCCGCAATATGTGGCTATACAGTCATGACAACGATTCATGGTAAATCAAAGTATTCGGTTATCCAACGATTGCGCCAATTTGGTATTAATGATACCGAGATTCTCAATGCGGTAAATTACATTTCCTACCAACGATTAGTACCAACTGAATATGACTTGAAACTATTCCTCGATATTATGGAAAATGATGAAATTAGAGCGTTTATCAAGCAAGATATTACTGATGACAATTGGAAACAACTGTTACAAAATTCATATCAAATGGGTCAAATTAATGAAGATACTTACCAAGAATTTATTTTCGGATAAGAAAATCAAAACGAGTCAACAGGCTGAGTATTTATTGATTATTAGTAAGTTACTGAAAAATGGTTTTTCACTAAGTCAATCAATTAATTGTTTACGCTTACTTGATGATCGTCAAAAAATATTTGAAAAAATCAATCAGGATTTACAAAGCGGTCAGATGATTTCACAAGCATTACGACATTTGCAACTGCCAACAGTAATTTTTAATCAATTGGTTATTGCTCAAGAACACGGAAATATTGCCTTGTCTCTCGAACAAACGGGTCAATTATTGAAAAATCAGGCTCGACAGAAAAGCAAATTGAAAGAATTGCTGGCATATCCATGTTTCATCTTGGCCTTTCTTTTTACGATGCTTATAGGGATGAAAATTTATATTATTCCACAGTTAGAAATTGCGGATGGTGGCAAGAATATTGATCTGTTTTTACAAGTATTGCTGGTATCCATTGTGACCATTATATTTGGAAGTCTAATTTTTGCTTGGAATATTCGTAGAAAGGCAGAATATCAAAAGGCGTTGATCCTTGTGAAACTGCCATCAATTGGCCAAATATATTTGAGCTTTTTTCAATTCTTAATTTTACAAGGTCTGGGAATGCAGCTTGGAAGCGGGATGAATCTATTTGATATTTGTGAATCCAATAATCGCTTTCAAAAGGGTTCAATTCAAGTTTATTTAGCGGATAAATTCGTTAAAAATTTAACAGTGGGTAAAAGTATGTTGGAATTGATCGATAATGAACCGCTATTGCCAAAACAATTGCGAGTGCTATTAGAAGCTGGCGAAAGTGGTTCACAATTAGCAGATGATTTATTACTGATGTCAGAATTAAAGTTTGAAGAGACACAAAAAAATTTGAAAAAACTGTTGAATCTGGTACAGCCAATACTATTTGGAATTATCGCTTTAGTAGTAGTTGTTACTTATTTAATGGTTCTAATGCCAATATATGGAATGATGAAAGGGATGTCCTAATGAAAAAAACTCGTAAAGCTTTTACACTAATTGAAATGGTAATTGTACTGTTTATTATCTCGTTGTTGTTGTTGATCATGATTCCTAATTTGGTTCAACAAAAGGATAATGCCAGTAAGCGATCAGAAGAGGCTTTTAAAACAACGCTAGTTACACAGGCGGGACTCTACATGGAGAATCATCCTGAAAAATCAAATACTGATAAGGATAAAGAGGTTGTGACAATTAAAGATTTGAAAGATGGAAATTATATAACTGATGCTCAAGTTAATAAAGCTAAAAGGATAATCGGAGAAACGGATAATATTCTTGAAGAAAGTGCAAAACTTGGGAAACATGAGATTGTTACGCCAAAGTCCTAGATTAGGATTTACTCTTCTAGAAACAGTGATTGGGCTAGGAATATTCTGTTTATTAACAACTGTTTCACTGTATAATCTCAAGGATTATCAAGCAAGACTTGAGGAAAAACAGTCATTAGAATGGTTTAAGGATACGTTTAAGGGGGCTTTTAACCATGCGTATTTAACGCACCACAGTAGTAAATTCATGATTGATAATAAAAATACAATTATTTTTGATATATCAGCGGAGAATAAGAAGACCAAAGAAATAAAAAGAAAACTCCCTTCTACAATGAGTTTTAACGAGAATTCCCAAAAGGAGTATACAATCAGTAGTTCTGGTCAAGCTTCTCCAGTAACGATAACCATTAAATCAACTTTAACTAACAAAACGTATAAATATACAGTTCAGTTAGGATGGGGTGAAATTATTGAAGAAAAAACATGATGGTTTTGTTCTGATTGAATCACTGACTGCTTTTGCTATTTCACTAATGATTATTTTGACGTTAAGCTATTGTGTAAATGAGCAATTTAAGTTGATTAATTACTGGGAGGAGCGAGTCAATGCAGATAAAATAATTTTATTGCATATAAAAAATAAGGATAACAAGTTTGCTAGAAATTTTCCTAATAAATTAATTATTAAGGGCCAGAGTTATTATTTCACACAGAATCAAAATTTTTATCAGGTGGAAGTAAACAAAAATGTTTATAAAATTTTCAAATAAACATTCAGGATTTGTTTTGTATGAGGCCGTAGTAGCGTTGATGATAACAATTATGACTTTAGGAATTCTTCAACAATCCTTGCAAATACTACATAGGGTTCAACAAACGACCTTTCGAGATCAATTACGCTGGCATGTTACTCAAGAAAAATTGCAAGAATTATTGTTACACAGTACTTTGTGGAAAGTTGATGAGGGAAGTATTGTTTATCAAAATAAGGGTGAAGACAGAATGGTACTTGATTCGTATGACAGGGGAAGAATTTTAAGGAAAACAACCGCTACACAAGGAGGTTATGAACCGATGATGACAAATGTACAAAAGTTAAGGATTGAAAAAATTGAGAATTTGGTTATCATTACAACAGAGAATAAAGCCGGTCAAACTTCACAGATGTGTCTGATCAATGATCCGTAAAATGTTTTTCGACAATCAAAAACATGGCGGAACCGTACTGTTAAATAGTATATTAGTACTTGCGGTTTCAATTATGGTTGTCGGTTATAGTACGTCTTATTTAAGCAATCAAATCAATGATTACCGGCAGTTAGACAAGATATATCGACAACAAATTAAAGCAAAAATTCATAATCAAACTAAAGAAAAATCCTTAAGTAATTTTGTGAATCCTTGAATTAAATCAGTTCCAACGTTAAAATTTTATTATTAAGCAAAGAGGTTAACTATGTCCGAAAAAGATATGCAGTCGTATTTTGAAAAACTAAATGAAGCCAATACATTATTGGGAGAGTCCTTGAAGGTCGGTAACGTTGATGCACTTGCTGAAACATTGACTAATATTTCTGATGGTAAAGTTTATGTGGAGAATGATGTTCCAGATAAGGATACTGTCGCTAAATTAGAGGCGCTTTACAAAGATTTAAAAGATTTAAATTTAACGCCTTCACAACTAAAGCAAGCAATTACTGTTGCAATTATCAAAGCTCAAAAGGATGATAAAACTGAAGTTAACAAGTTGATGACTCCCGATGCAATTGGTTTGATTGCTAGTCTCATTGCTTATGAGGTTTTAAGTGTTCAAAATAAGACAAGTGTCAACGTAGTTGATCCGACTGTTGGAACTGGTAACTTATTGATTGAGTTTATTGAACAATTGAACATGACAGATAAGTACAAAATTAATGCTGCGGCACTTGATAACGATGATACTTTGGTATCTTTGGCAAAGTCTTTCAGTGAAGTGATGAATCTTAATTTGGATGCTTATCATCAAGATAGCATTGCCGAATGGGATATTACTGATATTGATATGGCCGTTGCTGATTTACCAGTTGGTTATTATCCAGTTGACGAGAATGCAGCAAAGTTCAAGACGAAATCCGATGAGGGCCATTCTTATGCGCATCATTTATTGATTGAACAAACGATGAAAAATTTAAATGATGGTGGAATCGGTATATTCATTGTACCTTCACAAATTTTCCAAACAGATCAAGCTAAGAAATTATCCGAGTGGATGGTTTCCAGCGTATATTTACAAGCTGTTCTTGATTTACCTGCTACATTATTTGCTTCAAAAGAAGCTCAAAAAGCAATCGTTGTTTTACAAAAACACGGTGGCAATGCTAAGCAAGTAGGAAATGTTTTGATGGGCACAATACCAGATACCAATAATCCAAAGTTGTTTGAAGGGTTTAAGGACCAGTTGCAAGACTGGGCGAAAAATTTTAAAGGTTAGGTGAGATTAAATGTCTAAAATCATGGCCGTTAATTCTGGTAGCTCTACATTGAAGTGGAAACTATACACAGTACCCGATGAAAAAGTTGTTGCTAAAGGGATGGTTGATCGATTAGGCCTATCTGACTCTGTATTTGAAGTTGAGTTTGATGGCAAAAAGATCAGTGAGATGGGTGATATTCCTGATCACACGACCGCCGTTAACAAAATGCTCGATAAGTTGATCGACCTTAAAATTATCAATAGTTATGATGAAATTACAGGTGTTGGTCACCGAGTAGTTGCCGGTGGTAGTATTTTTAAAGACTCCGCTGTTGTTACGCCACGTGTGGTTCAACAAATTAAGAATCTTTCTGAGTTCGCACCTTTGCACAATCCTGGTCAAGCAGATGGAATCGAAGCGTTCGAAAAAATTCTTCCAGATGTGCCACAAGTAGCTGTTTTTGACACATCATTCCATCAGACAATGGATCCAGTTAATTACTTGTATAGTATTCCTTACGAATATTATGAAAAATATGGTGTTCGTAAATTTGGAGCTCACGGAACAAGCCACAGATATGTCTCCCAAGCTGCCGCCGATTACTTGCATAAACCACTAAATGATTTGAAGATTATTTCATGTCACTTGGGTAGCGGGGCTTCAATTGATGCCATTGAAGATGGGAAATCCGTTGATACATCAATGGGATTCACACCCTTAGCCGGTATCACAATGAGCACTCGTTCAGGTGATATTGATCCATCGTTAGTAGCCTATTTGATGCAAAAGTTAAAAATTACTGACCCAACTGAAATGGTTAAAGTTTTAAATACTAAGTCAGGTTTATTAGGAATTTCTGGAGTCTCGCCAGACATGCGTGATTTATTAGCAACTAGAGATGAAAATGATCGTTCTGACTTGGCAATTAGAATTTATATTAACCGAATAGTTAAATATATTGGTTCATACATTGCATTACTAAGTGGTGTAGATGTATTGATTTTCACAGCTGGAACCGGAGCTAAAAATGCTGAGATCCGTGCTGACATAGCTAATAGTTTTAACTATATGGGTGTAAAAATCGATAAAGAAGCCAATGAAAATGCTGAAGGAACAGCAATCATTAGTAGTGAAGATTCAACTGTAAAGGTATTAGTAGTACCAACAGATGAAGAGTTGATGATTGTTAGAGATGTCGTAAGATTAACAAAATACAGTGATTAGAGAGTGAAACGAAACCGAGCAATTGTCTCGATAAAAAATTTCTATAAATTACTGTCATAAATGATTAAAAAAAATATCGCAAAGTAATCAAAAAATGATTACATGCGATATTTTTTTGCAATCAAGGAGCTTTTTAAATAATAAATTTTACATATCAAGGTGATAAATCAAACAACGGATAAGACGGAGGGTGTCAGTAAAGTAGTCCCGGCGTTATGGCTTTAGCCATTACACCACAGGACGACTTTGGAGACTTGCTGAACTTTGGCAAGTCTTCAAATCGAGAGGCGAAACCTTGGCTCGACTCGGTCCTCATAGCGGGACTATTTTACTGACACCTGGAGACGCCCCTCAAAAAATAGATTAGAATTGTTTGATATATCGGCAATGAAAGCCTTTACTTTTAAAATGGAACTGCTATATTTAAAGTGTATAGATGAAATAGGAAGATTTGAATGGAGGTCAGTTATTATGACAAGAAAAGCCTACATGATTGGTACCGGTATTGGGAATTTAGCTGCTGGTATTTATTTAATTCGTGATGGTGGCTTCAATGGTGATCAAATCACTATGATGGGTCTTGAAACACACGGTGCCAATGATGGTGCCCCAGTTAAGGACTATGAGGATGAATATAGTAACCAAGCTTTGACTAACAACAAGGGATTCCTAGCTAAAGGTGGACGTATGTTGAATGAAGAAACATATGAAAATCTCTGGGACTTATTACGTTCAGTTCCATCCTTGGATCACCCTGGTCAAACTGTTACTGATGATATTTTGAACTTTGACCACGCACATCCAACACATGATGTTGGTCGTTTGATGGATGATGATGGCCCTCGTAACAAGCCTAATAAAGATAATTACAGACACATGCAATTTACTAATAAGGAACGTTACTTGTTAAGCAAGTTGATGTTGACTCCTGAAAAGGATGAAGAAACTTTAAACAATATCAGTATTGCTGAATGGTTTGTAAGTACACCACATTTCTTCACAACAAATTTCTGGTATATGTGGCAAACAACTTTTGCTTTCAAACGTTCTAGTTCCGCAATGGAATTACGTCGTTACATGAACCGTATGATTCTTGAATTCACTCGTATCAATACTTTGGAAGGTGTTACTAGAACCCCTTATAACCAATATGAAAGTATTATTATTCCAATGCGCAAGTATTTGGAAGACCGTGGCGTAACCTTCATCAATAACCGTAAAGTTACTGACTTGGAATTTAAGGATACACCGCTTCAAGATGACATTATTGTTACAGGAATGAAGTATGAAGAAGTCGACAATGACAACAAAGAAGGTCATATCGACATTGCTGAAAATGACTTAGTATTTGATACTAATGGTTCTATCACAGACAGTTCATCAATTGGTGATTACGACACACCTGTTAAAGAAAATATGGAATACGCACCAAGTGCCATGCTTTGGAAGAAAGCTGCCGAGAAGTTCTATTCACTAGGTAATCCTGATAAATTCTTTAATGATCGTACTCAAAGTGAATGGATGAGTTTTACAGTTACAACTAATAATCACTACTTAGTTAACGAAATTGCTCGTATCACACAACAAGAACCTGGTAATGCTTTGAACACGTGGATTCACAGTACACCTTTGATGTCACTCGTTGTTCACCATCAACCACACTTTAAGGCACAAAAACCTAATGAATCAGTCTTCTGGGGTTACTTCATGTATCCAAGAAGAAATGGTGACTATGTTCAAAAACCAGTTATCGAAATGACAGGTAAGGAAATGCTTGAAGAATTCCTTGGTCAATTGGCAGCAGTTGATCCAAGTAAAGACAATATTGCTAACCATAAACAAGAAATTATGGACAGTATCGTCAATGTAATCCCTACACATATGCCTTATGCCAGTGCTTTGTTCAATCAAAGAGCTGTTGGAGATCGTCCTGATGTTGTACCAGAACACAGTAAGAACTTGGCCTTTATCAGTCAATTCTGTGAACAACCATTCGATATGGTCTTTACAGAACAATATTCATTCCGTGCTGCTCAACGTGCTGTATACACATTGCTCAACATTCCATTATCAGAAATGACACCAATGCACCATTACGAAAAGGATCCAAAGGTAATGGCTCGTGCAACAAAGACTATGTTTAGATAACAAATAATTCACAAAGTGAAGCTGAAATTTCATTCAGCTTCTTTTTTTGTGAATTAAAAAGGCTGATTCAGCCTACTTTGTGAAGAAATATTCACAATTGGATTGCATATTTATTTGATGTGAAATTTTTAAAGATACCAATTTTTCACCTCTACGTGTTGATATATCAACGTGAATACGTTTACATTGATTAATCGGAATAAAATACTTGAACAAAAGATACACAGTGATAAGATAAAACGTGAATTAGTTAACAAATATAGCTTTTAAATCTTGGAGGTAATCAGATGTTGAAAGGTTCTAAAGACACAAAGGTTGAAGAAAAAGACGATGTAAAACCTGTTATTGATGCGATGGTTGCTAAAGCTCAAAAGGCTTTGGAAATTATGGACGGATTTACACAAGAACAAGTTGATCACATTGTTCACCAAATGGCTATTGCTGGTTTGAATGCCAGTTTTGATTTAGCAAAACTAGCTTACGAAGAAACTGGCCGTGGTTTAGTTGAAGATAAAGTTATCAAGAATATGTTCGCTACCGAAGAAATTTGGCACTCAATCAAACGTGATAAAACCGTTGGTATCATTGAGAATGATAAAGAACATCGTTTAATCAAAGTCGCTGAACCACTTGGTGTTTTAGCTGGTGTTACACCGGTTACTAACCCAACTTCAACAGCTATGTTTAAGTCATTGATTGCCTTGAAGACACGTAACCCAATTATTTTTGGTTTCCATCCTCAAGCTCAAAAGTGTTCAGTTGCCGCAGCTAAGGTAATGCTCAAAGCTGCCGTTGAAGCTGGTGCTCCTGAAGGTGTTATCCAATGGGTTGAAAAACCAAGTATCGAAGCAACTTCATATTTAATGAATAACGAAGGCGTTGCTAGTGTCTTGGCTACTGGTGGCCCTGGTATGGTCAAGGCAGCTTATTCAACAGGAAAACCTGCTTTAGGTGTTGGACCTGGTAATGGCCCTGCATATATCGAAAAGACTGCTAATATCAAACGTGCTGTTAACGATATTATGATTTCAAAGACTTTCGATAATGGTATGGTTTGTGCCGCTGAAAATAGTGCTATTGTTGATGCTGATATTTATACCGAAGTTAAGTCATTACTTGAAAAGAACAAAGTATTCTTCATCAAAAAAGCTGATTATAAGAAGCTAGCTGATGCCATGTTCAATCCAAATGGTGGTGTTAAAGGTCCGATCGCCGGTCAATCAGCTCTAGCCATTGCTAAACTTGCTGGTATCAAGGTTCCAGATGATACAAAGGTTCTTGGTGTTGAATTGAGCAAGGTTGGTCCAAATGAACCACTTTCAGCTGAAAAACTTTCACCAGTTCTATCTGTTTTCAAAGTTGCTGGTCATAAAGAAGGCTTTGAAAAGGCTAACGAATTATTGCACTTCGGTGGACTTGGTCACACAGTTGGTATTCACACAATGGATGAAGATCTCGCTACTGAATTTGGTATCAAGATGAAAGCTAGTCGTGTACTAGTTAATACTCCTGCTGCTATTGGTGGTATTGGTAATCTTTACAACGAAATGATTCCATCACTTACCCTTGGAACTGGTTCATGGGGGAAGAATTCTATTTCTCATAACGTATCTTCATTTGATTTGCTTAACATTAAGACAATCGCTCAACGGAGAAATAATATGCAATGGATTAAACAACCAAGAGTTTACTATGAAAAGACATCAGTTCGTTACTTAGAGGACCTACAAGGTATGAAACGTGCCTTTATCGTCTGTGATCCAGTGATGGTTCAATTAGGTTACGTGGATACAATTACTGATGAATTGAAGCGTAGTAAAGTTAACGTTGAATATTCAATGTTCTCTGATGTTGATAATATTGTTACAACTGACATCGTTCAACGCGGTGTTACACAAATGAACTTGTTCAAACCTGATACGATCATCGCCTTGGGTGGCGGTACAACAATGGAAACTGCTAAGGATATGTGGTTATTCTATGAGCATCCAGATGTTGATCTATTCGGTGCAAAGCAAGGCTTCATTGATATTAGAAAACGTACCTACAAGTTCCCTAAGCCTGAAAAAGCTCAATTTGTTGCCATTCCAACAACATTTGGTTCTGGCGACCAAGTTACACCATTTAGTTCAATCATCGATACTAAGACAGGTACTAAGTACCCAATCGCTGACTATGCATTGACCCCTGATGTTGCTATCATTGATTCACAATTTGTTGAAACAATGCCAAAAGACATCATGGCTGAATCTGGTATGGATGTATTGACTAATGCCGTTGAATCATACGTTGCCAACATGGCATCAGATTACACAAGACCATCAGCACTTCAAGCTATCAAGTTAGTCTTTGAAAACTTAGAGAAGGCAGTTGCTGGTGACAAAGATGCTCAAGAAGAAATGCACAATGCTTCTACGTTAGCCGGACTTTCATACGGAAATGCCTTTGCAGGTGTGGCTCACTCAATCACAGATGTTTTGACAAATGTTTATGGAATCAGACATGGCCTAGCATCAATCGTAGCTTTGCCACAAGTTATTAACTATAACTTCGAGCAACCTACTAAGATGACAATGTGGCCAGCATATGAAAGCTTCAGAGCCGATTCAGATTACGCGGCTATCGCCAGTTACATCGGTTTGAGCGGCAAAGATGAACGTGCTTTGAAAGATGCATTAGTTAAGAAAATCGTTGATTTAGCACATGCTGTGGGTATTAAACTAAGCCTTAAAGATAACTATATCGACAAGAAAGATTTCGATAGTAAATTAGATGACTTAGCAGCTGCAACATTTGGAGATCAATTCTCATTCACTAATCCTAAGGAGCCATTAATCTCAGAATTGAAACAAGTACTTGAAGATACCTATGTCGGAAAAGGAATCGAAGAAAAGTAGAGAGTGAAATAAGGACGGTCAGCTCCCGAGCATTTTCGTGACTAAGTGAATTACACGCTGGGTTTGCGTGTGATTTGCTTAGTCATGAAAAGCGGAAGAAGTTGCCCTTATGTAACTCGTTTTAAGTAGAGAGTGGAACAGGCCCGGGAAGTTAGGCAAAGCGGAAGAAATTGGCCTGTGTAACTCGTTTCAGAGCCACTGCATATATATAACTAAACAAGAGTTAATCTTGAATTTTACTAAGTTAAGTAAATTTAAGGTTAACCCTTTTTTTGTACATTATGTAATAACTAAGATTTGTACAGAACTCCATCAAATTTGAGAGGATATAATTCGTGTATAGAAATTGCCTTAAAGTGAAAGGTATATAACTAATAAATCAGAAAAAAGATGATTATTATGAAATTGTATAAATCTATAAATTTTTGGATTGCAATATTTTTCTTACTTTCAATCTCTTTTATATTTCCTAAAGGAGTGACTAAATTAGATGTGCTGAATAATTTATTTAATCTCTTAGCTATAATTTTGTTCATGCTTAAGGCACGCAAAGATGTAACTGGAAAAAATCTCTATATGACATTTAAGTGGTATAAGTCCTTAAACCTATGGATTGGGGTACTTTTTCTACTATCAATTACTGATATATTCTTCCGTAAACAAGTTGGTCTTGATTGGTTTAATGATTTTGTTAGCTTTGCTATGGGGAGTTTTTTTATATATCTAGGATATAAAGAAATGCGGCAAATACGAAATTAAGCCCAAGATATAAACAGACTTACTTATTTCTTTATTTTTTTTTATACGAATATACCAATCAAAATAAAAGCATGGTTAAGCTATACTAAAAACAACTGGGGAGAGAGCTCTGAAAAGGGGTTATCTATTTGAGAATAAATAAAGAACAATGGAGTTGGATCTTCTATGATTGGGCAAATTCAGCTTATGGAATTATTGTTACTACAGCTGTCTTACCGATTTATTTTAAATCGATTGCCCAAACACAACATGTTTCAGCAGCAGGGTCAACCGCTATCTGGGGTTATGCTAACAGTTTTAGTACCTTATTAGTGTCATTATTAGCTCCATTTCTTGGTGCACTGGCAGATTATCCACATTTTAAAAAGAAAATGTTAAATATTTTCTGTTGGCTTGGAATTGTCATGACCTTTGGTTTAGCAATGGTGCCAGCTGATCAATGGCAGTGGCTGTTAGTTGTGTATGTTTTTTCGGCCATCGGCTATTCTGCTAGTAACTTGTATTACGATAGTTTCCTGATTGATGTTGCTGATGATAAAGATATGAACAGGATATCCACACATGGGTATGCTTATGGGTATCTTGGAGGAGTAATAGCGTTCATATTCTTCCTAATCCTGCAATTGACTAGTGGCTTTGGGAAACTAGATGGTACGGGAATCGCTCGGTGGAGTTTTGTGATTGCGGCAGTTTGGTGGATTATTTTCTACATTCCGTTACAAAAAAATGTTCAGCAAAAATTTTCGGTATCTAGCAATTCAGCACCATTGGCCGACAGCTTTAAACGTGTTATTCAAACGCTGCATCATATTAAACAATATAAAAAGGTAGCTTGGTTTTTGGTTGCGTATTTCTTCTATATTGATGGTGTGGATACTATTTTTACGATGGCTACAGCGATTGGGATGGACATTGGTATCAAAACTAATGAACTGATGATTGTGATGCTAGTCGTGCAATTAGTGGCCTTTCCTTTCTCGATATTCTTTGGCTGGTTGGCTGATAAAACTTCAACTCGTAAAGGAATTTTATTAGGAATCAGCGTGTACTTTATCATTTGTTTGTATGCTCTGAATCTAAAGACAAGTCGAGATTTCTGGATTTTAGCATTATTGGTCGGAACAAGCCAAGGTGGTTTACAGGCTTTGAGTCGCTCATACTTTGGTAAAATTATTCCTAAAAAATCAGGTAGTGAATTTTACGGATTTTATAACATTTTAGGTAAATTTTCAGCGGTCATGGGGCCATTTATCGTTGCCATTGTTACACAAATGACTGGACAATCAACAATTGGAGCGGCGTCAATTAGTGTATTGTTCTTGATTGGTTTAATTATTTTTACGATTTTACCGCGAATCACCGCAAACAAAAAAATCGTCGATTAATTCGACGATTTTTTGTTTGCGGTGATTAAACGATAGTTGAATGAATTGATAACTAATTCAATTGTTTTATTTTGTAAGTAATAATTTTTACCAGTTTTATGTATAATGGTTTTCTCATCCGAAATAATCCGATTGACCAAAGATTGAACTTCTTCATTTGAAAGTGACAAATTTAATTTCTTATTAACTCGACCAAAAACAAGTGGTGTATAACAAACATTTTTTAGAAAGGTACTCCGTTTCGGTATCATCGCTATTTCCAACGGTTAATTAATTGAGATGTCTCTTTGGTATTATTCGTGAAGACACTGTCCAATTTCAAAGTATTCAGAGCATTGTAATTGTCATTATATGTATTGAGAATCCAACCGTTAGTTTTAAAACCATTTTTATGAGCCAGTTTAACTAATTTAGGAGTCCATTGATCCAATCTGATTGAAATAAATTTGATATAACGTGGGGCATTTTCAATTTGTTCACGGTATTGACGTTCAGTGACGGAATCTAGCAACCAGAGTGTGGGAACGTTTTTTAAGGATTTATGAACAGCTTCAATACCTGGTAAACTTTCATCCTGCATAATGACATTGTTAGTCATCTTATAACGTTTTAATTCTTTAACGAGGGCTTTTTCGGTATCGGTATTATCGCCAGCATTTTTTTTAGTTTCTATAATATAGTGAACTTTTTTTCCATAGCGATTAAAAACTTCTTTTAATTGATGGATTTTTTCACCATTATGTAACTTAACTTGGTCGATTTTATTTGAATTAGATGTTGAAATTGTAACGTTGTGCCCAGTTGATTTTTTAAGATTGTCATCGTGGGAAACATATAATTTATTATCCTTGCTCAGCCAAACATCTTGTTCGATGTACTGTGTTCCATCCTTGATAGCTTGATTGTAGCCACTGAATGAGTGATCCGGATTATTGTAAGGACTGCCACGATGTGAAAAAATTATTGGTGAATCAGGTGCAGCGTGGTTAACACTTTGAGTTATGGAAGTTAGATCCTTGGCCTTGGGAGCAGCAGCAGCCTGTGCGCTAGTAGCTACAAGTGGCATGGTTAAGACGGTCAAAAGTAATAGAATTGATGCAATCTTTATTTTCTTCATTTTTTCCCCTCGGAATCGATATTATCATTCATATTTTACCCATAAAAAAAGTGTTACCGCAAGTTAATGGGTAACACAAATTATTAATGGAATTTAAATGGACGATAATTTTTGCTTTCGTGATGGCCTAATACAAACTTATTAGGCTTTTTATTGCAACAAACCTTATCATTTTTGTCAGTAACAGTAGGTCCTAAAACCAATTGCTTAGTTTTTTCACGTTCAATTTTAAGCATTTTACTCAGTTGGCGATTCTTCCAAAAGCCATGTACACAAATAGCCATGGGAATGGTTGTTAGAGCAATTGAAGCAGGAATCAACCAAGGATTTTCTTGAACAAGTTTCATTTGGAATTCATTATATTCCTTCATTTCAGCGTGTAATTCCTCAGGTGTCAACATAATATCGCATCCTTTCAACTATGATTAAAGCATAAGCTAAAATGTAACCGATGTCATCAATTAACCTTCAAAATTTGTTAGAATTAAATTAACTTCCAGAAGTAAATTTAATACCAACAATACTGACTAATAGTAGGACAACAAAGCACCAAGTTAATGGCGATAGTTTATCACCAAAGAGAACAACTCCAGCAATAATTGAACCAACTGCTCCAATACCAGTCCAGATTGGATAGGCAAGGCTCATGGGCATTTTTTTCACCGCTAAAGCTAGCAATCCCATACTTATAGCGAGACCAACAATGGTCATAAGTGTGTAGTTTAATTTAGTAAAACCGTGGCTGAGTTTCATAGTAGTGGCCCAAACGACTTCGAACAATCCGGCGGTGATTAAATAGATCCAATTCATAATATTTTCCTCCAAAAAAAGAAGTATCCCCATCAATTCCTTCTTTGGCCTAACGGAATTAATGAGAATACTTTTGTAAGTGACACCCGGCGGTGTTTAATGATTTCAGATTATTTTAGCAAAAATAAAGGTGGATGGCAAATATGATTCGAAGAATGAAACCAAGTGAAATTGATACTGTTGGCGACATTTGGCTCAATGGTAATTTAGAAGCACATAATTTTATTGATAAGAATTATTGGATAAATCATTTAAATGAAGTTAAGGAACAATTTAAACAAGCAGATATTTATGTACTGGATGAACAAGGCATTCAAGGATTCACTGGTTTAACAGAAAGTTATATTGCTGGTATCTTTGTAAAAAAAGAGGCCCGCAATCAGGGAATTGGTAAACAATTATTAGATTATCTCAAGCAACGTTATGACCAATTAACCTTGAACGTTTATGCAAGAAATAAAAATGCTGTTAGGTTTTATGAAAAAAATAATTTTAATATTTCTTCAGAAAGTATGGATGAAAATAACGAAAAAGATTATCAGATGATTTGGAAGAAGAGGTGAGTTAATGCAGGCTTGGTGGAGGATCAATCTGTTGTGGTTCGTTTTATTTGTTATAGGGTCAGCTTTCATATTGATGCGAAAGGTCGATGGTGCAGGTGCTGTTCAGACTCCTAAAGTTAAAATTTTGTCGTTATTAGTTTTAGGTGCGTTCTATATTTTCATCTGGCTGTGCCAATTGATTACGTTATATTTTATAAGGAGACATAAATAAAAAGACTAGAAAACGATTAAGCTTTCTAGTCTTTTTGGTATACGAAATTATTCTGCTTGTGCAATCGGATGTTTTCGAACAATAAATGTTAGCAAATATGATAACGCTAAAATAACAGTAACAACTAAGTATGGATAATGTGTATTCCAGTCCATCAATGCCCCTGACATCAAGGGCCCGATAACATTACCGACACTAGTCAATGACATGTTCATTCCGTTGATCAAACCTTGATTAGATCTGCTCGACTTAGTCAGTAAAGTTGTAATTGCTGGTCTCAATAAGTCAAATGATGAGAAGATAACCAACGTTGCCACGATAACTTCAACATGTGAATGTGCTTGAGTGATCCAGAAGACACAGACAGCACTGAGTAAGAATGCAATACTGATCAAACGCATTTCTCCAATTTTACTAATGATCCAGTTGAACGCTGCCACTTGTAGGATTAGAGAAATTATTCCGTTTAAGGTCAAAACCAAGGCAATCGTGCTCAAGCCAAAGTTGAAGACTTGGTTAACATAAATACTATAGATACTTTCGAATCCTTGAAGTCCAAATGATGATACCAAAATCATCCCGAATAGCATGACCATTGGTAATGTCAAAATTGAACGAATAGTACCTTTTTCGGCAGCCTTTTTCTCGGCTTCATGTTCCTCGAGTTCGATGGTATCTTTGTTTTCCTTCAGGAAGATTTGCGTAAAGATAGCACTAGTAATACTCAAGACACCAGCAACCCAGAATGGTGTCTTATAACTGATACCAGCTAAAATCCCGCCTAGTCCTGGTCCTAAGATTAATCCACCACTAAAAGCGGCAGATAGCCATCCAATGACTTTAGCACGATCCTTCAAAGTAGTTAGATCGGATCCTAGAGCCATCGAAGTGGGAATAACCATGGCAGCTGATAAACCACCGATGATACGAGAAAGATTAAAGATAGGTAGAGTTGTTGCCACGGCGAAGATGAATTCAGAGATCATGTACGTGAAAAGACCGAAAACAATAACCGGCTTACGACCAATTTTATCCGACATCTTACCAACGATTGGTGATGCGACGAACTGTGCAAAGGCAAAGAGTGAAGTCATGACACCCATTTGCGAGGTGGTAAAGTGATACTCATTCTTGATGAATGGTGTTACAGGAATAACCAGACCAATTCCTAGACAGATTAAAAAGTTACTAAATACTAGAATATAAATCGATTTTTTATTTTTCCCCATATATTCCCCTCTCCGTAAATTTACTTTTCAGTTCAAAAAAACTACCATCTGCCGATAGTAGTTGATTATAAGAAAACCGATACCCTGAGTTGAACTTAGGTATCGGTTTAAACTGAAATTCTCACATTATAAGTAAGCATACTATGCATTTATATTAATGTCTAATATTTTACCTAAACTTTTTTGTTAAAAATATACAATAAAAATGACTTTTGGCACATAAATAATTTTTAATCTTCTATATTAATGGACATTTCGTATTTAAGTGACTATGATGGATACATGGCTGTTTAAAGGAGGTCATATTTTTGGATTTTCGAAGCGGGTTGAATAGTGATAAACCCCAGATAATAAATTTACTCACAGAATCATTTAAAGAATACATCACCACTAAGAACATGTTCCAACAAGAATTTCGTTCTAGTGCTAAATTTGACAAGTTAATGCGCAAATATTTTGCACTTGAGGTTAATGTATTTATGAAAAAAGGTTTGGTTTATGTTGGAGCTGACGGAAAGGGTACGCCTAGAGCAGTTGCGCTAATTGAATTTAATCAAGGCAGACAGATCAGTTATTGGGATTATCTAACAATGGATGGTTTGAAGATATTGCCTGAAATCCTTAAGAGTGGATTCAATGGTTTCAATGCATTCGATATCTTTAAGTTTGAAGATCTTTTCGATAAAGTTAAGGGTAAGAAGAAGTGCGTTGTTGAATATCTAGCAGTTGATAAATCCTTGCGTGGTCAAGGAATCGGTAGTAAGATGTTGAACAATCATATCAGTCCTTACGTGAAAAAGATTGGTTACCGAAACATTATTTTGGAAACTAATACAACTAAAAATGTAACATTTTATAAGAAGAATAATTTCTCAGTTCGCTCAGTTAAAAAAGTTAATTTGAGTCATGGGGATGTTAAAGATTGGGTCTTGTCTAAGGCCATTTAATCAAAAAAGGTCGCTCACATTAATTGTGAGCGACCTTTTTTGATTAATCTTTGGTAAATGTCTTTAATTGTTTCAAAGAATCATCTAAAACATCGAATATATTGCCTAAGGTTAGAGATTCAGGTTCAACGACGAGCCATTTTGTTCCTGAATTCTGAGCAGAATTGAATATTTCAGACCAATTATTCTCATCTTTATCCGAACCTAGGCGAACTTCGTATTGGAGAGATTTCGCATAGGGTTTGCAATGTACAAAGGGGACACGTCCCTTAAGACTTTTGATATATTTGCTAGGTGATTTTCCACCTTCGATACAATTACCGGTATCGATTTCAATGTTGACTGATGGTGAAATGTTTTTTAATAATATTTCCAATGATGGCACAGTACCCTCGATTAATTCGCCGTAATCATAGTCATGAGTATGGTAGGTTAGGTCCATATTATTTTCTTTAAGTTCATCATTGATTTGGTTTATTCTGGCGGCATGGGCTTGCCACATACTGATAGTATTTTCTGATATTTTGTGACCTGATTCCCAAGGTCCACCTAAAGCATCAATGATGATATGCTTGTTGCCCAATTCTTTTTGATAAAGAATAGTTTGCTTTAATTGGTTACCTTGAAATTGAGTCCAGGGTAATTGATACCCTGAAAGGACAAGCTTGCTTTTAGCTATCAAGGCTTTTAACTCACTTGGAGTGAATTTTGAGATTCCAAACATCTCAATGCCGTCATAACCAATGTTTTTTAATTTTGACAGGGTATAATCTGGATCTTTCTCGTAATCGCTTAGAACTGGCCAGAGCTCAGCTGCATATTTCATAATTAACTTTCTTTCTAATTATTTTGAGAGATGAGTTTTTTAGCTGTTGCTAAAACATGTTCACCATTCATCAATCCATAATCCATAGTATTGATCATCTCAACTGGCACTGATAACTTTTCTTTTAATTCGGGAACTACATATCTTACTTGTGGTCCAATCAAAACAACATCGGGATGTCTTTTATCCATTTCTTGAGGAATTGTTTTAACAGCTCCGGCGAATACTTCGGCATCTAGTCCTTCTTTATCAGCTGCTGCTTGCATTTTATTAGCCAAAAGGCTGGTTGACATTCCATTACCGCAGGCTAACATAATCGTAATTTTTTTCATAATATATATCTCCAAAATTTTAAAGTATTAAATTTTTATAGATCACTGTGCTCTTTGAAATAAAAATTACTCCAGGGTTTTAAATAATTTAGCAAGAATAATTCATTGGGATCGATGTGACCGACTACATTGGCACGACCGTCATTTGTCATTGATTGAAGTGCAATCTCAACTTCAGCTTTATATTGACCATATTCATTGTTATCAACCAGAATATCACCACGTTTAATGTCCACGGTATTATGTACTGGTATGTTCTCGTCGGCATATTTCATACGCATTTCAGAACTTCGAATGATGTATTCACTACGATCACCTCGATAAGTATGCTGATTGTTAAATAAAAGTTCTTTTTCCAGAGTGGTAATATCTTTATTTGTTGAGACACTGAGGGTCGGATATACAGCAGTAAAAGCATCATGCATGGATTGTAATTCTTCTTCGCTGGCGTAGGCGTTTCCAATTATTAAATCATTAATTGAATCCATTAATATGTAATGCTTTACCTGTGTTTCAATGGAAAGGTTGCGGTGATCTTCTATGGTTGGCAATCCATCTTGAGTGGGCCATGGTCCAAAGGTAGCGTTTTGTGAGTTAACAAATGCCGCTGTATTTAAATCGTACTTATTGAACGATGCGGTTGTATCTTGGAAGAAAGATGTCCCTAATCCTGAAAAACGGTGAGGATAAAAATTATGGCAACCCAATAAATTATCACGGTTAGGTGAAAATGACATAATATTATCAATTTGTTTGGTACCTTGAGACATGTTAATTTCAATTTTTAGGCCATAAGGATTGTGTGTCATTTCTGCCTCATTTAACCCATTGAAACCAACATCTAACCTAATTCCCCAGGCTCCTAAGTCGTGGAAAAATGCGAGGTTATCATAGGTAATGCCTAATTGACTAAACAATCCAGGATTAATGTCAACGATTACTTGCATGTGTAATGAATTGGCGTGATCGATAACTCTTTTGAATTCATTTAAAACGTCATCTTTTTGACCTTTTATTTCTAATAGTGATGTAAATACACGTTTAAAGCCATATTTAGCTGCTAAATCCAGATAAGCAGCGTCTTCTTCATATGTTGATCGTTCAGGATAAACAGATACTCCTAATTTTCCCATGTGCTATCTACCTTTCAAATTTATTAATTTGTTAAAAATCGGATTTATTCTTTTATGCGATGTCTTCATTGGTATCTACAGCTGCTTCTTGGATAATCTGTTGTTTGTTTTGGGCTAATAAGAATGGCAAGTAAATTAAAATATCACAGATAAGGTTAACGATTTGCAATGCAGAGCCCATAAAACTATTTGTTGCTAAAAATCCAGAAATAATTGGTGGCATGGTCCAAGGAACAACCGCTCCGATACACAAAGGAACGATTCCGGTAGCCATTGCAAAGTAGGTAGTGCAGGCATTGAACATCGGTGCAATTAAAAATGGAATGATCAAACTAGTATTTAAAACAATTGGCATCCCAAACATGGTTGGCTCATTAATATTGAAAATACCAGGCGTAACGGTAATTGGAGCGAGGACTTGTAATTGTTTGCTGGCTTTCTTCATGCTGACTAAAAGTGCAATCCCAAGTACAAGTCCTAAAGTGGCGCCACCACCACCCATGTAGACAAAGTTGTCGATAAATGGAGCAGCGATAATCTTTCCACCGTGAGCTAATGTTAATTTGCCGGCTTGAAATAAGGAACGGTTAACGTCGGTATTCATTAACCAAATAGGTGACATGATGCTGTTGACGATACTTGATCCATGAATACCAATAAACCAGAAGGCACTATTCAAGAAGACAGCGATTAGAGTTCCGCCTAAAGTTCCACCTAAAAATCCAAGCGGTTTAGATAAAACATGGAGGAGTAAATCATGAACATTTCCTAAGCCTAACCAACCAAAAATAGCGTAAATTAAACCAAATAGAGAAATAATTAAAGCTCCAGGAATCAAGGCACTGAAACTCTTTGACACTGCGGGTGGGACTGTTTCTGGCATTTTAATTCTAATATCATGATTAATGAACCATTGGAAAATTCCACCTGTAATCAAACCAATAATGATGGCAATAAATAATCCTTTTGAACCTAAGTAGTCGTAAGGCATACCTTCAGAAATAACCTTGCCGCTAGTAAAGATACTTGGAGTAATGGCAAAGTATGAACCGATAGCAATGATACCGGCAGATTGACCATCAGTTTCATGGTAGGCGGCATAACTTGAAGCGATTCCGTAACAACTGATAACTCCTAACAGTCCAAATGAAGCATTAACAATTTTATTAAATAAATCTGCAATTGCAATGCCGTGAAGCGATGTAGCCGCTATCCAATTAGTCCAAGCGGTAATCGGAAAACTACCAGCGATTAAGAAGATGGATCCAACAATAATTAATGGCATACTCATCGCAATACCATCACGGATGGCCTTTAATGGTTTAAACTGACTTAGTTTTTCTGCAATTGGAAGCAAATGTTTTGAAATAAAAGCATCAAAACCTGCGCCATTTTTTTTACTCATGATAAAAACTCCCTCCAATAAATTCCTTTTAATTAGCCTTTATTTCAAAACCTTGTTGCTGGTGAATATTTAAATCTAATTTTGCAAATCCAGTTAGAGCACATCCTATTAAAGCAATCGTATTTGGATCTAAATCAGTATTTTTAACACCATAAGTGACGAATCTCATCGTTTGTTGGTCCAGATATTTTTGCAAATGATCAGTATACCAACCATTAGTGACAACACCTCCACCTAGACGAAATGCTTTAGTGTTTAACATCCTAGTTAAATTCATAATCAGATTTGCCGTTGCTCTTAAACTTGATTCCACTACTGCCACGGCTAAAGGATCGTTATGGTCATAAGCATCAAAGAGAATTCGAGCATCAATTCTTTTTTGAGGGGTGACAGTTATTTTGGTTTGACCTTGAAAATCCTTATATAATAGATGAGTCCGATTGGACATTCCTAAACCGGAGGCCAATGGTTCAATACATCCATATCGCCCACATTCGCATCTGTCCGGACTGTTCTGGTCAATTACCACATGGCCAAATTCACCAGCATCATAATCTGGACCAACGATAATTTCATTATTAATAACAACGCGTCCTGCTAAGCCAGTGCCAATACTTAAGTAAATAAAATTTTTGGTAACGTTACCAATTCCGAACAAATTTTCAGCTACCGTCGCTGCAGTTAAATCATTAGTGATAAAACAGGGTAGATTAAAGGTTTTACTAATCTCACTAGCAAGGTTGATGGGATTAATATTAGTTGGATCTATTTCCTCCCAAACCCCTGCTTTACTATTGACTCGTCCAACTACATCAACTGTAATGGCTTGAATACTTGAACTTGAGTTAATATTCAATAAGTAATCGGAAATATCCGATTTAATCTGATTTACAGCGATTCGTTGTGTTGAAACATCGGAATGATAACGACGTGAGCTGTGAATAACACCATGTCGATCTACTTCACCGACAAGGATTTTCGTTCCTCCTAGATCAACAGATAGGATTGTTTTAGTCATATGTCGTTAGCCTTCTTTATAAAATAACGTTTTCAAGTATAAAATAGTTAAAATAAGCGCTTTCATTTAACAAAATCATTGTATAACCGGGAATGGACTATGTCAATATCTATTTGGTTACGTTACCAAACGATTTTATTGTCATTGTGATGAATCTGGTCTAAGATAATTAAACAAGTATGAGGTGAAAATTTATGGCTAAGATTACGATAAAAGAAATTGCAAGATTATCAGGTACCTCTGTTTCCACCGTTTCCAGGGTACTTAATGATAGTCCATCTGTATCACCCATAAAAAGAGCAAAGATTAAGGAAATTATTGAACAAACACATTTTCAGCCCAGCATGTTAGCTCGTGGTATGGTTTCCAGTGAAACAAAAACTTTGGCGGTATTAGTTTCAGATATAAATAATCCGTATTTTACTGATTTATTATCTCAAATTGGTGAAATAGCTCATCGATCAGGGTATACCTTATTACTTATTGATACGATGACAGCAGGTAAGAGACGCTCTGAAAATGGGTCCCAATTAGAAATTGAAGCTTTCCAGAATGTTGAGGAACGAAAAGTTGATGGAGTTCTAATTCTCGGCGGAGAAATTGATAAGGAAGATATAGATGCAGATTATATGTCGGCCTTAAATAGATTAAATCAAAAAATTCCGGTGGTTATTGTTGCAGAAAAGGTTGGTGGCTGTGAGGCTACATTCGTGGAACGTGATCAGCAGCATAGTGTATCTGTGATAACACAACATTTGCTTGCATTAGGTAATAGAAAAATTGCCTTTATTGGTGGTCAACGTGGGGTACGAGTTACAACATCACGAGTTAAAGCCTTTAAAAAGATTATGAGTGTTTATTCAAAGGTTGATGATAAAGAGATTATCTTGACAGACTTCTATTCACAATCTGGATACGATGCTGTAACTCAACTTTTAAAAGAGGAAAAAGATTTGCCGGATGCGATTGTGGCAATTAATGATCAAGTTGCTTGTGGTGCAATAAGGTGTCTGTCTGATAATGGTATCAAAGTTCCTGAGGATATAGTAATTGGAAGTTGCGATGAATTTCCGGGTAGTGAGTTTATGATTCCTAGAGTGACAACCGTAAATCAACACAATGAAAAACTAGGTAAAATAGCCTTGATTCATTTGTTTGAAAGAATTAGCGGTAAAAAGATGGAAGTTAATGATTCACTGAATTTGCCGGAATTGGTAATACGTGAATCATGTGGAGCTAAAATCAATAAATTGTAATAAAATTTGAATGTTGAATAATTTATATAGATAAAAATCATCCTTTGATTATCACTATCATTAGAACAAATTAGTTGGAAGAGCTGACAGTATTCATTTGCAGCGAAAGTGGCGTTAGAACTTTATTCTTACACCATCGGGCGTGTTGGAGACTGACCGTTTTTTGGTAAGACTTCAACCGAGGCTCGAGACGAGGCTGCTGAAAAACTAAATTATAGAAATTTAATCCACCATTTTCGTTTTATTTGAAGCACTATTTTGGGTAATTTCACCCACTTTTGTACTCAATAATAACTGTTTTATGGGAATTGATTTTTTAAGATTAAAAATTCAGGAGTTTTTCAGCAGCCTTGCTCGAGACCGCCTTTTGGCTCGAACCGGTTCCGCGCAGCAGATGAATACTGTCAGCTCTGGAAATGGCATGATTAACTAACTTTAGTTAATCATGTCAAAAATAGAAAAGTGCCCCATAACCATTAGATTTTTATCTAACAATTATGGAGCACTTTTTCTTTTACAAAAACAACTGATTCTACCATCAAATAGAATACCAGATTCTAACGTTATTGAATCTTTTGTTAAGGAAACTTAAATTTTATTACATTTTTCTAAACTGATTCAGTTAATCCCCAAGTAAGTGTACCGTTGTATGCTCCCGGAGAAGTATTAGCAGCTAATCTAATTTGCCAGTCGCCAGCCCCCACATAACCAGTTAGGTTAACGGCACTATTGTAATCAGTGAAATTAGAGCTCTGAATTGTCGTTCCTGTCGGAGTGATGGATTTCCAATTACCGGGATCTGAATCCGAATCATTTCTTTGTCTGATAAAGAGTAGACCAGAGGCGTCAGCAGGCAAAGTGTCACCAGCAGTATTTTTCATTTGAGAATCAGGATTGTCGTTGTCATAAGAAACTGTGACATTATAAGGATTACTGTCAGGGTGAGCGACAATCAATTCACCAGTTGTACTAACATTGTTCAAGGTTTTGTCTTTTCCATACATATTCGTTGAACCAAAGTCTATTTTGGTTGGGTAACTCGTAATGGCATTGACGTTTTGAACGTTAAGATTAGCACCAGTTGAAAATTGTTCATCAAAAGATTGGTTACCGGTGGTATTTACATTCTTAATATAAGCAGTGTTAGTTATTTTTCCCGCGGTTGAGGCTGTGACCTTGGCACTAAATTCAATTTTAACTCGCTGACCTTTACCAACGGCTTGAATATTACCGGTATTAATGTGACTTTGATTATATCCGGCATCATCAGAATCATTTGGACCCCAAATCTTGATAGAACTCGTATCTAATTCAAGTCCGGCAGGTAGATCATCATCAATTATGGCCCCGGCTTGAAGTGAATCTTTACTAGTTGTATTAACGGTGTAGAGAATCTGGTAGTCAACAATATCACCACTTTTGCCATCGACACTTGTTGTGTAATCAGTATCACTATGCTTCTTGATTAGCTTAGTAAAAGTATAGCTGTAGTCAGGTGGTTCAACTTTAATATCAACTGAAGCGTCGAAAGTCTTCTGTTCAGTCTCATTGTTACCTACGTCAAGACCTGTGAATTCAGCCTTATTCGTAATAGTATTTTCGCCACCAGAACTTGTTAACGCATCGTTGGTTATTTGAGCCTCAAAAGTAACGGTTGCATGTTGATCATCTGTTAACGATAAAGCCGGTGGAATTGTAATAGTATTGGTAGTGGAATCGTAATCACTTGGGGCGAGAACCTGTGTTGTACCACTATTATCAGTTAGCCGTAAAGTACTAGAGTCGACTTGAAGTCCAGCTGGTAGTTGATCGACTAATTTGTCGTAACGCCATTGTGCCCCATAACCGTTATTGGTCATTTTTAAATTAAATTTCAGTTTGTCGCCGACTTTGTTGGTACCATCGGTTCGAGTTTCATTGGTATATGTTTTGGTTGGAGTGGGAATTGAGAATGGCTTGGCAGTAACACCGATGGTTGAACCGAAATGCGCTGTTTCACCGGCTGCTAGAGTTGTGGGATTCCACTTCAAAGTATAAGAAGAATCACCAAACTTAGGATTTCCGCTGCTATCTGTACCAAGTAAACTGTCGTTGACTGGTCCAGATTCGGCACCAGTACCAGTGACTGTAGAATTGCTAAAGCCTTTGGCCCAATTCATACTGGAACTATCGTATGTTTGTCCACTGTAGTATTTGAAACCATCTTGAGTCTGATTAGTGACCATCAATTTAAAGTCATCACTATCATAAGGATTTTGAATGTAGAGACCTTGACCATTTCCAAGGTTGTAAATAGGGACGGCATCATTACCACCATTACTATCACCTAGTTTAGTATCTTCGCTAAAGAGAATAGTGAATTTTTGAGTGTCTTCGCCCGTATTTTTAACATAGAGTTCACGCTGAACAATGGCAGAATTGGTAGGTGAAGGTCTCAAAAGTAATTCAACCTCTAGATTATAGGCACCATTATTGGCACTACCAGCGGTTCTGACATAATTACCCATTATTTTATATGAAGGTGCAGAGCCATCTTTAGGATCTGTATAGAAAAATTTTTTATCAGTTAAACCAGGATTACCATTATTACTTGTATTAGTACCAGCACCGAGAATTGAAAAATCCTTAGCAGTAATAGATTTAGTACTGTCTGAGGGTGCCAACATAAAATTTGGTGATGTTAAAGAAACATTACTTGTATTTGAAGAAGTATATTTATAGCCAGATTGAAAGGCAGAACTGATGTAACTGCCACCGTAATTTAGAAAAACATTCATTTTAGAAAATTGAATATTATTTGTACTTGTAGCTAGCGAGGGGGTTAAAATCGTATCATCACTCATACCAGAAACTAAACCACTTTGATTTTGAGCCAGTCCAAAAGCATACCCCAATTTTAAGCTCTTACCAGTCGAAGAAGATGTACCAATATCTATTTGACCGATTTTGTTAGAAGTACCAGTTTGCCAACCAGTTATCCCGTCATCAAAATCAGTGGCACTAATAGCCGCGGAAACATTAGTACTAAAACAAATAAAGGCCAATAATATTGAAAATAAGCCAATTAAAAATAATTTTAAATTATTTTTAATCTTCATAATTATTCCCCCTCCCAGAAGTTAATAAGTGAAAAAATATATAGTGATTATTTATTTTTAAAGTTAATTTAGAAGTTAGGTTTACTAAAACTCTTATCATGACATATTATATATGTTATACCCAGCCGAGGGATTTCAATTTTCATAAGAAGTGTTATAAAATGTTGGCTTAGTTCAAAAAATGGCAGTAATTTATTATTAGTTATTGATTTTTTTGTCATTTAGTAAGGATAAATGGCTAACTTTCAGAAAATTTCTTTAACTGGATTCAACCGAATTCACTTAGAAATAGGCGTTTTTGGATAAAAAAATAAGGACTATGTTAAACTTTAAACAATGTTTCAATAATCAGATATTGGAAGGAATAAATATGACAACAAAGATCACCGGTAATTTTTCGGATAATAAAATAACACTAAAATTAAATGATTTAGGAATAATTAATTATTATTTAACTAAACCTGATGAGATTGATGAAGAATCAATTTTTATAATTATGAAGGAACAATTAGTAATTGGAATGAGTTATGGTAATTTGGATAATTTGGATGACACGGAAAACTTTATTGAATTAGTTGTTCCAGAAAACATTATTCCGGCAGATTTTTTCTACTTCTTAACTGTGGAAATGGAACAAGCAGGTTATGAAATTAACGTTGGCTATAAGATGACTATTTCACCTGAGTCAGCAAAGGTGTACGCCAATTATTGGGAAAGAATTATGCCTTTGTTGAAGGCTTTTGGATTGCAAATTTCTAAGCCAAAGAAGCTTGCTGCCAAGCCTCGTCACAAATATTCGGCATCTCTAGCGGAGATACCATTTTCAATTGATTATATGGGAAGTAAAGCGACTGTTTATTGGACTAAACGTAATGAACTAGTCATTAAAGCTGGTGCTAACTTGGTAGCTGAAGCTCCTTTGACGAAATCAGGCGTGATTGGATTTGCCGGTAAATTTGGGTTACGTTTGCGTGATGAACAGGCTGCTCAAATAGAAAATAATATTTTAATTGCAGATGTTAAATTACGAAGTGTCAATGAAGTTGGGACATTTTTGTATTTTGCTGGAACTAACAGTTGGTTACAATTGAAATCGCCAGAAGGAAAAACTTTGAACGAATTGACAGTGGTTAAGTAACTCTGTATTGACAAGCTCCTTTAGAATGATAGGATTTTTGTATGATGATCGTCAGCATAGTGCTGGCGGTTTTTTTTTAAGGGGGCTCGCAGATGAAAAAGGTAAACGCACAAGCATTGATAATTGGAGCTTTTTTAGAATCAGTTGGGGCCAGCTTTATTTGGCCGATAAATACGATTTTTATACATGATTATTTGCATAAGTCATTAGCTGTGGCGGGAACAGTTTTATTCTTTAATTCGATACTGACATTTTTAGGAAATTATGCTGGTGGAAAGTTATTTGATAAAATTGGTGGTCACAAAACAGTTATGATCAGCACCATGATAGGGATGTTGGCTCTAGTTGGACTAATCTTTAATCACGGGTGGCCGGCATATCCGATTCTTCTACCGATATTAGGATTTGGCGTCGGCAGTGCATTTACAGTTATTAATTCTTTCGGTGCTCAAATTGATGAAGTTGATAAATATAAATTATTTAATGCCATTTATGTTGGAACAAATTTGGGAAATGCTATTGGTACGGCTCTAGGTGGCTATATAGCAGGGATTCAAATGACATTGGTTTTTGTTGCCAATTTTATTTTTCTCACTCTGTTCTTTTTGTTGGGAGTATTCTGGTATGGTAATCGAACCACTGTAATCAAACACGTAAATAAGAGTACTGGTAAAATTAAGTCGAAGTTGCAACCGGGGACAGCGTTGATAGCCATTTTCTTAGGTACAACGTGGGTTTCATACTCTCAATGGAGCAGTAATATTTCGGCTCACTTGACTAAATTAGGTATCCCAGTCAGCAAATACAGTCTTCTGTGGACGATAAATGCTATCGTAATTGTCGTGTTTCTTCCATTAATTAATCAATTGGCTGAGAATAAGGATTGGTTTAAGAAAATTCAGATTCCAGTTGGAGTTATTTTCTTTATCGTTGCCTTTGGATCATTGATTGGGGCAACAAAATATATATCATTCGCGGTTGGGATGGTGCTGTTGACACTGGGAGAAATGCTTGTTTATCCAGGAATTCCAGCGTTGATCAGTGAATCGACTCCGAAGTCCGAGGCTGGTCGTTATCAAAGTATCATTAATATGGCGGCCACCTTTGCAAGGGCACTGGGTCCATTGCTTGGCGGTATGCTGATAATGCGTAGTTCCTACGATGTGATGTACTTGGCTGCAATTGGCGTATTAGTAGTGTCGATATTTATTTTCAAACGGGGTCGTAAGGAATTAGCAAACAGTGTTACATCTGAATAATTAAAATTAACTAAAGGTTGAAAGTTTAGTTAAGGATGCCGTCTCCAGAGCTGAGAGTATTCAATTGCTGCGCGGAACGGCCCGAGCCAAAGGGCGGTCTCGGAACCTCGGTTGAAGCCTCGCAAAAACCGCGAGTCTTCAACACGCCCGGTGGTGTAATTGCTGAAGCAATAACGCCACTTTCGCTGCAGATGAATACTCTCAGCTCTTCCAACTAGTTTTTTTAATGGGCGGGAACAATAAAATGAAGATTTCTGAGTATTTAAATAAATTAGCTTCAGGCCTGTAATAGCAATTGTTAGATTAATTTTTCACCTTTCAACCTTTAGTTAAAATAAAAAAAAGAGTTGTATCACAATTATTTTAGTGTGATACAACTCGCTTTTTATTATGCAATTTGCCCATAATTATATAGTGTAACCTGTAATATAATAATAAGTTATGAATATGTATCCATTATATGTATTAGACATAGTCTTGATATGCGTCTATTGTAAACTTAATCATTAATTGTGGAGGAATGACCGGTTATATGAAAAAACGTAGAACAGTTCTTATCCTATTATTAACCTCACTTTTGATAGTATTAGGTTTTACCTTTCATAATAGTGAGCAAGTGGTATTAGCTAAGGGTACGAAAATAGATGTTCAGGTTGGTAAAAAGTATCTCAAAGGGACATTGAATAACAGTTCAGCAGCTGTATCTCTGAAGAGAAAATTACCGCTGAAGACTGTTTTTGTTAAAGGCGCTACAGGTTTGAACGAGAATACAGCTGATTTAAATTTTAACTTGAGTACTAAGAAGATGCCTACAGGATCCAGTGCTCAAAAAGGTAATATTGGCTATTGGTCACCCGATAAGAGATTGGTCTTTTACTGGGGCAAAGTTGATTACTATGACGGGATTCACATTATTGGTCATTTCGACTCTAAGGATGATTTGAGAATTATTAAGAACATGAAAGATAACCAAAAAGTAATTATTAAACTTCACAAATAGAAAAAGAGGATTTTTATATGAAAACTGTAATGATTATTGGTGCTCATGGTGCCACAGCAAGAATTTTGACTACGAGATTATTGATTGAAACTGACGACAAGTTGATTTTGTTTCTCAGAGATGCGCAACGTTTGGCAGAATATGACGATAATGGCCGTGTGACTTTAGTTGATGGTGATGTTTTGAAAACTGAGCAATTGGCTAAAGCAATGGAACCTGCTGACATTATTTACTCAAACGTTGGTGGAACTGATTTGGCTAAGCAAACTGAAAGCATTTTGGCTGCAATGAATCAAACAGGCAAGAAACGATTAATTTTTATCAGCGCATTGGGAGCACATCATGAAGTTGCTGGAAAATTTGGCGAATGGAACGAACAAGCTATTGCTGCTTTCTTACCGGGATTTCGTGAGTCAGCCAAGTTATTGGAGAATTCTTCCGTTGTGGATACCGAAATTCGTCCTTCATGGTTAACCAATAAGGATGAAATTAACTATGAGGAAACCAGTGTTAATCAACCGATGACGGGGACTGAAGTTTCACGTGCTAGTGTGGCCAACTTTGCTTTGAAAGTTATCAATGATCCAGAACAATATCAAAATGAGAGTATTGGTTTGAATAAGCCTAATACTGATGGTGATAAACCAAGCTGGATCTAAGATGTTTGTTGAAATATTTGCCATTACCCTTAGAATGGAATCAATAGGATTTATATTCATGCTAAGGGGAAAAACATGGAGAACAATAAGCAACATTTTAAATGGATTATTTTTCTGATTATTATTGTGATAATTTTTGTAATTGGATTTTCTTTGGTTGATAATAGTAAATCTTCCTCAGAGGACAACAGTGCTGTTAAAACTACCAAAGTACATAAGAAGGTCGCTGTTAAAAAGAAACCAATCAAGAAGGTTGTTAACAAACGAACTCCTGCAGAGGAAGAACGATATGTTGAGGGTGTGGGACAGGCATTTGGTCAAAAGGACTCTCAATCAATTCAGAAATATGTCGGTAGTATGTATCAGTCAGTCTTTGTCGATGGATTAGGTATGACCTATACTTGGAAGACTTCTGATGCTACTTATATTAGAGTTGATAATACTGATAATGGAATTACTATGGTTTATCTTTATGATGATTCGGCAGAAAACCATCTTGGAAGAATGATCTATCAAGGGGAGACCATTAAGCAGATGGCACCTCGAGATGGTTATGGTCAGTGATAAAAATATACGGTAGTACTAAACTAAGAGGGTATTTTTGCAACTGTCATTCATGTTAAAAATAGTTTTGATACTGACGATTTTTCATTTAATCCAAGCTCTATTTTTATAAAATTAGTAAAAAATCAGTCTATTTACTAAGCATATTAAAATAATACATGTTATTATTAAGTGCCAGTTAGTTGATAAGAATATTAGTTGTAATTGATTTTTGAAGATTCATCAATGATAATTTTGTAGGAGGTACTTTAAATGAACAATTTAACAAATATAAACCAAGTTGCAGAGTGGTTTATCAATAATTGTAACGATGTGACTCCCAAAAAGCTTCAAAAATTATTATATTATGCATATGCATGGGGATTGGTTTTCTTCAATGAAGATAGCAACGATTTAAAGGCTAAATTATTTGATGCAAATTTTGAAGCATGGGTACATGGTCCAGTTAATAGAAGTATTTATGCAAAGTATGCAAATTATGGTTATAACGAGATTACAAATTTAGAAGAAAAAAATGATTCCATTACTAATGAAGACGTTCTTGATTTATTGGAACAAATTAAAGAGGTATATGGTGGCTTTAATGGTAACGAATTGGAACGTTTGACCCATCAAGAAGATCCATGGAGAAACGCAAGAGGCGATGCTAAACCATTAGATTCTATTAGCGTATATCTTAGTGATGTTGATATGTTTAATTATTATGGCAGTAAACTAAAAGATTAAAATGTCAAAAAATAAAAGAAATATAAAACAATTGAGGCCAGATATAAACCGAAAGATCAATGAAACTAAAAATATTCCTAACGTTGATTTAAAAGGGACAAATGGTTTTAATTTCTATTCAGTTTACAATTGGCTCAGTTCTACTGATAGATTTTATTCAAGAAATAATTTTACTAACATGTTAGATAGTTCTGACGAGTTTGCCAGAAAGGTTTTTCATGTTGTTAATGTTATGGTTCCTATAATGTATAACGATTGTGATGATATTTTTATTTTTTCTGGGTACAGAAGGTATAAACATTGTCACCAAGTGGAAGATAAGCATAAGGAACTAGTAAAAAAGATTGCTCAAGAAATTAATTCGGTAAAGCTTCCTAACTTTGAAGATGAGAATGATTATTCTTGGTGGCAAATTGCATTTAATGGTCCAGTTAGAATATATGGTGTGTATAGCAAAGAAGATAATTCTTTCTTTCCATTGTTTGTGGATTGGCATCATTTAATTAATCCAAGTAGCAAATACAATGAAAAAGATTATGGGCATTACGCTTATGACCCAAGTGATCCTTATTAGAGGAAAAATACTATTTAATTGTAAATCAGGCAAAATTAAACAAGCTAACAATCTATTCTTATAATAGGTTGTTAGCTTGTTTTTGTAAGCCCCAATAACTGACTGACTATATTAAACTACGATTTAGGAACACCTCATCAAACATATTGATGATAGAACGATAGGCGATATATTTGATGATTATGGATGAAGTTTACCTGATATTGCATTCGTTGATACACTAGATTGGTTGATAAAGTCGATAAATGGTCTAGTTGGTAAATTTGAAATGGATTCCTCAGTATTGAATCAAATTTTTGACGAATTTATAAAAGGATTATCTAGTGGCCTTATCAGGCTGCTAGATAATCCTTCACATTGAAAAAAGACTATTCTTTTCGTCACATCTCAAGTGTCTCAAGAGGTGTGATTTGTTTTTGTGCTTTCATGTTTTAGTTATTTACTGAAGGTTGAAAGGTGAAAAAGTGATATAAACATTGCTGTTACAACCCTAAATTAAATTTATTTACCAATTTAGTTAAATGGCAAGAGATCACAGTTGGACATTCTTATTATAAAAAAACTAGTTGGAAGAGCTGAAAGTATTCATTTGTCGCGAAAGTGGTGTTAGGACTTTAGTCCTTACACCACCGGGCGTGTTGTAGACTTACCGGTTTTTGGTAAGGCTTCAACCGAGATTCGAGACCGCTTTTTGGCTCGAATCGCACCGCGCAGCATATGAATACTTTCAGCTCTGGAAACGGCATAATGCATCAAACTTTCAACTTTTAGTTATTTAGAATTATTTGTCTATAAGTCACTAATTGTGGATAATAAATCTAAAATTTTTTCGGATAATTCTTCACGCTTATTACGAGGAAGGCTCGCCAGAAAATCTAATAGTTCAAGATATTTTATTCCATTACTAGCAGGTTCATCAAAAAGATCTGAAAGTTTCAAGTTCATGGCTGTAGAAATTCTCTCTAGTTTATTGATGGAGATATTACTATTAACACCACGTTCAAGTTGTGAAACTAAACTCTCACTAACGTCGGCTTTTTCTGCTAATTGTTCAATAGTCAAGCCCAATGATTTTCTTTTGTCACGTATTATTTTACCGATTTCGTTAATCATTCATATGCACCTCAAATCGTCCTTAATCCAACCTTAGTAGAGATGGTGAGTGATTTGAACAGATGATAGTACAGATTTTAGTAAATAAAAAGTAATATAATGCGTTATTAGGCGCACTTAATGAGTAAGCAAACCGTATTATATTGTTAATTTATATAAAATAATACATTTTAAGCGTGATTTATGTGTATATATAACCATATTTTTAGATTATGTAAGTAAAATAAATAATTAAGCATATAAAAAGGTATTTTTTTTGATCAATGCATGTAATATAATACATATATAATCCTAAAACACGTAAAATATTATCTAATACATTTACTTAATTTATTTGAGGAAAAAGTTATCTGGAAAATATTGTTTAAAATGGGGGGAGATAAAAATATGAAATTTTGTCCAAAGTGTGGTGCAAAATGCAAAGATGACGACCATTTTTGTGGGACTTGTGGAACAAAGTTTAATGATGAAGAAACTTTTGTTAAACAAGAATCTACACAAGTGACAACTGAGCAGCCAGATTCGAATCGAATTAGATATACAAATGGACCGTTAGGATTTATTAGACCGGAAATATTTTGGCCCATTGCAGGAATAATACTCTACTTAATTAGTATATATAATGGTGCCGGTATTGTTTCAGGATTAGTTTCAGGAATCATTTGGGGAATTTTAGTGAGCGTTTTAAGACGTCCGAGTGGTATTAGCGAAGATAAATATTCCACAATAACCATTCTGGTAGTTGTTATATTGATCTGTCTGTAACATAAGCAGTTGATGGAATTGATATGTAGGGGAGGAAAATATGTCAAAAATCCAAACGAATTTGAATTCAATATATTCATATAAAGAAGGCCTAGGTTATCCCTCACGTTCTAATATGATAGTTTTAGTTCATGTTCGGGGGAAACATGAACTTTCTTCTTTGGGAAGAATTTTCGGAGATGCAATGACTAAAGGAAGAACTGGATATTTCATTTGTTTCGAGTCTGGTGGCTTATTATTCATGCAAGTGAATAGGAAAGGTATGTTTACGGATAACAACTCATTTATGCCAAGAGGCAAATTTAGTCAGATTGAAATTGAAAAGAGGAATTGGATTGGTGGTCACTACTCATCAAAGCAATACAATATGGAGTTATTTGATTCTCAAAGTGAGACTGTTGAATTTACAATTTATGAAAAACGTTCTGGAATAGAATGGTTAGAAAAATATTTACAAATTACAATTGATAATTTGAGTTATTACATGAGGGAGACCAATGTGCTTCCATTAATGGACGATACAGTTAAAAAAAAGGGAAACTCAGAAGAATTAATTCGAAATGAGAAACAGCAATCCAAAGAGTCGGATAACTTTGATTCAAGATTTAAGTTTTGTGCTCATTGTGGCAATAAGCTGGATATTGATGATGAATATTGTAAAAAATGTGGAGTGAAATCGGGTATTTAAGGAGGCCTTTTTATGGATAGTTATAAGGATGATAATAAACAAATTTTATCAAAGCTGCCAGAAATGACCTTTGAACAACTGAGAAACGACACCAAAGCAAGTGGGCTCCGAAATTTTTGTCGTAGTACAGTTTTATTTCTAATAATTGTAGTGTTGTTTGGATTTTATAAATACAGTACCAAGATTCCGGATGGTGTTACTAATATAAATGAAATTATGAATGAATTGGCAATTCCAATTGATAATTCGTTAGGGATTGATATTGGATTCAATAAAGACCAGGTAATTGATGAGGTCAACGAAAATCGTGTCTTTCTTTATAAAAATTCAGGGACTGATCGTTTTGTGTTTCCAATCAAAGATATAAATACTGGAAAAACTCATTACTGTTATTTAGCCTCTTATGAGAGCCCTAGTGGTTATACAACCAAAATAGTGACAGATATTGATCACCCTAATTGGTCCAGAATAATTAATAAGAAGGTAGCAGTTATCGAAGGAGACAACCCTGCCAAAGTAAGTCGTAAATATACTATCATCGAATACTATGAACGCTATTCAAGTCTTTATGATGAATGGTTAAGTGACCAAATAGATTAAGGGAGAAAATTTATGAAGAAAACAAATATTCTTTTATTTTCAGCAGCATTAATTTCGGGGGCTTTTTTGTTTAGCAATCTGACAGATGTTTCTGCTAGTGGCATTGCTACAACACATGATGCGGTTACGTTTTTGTATACAGACACCGGCAAGATGGTTTCTAATCGAGCTTTGGCTCCAAGAACACCTTGGGCAGTTGGTGAAACGCTTAACTTGAGTGGCGTAACCTATTATCAAGTCGCTACAAATGAGTATGTTCAATCAGGGGATGTCGATTATGCGGATGAACCGGTTAAAAATGATGTAACGGTTTCTCCGTTAGGTTTATCAGCACCTGTATATAATGATCAAACCAATAGTGATCAACAAATTATTAAATATGGTTCTTCTTATAAGGTTGGCCGAATCATTGAGAATGAATACGGTCAATATTATTATCAGGTTTCTAGTCATGGTTGGGTCGTCGGCGACATGATGGATATTAAAGGAAATGCTAAAAACATTGAACATATCAATGGATTTTTCCCAATTGCCAATGATTATAATGGTATAAATCCTGACAGTGAATATGATATTTTAGTTAGTCTTGGGGCCGATCCGGAACTAGTCTCTGAGATACCTGATGAGGTTCTTCAATACGTTGGAACAGTTGACAATGAGTTGGGTGGAGATGTTGGTACAAACTACCGTAGGATGTCACAACTCTATCAACTGCAATATTAATAGGGAATTAGGTGAAATTTTATGAGGAAGGTCTCTATTATTGTTCCTACGTTGTTGCTGGGAATTATTTTAACGGGGTGTAGTTTTAGTTCAGGGAAATTAACTAATACAAGTACGAAAGGACCTGCGACTGCCAAAATTGCTACATCTTATTATCAAAGTTTGAGCAAGGCAGATAAGAAAAAAATTAAATTTAAGTTTGCTAAAGATAAAGATGAGACAAAGGATAACCAAGTTGGGGAAACCTTTGTAATATCAGTAAAAATCACGAATGATTCTGAAAAGATAGTGAAATTTGATAAATCCAAATTTGTCCTTTTTGAAAGTGAAACTCATAAGATACCCGCCACAAAGACTGGTATTGCTAGTGTAAAACCAGGTAAAAGCATTACCATAAATCAATTGATTGAAAATGTGGGTGATCAGGCATTGGTTGGTAATGATAGCTACTTTATTTATATGAACATGGATAATAAGTTGGCTAAGACACTTACGGTTGCTTCTTTGGCAAAACCTCAAGATAACAATGACGATTCGTCTGAGGATACACAGCAGACATCGGATACTGATACTAGTTCTGATGATAATCAACAAGAACAAAATGATAATAATAATCAACAATCACAAAGTAATACAAGTATGATAACTGATCCTAGAGTGGCATATCAGCAGCTTGTTAAGGCTAATCCTAATATGCCAAGTTATGATGAGATGACTGTTACAAGAGGCGAAATTGCATGGGGATATAGTGATAGTTACGGAGAATCTTGGGCCGTATATGATGACGGTAGAGTAAAATTTCCGGGAAATAGTGAACCAATAATGCCGGGGAATTGAAGATTAGTGACCCTAGATTAATAAAGAATTGGAGAGAATTGCATTAAAAGGATATCATCTTTATTTATTGTTTCATTAGTATCAGTCATTGTTTTTTACGGGTTGTAGTTCAAACTCCAATCTACCATTGAATGAGAATAATAAAGGTAATGAAGTAACCAAATATAGGTAATGGCGGTGTTTTTGATCGGGTTTCAGCATGGCAAGAACAAGCAAAAAAAGATGCTTTAAATCAAGGGATGTCAGATGATGAAGCCAATGATTATGCATATAAGATTGCATGGCAAAAGGAAAATGATTTTGAATCGAGACTATAAGGTTGGTTAAATTAATGGAAAATAAAGCGAAATCAAAGCGCAAAATGATTTTATCTGTTCTCATAATGGTTGTTTTTGTTGTGGGTAAATTATATATAAGTTATGAAAAAAATCGTCTTCCAGATGGACTTTCTGATACAGATTCAGTATTGACATATCTTGGTGAAAATAAGAAGAGTTATGATCAAATATCTATGACGTCCGCTATTTCACAACTTAGTGCTGGTAATTCGGAATTACAGGATCAAACAAAAAACAGTCCCGTTATTTTTATTATGGAGAATAAGAAAACTGGACGCTATGTTTTTAAATATAAGAGCCATTTCGTATATTTAGTTAAGGAGATAACTGATTTTTATGATGATGGTTCTTACAAGTATATTTACTTTGTGACTGGTATTAAAAAGGATTCAGACGGTAAGCAATATGTCAAAGAATTGAATGCTAAAAATTACGATGATAGTAATGCTAAAGAAACCAGCGGTTATTCGATAACAGAATATAACAATTATTATAGTAAAGATTTTGATTAAAAATTATTTTTAAGGGGATTTAGTAAAAATGAAATTTTGTACAAAATGTGGATTTGAAATGAACGATGAGATTAGTTTTTGTCCTAAGTGTGGAACAAAGCAGTCTGTACCAGACGTTAATAATAATGAATCAAATATTAAGTTATCTAATAGGGCAGAATCTGTCGATAATCATGTTAATGATACCAATGAGCAGCAGTTTCAATCTAATGCCAATAATAATTATCAAGGAAAACAGAAATCTGACAGTGAGTTCAAAATGGGACAACCCAAGCATCTCAACTTTATGGAAAGTATTGGTTATATATTTAATAATATGTTCAAATTTAGTCCAACTGTTCAGGATAATCAAAAGTCTATTTTTTGGTGGAATTATTTACTTGTAACTATTGTGTCAGTACTACTGACTCAAATAGTACAATCAGTTGGTTATTTTGAATATTTGGTTTTTAATACATTAATTATGTTTTTCACTGTGGCATCTATTATGCGTAGATTAAATTATTTAGGAAAAAATAAAAATTTAGCTTGGATAGCCATTGTACCAATTGCTGTTATATATCCAGTGATACTGATGCTCTTTAATAAAAGAGAAGATAATTTTAGATAGATAGTTGGTTTTTATCCGCAAATTGTTTGAAATCATCAAGTTTTATTTATATTTGAGATTTTTCTAATAGAAATTTAAATGGCAAATTTTATTTGGGTGAAAAGTTATGAAGGGTAAAGGAAATAAGATAGTAATAACAGTGGTGTTAGCTACTTTAGTGTTTTTTGGAATATATAAATATAATACTAGAATGCCAAAAGGTACCACTAGTAAGGATCAGATTATGGAAAAAATGTCATATTCAATTGATACTTTATTTGGAATTGACATGCAATATAATTCGGACCGCTTTAGTGAAGATGTAAATGAGTATCGAATCTTTATTTATAAAAATGAACGAACGAAACGATTTGTTTTTCCAATCAGGGATAAAAATACTGGAAAAACACATTATTGCTATTTGGCTTCATATGTAAGTACCACCGGATATGAAACTAAAATGGCCACAGATATTGATCATGATAACTGGTCCAGAATGATCGAAAAAAGAGTGGCAAGTATTGAGAATGATAACCCTGCAAAAAAAGACTATCAATATACTATTTCAAACTATTATTTATATTATTCAGGTATTTCGGAAGAATGGTTAAATGACGAATTAAAATATGATAATTAAAACTGCTTAATATTTATTTTCACATTGCCAATAAGGGGAGAAATTATTACCGAATCATCTAGTTGTATTGATAGTTTGATTAGCATAGATATGGAAATGAATCTTAATAACGTTAGTGATGACAGTAACCAATATCGAATCGTTATTTATTGTGTCCTTGTTGTTAATGGGGGGAACAGGATGTAGTTCAAATTCAAATATAAGAAATATTATGCGTACTTGGTAAAAAATTACAAATTTTTACGATAATAGCACGTTTTACGTTAAAGAATTGAATACAAATAATTATGATGATAGTAATGCTAAGTAAACGAAAGGATATTCGAGTGAAGAATATAAAAATAATTGTTTTGTGATTTTTTTTCGAGGAGGCTAATATGATAAAGAGATTTCATTTTGAAAATATAATTATTGCATTGCTGATAGAGTGGTTTATTGCAATATTCTTACTATTTCCTGGGAATATGATTGGATTAGAAGGGGATATGGATGCATTAATTCCCACGATACCATCTATTATTCTTAATATGGTGATTTTGGAATTTGCTAGACAAATTTATTTAGATAGAAAAGAGCAGTCCATGTTAGAAGCGCTGAGAAATTTTGGAGAAATTAATTATAAAAAGTATGAGGATGTTCTAGATAGAAATTCATTACCTAATTCAGAAAGAGAAATATTGCCTTTAGACGTACACATGGATTTAGATGGAGCAGAAATAGTTTATTCTGATAACACTATTTACTATAAATTGGACGGTATAATATTCTACGATAATGTTAAGTGGCAAGAATCACCAACATATGGAACTTTCAGTTCTGGAAATTTTGCAGTAACGGAGCAGGTCTCTAGTAATGAAATTCATAATGACTGGAGTGCCATTGCTATAGGAACACTGTATATTACTAATTCTTTCATTTTATTTTATGCGCCATCAACAGAAAATAATGACAAGGTTACCGTACGTATTGGACTACATGATATTTATTTTGTTAATGGTCATGTGGATCTAGACAATATACCTGATTGTGTAAGGATTAGGACTAATGGACATGATGCAAGGGATTTCTATTTTCATCCAGGCACGGTTAGTGATTCAGGAAAAATTGTTGCCAATCCAGGTTTTAGTTTAGGATATGATTTTGTTCAAGCGTTATCTTGGATTATGGCTTTAGATCCATCTATTGATAAAAATCAGTTTGGAGATGCTTATGCGACTCGTGCTGTCAGATAGTATACTTTAAGCTACGGATTGTAATTTGGATATACCTGTGTTTAAGAATTTTACATATTAAAACATGGAAACAGGGAAATATAGTATCGAATACACAATATTTAGATCAAGCATGGCATTTAATTTGAAGAAGGCTTGGAAACTGCTGATAGCATGCACAGTTCGTTGGAAAGCCTTGTAAGTGTTGTTAGAGTTTCACAGGCTCCAATCTTTATAGTGAAGTACCTAAAGATATCTACCGAATAAATAAAAGATGTCTATGTATTGTGGAGTACAAACTGGGTAATGGAAGACGTAAGAATATTGAAATTGTGAATACAAATGATTTCTTTTGTACTGCAGTAAGTATGAATGGTGAACAAACTACTAGTACTTTTAAAATCCATCATTCAAAGCAACGTACTCATGTCGTTCCAATTAAAAGAAGGGAGTGAAGTTTATGAATTTAGAACAATATTTGGGTAAGAAAATAAGAGTAATATTTATTGATGATCAGATATTAGAAGGAACTTGTAATACATTCACTCCAAAATTAGATACGGATGATGAACTTTATGATGAGATAACTATTCAAACACCAAAAAGTAAGTATGTCGAATTTGATGAAAGTGAAATAAAATCTATTGAAGTTATTTAGAAGCACTTAATAGTGAACTTGATTGAGTGCTATTTTTTGGCTTCAAAATTATTTTTAAGAAAACCAGTAATATCAATAGATATAAAACCAAAAATGGTGGTATATGGGCAGAATTATGTGTCATATAGGATTGATATTTATTTTTTATTGTATTTAGGTTGTATGTATCTAGAACTATATCAAGAGAGCATATTATTGAAAATACTAAATCGAAGATTGTTGGTTAAATTTGTTGATGAGAAAATTGTACTATCAACCATGAATGGTAATATCCATTTCTCATCATATGAATATTTTAAGAAGTTAGAAGAAGGGACCAACGATAAGGGAAAAAGTGATAAGAATGAAAATGCTGGATTTGAGATTGATAAACCGAAGGATCATATAATATTTTATAGAATATTAAATAAGGATGAACCGTCTTTAGGTGCTAATAATCTTAAAGGAGCAAAGTTGTTACCCTATAAAAGAGCAACTTGGAGGACTAGTTATCCTGATGAGGATAGAATGTATGGCATTTCATGTTTTACTGTTATTGATCCTTATAAAGATTCGAAAAATGGAGAAGTGAAATCTAGTTTCGTAAATGATATTAGTGAGATATCCAATAACAGACATCTGCTATTATTTCCCGAAGATGATTTAATAAAAGCAATTGAAGATTTTGTCACGGAGAGTAAGGAAAATGATATGGCGTATAGTATTACATATGGAGATGTGGAATACCTAAAAAGTAATGTTGGTAAAAGAAATGGCCTTCAAAAAGATCCTAGTTATGCTAAACAGCATGAGTGGAGAATTAAAGCAAATATGGATATTTTGAATGATAAAGGAAATATGGTTTTGCCTGCTTTAGACATTGGCTTAGTACGTGATATTAGAGACATTAAATTTGTTAAAATTAAATGATTCGTCATAATTTTTTAGATTAACTATGGAAGAGTCCTATATTAAAGTACTATTTGAAGTATACTTTGATATATTTTATCTATAAATATGTATAGAGAATCATAATGGAATCTAAAGAGATTATTGTAAAGTATCTGGGCAAAACTATTATCGCTTATGATAGTGATAAAATTACCATCACTCGAAAGGGTGCATTAAATTTTATGAATCAAGGCATTAAAGGGACAAAAACAATACCCTTGAAGTCAATTACATCAATTCAACTTAAAAATCCTAGTATGACAAATGGTTATATATTCAATTCGGTGTTTTAGGTGGCTTAGAATCAAAGTCTGATGTATTCAATGCTACTCAAGATGAGAATACTGTAATGTTTTCAAAGAAATACTATGATGATATGGTTGATAAAAAAATATTGAAAAAATTATTTTTAGCAAGTCATCTGATAATCAGCCAGTTTCAAGTACAGTAGATGAGTTATTAAAAATAAAGCAATTATTAGATGTAGGAGTTCTAACAGAAGAAGAATTTCAAAAACAAAAGATTAAGATACTAAATTATTGATTCATTGTTTTTGATATGTTAAAAATTGGAACGTGCCTGATTAAAAATAACCTGTTATACTATGGACATACAAAAAGAGAGATGCAATAGTTACATCTCTCAATTATATATGTTTGTAGTAAACACAAAAGATATAGTAAATCAGTGGTTAAATCTATCTTTTCGGTCTTTTGTATTACTATTTTGATAGGCCTAATTAACTTTTGCAGAAGTTAATTTTAAGAGGTCTATTTTTTTATTAGATCTTTAAATTTATCAATAGCAATAATTAATTTCCTCATGCCATCTAAAGTATTCGCAGTTTCATTTAATAACTGTGAAATAGAGTTCATTAGATAAGCTAGAGATCCAATAAATATTGTTACCAATATAATCACACCAACCAGTGTTTCTAAGGCAGTTCCCTTCTAAGGAAAATGATGTTTTGATTGAACATTGACATCACTCACTTTCTTGGTTTTGCCATTGATTTACTATGGTTCCTATTATATCAAGGTTTTTAACTAATTTGTCGGTTGCAATTTCAAACATATTGATACCGTACAGGAGTAAAGCGCTTGGAAACATTGATAAATGGCTATTTTACCATGCGATATAAGATATAGATTTTTTTAATTTTATATCGCTATATATGGTTAAAACTCGTGAAAATATATTTAAATAAATAATTTTCACGAGTTTTAACAGCTTATTTTCATGTGGCTACTTTAAAATATTACTAATTAAATAACCTTTAAACTCGCCAAAGTTTAGGGACGGTTATTTTTTTCGATTAAATTCGAGTATTAGAACTACCAACGTTGTAAAAGAGATCATCAACGTTAAAGTCCGGTAAAAAACTCATGGTTATCCTTCGAGAGGTAAAGCCATTTTATTAATCTCATAAGGCATCACCTCACAGTATCATGAAGTTAACTATCGCCATTGACTTGCTATCTTTAATATGATCTAATATCAATTAGATTAATGAAATCCATTTATTGAAATCTTAATAGATCTCGGAATATTCATTTGAAAGCTAGAATATCTTGACCATCTCTGCGGTCACAAGATATTCTGGCTTTTTTTATTACACCCATCAGGTGTAATAAAATGTGAATGGAAAAAATAATTTATCAAAAAAATAATAAAAAAAGAACCCCACAATGTTATTGTGAAGTTGCGAAACAAAACAATAAGCAGAGCAGGAGTTCCTAATGAACAATATACTAGACTATACACTAGATTTCAATCACAATATTTCTTTTTGCGATGATGGCACAGAACTTACTAATGACGCTGGATTACTTTTATTGAAAGACCATTTAATCCGAATCAATCTTGAACAGATGATTAAAGATGACTTTTCTGATGTTGAGTGGCGGAGCCACCCGAGATATCATCGTCCAATATTATTGACACAAATAGTACTTCAAAAGATTGCCGGATATCCGAATGATTCTATGGCAAATTCATTAAAGGAAGATCCAGTCTTTAAACTTTGCCTAGGGCCAAATAACTTGGCATCTCAACCTACAATCTCTAGATTTATTAATTGCTTGGATTCTAGAGCCATTGATAGTTTTAATGAGTTAAACATGGATCTAAATCAAAAATTAATTATGCAAAAAAATCAGACTGAACAATTGATTGATGTCGACTCAACTCATTGTGACACCTACGGTGATCAAAATGAGTCGTCCTACAATGCTCACTATTCATCTGTTGGTTTCCATCCATTGGTTGCTTTTGATGGTCTATCTGGAATGTTCTTGGGGGCACAACTTAGGCCCGGAAATGTTTATACTTCAACGGGTGTAGTTGATTTTTTAAGACCAATTATCGATTTTTATAAAAGATTTACTTGTGACATGAATGTATTAATTCGAGGAGACAGTGGATTTGCGACACCGGAACTTTATCAATTATGTTTATCTCAAAAAGTTAATCTTCTCATCAAGCTTAAGGCTAACGCCAGGCTTGATGTATTAGCTGACAAATATGCCCAAAACATTGCTTTGGATGATTTCAAATCACATTATTTTAATCTTAACTATCGAGCATCATCATGGTCCGATGATATAAGACCAAGGGTAGTTTTAAAGGCAACTCGTCATAATGGTGAGTTATTTTGTCGTTATGAATTTTTGGTTACGACCCTAACCGAGCTGTCAGTTTCTAAATTATTTCATATGTATAACAACAGAGGTGTTGCTGAAAATTTTATTAAAGAAGCCAAACGTGGATTTGGATTTGATAATACCAACAGTCATAATTTTCAAGCTAATCAAGTTCGTATGTGGTTAGCCATTTTGAGTTATACGATAACATTGTTATTTAAAAATATGGTACTTCCAAAGAGTATGCGGACAAAAACTGTTAATACGATACGTTTTTACCTTTTCCATATTGCCGGGCGCGTGACTAGTCACGCCTGCAAAATTCTAATACATTTAAGTCACAGTAATCCCTCACGAATTATTCATAAAATCATTTTTCTGTGTTCACATGGGAAAATGATTTTTTGTTTGATAATTAAATGGCTTTTGGTGTCTTTTATTATTTGTCGTTTGATTTTGAGTACGCAAATAAAATCGACTGATTTTTAATCACTCGACTGACAAATTTATTTGGCTATAAAAGTTATAAAATTAATTTTTGAATATTGTGGAGCAATCGAAAGAACCAGTTTTTGTAATGATAGTTTGAAGCAAGATGAATCTGCACGAGGTGAGCATGATTAGTCACGCGACCGGCAATGTGGAATAGTTTGAAACGTAGGCTTTTTGCCGTTATTCTGGTGCCTTTAGGCACCAGAAGACACTTAAAAAGCTGCATTAAATTATAGGCGATACCGCCTATAAGAGCTCGAACAGCATTGGCTATAAAAGTAGAACTATTGGTTTTGTCAAAGCCAAAACCATTCTTAAGTTCTTTTATATCATTTTCAACATTACCGCGATCATGATATACAGGAAACAATAAATCTGAGGATAAGCTATCCATGTTTGTGACTACAAAAGTATATGTCCAGAAGGCTAATTCTCCTGCCTTATGTTTTGCATTCACAACCACACGATATGGTGTACTCCATGTCTTTGCTCGATAGTTTAATTCTTTGGAAATAGAAACGTCATCATAAATATTCAATTTAGTATCTGCAAATAAATCATTGGCTCTGTCGTTTAAGGTTGCGTTAGATTTAAGACGAACGATAAAGTAGATATCTCGCTTAGAGCACACATCGTAAAATGCGGGTGCGGCGAAGCCGGAGTCGCCACGAATGACGATGTCGGCTCCAGGAGCAAATGATTGGATATGATCCAGCGTGTGAATAATAAATTTATCGGCATCCTTACCGGTGTACTCATTTCCTGGACGAACTAATGCGTCCAGTAGCATACCAGAATGGCGGTCGAAGAACCACCTGTGGATGATAACCATAAGCCATGTAGTGTGCATTAAAGGCGGAAGATTCTTGACGGCCAAATGTATCGGAGTGGGTCGAATCAAGGTCAACAACGAATTGACGTTGATTACTTTTTTCAAAGAAAAGTTGAGCAATGTCCCAAAGTAATTGACGAAACTCATCAAGGTTATCGCTTGTGATTATGGAAAAGAACCGAGAGATGGACGGTTGAGAAACAAGTTTCTCACGTCCAATAATCTTCATCAAAACAGGGGGTCTCTACACCAATCATTAGCTACACTATCATTCAAATAACCTGCAATGTTCTGAAGGACTTTTTTGCGTTAATATCTCATTAAAAGACGCACGACAGAATTTTCGAGGATCAATGATATTCATAGTAGAAGCAATAAGACAATCTAACTTGATTTTATGAAAGAATTCAAATATGAGGGAAATGCCTGCATCGTTGGTCAAAAGACCACCATCAGCAGAAATTGAAATATTTGAATTGCTTTGAAGTTTAGTAGATAGTAAAGTAGACATTGTGTTGAGCCTCCGATTGTTTCGTTTTCGTAGACTATAACAATATCACGAAGGCACACCCAATGGGTGAAAAACACGAAATGCGCAACCTCATGCAAGTCATGAAGTTGCGCATTTTTTATTAGAACTATTAATAATCCGGGTAGAGTTTATAAAAATAAAGCATTAATTGGTCTAAATACAGGCAGTAGCACCGTTTTAAACTTAATCAGTGAAATATTATTGAAAGAGAAATTCAAAGGGGGAATGAGACCCCTACGGACTCACAGCCGGAGTTCACGCCGTCACTGTACGTTTTTTCTCATGAATTTAATGGGGCGGTCTGATATAGCGTAGACTATTATTGATTTGGTATAAAAATTACAAAAATACTGGAAAAACTAAGGTGGAATAAATGACAATTGATGAGTTAAAAGAGAAAATCATAGATGAAGGGTCTGGTTATACTTTTAGGTATGGTGAGAAACTCTGCGGTATGGAACCGATAGTGGAAAAGGGAGTATTTACTTTTGGCGCTTGGTCAGGCGATAAGAACAAAGATTATGCAGATATTGATGATTTGATGACTGATAAATTTTATTCAGGAAAATCAATTGAGGAATTACTTAATAATAATGATATTGAATTAGATTTCATTTAAGTCATGAATGTTATGAGAGGTGACCACCATGAATATAGAACAACTTAAAGCAAAGATTTTGGATGATGGTTCAGGTTTTACTTTCACATTAAATGGTAATCCTTGCGGTATGGAGCCTGATTACAAAAATGGTAAGACAGTTTATGGCGCTTGGTATGTAGAGGGTAATAAATATTACTACAATATTGATGATCTAATGAATGATAAGTTTTTTTGTGGTAAGTCAATGGCTCAATTAATTAACGATATTGAGTTGGATTTTATCTAGTAGATGGGTTCCACTAGGTACCTTGAAACCTTAATCAATTCCAGTTAGAAAAAAGGAAGTATTCGTAATGTTGGAAATGGTAAAACTTTGGGTTCAAATAATAAGTACGATAGCAACCTCAGCAGGCGTTTTAATATCGCTATATTATTCGAGGGCAAAATCAAGAACTAAGTATTCTTTCTTTTGTAAACTTGTTAATCAAAGTGATAGAGTTTTAAGCCAGAACGACTATAAGAAAATAGAGTATGGTGTTACTAGCGCAAATGAATTTGATATTGGAATCCAACAGGTTGGGATAGAATTCATGTCGAACCCTTTTGGAAAGCCGATTTATAGAGATTTTAAATTCTTTGATGAAAACAGCGGGGAAACTTCTAAGGCTAGAGAAATATATTCTCGTAAAGCTAACGCATATTTTGGTTTAAAAGAATTTAATGATAGATGGAATAAAAAAATGTACGTAAGACCATATATTATTGATATGTCTGGAAGACTAATAAAAATGAATTGGTTTAAAATGATTAAGCATAGATTTAAAGTTAAAAATTTTGCTTATAAAGGAATTCCTAATAGTTATTTTGATTTACTTTAGTGAAGGGTAATAGCGAGTTAAGTTTCTAAAACTAGATGGTTAAATATTAAAACATGGAAACAGGAAAATATAATATCGAATACACAAAATTTATATCAAGTAGGGCATTTAATTTAAAAAAGTCTTGAAACTCAGGATTGCATGTACTGTTTATTGGAAAGTCTTATAAGTGTTGTTAGAGTTTAACCGACTTTAAGTGAACACCTACAGATGTTTATCGAAGACATGAACACTGTCGTTGTATTGTTGAGTACAGACTGGGTGATTTTAAAAGTAACAATCGAAAAGTTGATTCAGCTCAATTTAAAAAATATTTAGATGTTTTAGGCAATGAATCCGTACCTGTTTCGCTATCACAATTTCAAGAGTTAAAATATAATGATTCTGAAGAGTGGAAGTAACTTGAAGATCATTATTTCGTTAAGAGCCAAATTAAAGATGGAACTTTTGGTAATGTAATCAATCCAGAGAAGCAAGCTGCACATATGGCTTCAACTAGGATTAATGGTAAAAGTTATTTTGATGATAATGTTGATGTTCAAAAATTATTAGATGAATATTCTGGAACGGGAAAAGTTTTACAAGATAGAAATGGTAGAAGAACGAATGCTGAAGTGGTTTATCTTGATAAGTCCATTGGTATAGAAGGAAGTACAGGCAATAAAGTTTCGGGAATTAAAATACATCATTCAAAAAAGAGAACTCATATTGTTCCAGTTAGAGAGGGGAAATAAATGGATTTAATTAAATATCTTGATAAAAAAGTAAAGATTGTTTTTGACGATGAAACCATTTATGCAAAAGTCATCAATTATACCTCAGCAGAGGATAATGAGCCCGATGATGATGGAAACCTACGGTGGTGAAGCTATTACTGTGATAGCTCTTAAAGACACACTACACATGCCAAAAGATAGTGAGTTTGAAGTATTCCTATTTGAAATAAAATCTATTGAAGTAATTTAGAAGCACTTAATCGTGAATTTGATTGAGTGCTATTTTGAATGAAAAATGGTTTTTAAGAAAGCCAGTAACATCAATAGTTATAGAATTCAAAATGGCAGAATTATTCGTTATATAGTATTGATATTCATTTTTAATTGTATTTAGATTGTACGAATCTAGAACCATATTAAGGGGACACATTATTGAGAATACTAAATCATAGATTATTGGTTAAATTTGTTGACGATAAATTTATATTATCAACTATGAATGGCAATATTCATTTTTCATCATATGAATATTTTAAGAAATTAGAAGAGGGAACTAAAGACAAAGGAAAAAGTGATAAAAATGAGAACGCCGGGTTTGAGATTGACGAACCGAAGGATCATATAATACTTTATAGGATATCAAGTAAGGATGAACCGTCTTTGGGTTCCAATAATCTTACGGGAGCAAAGTTGTTACCCTATAGAAAAGCGACTTGGAGAACTAGCTACCCTGATGAAGATAGAATGTATGGAATTTCGTGTTTTACTGTTATTGATCCTTATAAAGATGTGGAAAATGGACAAGTGAAATCAAGTTTCATAATTGATATTAGTGAGATATCTAATAACAGACGTCTGCTATTATTTCCGGAAGATGAATTAATAAAAGCAATTAATGATTTTGCTACAAAGAATAAGAAAAACGGTAAAGGATATAGTATTACGTATGGAGATGCAGAATATTTAAAGAATAATAAGGGTAAAAGAAACGGTCTTCAAAAAGATCCTAGTTATGCTAAACAGCATGAATGGAGAATTAAAACGAATATGGATATCTTGAATGATAAAGGCAATATGATTTTACCTGGTTTAGATATTGGTTTAGTGCGTGATATTAGTGATGTTAAATTCGTTGAAATTAATGACACCTTATAATCTTTTAGGTTAACCATTGAGGTGATTTTATATTCCGTGTCGTATTTGGATGACACCCTATTGCAACAAATAGAGGTTTTGATTATAATTGAGCTATAGCTCAAAGGTAACTAATAGTTACTTTCGTGCAATAAAAAAGAGGGATGTTGTAGCATCCCTCAGTAATTCGATAGCCGGTTTAAGACGGTGGCTATTGTTTATAAACTTATTTTAATAATAAATGACCGTAAACTATGCCAAAAGTTTAGACGGTTATTTTTTTTGATTAAATTTGAGCATTATAACTACTAACGTTGCAAAGGAGATCATCAACGAGAGAGCTTCAAAAACACTCATGGTTATCCTTTCGAAAGGTAACACATTATTAATCATAGGCATCACCTCAAATTTTCTTGAAGTTAGCCACCGTCTTTGTAACTTACTATCACGTTTTATTATCCAATAACAATATGATTAATGAAAGATACTTATACAATTTTTAATAAAAATGTCATTGTTGGTTATTTAATCAGAGTTATGCATAAAATGACTAATAAACACCGTCTTTTTAGTATGTATATTTTTATGCTGGATTACTGTTAATATTGAATACTAAGCCCTTGAAGAGATATTGGGTTTTAACATTGATGTAAATTACTGTAATAAGTAATCTAATGATGTTAGTATGAAATTCTTCAAAGTAAAAAAGCCACCACATGAGAATGTGATGACAACCGCCCGACCAGTAATATTATTTATTTTTAAATTGATTAAGTTTTGACTAAGTAAAACTGCTTTTGACTAAGCTGTAATTGATTCATGAAAATAAAAAAACCAGTCATACCAAGGCTTTTATGCCTTAATACAATTGGCTAGAATTTATATAATGGAGGTGAGGGGAATTGAACCCCTGTCCAAGCATAATGCTATGCAAGCATCTACACTCATAGTTGTATCATTTAATGTTTCGCCACTATGTACGCCATACAACCAGGCTAGCCATAGTAGCTATTCCGACAATCTCTTTTTAACTATTCAGAATGCACAGTCAAACGTAGCCCAATTAATTTGAGACCCAATTCTAACCCTTGAGCAAAGCTAGGCTGGATCACGCTTAGACTGTTTTTAGGCAGCTAATGCGTATGAATTATTATTTTTTGCAGTTATAATAAACTGTGTGTTTTTAGAGGGACACGAAACCCTAAGTGCAGCTTGCACGCTACTACACATGTCGAATCCAGAACACCCCCATGAATGTTCACCTTAATATAATAGCTAATTTTCCATTATATAGCAAACAATATGAGCTTATTTTTATAAAAAAAGTAATGCTTTAAAGGTGCTACTTGGCATGAATCTTGTTAAAATACTAGGTGTGAATGGAGGTATGAAAATTATGGATGAAAATAACAGTAAGCCTTTCTATAGAAGAAACTGGTTTTGGATTACAATATTTTCTATCTTTATTGTAGTGTCAGCCACAACATACGTTGCTAATTTCTCGTTTTACAAGGGTCAAGCCGATAAGGCGACAACTAGTCAAAGTAAAAGTTTAACTGAAAAAAAGAAAATGGAAGAGAATCCTTCATTAGTAGCGAAGTATAATTCCATTAAAACCGGTAAAAAGGGTTTCAGTAAAGATGCAGTTGTTAAATTATTAGATCAACCAAGTTCTGTTCAGCAGCTAGATGCTAAAAATCCCATTGCAACACTCATTTGGAATGGAGCTGACGGAAATCAAAATGTGTTGATTCAAATCACTTTTGAAAAGAATCGAGCAGTATCTAAATCAATTCAGGGCTTAACTATAGATAGAAAGAAGCTCTTAACACTTCAAGACTTTGACAAGCTACAGAGTGGTGATAGTTACAACAAGGTCATTAATACATTAGGGGATCCCGATGATTACTCTGATACAAATGGAGTTAAAACGTTAACTTACAATTCAGACCTACTTGAAGCTGATTCAACAGCTGATGCTCTAATCAAAATTGAGATTTCTAATAATAAAATAATCTATACGCAACAGCAAAATCTTAAATAAAGAAAAATAAAAAAGGTGCATATGTCAAAATGTTCGAATTTCGATACTTTGATATGTGCGCCTTTTAGCGTGCCAATCTTCTGGCATGAATGATACCGAAGCCTTTAATCGAAAGACTTGAAATTCCAACTGACATAACTGCCAGAAGAAATGAGAAGATATCAGTTAATGCAATATTTCCTAAACAGACAATTGCATCAATAATGAATAGACTGATATATTTGTCGACTCCAAAGTTTTTATGGATGATCATTGGGGGAACCGTTGTCCCACCACTCGACATATTTAAGGTATATAAAATTGCTAAACCAATTCCAAAAATAATACTTCCAACTATTATAGAAATAATTCTACTGTCAGGGATTAGGTTGTAAACCGGTGTTATATATAACAACAGTGGAAGCATGAAACTCCCAAGTGCTAATTTGACCGTTGTTTGACGATCTAAATGTAAGTAAGCCAGTACTAACATCACAATATTTATGACAAGAACCGAGATGAATGTTGGGATTTTCCACCCTGCTTGCAACAAGATAGCGATTCCGGTAGCTCCACCGGCTGCTATGCTGTGCGGCTCGAAGAACATATTTAGACTAAATGCGATAAGTTCCAAAGCGACTAACATTATTAGTAGTTTTGCGGACAATCTTTTTTTATTCTTTTTCTTCATATATATACTATAGCATGAACATACCTTCATGACAATAAAAGTCTGAAGTACCTTAAATGCCATTATTTCAAAAATATTACTAAGATTACATAAAACGGCGAAAATGTAACTTCTAAGTGGTCGTCATGTAATATTGAGCTGTTAGTATAGCACCATAGCAATTGAGAGAAATTAAATTTTAAACATTAAGGATGTAATTAATTTATGAAAAAAGTTTTATCTATCGCTTTAGTAAGTGCCATGGCATTGACAGGAATTCTAGCTTCAACAAATACAGCTCAAGCTGCTGTAACTAATGGCAACACAGTTACGGTTGAAAAAGGGGATTCTTACAAGAGTATCGCTGAGGCTAATGGAATCAGTATTTCTGCATTGGAACAAGCTAATGGACGTGAAGTTGGCGGATTTGACTTAATCTACCCAGGAGAAACCGTTACACTACCTGGTACTTCAAATACAACAACTGATACATCTACTGATACAACAAATACAACTGCAGCCTCAACAGGTACAGCCTCAACAGGTACAGCCTCAACAGATACAGCCTCAACAGCTACTACAGATGCTCAAACAACAACTGATACAACTTCACAAGCTACAACACAATCAACAAGTACAACTGGTACTTCACAAGGAACATTCAAGATTTCTTTCTATGATCCAGCCGTTCTAGGTTCAAACATGGGTTACAGTGGTGTCGCCGCTAACCTTTCAGTATTCCCTAAGGGTACACAATTGAAGATCACTTTATCAGACGGAACTGTACTCTACAGAACTGTTAATGATACAGGTACATTTGCCAATACTAATTCACAACAATTAGATGTTGCTATGCCTAGTTCTTCAATCCCTTCATATGGTGTAACTACAGCTTCAGTTGAAGTTTTATCATAATTTAAAAATTAAATGCAATGAACAATTGCAGAAAAGGGAACTTTCTATTAATTTAGAGGGTTCTTTTTTTGTTTTATCCTTGTTTTTTGGGTATATATCGGTTTTAAAATGGTTTAATATTGATAATAGGAAATGATGTAGAAGTTTTTAATAAGTGCGTTATAATATGCGAAGACACCTTAATAATTAGTTATAACAAATTTTAGATGCCAAGGAATGATGTCGGAGGGAATTTTATGAAGGAAACACCCAAATATGTGGTGGTAGCAAATCATTTACGACAACAAATCCTGGAAAAGCAATATCAAATCAATGAGCAATTGCCACAAGAAACAGTAATTGCTAGTTCTCTTAATGTCAGTAGAATCACCGTTAGAAAAGCATTGGACATCTTGGTAGAGGAAGGATTGATATATAGGATCCAGGGATCAGGAACTTTTGTCAAAGACAATCAAGCAAATACGGGCTTCAGTCATGGTAAGAGATCTTTGGAAATATTTGATTTCAATAAGTATCAAGTTGATTTATTAGAGTTTGGTGTTGATAAGCCAAGTGAAAGTATTATGGATCAGTTGAATATTAATAAGTTTGATTTCACTTATGGAATAGAGCGCTTAATCAAGGATAAGAACACTGTTATAGCGTTACAACGGACGTTCATGCCGGTGAAAATTATTCAGGGTATGCAGATGGATTCTTTGAAAGGTTCGATTTACGACTTTGTGGATAAGGAATTAGATCTGAAAATTGATTCCGCAATCAGAACTATATCAAGTGAAATTTCTGATGATCAAGTAACTAAGAAGTTGGGCTTAGATAAGCCAGAACCATTGATAACAATGGAACAGCGATCATTTTTAAGTAACGGACAGATTTTTGAATACTCTTATACATATATGAGGGCGTCACAATATTCAATACATGAGTCAATTTAGAACAATGAATTATCATTTAATGATAATTCATTGTTCTTTTTTATTGTATTGAATAATTTGTTATAACAATTTATTATTTTGTATTGACTTAGAAATGAAATTGAACTTATAATGTAACCGTTAACAAGAAGAAGGGGGTTTCAATTATGAAACAGTTAAAAATTGCTATTTTTTGTAGCGGTGGATTTTCAACAAGTCTAATCGGTGCCAAAATGCAAAAGGTATATGACGCAGAGGGAAAGGATGTAAAAGTTGATGCTTATGACTTCGGTATGGTTGATGAAGTTGGGGATGACGTTGATGTCATTTTATTAGCACCACAAATTGGCTGGGCCTTTGACCAAACCAAAGAGGGTCATCCCGATACAAAGGTTATTCTTTTGACAATGCAACAATTTGGTAGCATGGATGGTCAAGTCTTAGTAGATGTCTTGAAAGAGAAGGGAATAGATTAATATGGCTAAGGGAAAAGGTTGGCAAAAGTTCCAGGCTGAATTTACCAAGACTGCTGGTAAAATCGCTGCGAACAAATTACTTTTAACATTACGTGATTCCTTCATCATAGTTGCCGCAACCTCAATGATTGCTGGATTTGCTATCATGATTCAAAACGTTTTTATCGATCCTACTAACGGACTTATTTTCGGTCAACAAGGATTGGGACTTGGTAAAATGATCAGTGGTTCTTGGAAAGCTTGGGCCGCATCGGGATTATTCAATGGTTTAACAACGACTGGGAACTTAATTGGATTGGTTTCTAATGGTTCTCTAAATACTTTTGCTATTCTACTTGTAGTTATTTTTTCACACACATTTTCACGTAAGTATTTTCCAAAGAGTAAGGAGCATATGACTTCAGTTCTATACGCTTTAGGTGCATTCTTCATCTGTATGCCTTGGAAATTCCAATATATACCAGATGGTTCTAAGAAAGCTATCAATGTTCTTAATTATATGGATACTACATTCTTCGGAACTAAAGGTGTTTTCGCCGCATTACTAATTTCTGGATTCTCTGTTTGGATCTACAATAAAGTTTTGGAAAAGAATTTTACTATTAAGATGCCAGACTCAGTTCCACCCGCAGTTGCTCGTAGTTTTGAGTCATTGATTCCCGGTGTTATTACAATGGGTGTCTTCATTATTCTTACTGGTATCAGTACAACATTAACTGGTGAAACAATGCCAGAACTATTACTAACAGCTTTGCAAAAGCCAGCTCTTGCTATTTCTGGTACAGGATTATTCGCCTTTGTATCACAAATAACATGGAGTCTACTTCAATGGTTCGGTATTCACCCAACATCAATTTGGGGACCAATCTTTGGATTAACATGGAATATCAATGATACACAAAACATGTTAGGACAAGCACATCACGTTTATTCAACATTGTTCATGAACTTTTCAACTGTTGCTGCTGGATCATGTTCAGTATCACCAGTTCTAGCATTGATGCTATTTTCAAAGAGACTTGCTGCAAAGAAAGTTTCAAAAATTGCTTTAATGCCTGCTATCTTTAATATTTCAGAACCAGTTACATTCGGTTTACCTATTATCTTGAATCCTTTGTACTTCCTTCCATGGCTAGTTGCTCAACCATTGGCATTCTATATCGGACTATTCTTTACAAAAATAGGATTCATCGGACCTATCGTTAATAATGTTCCATGGACAGTACCAACATTACTATCTGGATTACTATACACAGGTTCAATCAATGGATTGATCGTACAAGCAGTTATCGTTGCAATTACAACAGCAATTTACATCCCATTCATTCAAATGGATAACAGATTGAATCCTGATAATCCTGATAAAGAAATGGAAAATGCAGCTGCAGTTGCAGAAGCATAAATATAGCTTAGCTTTAACGAGTCTCCAGAACTGAAAAATGTTTCTCAAATTTGGAGATGGCAAAGGAGAAAAAATATCTTGGATGAAAAACAATTAAAAAGAGCAATGGAGTTGATCTCAGTTGCTGGTACCGCAAAATCACAATGTGTTGAAGCTATGACCATTGCTGAAACTGGTGATATTGACGGCGCAAGAGAAAAATTGAAGACAGCACATAAGACTTTGCATGAAGCACATAATATTCAAACAAAATGGATGACTGATGAAATGAATGGTGAAAAGGTCGAAAAATCAATTATGTTGATCCATTCCCAAGATCACTTTATTTCTGCAGATATTATGATGACTGTTGCTGAAAAAGTCATTAATTTACATGAAGAATTAAATACTCTTAAGGCTAAGGAATGATTTTATGGCAACAGAAGTATTAGAACTTGATCCATTATATTCAAATAATATGGTCATACCGGCTAATAAAGCCTTTAAGATAAGTGGTACTGCAGCCAGTAATACCGACGTTTATGCAGAAATAGATAATCAGGTTTTGCGTACTACTTCTGATGCTAACGGTAGTTGGTTAATTGAAGTTGCTCCAATTGAAAGTATGGTTGAAACAACTTTGAAGGTACAAAGTTTGGATGAAGAAATAGTTGTTAACAACGTTAAAACTGGACAAGTTATTCTTCTAACAGGGCAATCAAATATTGAATATGAATTTCAAAATGATTGTGAATATCAAGAACAATTAAAAAGTATCAACTTTAAAGACGCCTATTACTATAACGTGCCCAAACTTGAATATCATGACGAGAACCAAACTTTACCTGTTGACTTGCCAATCCCGGCATGGAAATCGGTAAAAGATACCACGGCTGGCAGTCTCTCGGCAGTTGGTTATTGGATGTTGAAACGTCTGAAGCAAATATATCCAGACCAAGTAGTTGGAATCATTGACTGTTATAAAGGTGGAACTTCGGCTTCTTCATGGGTACCAGAGGATGTTTTGCAAAGTGACGATGAATTAGTGGCGACTTTTATCAAACCATTCCATGAAGCAATTGATGGTAAAACGACAGATGACTTTAAGAAAGAGTTTGCTGCTTATAATGCAGAAGTTGATGACCACAATACTAAGTTGAGTGCCTTTACCAAAAAGTATCCGGAGGTTTCTCTGAGTGATGCCAAGGATAAAGTAGGGCACACGCCATGGCCACCTCCAATGACGCCAACGTCGTTTCTAAGGCCAAACGGTTTGTATCATACAATGATTGAAAAAGTTAAGAACTATCCATTCAATGAAGTTGTCTGGTATCAGGGTGAAAATGATGCTCCAAATCCTAAAGTCTATGAGAAATTATTGCGCGGATTGATTATTAGTTGGCGAAAATTATTTAACAATACTTCGTTGCCATTTTATATTGTTCAACTTCCAGGATATTTTGATGAACCAAAAGATGCATGGCCAATGATTCGTCAGAGTCAATTGCATGCATCTCAAACAATAAATGATGTGCACTTAGTTTCAATTTCAGACACGGGTGATATGCACAACATTCATCCTGAATCAAAACGAATCGCCGGTACTCGTTTGGGAGAGATTTTATCCGGTATTCAATACCGTGATACACCGACAGTATATAAACAAGAAATCGTTAATAATGGGTTGCTACTATTTGTCAAAAATGCCTCAACTTTGAACTCCAGAGGTAATGTTTATATTTCCATCAGAAATAATCAGGAGTGGATCAAGCAAGAAGTATATACCCAGGGCAATACAGTGATGATTCCTAATGCTGAACATGCAATTGAAATCAGATACGAATATAAGAATTTTCCTAAATGTACGATATTTAATGAGTACGGGGCACCATTGTCACCGTTCGAAATGAAAGTGGGCAGAGACTGATTATGAAGAATTTAGGATTGATTGATATCGGTGGAACTTCGATCAAGTTTGCCGTATGGAAAGATAATGAATTAAAGAAATTAAAACCAGTACCAACGCCTTCAACATTAGGAGAATTTTATAATGTTCTAACTGATCAAGTAGAAAAAATGAAACAATATCAGATTGTTGGTGTCGGAATTAGTTCACCTGGTGCTGTTAATAAGAAGATTGGTGTAATTGAGGGTGCGTCAGCTATTCCTTATATTCATAATTTCAAAATTCAACAAGCATTGGAAGAAAAGTTTGGATTGCCAGTAAGTATTGAAAATGATGCTAATTGTGCAGCCCTTGCTGAATTGGATTCGGGTGCTGGCAAAGATGTTGATAGTTTAGTCTTCTTAATTGTCGGAACTGGTGTCGGTGGTTCAGTGATTATTGATCATAAAATTTGGCATGGTGCTCACTTATTCGGTGGCGAATTTGGATTCATGCTATCAGACAATCAAAATACATTGAGCAATCTGGGAACCTCTGTAAGTGTTGCCAACAGATATAATGTTAATTCAAAGCCTATTTCAAATTATTCTGGTAAAGAAGTGTTCGATTTAGCCAAGCAAGGCGATAAGCGTGCTCAAAAAGAAGTACACACAATGTATTACGCCTTGGCTAAGAGTATTTACAATTTACAATATAGTTTTGATCCAGAATTAGTTGTACTTGGAGGAGCAGTTTCTAATAATCCTGACTTGATTCCGGCGGTTAATAAAGAAATTGAAAAAATTAGAAATATAGTTGAAATTGCATCGATAAAACCGCAAATTGTTGCATGTCATTATACTGATGAAGCCAATTTACGCGGTGCATTGGTAGATTTTAATCAATAGAAAAATAAGGATTGAAAAGTCAGTGTAGTTTTCCGTTTCCAGAGCTAAGAGTATTCATATGCTGCGCGGAACGGCCCGAGCCAAAGTGCGGTCTCGAACCTCGGTTGAAGACTCACCAAAAACCGGTAAGTCTCCAACACGCCCGGTGGTGTAATGGCTAAAGCCATAACGCCACTTTCGCTGCAAATGAATACTCTTAGCTCTTCCAACTAATCTAATTTTTAAATAGTTTTTTAATTAAAATAAAATAATTTATTCAAATAAATTAAGGTTGAGGTTGTTAAGACAACGGTTATATTAAACTTTTCTATATCAATCTTTGATCAATAGAGGACTTGAGTTAAAAAATGAAAAGATGGTTCAAGGGGCACCGAATGTCACTTGAGCCATTCTTTGTTAAGGAGATAAAATAAATGCTTAAATTTCCAAAAGATTTCGCATGGGGAGCAGCAACTTCTGGTCCCCAATCTGAAGGTAACTTTCACAAACCAAATCAAAATGTATTTGATTACTGGTATGAAAAGGATCCAGCGGCTTTCTATGATGGCGTAGGCCCTGATACAGCTTCTAACTTTTATAATGATTACAAAAAAGATATTCCTCTGATGGCAAAGGCTGGAATTCGTTCACTACGTACTTCGATTCAGTGGACTAGGTTGATGGCTGATGTTGACAAGGGTATCGTCGATCAAGATGGAGTAGACTTTTACAATAATGTGATTGATTGTCTATTGGATAATGGAATTGAACCTTATATCAATTTGTTCCATTTTGATTTACCGATTGATTTATATAAGAAGTACGGCGGTTGGGAATCAAAACATGTTACCGATTTGTTTGCTGATTATGCTGAAAAGTGTTTCGAATTATTCGGCAATAAAGTTAATAACTGGTTTACATTTAACGAACCAAAGGTGATTTTGGATGGGGAATATTTGTATCAATTCCATTATCCATTAAAGGTTGATGGCTCAGCAGCTGTGCAGGTTGCATATAACATCAATTTAGCCTCCGCCAAAGCCATTGCAAGATTTAAAAAGTGGCGTGAAGAGAATAATTCGGATGCTAAAATTGGGACTATTTTGAATTTAACGCCAGCATATCCGGCAACAAATGATCCAGAGGATGTTGCCGCTGCTGAATTTGCAACACTTTGGGATGATAACATGTATTTGGATCCCGCTGTTAAAGGACATTTCCCAGAAAAATTAGTTAAAATTTTGGACGATGCCAATGTTTTGTTTGACAGCACACCAGAAGAATTGCAGATAATTGCTGATAATACAATCGATGTTTTAGGCGTTAATTTTTACCATCCAGAGCGTGTCATGCGTCCTAGCGTTTCACCTGATAGCTTACAAGATTGGATGCCCGATATTTACTTTGACAATTATGAAATGCCTGGTCGCGTTATGAATGTTGATAAAGGTTGGGAAATTTATCCGAAGACACTATACGATATTGCCATTAATATTCGAGATAATTATGGTAACTTACCTTGGTTTGTATCTGAGAATGGGATGGGAGTGTCACGAGAAGAACGTTATTTGGATGATAAAGGCGTTGTTCAAGATGATTATCGAATTAAATTTATCAAGGATCATTTAACGGAATTGCATCGTGGAATTGAAGCAGGTTCAAACTGTCATGGATACTTTGTTTGGACCGGAATCGATTGTTGGTCATGGAAGAATGCCTATCGTAATCGTTACGGATTGATTAGAAATGATATTCATACACAGACTAAGACAATTAAGAAATCTGGTCAGTGGTATGAGAAGTTAAGTGAAAATAATGGATTTTAACAGATGACTAAAGTATGCCGTCTCCAGAGCTGAGAATATTCACCTGCTATGCGGACCGATTCGAGCCTGAGAAGCGGTCTCGAATCTCGGTTTCCTACGCCCGGTGGTGTAACAGTAAAGTCCTAACGCCACACCCACAGCGGGTAAATATTCTCAGCTCTTCCGACTAGTTTTATTTAGAATAAATTTTTATTTAGATTTATAATTATAGGGAAATTACAAAAAATGAGTTGTATCACACTTAATGAATTAAATAATTAGGTGTGATACAACTCATTTTGGTTGATTTTAATGATTGTCATAAAAGTTTTAAAAGCAATTATTGAGATACTTTTAAAGGGTAATTTTTAAAGCCAAATTTTAAATTGAATCAAGAATCGGTTTTCTTATGGCAAATATTTTAGAAGGCTATTAGAATATTTTTTATCTGCTTTAGATTTAACAATATTCCATAACGATGCTGCTGTGCTTAATTTATTACTAAATTTGTTGGTATCTGGATCAGCACAAAAATCTTTGACAAATTGATTCCACTGATAACTGACGTCGTCCTTCTGTGTGTTAACTTTGATTTTTCCGTCATTAATATCGATTAGTGATTGAATAGTTATATCAGGATTGTTATCTGTCCTTGCGTTACGTATAATAACAGCCATTTCTTTAGAGAATTTAAAGGAATCTGTCCGATAATATTTGGACATGAAATCTCGTAATTTCTGGTTTAATCTCACACCATCGATGATTTTAGAATCAAGAGTTAAATCAGAATTAATAACCTTGTTCTTTGTATTTATAATTGAAGTTTGAGTTTCATGATTCAGATATTTAATTATTCGTTGGTTCAAATCATACTTGGTTCCTGAGGTATTTAATTTAAGACTTCTACAAATTTTCTGCAAATCAGTTTTGTAGAAATACTCTTTTTCAAAGTCGGATTGAGTTATTTGATGATTTTTAAACTGTTCGATTGAAAGTGACATTAGTTGATTCCTTAATGGTCATATTTATATTCTTAGTATCTCATTTAAAAAGTACACTTAATATTTTAATGCATAAAAATAAGATTAACTTGATTAGATATTCTAAATTAACAAAATTCTAATTTTACTAATGTAAATCAGTAAATGAAAATGGTATTTAAAAACTTTTTATTTTTAAAAATATATTGCTACATCGTTACAAAACCTTTGACGTCAAACTTAACTAAACATTGAAATGACAGGTTTCTACTCCATATCATGCTATAAATGATACTTGGCATATAAATCTAAAATTAGAAAGTACTTCGGAAAATCTTAATTTTATTGATTGACATTTCAAAAATTAGATTGTATTATCTAACCAACGATTAACAAAAGATATTTATTAAACAATTTGATCGGGGGAAGTAATTCACTTTCGTTTGTACAGAAAACCTCTATTTGCTGAGATGAGGGCAACGACTTGAATGAAAATGACCCGTGATTGGTGCGCTGAATCTTCGGATAAAGATGCAATGGTTGGTACCCTTTACAGTACACGCATATAGAGTGTTTGTATGTTGTTAAGGGGATAAGTGTAAGTTTATTCCGAATTAGAATGGTACCGCGAGGAGTCGCTTCTAAGATTGAACAGAGATGTTCAGTTTTGGAGCGACTTTTTTTGTTTCTATAAATATTTTTAGTCGATTAAGTATTAGTTAAGGTGGGAGAAAGATATGAGTAAATTTAAGAAATTTGGTAAGGTTATTTTATTAGCCTTCACAGCATTATTTATTTTTGTACTAGCTGGTTGTGGTAATCAAAGTAAGACACAAACAGTTAAAGTGGGAATCAATCCTTCAGATGCTCCAATTTGGAAAGTCGTTCAAAAGAATGTTAAGAGTGAAGGAATTGATTTGAAAATCGTGCAATTCAACGATTACAATCAACCTAATACAGCACTAGTTCAAGGGGAAGTTGACATTAACGCTTATCAACACACGGATTTCTTGAACGCTTGGAACAAAGCTCACAAGACAGATTTAGTTTCAATTGGTAAGACAGTTATTCAACCAATGGCTCTTTATTCACACAAGATCACTAAGCTTAGCGAATTAAAGAATGGTGCCAAAATTGCTATTCCTAATGATGCTTCAAATGAAGCCCGTGCATTACAATTGCTAGAATACAATGGTCTAATAAAGCTTGACGATAGTAAGACTTTACCTTCAACAAAAGATATCAAGGAAAATAAACTAAACTTGAAGTTCACAACACTTGATGCTGCTCAAACAGCCCGTTCATTAGATGATGTTGATGCCGCAGTTGTTAATGGTAATGTTGCTAACGATGCTAAATTGAACCCTAAGAAGGCTGTTGTAACAGAAAAAATCAACAAGAACTCAATTCCTTGGATCAACATCATTGTTGCTCAAAAGAAGAACAAAGATAACAAGACATACAAGAAAGTTGTTAAAGCTTTCCAAACTAAAGCTGTTGAAAAAGAAATCAAGAAAGTTTATGGCGGAAACGAAATTCCAGCCTGGAACGCAAAACTTTAGTACTAATATAGGAAATAAAGTTTAGTTTTTGCTCTAATTTGATATCTTACGTAATGTTTTTTAGATATAGTTTATAAAGGATATTAATTAAACGTAGTGAGCGACAATAGTTCAAAGATTTTAAGTTAAGGGAGTAATTATTAAATGGCAGAACAAAATGGGATAATTCAGCTTAAGAATATCGACGTTACCTTTCATAATGAAGGTAAAACAATTGAAGCTGTTAAAGATGTTTCAATTGATGTTAAGAAAGGTGACGTTTTCGGGGTGATTGGTTACTCTGGTGCTGGTAAAAGTACCTTGGTTCGAGTTATTAACTTGTTGCAACAACCAACTGCTGGATCAGTTATCGTTAATAACCAAAATATGCTCGAATTAAGTCAAAAAGATTTACGTAAAGCTCGTCGTAATATTGGGATGATTTTCCAACATTTTAATTTAATGAATTCCTTGACCGTCTATGGAAATGTTGATTTTCCACTACGTGATTCTGGATTGAGCAAGGCTGAGCGTAAGCAAAAAATCGACCGTCTACTGGATATTGTTGGCTTAGCTGACCGTGCTAACAACTATCCTTCACAACTATCTGGTGGTCAAAAACAACGTGTTGCGATTGCTCGTGCACTTGCCAATGACCCTGAAATTCTGATTTCCGATGAGGCAACCAGCGCTTTGGATCCAAAGACTACCACAGAAATTTTGGATCTACTTGGTCGCTTGAATAAAGAACTTGGAATTACAATCGTTATCATTACCCACGAAATGGACGCTATCAAGCAAATTTGTAATCGTGTTTCCGTCATGGAAAATGGACGTGTGATTGAAGAGGGCGATTTGTTGTCGATCTTTGGTCAACCAAAACAACAATTGACGAAAGATTTTGTTAATACTTCAACTCATATTGGTTCAGTGTTGGACGAGATCCGTGATAGTGGCATTGTTGATAAGTTATCGGGACGTTTGATTGAGCTTAACTATATCGGTGACTCTACCAATGAACCAATTGTCGTTGAATTGTACAAACGTTTCCAAGTTGAGGCCAATATTCTCTTCAGTAATATCGAGAGATTGCAGAATACGACTGTTGGTATCATGCTTTTCGCTTTAACAGGTGATGATGACAAGGTTGAGGAAGCAATTAAGTATTTAGATAGTTTGAAAGTTAATGTTAAAGAAATTGATTTGAAGAAAGAAGGCAAATAATTCATGGCAGGATTAGTAAATAAGTTTTTACCCAACGTTGTTGCTAACTGGGAAGGCGATAATGGCTTTGTTACCGCAATCTGGCAAACACTTTATATGACTTTTGTCAGTGCATTATTTGCTGGTATTATCGGTATTATCTTGGGAATTCTCTTGGTCGTCACAGCAAAAGACGGTATCACACCACATAAGAATTTCTACTATTGGTTAGATAAATTGGTCAATCTATTCAGATCAATTCCATTTATCATTTTGCTAGCGGTTATCGGACCGTTCACTAAATTGATTGTCGGTCAAACCATCGGACCTACTGGTGCATTAGTGCCTTTAGTTATCGGAACTGCACCATTCTTTGCCAGACAAGTTCAATTAGCATTAGTTGAAGTTGACCCTGGTGTCATTGAAGCGGCTGAGGCTATCGGATTGTCGCCAATGAAGATCATCTTCAGAGTTTATCTTCGTGAGGGATTGCCAGAATTGATTCGTTCGGGAACTTTGACAATTATCAGTTTGATTGGTTTAACAGCCATGGCCGGTGCTGTCGGTGGTGGTGGACTTGGTAACATGGCTATTTCAGTCGGATACCAACGATTTGAAAATGACGTTACCATTGTTTCCATGTTATTCATTTTAGTATTAGTTTTCATTATTCAAGGACTGGGAGATTTTGCAGTTCGTAAGTTAGAACATTAATTTAATTACAACTACCACAATAGTAATTAAGTTGATAGGTATTTTGAAAAGTAGATATGAAAAAGTTTGCTTATAAATACCGCGTCAAAAAAGGGCGCTTTTATTTGGCAAACACTGCCTGATAGAAGCGTCCTTTTCAATTTGAGGAGGAAAATCATGAAGAGTCGAATTAAGGGGATATTTCTAATATTCATTACCACACTTAGTTTATTTATTTTAGCCGGTTGCGGAAAGAGTGCTTCTGGTAAGACAGTCAAAATTGGTATTACTGGTGCCAATGATCCAGAGCTGGAGAAAGTCGCCAAGATTGTTAAAAAAGAGGGAATTAACATCAAAATTGTCGAGTTTTCCGACTATAGTCAACCTAATACCGCTTTGGCTAACGGAGAAATTGATATGAACGATTTTCAAACATTTACTTTCCAAAGTGATTGGAATAAGAAACACAAGACTAATATTGTAACCATGGGAACTACCGTGATTGCGCCAATGTCACTCTTTTCTAAGAAGATTAAGAATATTAATCAATTGAAAAAAGGTGATAAGGTCGCTATTCCAAATGACGTAACAAATGAAGGTCGAGCTTTACAATTACTAGAGAGCGCCGGTTTGATCAAACTTGATAATGCTAAAATCCCAAGTTTACGTGATATCACCGAAAATAAAGCCGGTATCAAGCTTTCGTCACTTGATGCTGGGCAGACTGCTAAATCACTCGATGACGTGACTGCGGCCTGTGTTAACAGTGGGGTTGCCAGTGATGCTAAGCTGAACCCTCAAAATGCTATTTATCGCGAAAAGATTACTGCCAAATCAAAGCCTTATGTCAATATTATGTCAGCTAATGCTAAGGACAAAAATAATCCAACATTTAAAAAAATCGTCAAAGCCTACCACACACAAGAAGTTGCTGATGTCGTTAAGAAAGAATTTCACGGTTACGAAAAAGCAGCTTGGACATATAAAGTCTTACAGTAAAAAATTAATTTTTTTTACATATAAAAGGAAAAATTCTGTAAAACCTTCGTAATTTTTATGTATGAGCAGATATTGAAATGTCATTCTATGGTTAGAAAAAATTCTGACTTTTAAATTTGGCATTATAATAGTGCGATTAGTAAATGATTGGAAGGAAATATATCATGGAAGATAAATATAAATATCAGGAATTAAAAAATTTTATTAGAGATAATAAGGAAAGTATTAAGGCTCTGTCAAGAGAAGGTGGTAAATTACCACTTGATTACCTAATACTTGATTCAGATGTTGAGGAATTAGCACTATTTATAAAAAAAGAAATTGAACAAGAAAAAGTAGGATTTGAATACGTAAAAAAATTAATTACAATATATGAATATATGGCTTCACAAGTTGATAACGATGGTAATAGTATGTTTTATGATTGGAGCAATGGCAAAGAATTTCGGAAAGACTTTCACTAAAAAGTTAATCAATCAAAAAAAGGCTGAGTAATAATCCATGCAGACGTTGGAATATAATTTTCCTAAGGGAACATATATCTTCACTACAATGAGCAGATCCATTTACCGAATCACGATTTCCGATTCCAAAGTCGTCCTAAACAGGACACGTGATAAGGTACGAGGGCGAGAGTTACGAAAGGATTCGGAAGATATTGAAGTTTTGAATGATTTTAAGATTGAAGTCGGGAAACCAGCTATTTTAGCGCTACAATCGTTAAATCCAGATGCCGCATTTACGACACGAATAACAACTTCGGTAGTAAAAATTTCACAGGAATTATAATTTCATATAAAAGGGCAATCCATCTGGATTGCCTTTTTATATGAAATTTATTCACTTGAAGAAATTCTAATACTTAACTTTAAATTATTAAGTTTACTAAAGGTTGAAGGTATAGTTAAGTATGCCGTTTCCAGAGCTGAGAGTATTCAAGTGCTGCGCGGAACGCCCCGAACCAGAAAGCGGTCTCGAACCTCGCTGCAAAAGAATACTCTAAGCTCTTCCAACTAGTTTATCTTTTCACGGCAGGAACAAATAAAATGAAAACTTCTGCTTATTTGAATAAATCCGTTCTATGCCTGTAACAACAATGGTTATATTAGTTTTTCACCTTTTAACCTTTAGTTAGTTTATAAATAAATGTGAAAACAATTCCTTTTCTATGCATTTATTCTATTTTTACCTTAAAATTGAAGTAGGTTATTAAATAGAGAAGTCAGGGATTGTATATGAAAAATTTAGGGGCTGTCTTAAAAGAATTACGAAAAGAAAAAGGCTTAACACAAAAAGAATTAGCTGAAGGTGTTTGTGCACAGTCAATGTTGTCGGCGATTGAGAATGATGTTTATATTCCCAATGCTAACCTATTGGTCAATTTGGCTAATAAATTAGACGTTGATTTGAATGAAATTAGTTTGGCTGCCAATTACAGTATTAGTGATTATAATGATTTTAACGAAACAGTGGATAAGCTGTGCAATAGTCATCAATATCAAAAATTATTGGAATTCTTGGAAGATGACACGGTAGCAGATTTTGTGGAAACTTCACAACAAATGCAAGCCTATTACTATTATTTGGGTGTGGCGCAGTTACAAACGGGTTCGCTTGATGCCGGTTTAAGCTCATTCAAATTATCTTTGGCAGAAGTAAATCATTTACACTTGAACACGATTTCTCGATTAGCCTATTTGGCAATGGGTATGATAGATGTTTTGCAGAATAATAAAACGGGAGCAATCGATAATATTGATCTGGCTTTTCGCAATTGGAATGAATTTGCATATGACGAGAATCAAAATATTATTTATTATTTAGCGGCATTAATTTATTTTAAATTGAATGATTATCAAAATTCGACAGCATATTTAGTTGACGGCATTGCGTTTATTGCTAAACATGATTCACATTATATGTTGGCAAATTGTTATTTTCTAATGGCTCGTTTAGCTCAAGAGGCCCACAATGATGATGAACGTTTGGAAGCTAATCAACGAAAGGATTTATTCTCCGAATTATATGGTGAACAAATTTTTAAAGATTTCTAAATATCAGGACACTGATTTTTAAATAAGTCTGTTTTTTCATATGATTGCTTTATCAAATCAAAGGAGAAACAGGCATGCAAAAATTATTTAAAAATGAAATCTTAATTAAAGCTGATAAAGATACCGTTAAAAATTTCTTGGTGAAAGCACCTAATTTATTGCAATGGAATTGGGCTATTGGAAGTATTAAGGAAATCAATGAAGATACTTATGCAATCCATCGAGATGTTGATGCTTTGAATAAAGATGAGATTGTTGAAATTAGACAAGATAATAAAGATAAAATTATTTTTCAAAGTACTACTGGAAAATTGGAATATCAACTTATTTTCAGATTGAGTGAGGAGTCTGGCTACACTAGAGTTACTGAAGAACTTTATCCAACTAATAATCTAAAATTACCTTTGGGGTTATTTTCTCCCATTGTTAAAAATGCCTTCAACAAAAATCTGCATTCGTTAAAGAATTTGTTAGAGCTCCAAGTGACAAAAATGTAAGTTAGTTGTAAGCGAATTCTATGTACTATTTGTACAGAATCAATTATTATGTAAATGAAGATAAAGAGGAGGAGTAGCTTATGCATATTTCAATTAGACGTTCGAGAAGTAATTATGTTTTTGCTGGGGTAATTGGTGGATTAGCTGAACATTTTCAATGGAATCCAACGATTGCGAGAGTTTTGTGGGTGATTTTAAGTATGACACCATTTCCAGGTATCATAGGCTACTTGGTACTCTGGATGTTAATGGAAGATCCTGATTAATAATAGAGGTTAAGACAATGCACATTCCAATAAAGAGATCGAAAGACAATCAAATTTTAGGTGGGGTTATCGCCGGTTTTTGCGAGCAATATGATTGGAATCCAGCTATTGGCCGGGTTCTTTACGTGGTTCTTTCAATGACACCAATGTTTCCCGGAATCATTGTTTACTTGATTCTATTGTTATTGATGGAAAAACCTGACGAAGATTAGTTAAATACTAAAGGTTGAAAGTTTAGTTAAGGATGCCGTTTCCAGAGCTGAGAGCATTCAATTGCTGCGCGGAACGGCCCGAGCCAAAGAACAGTCTCGAACCTCGGTTGTTTGAATACTCTCAGCTCTTCCAACTAGTTTGTTTCTTTAATAACAGGAACAATAAAACGAATATTTCTTAGTATGTTAATTTTTTGTCTTTCAACCTTCAGTTAAATAAAATTGATTTATAGATAATAATAGCCATAGCAATCTGCGAAAAATAGATTGCTATGGCTATTTAGTTTACAATTTGAAAAATTCACCAATGGTATTTAAGACACCATCGTTATCATTGTCATCTTTAGTGATGTGGTCAGCGACTTTTAAAATCGAAGGTTTAGCGTTCTTCATTGCATAGCTGATACCTGATTCCTCAAGCATTTCTAAGTCATTAGTATTGTCGCCAAAGGACATGACATTTTCTAATGATAAGTTTAGTCCTTCGGAAAGGTGCTGTAGCCCGAGGCTCTTATTGACATTGTTGCTCATGATGTCGATACTTCCAAAACCACTGACTGCGGCGTAGATTTTGTTGCCATATTTTTTATTTAAAAGTTGAACGGCAGAGTCCAAATCATCATGTTGTAATTGGATATTTAGCTTAAATATTTCATCATCTACTTTTGTTAAATCGTCAACAACCTCTAGATTATTAATATGGTAGAGTGGCTGATTTTTCTTAGATTCCGAATAGCTAGCTTTCTTACCTGATAGCGAAATTGCTTTGAGGTCTAATTCGGTTGTTAGGGTGGCAATCATATCGTGAACTAGTTCGATAGGAACTAATTTTTCATAAAGAGTCTCTTCATGTGAAATTATTTGTGATCCATTTTCAGCGATAAAAGCATCAATGTTAGGACTATCTCGGAAAATTCTTTCCAAATGGTCGTAGTTATTGCCACTCGCAATGGCAAACTTAATATTCTTTTGATGTAATAAATTTAAATAGTTATTCAAACGTTTTACATCATAATTGTGTTCAGTGTCAAAAAGCGTACCGTCAATATCGGTCGCAATTAATTTAATGTCGTTCAAAACTGGTCCTCCCCAATAATATAAAATAGAAATTTTAATAACGTAACTTAACCTTACGTTTCTAAAACGTATTTTTCAACAGAATGTTGTGAGATTCATGCTACAATTAATTTCTGTAAGAATGAGTTCACTTGAATTTCAAGATGAAAGGAAGATCACTGTGGATTTAAATAAGCTTAAGGCCTTTGTCAATTTGTCAAAAACGCTCAATTATACTGAAACAGCTGAGAGTCTTTTCACAACTCAAGGAAATATTTCCAAACAAATCTTATCTCTAGAAAAAGATTTTGATGTCTCTTTATTCAAACGGGCACATCGGAAGATAGAACTGACTGAGCAGGGGAAGCTGATTCTCCCATATGCCCAGAAAATTGTAAATGATTATACTGAATTAACCGATGCCTTGGGGAATTATCAACAGGTTCATAACATGACGATTAATATGCATACTATTCCAACAATGCCGAACTATCAGAGTTTTGGCATTGTCAGTCAATTTTTGCATGATTACCCAGCAGTACAAATGCAACTCAAGGAAGAGGAGAGTTATCATCTGATAACCTCCTTGAAATCAGGCAAATGTGAAGTGATTTTTGCGAGAACATTTGAATTCGATGAACCTAAACTAGAACGCATAGTTATGGAGGATGATAAATTTGTTGCGATGGTGCCGAATAATCATGCTTTAGCGACACAAAATAAATTAGATCTGGCAGATTTAAAAGACGAAAAATTTTTGATATTAGGCAATTCAACTAACCTCTATTTACCAGTCTTAGAACTTTGTCAGCGTGCAGGATTCAATCCTGATGTTTTTTACGAGGGAACACGTGTGGACTTGATCATGAAAATGGTTCAAAATAATATGGGTGTATCGGTGATGGCCGCTAAAACTGCTAAACAATTTGAAAATCAGGCGGTATCAATCATACCTTTGACCGCCAATATTTTGAATAAATTATGTTTTATTAGGGTTAAAGGTCAACATTCGAAAGCAAACAATCTCTTTTGGAAATATATTCAAGAACAGGTTGGAAATGATGGAGGACAAGCTAATTCAAGAATTATCAATTAAAGAAATAATTGATCTGATGGAGTCAGGTCTAGATATGAAGTTCTCCGCTGAACAGATTAAAATTTTAAATAATGATTTTACTAAACCGTTACTTGTTAATGCCTGTGCGGGTTCCGGTAAGACGACCATCTTTATCTTGATGTCATTGATTGCTGTAGCAAGAGGTAACGCTAGTCCAGATGAAATACTGGGAATTACTTTTTCACACAAATCACGAGTAGATATGGGTGAGCGCTTTGATAAATTCGTAAAAGCACTGTCTGAATCAGGTTTAGACTTACCAATCGGAAGACCAAATTTCACAACCTTTCATGCTTTATTTTATCAATTGTTAAGACAGAACCCTGAGTATCAACGGTCTCAGGTTTTAACTAGTTATCGTTTATTTATGCGTGACTTATCTGATCAAATTAAACATCCTAGTAACGTTATAACGAAGGCAGAGATGTTGGCAGAAATGTTTGACCTCAACGATTATATGATTAATCAAGGGTTGACGAGTAATGGCGTTTTACCGACTGTGACGGAAGGAAAGCCTTTGCGTGAGTCGATTAAAGTTATGTCTGAATATTCAAGACAAAATCATGATGAAGAGTTTTATGCCGATTATTTAGATGTAATAAATAAATACCAAGAACTTAAGCGTCGTGATGGTTACATTGATTTTAACGATATGAAGTTATTGTTATTGGAAAGTATGAATCAGCCTCAATATTTACAGTACTATCAACGTATTATGTCTCGCTATAAGATTGCGGTTATCGATGAGTTTCAGGATATTGACAACTTACAGTGGGAGATTATTTCTAAATTGTTAAGCCCTGAAACAATGAAACATTTGATTGTAATTGGTGATGATGATCAGAGCATTTATTCCTTTAGAGGAAGTAATCCACAATATATTCTGAATTATAAACAGTTGTTACCTGATGCCCAGAAACTTAATTTGTCGACGAATTATCGAACGGGTGAAAAAATCTTACAGCGTGTTATTCCTTTGATTAAACAAAATCATGTTCGTTTGGATAAAGAATTATTATCAGGTCGCCCTGATGTCGGAAAATTTGTGCTTTACAGCAGTAAAAAATCCGGATTCAGTGGTGGATCAAAGATGTTGCGACGATTAGTTAAGCAGGTCAATGATCCAGAAATAAACAATAATGATATTGCTATTTTAGTGCGTTATAACGCCTCAAGAATGTTGCTGGCGGACTGGTTAGCCAATCAAAAAATATACGCAAATATCAATAATTCCGGTGCTATTTTGCAAAATAATTTGATTTATCGGATCATAATTGAGTTAATGAAGGCTTTCTGGCAAGATGAGTATCAATATTTCAGTAATCAGGCTAATCGAATTGGTTTTCGAGCTTATAAGGATCATACAGCTAAAGTGGAATCCCGTTCAGATGATGAACTTCATAAATTAAGCGAATATTTATTGGCTGCTGAGGCTTATAACGCCGAACTAAATACTCCTTATAAAAGGACAGACGAACGTATTCAAGTTTATTTCAACAGTATTAAACGTTTTAGGACAAGAATGGATGATGCTGAGAATGAGGAAACTCGTCAAAAGTTATCTAAGAGTTTGATCAAGGATTTGTACACAGCTTCAACCAAGTTGACTGATAAGTATTTCAGCTTTATGGAAGAAAAGAATTTTATGTCTAAGGTTGAAGTTAACGATATTAAGAAATATTTAGAAGATGAATTAGAGGGATATAATAGTATTGACGATTTCTTTTTTGATGAGGAACATAAAAAGGATATTCTCTCCAGTCGAATGGAACAGGATAAGCAGGAGCATCGAGTTCAATTTTTGTCACTGCATCAGGCCAAGGGGTTGGAATTTAAGTATGTTTATCTTTATGGATTAACTGACAAAGAGGTCGAGCGTGCTGGAGTAATCTTGAATGAATGGTTCCCGCCAGAAATGACGATTGCTCAGTTTGTCAAACAGTGGAAGCTGATTTACAACAAGAGTTTCGAGTTTTTGGAACACGCGTTGCAGGCTGCCCATATTGACAACTATAAAGAAATTACGAATAATAATGCATTTAATCCAGTCAACATGGACAAAACTTTAGCTAAGTCTAAAGAATATGCTATGTTTCATACGTTCTATAAAGAGGTGGAAAATTACTCGGCTTTTATTGAGGAAGAGCGTCGTTTACTATATGTTGGCGTTACAAGAGCACAGCAGGAATTGTCTTTGAGGATTGCTCCAGATTCCAATCCACTTTTGTTTGAATTGAAATTGCCAAAGAAAAAATCAAGTCAATAAATCAAATACTAATTGAATGATTTACTTAACTAAATTTTCAACCTTTAGATACTAAATGATAAAACCAACTATTAACTGGCATCGTGCGTAGTATGATAGTTATATACCAAAGATGGGGGAAAGTAATGAAAATTCGTCGTATTATTGAAATAATCCCGACTTTTGTTCTGATAGCAATTTATTTTTACAGTTTGTCATTAAGAATGAGTGGTGGAGCTTGGAATACAGCTTTTGTAATCAGTATTACCGGGTTGAGTTTTTATATTCCAGTAATATCATTTATTGAAGCAATGGTAAATTCATCACGAAATCTTAAATATAAGAAACAAAATAAATTATTTTATGGTTACATGATTACCGTCTGGATTATCTCCTTGATTGCTGCAATGTTTTCTATGTAATGTCGTTTCCAATTGACCGAGATTTTTGCTTACCGTGAGAATCGGTACGAATCTGGAAATAAGAATTTAAAAAGCATTCCAAAATGGAATGCTTTTTGTTTTATATTGAATTGTTCTGATGTCTGCCTGAGCTCTATAATTAACCTTGTTAAGAAAGAGAGGCAATTGTATGTCAGAACAACTATATGATTTACGAAAAGTTATCGATGAATTAAAAGAACAACCCGGTCAATATCACGAAACTAATATTGAGGTTGATCCTAATGCGGAATTATCCGGTGTTTATCGTTACATTGGTGCTGGTGGTACAGTTCAACGTCCTACCCAGTCTGGTCCCTCAATGATGTTTAATAATATTAAAGGTTTCCCTGATAATCGAATTTATATTGGCTCGATGGCCAGCCGTCAGCGTGTTGGAATGATTTTGCATCACGATTACAAAACTTTGGGTCGCTTTTTGAAGGACTCTGTTGAAAATCCTGTTGCTCCAATCATAGTTGACTCTGATCAAGCTCCTGTGCAAGAAATTGTGCATAAAGTCACTGATAAAGATTTCGATATTAGAAAGATTTTACCAGCTGCTACAAATACTGAATATGATGCTGGCCCATATATTACTGTTGGTTTAGTTCTCGGTTCAAATCCGGATAAAACAATGAGTGATGTGACGATTCATCGTATGGTTTTGGAAGATAAGAATACTTTAGGAATGTATATTATGCCTGGCGGTCGTCACATTGGCCATTTCCAAAAGGAATTTGAAAAACTCAACAAGCCTATGCCAATCACGATTAATATTGGACTTGATCCGGCAATTACGATTGGAGCAACGTTTGAACCACCTACAACGCCACTTGGTTATGATGAATTGAATATTGCCGGAGCTTTACGTCAACAAGCAGTTCAATTAGTCGCCGCCAAAACAGTTGATGAAAGAGCGATTGCTCGTGCTGAATATGTGATTGAGGCTGAGATTATGCCAAATCAGACGATGCAAGAGGATATCAATACCAATACTGGTAAAGCGATGCCAGAATTTCCTGGTTATGATGGAGATGCTAATCCAGCAGTTAACGTTGTTAAAGTTAAGGCAATTACTCATCGAAAAGATCCGATTTTTCAAACGATGATTGGACCTAGTGAGGAACACGTTTCAATGGCTGGAATTCCTACTGAAGCATCAATTTTGGAATTAGTTGACAAAGCAATTCCGGGAAAAGTAACCAATGTTTATAATCCTCCTGCTGGTGGTGGTAAATTGATGACTATCATGCAGATTCACAAGGATGATGAAGCGGATGAAGGCTTGCAAAGACAGTCAGCTATCCTTGCATTGTCAGCTTTTAAGGAGCTAAAGACTGTTATTCTAGTTGATGATGATGTGGATATTTTTGATATGAATGACGTGATGTGGACTTTGAATACACGATTCCAAGGTGACAAAGATATCATGGTGCTGCCGGGAATGCGTAATCATCCACTTGATCCGTCAGAGCGTCCCGAATATGATCCTAAGTCTATTCGTGTTCGTGGGATGAGTTCCAAGACGATTCTTGATGGCACGGTTCCATTTGATATGAAAGACCAGTTCGAACGAGCTAAATTTAAAGAAGTGAAAGATTGGCAAAAATATTTAGAGTAAGGAAGTATTAATATGTCGCGGATGAGAAAAATTGTTATCGGTGTTACCGGCGCCTCAGGTACGATTTATGCACTCGATTTGATGAAAAAATTACAACCAATTAAAAATGTTGAAACACATGTCGTTCTCAGCGCTTGGGCTAAAAAAAACTTACAATTAGAGACTGATATGTCTTTGTCAGAAGTTAAGGCTCTCGCTGATTACTTTTATAGTGACAGTGATTTAGGTGCAACAATTGCCAGTGGTTCATTTTTGACCGATGGGATGATTATTGTACCAGCTAGTATGAAAACAGTTGCCAGCATTGCTGTTGGAATCGGCGATAATCTAATTTCTCGTTCCGCTGATGTAACTCTAAAAGAACAACGCAAACTAATTATGGTCCCTCGTGAAACACCGTTAAATACGATTCATTTGGAAAATATGACCAAGTTATCGAAAATGGGTGTCCAGATGATTCCACCAATTCCAGCATTTTACAATCAGCCCAAAACGATTCAAGACTTAGTAGATCACCAAACGATGAAAGAACTCGATGCTCTTGGTATCGAAAACGATATTAGTGGTCGTTGGGAGGGAATTTAATGAAATTTTCAATCACACAAGAAAATTATACGATGATAGCGGATGTAGAAACTATCGGTAAGGATTTGTTGATCAGAATTACTGGCGGCGATACACCACATATTGGAACGGTGACAACTTTAACTAGAACAACAGATTTAGAAACCATTAGGTATCCTAGTCATGACGGCCGGTTGCATAAAGATGATGTTTTAGCAATTAGAATTGGTAAAATTATTCAAACTGATTTGCCAGGTAGTTGTACGATAACTGCCGGTGTTCACGTCAATCACATTTCTAAGAAACAGATTATGTTTTCGGCAATGATGTCAAAAAATTTAGGTGAACAAATAAAGGCTTGGTTGGAGCAGAAAAATTTTAATAGCCCCGAGCCGGTTTATTATAGTGATAGTGAAAATCCTCAATAGGAAAAGCACTTTTAATCTAAAGGTTGATGCATTATGCCGCTTCCAGAGCTGAAAGTATTCAATTGCTGCGCGGAACGGCCCGAGCCAGAAAGCGGTCTCGAACCTCGGTTGAAGCCTCGCAAAACCCGCGAGTCTTCAACGCGTCCGGTGGTGTAATTGCTGAAGCAATAACGCCACTTTCGCAGCAAATGAATACTCTCAGCTCTTCCAACTAATTTATTCTTTTAATGGCAAGAACAATAAATTAAGATTTTTGACTATTTAAATCGAGCTTTAAATAAATTAGATCTAGGTCTGTAACTACAACGTTTATATCACTTTTTCACCTTTCAACCTTCAGCTTTTCAGACTTCAGTTTATAATTTTAAGATTTAGAATTGGGCCGGAATCTCAGCTTTTCTAACTAGTTTTTTTAATTAGTCAGAACAATTTCAGCTGAATTTAAATTTTTGATTTTGACGATAAAAAATGAGTTGTATCACACTTAAAACTGATAATTAGGTGTGATACAACTCTATTTTGTTGATTTTTATAATCAAATTTAAAGGGATGCTTTTTTTACATTATCTATGCAAATAGAAGTCCCAGAATTTTCTAGCAACATCAACTTTAGACATTAAGGGCCAAGTTTCCGGTTGCTGATTCTTCTGTAAAAGGGTGATACGATTGGTGTCGACGTTAAAGCCAGCACCATTTTGTGCGACATTGTTAGCGAGAATTACGTCAGCATTTTTGTTGGCTAATTTTTTCTCAGCATTTTCTAAAAGGTGTTGAGTTTCGGCAGCAAAACCAACGACAAATTGATTAGTTTTAGTTGAGGCAACGGTTTTAAGAATATCGGGATTTTTGGTTAATTTGATGGTGAAGATATCTTCATCGTCATTTTTTTTGATTTTTTGATCAGCAACATTGATTGGTTTGAAATCGGCTACAGCAGCAGCCATAACCAAGACGTCGCTCTTAGGAAAAGCACTTTGGATTTGAGCCATCAATTCGGTGGCCGTTTGAACTTTGACAACATTGAGACCGCCAAGGTCAGTGTCAACAGTCGTGATTAAAGTTACGTCAGCTCCAAGATCTCGAGCAACTTTAGCCATGGCCAATCCCATTTTTCCAGATGAACGATTTCCAATGAATCTGACTGGATCAATAGCTTCTTTAGTGCCACCAGCCGTGACAATGACTTTTTTACCAAGTAGTGGGCGAGGTTGAAAATTTTTCTCAATGGCCTCCATAATAGCTGGTAATTCAGGCAAACGACCCTTGCCAGTCATGCCTTCAGCCAGGAATCCAACAGCAGGCTCAACAATTTGGACATTCATTTTTCTCAATGTTTGCAAATTATTTTTAACGGCAGGATTGTTATACATGTCAGTATTCATGGCAGGAAAGACGAGTTTTGGAGCAGTGGTTGCCAATAAACTAGTTGAGACAATGTCATCAGATAAACCATTAGCCATTTTCCCAATAATGTTGGCTGTAGCGGGAACGACGACTGCTAAATCAGTCCATAGAGCCAGTTGAATATGTGGAATGAAGTCATCAGGACTAGTTTGTGGTGTAAAATTATCGGTAATAACAGGTCGTTGACTGAGTGTAGCAAAAGTTAACGGCGTAACGAATTTTTGAGCAGCATCCGTCATGATAACTTGTACCTGTGCATCTTGTTTGATCAAACTACGTACGATATTTAAAGATTTGTAGGCGGCAATTCCACCAGTAACATATAAAGCAATGTGTTTATCCTTAAGCATTTTTTCACCTCAAAAGTTTTTTATTTGTGTTGGCTAATGTATTCTGTGGTGGCAGTATCTTTTTTTACTGTCTTTATATAAGTGGTTCTTAATACATTATTTTTAATATTATTATTATGACATTATTATCTTTTAAATCTAATTAATTAATAAATTCTAGTTACTGAATAATCACACAAAAAGTTGAAAAATACACTAGCTGACGGGTTTCAGCAACGTAGTCTGCAATAAAGTTGGCGTTATTGCTTTATCCATTACACCACGGGGCGAGTTTTGAGATTCGCGTACTTTGCGAAGTTCAAAATCGAGGCTCGAGACTGTTTCTTAGGCTCGAACCGGTCCCCATAGCAGAACTCCATTGCTGAAAACCGTCAGCGACAGCCATAATTATATGATACTATTCATTTATCAGTATTAGGAGGAAATCCATGAATATTTATACAGCAGATATAATTTTATACATATTATTGATTTCAATATTGAATAATCCTTTACTAAATATTTTCCAGGCATTCGGATTGAACTTTATATTTAGTGAAATTCTTATCGGAATAATTTTACTTTTTATTACTATTTTGATTCATAAATTTGGTTTCCGTCGTATTTGGAAAAAATAATGGAGATATTATGAAAAAAACAATTCTATTAGTAGAAGATGAAGAGAGTCTGATTGCCTATTTACAACCAGAGTTGGAGTTTGAAGATTATCAAGTTTTGACAGCGACCGATGGTGAAATGGGCTGGAAGTTATATCAGAAACAAGAGAATCAAATTGATCTAGTAATCTTGGATTGGATGATTGCTAAATTGGATGGTCTTGAAGTTCTACGGAGAATTCGTAAACAATCCGATAAACCAGTCATTATGTTAACAGCAAGGGATTATGTTGGTGATAAAGTAGCTGGTTTGGATAGTGGAGCCGATGATTATATTACTAAACCATTTGAAATTGAGGAATTATTGGCGCGAATTCGAGTGATTTTACGTCATGAAAAAGAGTCGACAGCTACAGTTTATCAGGTTAAAGATTTGATACTTGATACGAAATCACGTCAAGTTAAACGTAATAATAAAGTAGTGCAATTAACTCAACGTGAATATGAATTATTATTATTTCTATTAAAGAATATTAATGAAACCTTAAGCCGAGACGAGCTATTGAATGCTGTTTGGGGTGTTGATTTTGACGGTCAACCGAATATTGTTGATGTTTATGTGCGTTATTTACGCCATAAAATTGATACAGATGATAATGTTTCTATTATCAAAGCTGTTCGCGGCATTGGCTATACGTTAAGGGATGATAATTATGAAACTGGCGAAAAGTAATTCAAGTGCATCTCAAATAACTCGTACCTATATTCTTATATTGGGATTTATCACCGTTATTATGGGATTATCTCTCGCAATTGGGGTTGGTTACTCCTTAGCGGCATCCAAAATTGATGATGCAAATGGATTAATGGACAGCTTACAGCGGTCATTTATTGATGATCGGCCTGACTGGGAACAGTGGCGTAGCAATAGCAATATTGATACGCGAGATACGCATGTTCGAGTTTCTTTTACAAAAAAAAGTAAGCAGCATGTTTATTATTCACCAGGCACGACAAAATTTTTAAGCGAAAAAACTAATTATTTGCCATTTAATCAAAGCATTGAAATTAGAAATTTTTGGCGTCCATATTACCATGTTCAAAAAATTACAAAAGGGATTCATTATGAAATTTGGGTCAGTTTTCACAGTGTGACACATATTTTTCATTTAATTTTTGATATTTTGCTGATTGTAACGTTGGTCAGTTTTCTAATTGGTATTTGGCTTATTATTATTTTAGCCAAGAAACTCAATCAACCGTTGGAAAATCTGACAGCCTCAACACATCAGATAAATCAAGCTGGACAGATTTCTTATGATACACAGTTGCCAATACCTGAGAAGCCTCAGGAAGTTAAGGATTTGACCAATGAATTTAATCAACTGTTAAGTCAATTAAATCATCAAGCGATTCGTGATCGGCAATTTGTTTCTGATGCCTCACATGAGTTGCGCACACCAATTACAGCAATTCGTGGACACGTACAATTTATTCAGCGTCATGGTAAGGAACATCCCGAAATCATTGATAAATCAGTTGGGTTCATTGATAGCGAGTCCAAAAGAATGCAGAAGTTAATTGAAAGTTTGTTAAGATTGTCGCGAATGGATAATGCTAAAGTTAAACGAGAAAAAGTTGATGTAAAAACGGTAATGTCAGCAATTATAGAAACTTATCAAGAGAGTATTTCTCAAAAGTTAATATTGACCGGAGTGTCAGAACTATCAGTTTTAGTAAACCAAGATAACCTTGAACAAATGTTAATAGCTCTGTTAAATAATGCCAGCAAGTATTCAGACAAATCGTCAACAATCACTTTCAATTTGACGGAACATACAATTGAAGTAATTGACGAGGGAATGGGCATACCAGATGCTGATAAATCCGAGATTTTTGAAAGATTTTATCGAGTGGATAAGGCCAGAACACAGAAGATACCAGGGACTGGGCTAGGACTAGCAATTGTAAAAAAGCTAGCTGACCTTAACCAAATTAAGATTAAAGTAGAAGACAATAAACCACGAGGCACTAAATTTATTTTGATTTTCAAATAGATTTTAAATGTCTTGTCTAAAGGTTAAGTATAGTATGTCGTTTCCAGAGCTGAGAGTATTCAATTGCTGCGCGGAACGGCCCGAGCCAAAGAGCGGTCTCGGACCTCGGTTGAAACCTCGCAAAAACCGCGAGTCTTCAACACGCCCGGTGGTGTAATTGCTAAAGCAATAACGCCACTTTCGCTGCAAATGAATACTCTCAGCTCTTCCAACTAGTTTATTTTTTTAATAGCAGGAATAATAAATGAAGATTTCTGATTACTTAAATAAATTAGTTCTAGGTATGTAACAATCATGGCTTTATCATTTTTTCACATTTCAACCTTTGGATGTCTTGTTTTAAATACGTTAATGTATAAAAAAACACATTAGTCGGAGGTTGTCAGAAAGAAATAGTCAGCAGTGCAAGTGGCGTTAGAGCTTCAGCTCTTACACCACCGACGTATTTTGAGATTCGCGGTCCGTGCGAAGCTCAAAATCGAGGCGCGAGACCTTGGCTCGCACCGGTCGCACAGCAGACTATTTTTTCTGACAACCGGAGGCGGCCCCTTCTTAAAACCTTTTCTGAAAATTTCTCAGAATTATTTAATTTAATATACGTTTAACCTCCATGGTTAATTGATTAAACTATCCATAATCAATTAATCGTGGAGGTTTTTTTTATGATAACGACACTTATAACATTTATTTTTCACTTAGATACCGTTTTACCTCAATTAATGAACCAATCAGGCTTAATGGTTTATGCCTTGATATTTTTAATGATTTTCATAGAAACTGGCATTGTCGTTCTACCATTTTTACCAGGAGATTCATTGTTATTTCTCTGCGGTTCATTAGCGGCAATTTCTAACAGTTCGTTAAATCCAGTCTTGCTAATAGTTTTGTTAGGCCTAGCCGCTTCAATGGGTGATAGTTTGAATTTTGAAATTGGTAAACGTTTTGGGGCACATATTAGTCAAAGCCCACGTTGGCAAAAGGTTGTGAAGCCTAAGCATCTTCAACAAGCTCAAGATTTCTTTGCCCGCCATGGAAATTCTGCTATCTTCTTAGGTCGATTCATGCCGATCATTCGTACACTTGTGCCATTCACTGCCGGTGGTAGCAAGATGAAATACAAGAACTTTCTTACTTATAACATTATCGGAGGATTCTCATGGGTGCTATTGTGCATAGGCGCCGGATTCTTCTTCGGAAATATTGCAATAGTTAAAAATCATTTCTCATTGATCATGTTGATGATCGTAGTAATTTCACTTGTACCAATCATGATTATTAGTTTTAAAAATTATTTGAACAGCAAAAGAGGGCTAAATTAGGGATGAATCTAAATAAAATAAAAAAAATTTCATATTATCCCATAGCCTTTTTGATTCCATTTATAATTGTGACGCTTGTTTTTGTTAATTTGCATCTGACACCATTTGGTAATCAGAACCTTTTGATAAGTGATACCGGAACACAATATTTATCCTTTTTAACGTATTTACGCAATGAATTAGTCAGTGGTCATTTTTCATTTTATTCATTCAGCTTGTCATTGGGTGATAATATTTTTCCTCTGATGGCCTATTACTTGTTAAGTCCATTTAATTTGTTGCTCGTCTTTTTCTCAGCCAATCAAATCACAACAGCGATTGATGTCATCATCTTGCTAAAGATTTCAACGATTGGTTTGACCATGAGTTATTTTTTGAAAAAGGTTTATCAGCCAAAATTAAGTAATTTGATTTTTTCAACTGCGTTTGCGATGTCAGGATTCGTTGCATTATATTTCTACGATCTGATGTGGTTGGATGCTTTGATTATGTTGCCATTAGTTACTTTGGGTATCCGCAGGCTCTTTTATGAAGGTCGTAGTAAATTATATGTTTTCAGTCTATTGATAACGATTGTGACAAATTATTACTTGGGATACATGACTTGTTTATTTTCAGTCTGTTACTTTTTATATCTCTGTTTACTAGAGAAAAAATTTCAAGGTCGAAAGATTGGGAAATATCTCTTGTCGTCTGTATTAAGTGGCCTGATGAGTGCTGTGATTTTGATTCCAACGTTATTGGGAATGATGCAGACAAGTAAGCAACAGTTGAAACTAGCGAGCTTTTTACCTACACCAACTTTTGGGATATCAGTATTCAATCAGTTGGGCGTGGCAGGAAGTGACTATACGCAGAGAATTTCTCACAATCCTAGTTTTTATGCAACAGGTTTAGTAGCAATTTTAGTTTTGCTTTTCTTCTTTAATCGAAATATTTCACGTCAGCAGAAGAAAAGTACAGGACTATTACTATTAGTATTATTCTTAAGTTTATTTGTGAGAACCTTCAACACAATATGGCATATGTTTCAGCAGCCAGCAGGTTTTCCATTCCGTAATGTTTATTTCTTCGCTTTTATAGCAATTATTGCGGCATATGAGGCTTTTCAACAGAAGAATTTTTACAGTCAGATTTTTCTGGCAACCATTTTAGTTTTAGCAATGGTAACGATTGGATATTTCTTTGCTATCAGAGATGGACAGTATGTGAGCGTGAAATTTTTGCCGATAAGTTTGGGATTTATTGCTGTAAGTGGTTTATTACTAGCCTTTTATCAGCGGTCAAATTTTATCAAGGCTGCATTAGTAATAATGGTTTGCTTAGAGCTATTGGTTAACTTTAATTTTGGATTAACCGGAGCAAAATTTGGTGATCAGCTTTCTTATCAAAAAAATTATCGGATTGAGAAGAAATGGTTCCAAAAGATTCAAAAATCTGATAGTAGTTTCTATCGAATTGATAATGAAAAATCATTGATTAATGGTGCTTTTGATATTAAATACAATAATTACAATGATGCGCTTTTGTTTAATAGTCGCGGTGTCAGTTTATACAGTTCAACATTAAATGATCAAACACGCCAAATGTTAAGTAAGTTAGGCTATTACAGTTTGAATAGTCGCCGTATCAGTGCGCTTGGGGAGACCAAATTGACCGATGCCTTGTTATCAGTTAAATATCGACTCCATATGTCAAAACATGATTATGATTTGTTTGAACATAAAGCACTCTCACTTGGAATAGTCGCAGATCAGTCATTACTTAAGGTTACGTTAGGTAATAATGCTCTGCAAAATCAAGAACGAATTTGGCAATCGTTGACAGATAAAGTACAAGGTTATTTTGTCACGCCAGCAGTTCAAAGTAAGACTACAAAAAGTTTAACAATCAAGCCTCAAAAGACCGGTCAACTGTATTTATTAAAACCTAAAGGTTTGAAATCTCTGAGTGTTAATAATAAGAAGATTGATTCGAGTTCTGTTGGCACCGGAGATGTCATTAATTTAGGCAAGTTTCAGCAGAATCAAACGTTGACGATCAACAGTTCAAAGCAGATTCCAATCAAGAAATTAGCAACTTTAGATGAAAATACCTTTGACAAGTCAGTCACTAAATTACAGCAACATAAGATGAACCTATACAAAATCTCCGCTAGTCATATTTTAGGCACAGTTGATATTTCAAAGTCCAATCAAGGAGTATTTTTGAGTATTCCATTTGATAAAGGTTGGCAAGTTCATGTTGACGGCAAAAAGGTTCCATTGCAACGTGCTGTGGGTAATCTCAGTTATTTGAAGCTGTCAAAGGGATTCCATCAAATTGAATTACAGTATCAAGTCCCAGGATTGAAAATTGGAGCAATTGTCAGTTTCTTAGCAGTTGTTATTTACTTGGGAATAATCGAAAGAAAGAAGTTTTTATCATGATGTTTAAAGAAAATAAAAGTCGTTCCGTCCTCGCAACTTTCTATTTAGCAGTTTTTTTAATCTTAGAGGTTTTAGTCACATCCAAGAATTCATTGTTAATGAATTTTGACAGTCAAATTCAAAATATTATGACGCCAATGGTTAACTCAATGAGAACATCGATCTTCGTGGTTATTTCATTTCTTGGTAGTCCGATAGTTTCACTATTGCTAGCAATTTTTATTGCTGTTCTGTTTTATTCCAAAAGACGTAAAGTTGATGGAATTTGGGCCGCATTAACTTTTCTCGGTGGGGATGCATTAGCTTTTATCGTCAAAGAATTGGTTCGCCGAGCACGTCCAACCGATAAAATTGTTCCAGATTCTGGTTATAGTTTTCCCAGCGGTCACATTTTTGGAATGACAATGTTGATTTTGATCGTAATTTATTTAGTCTTACCATATGTTAAAAATCAAGAGGCACGTTTTGCTTTAGGCGTTCTATGTGTAATTTGGCTATTAATAATTTCCTTTGCCAGAGTCTATTTACGAGGACATTTTGCCAGTGATATTTTTGGAAGTATGTTGTTGGCCGGAACATGGTGGAAATTCAGTGAGATGTTATATATCAAATATTATCAAAAGGTAGCAGAATATTTAAATTTGAAAATAAATTAATTGCTTTTCTGATTCGGTGAAGTTCTCCCTTGGGCTGTAAAAGTGTAAAATTAAGGTAATTATATTTCCACCAAAGGAGAGATCAGATGGAAAGCGATATTTCACAACGTGAATTTGAAAATCAAGAATTAGCTAAAACAGCAGCTGAGGAAGCTATCGTTTTACTGCAAAATAAGAATAAAACCTTACCTTTGAGAAATAAGACTGTTGCGCTTTATGGACATGGGGCCTTTGCTACTGTTAAGGGCGGTACTGGTTCAGGCGATGTAAATCAACGTAATGTTATCAACATTATGCAAGGATTAGAAGACGATGGTTTTACCATTGTTTCGAAGTCTTGGTTGATTCGTTTACAACGGTATTATCAAAAAGAACGTAGTATTTATGAAGATAAGTTGAAAGATGATCCAATGTCGTTGTTGGCGCCAGCTTTTAATTTTAAGGATCCAGAAATTGCTGAATTTGACGATGCAACTACTGGTATTTACGTAATTTCTCGTAGCTCTGGTGAAAATTATGACCGCCGTGATTATAAGGGCGACTTTCGACTGACTGACAACGAATTGGCCAATATTAAGCGGATGAGTGAGTATTACAATCACAGTATTGTCTTGTTAAACGTTGGTGGCGTGATGGATACGAGCTTTATCGATCAATGTTCAATGCTTGACAGTGTTGTCTTAGTTTCACAACTTGGCATGGTGACAGGGAAGGCTGTTGCTGATATTTTGGATGGTACGAGAAGTCCCTCTGGTAAGTTGACAGATACATGGGCCAATTCTTATCACGACTATCCAACTTCAGAAAATTTTGGAATGTCCAATCCTGAATATATCGAAGGAATTTTTGTAGGTTATCGTTATTTCGATAGTTTTGATATTAAGCCTAGATTTGAGTTTGGTTATGGTAAAAGTTATGCAGATTTTTTCATCAAGACCCAAAAGGTTAACGTCAATGAAAAAAGGATTCGTTTACAAGTAAATGTCGAGAATATGACTGAAAGTTTTTCTGGTCAGGAGACGGTCCAAGTATATGTGTCTAAACCACAAACAGAAATTCCCGTTCCATATCAGGATTTAGTTGAATACAGTAAGACATCTAATCTACGTCCTCATGCGCAACAAACCTTGGAATTTGAAGTTCCAATTACTGATTTGAGTGTTTTCGATGTTGAATTGGGTGCCTACGTCTTGGTGCCAGGAACCTATTTAGTTCGTGTTGGTAGCAGCTCTAGACAGACAGAAGTGGTTGCTAGTTTTAAATTAGATGAAAAAGTAGTTTTAAAGAAAGTTGAGAATGTTCTTAAACCAAGAATTGATCCGACAACTTTATTAAAGCCTAAGGTAGTCTCGAAAAAAGCGAGTGGTGTGCCATTCTTTATTTTGAAAGCCATAAATTTTAAGGAACCAGAATTTATTCAATATCAAGAAAGTTCGGATGTGACAACCTTTGTAGCTGAACGTGAAAATTTACCTGGAAAGGGATTGGATCAAGTAATTGAACACGTTCGTAATGCTGAGGGAAAGTCATTACAAGATGTCGCTGACGGTGATGTTGAATTGGCAGAGTTTATAGCCAGTTTGACGGAGCAAGAATTAGTTGATTTGGTTGAAGGCCAGATGTCGAGTGGTAAAAATAACATGGTCGGAATTTCTTCTGATATTGTGCCGGGTGCAGCTGGACAGACTGGGACTAACACTAATAAGAAGATTCCGTCAGTAGTCATGGCTGATGGTCCCGCCGGTATTCGAGTTGACCCTGTATTTGAAAGAAATCAACAGACAATTACTCACTATGCTACGGCTTGGCCAGTTGGAACGGCTTTGGCTCAAACGTGGAACAAAGATTTGTTAGAAAAAGTTGGTTTTGCAGTCGGAACTGAAATGAAAGAGTTTGGGGTTGATCTATGGTTAGCTCCCGGGATGAACATTCATCGTGATCCACTCGGTGGTCGTAACTTTGAATACTTCGCTGAAGATCCATATCTTTCAGGAACGATGGCGGCTTTTGAAACTAAAGGTGTACAAGCACATGACAAACTTGGTGTGACACTCAAACATTTCTTGGGAAATAATCAAGAGAGTTTTCGTAATTTCGGTAACAGTGTAATTGGTGAACAAGCATTGCGTGAGATTTATTTACGTAATTTTGAAATTGCTGTCAAATTTGGTCACCCAGTGGCAATTATGTCATCATATAATCGTGTTAATGGTGTGTTCTCAGGAGCTAATTTTAACCTGTTGACGAACGTTTTGCGTGATGAATGGAATTATCAAGGAACGGTTATGACTGATTGGTTCAGTGCTGCCGACCCTAAGAAGAGCATGCACGCGGGAAATGATTTGATTATGCCCGGAAATTCGAAGTCAGAGTTGATGAGTGCAGTCAGTGATTTTGGACCGGAATTTGATTCAAACGGTAAAGTTAAAATCAGAACGGATTATGATTTATTGAAGAAGCAATTCGTTGAAACTGAAATGTGGAATGATTTTATCATTGATGCCGATGGTGCCGTGATTGTTAAAGTTAGAGTCGATAGTGATTCAAGATTGAATGATCGTGTCAAAAATTGGATTTATAGTGGCGAGGCCCAGATTGTTGATGACAACCACATTTTGTTGACTGGTAAGTGGAATGACAACAACGATATGTATCTTGGAGATTTACAGAAGTCGGCCATTAACGTTTTGAAGTTGGTATTGAAATTGAAATTTTAGTAATATTGCGTCTTTGTCGATAATAATTTTGACAAAAATACTAGAATTGATTAACAAATTTTATTATATTTAAAATCATTTAATATTAATAAATAATGCAATAAGAGTCATGATTAATTAAAATCATGACTCTTATTTTTTTGGTTAATGAACGTTTTCTTATTGATTGTAAGAACGCTTTCATTGAGATATATTATAAAAGTAATTGGGGATTGTGGGCATTTTTGAATAAATAATTTATCAAAATATTAGTATCGTTTAAATTAATTAATTATGATAATTGAACCAAAAATTATAAAACAATTGATTTTATTCGTCCAGCAATCTTCCAAAATTAATAGGGATGGTGATTTATAGAGGGGATAAATAATTGTGTTTTGAGGATTCAGCAGGTTTAAAAATCAATCGACAGTTTTAGTAGAATAACGTGCAGTACTAGTTAGAAATTTATTTATTCAATAGCTTTCGAAGCATAATAATAAAAATATAAATTAGTGTTGTTTAAGTGAATATTTCTCAGTTCTGAGGATAGCATAGTTGGTCTGCACGTTAGAATATGAAGGAGAATTCTATTTATGAAGACTAGATATATGATTTTTATTAGTGCTACGTTGTCCGTGTTGGCTTTACAAGCTAATAATGTGGATGCCGCAACAACTGATAATGGGGATAACAATAAGATAGAAAATATTCAAAACGAATCTGTTACAGATAAAGTATCTGAAAGTCAGTCAACTACCACCGAAAAGATTTCAACATCAGGTGTTAATAATGCACTTCAAAATAATCAACCAATTACCACTTATAATGCATTAGTTCAGACTAAATCGGTTCCTCAAAAAGAAAATATCGCTACCAATGCAACAACCACCACAGCGACTCAAGTAAAAAAAGATACGGCGGTGACGGCTGCTAAAGTGGCTTCTCCCAAATCAGATGTAACAAGCCCAGATAACTATGATCAAATGTTACAGTCTTGGAAAGATGTTGTCGTTGGGGACAGCTATTATGACAACTCCAATCAAGAGATGAACCAAATGGGTTCACAACAAGATAAGAATGTTGCTCAACTCTGGGATTCTATGGACAAGAGTGACGAACGTAAAAATCTTTGGAATGGAATTAAAGAATTAACGACATCGGCACATATCACAACTGATTATCGTAATTTGGAATCATTAGCAATTGCCACGGCTAATCCGGGTTCAAAATATTACAATGATCCTCTAATGACGAAAGATGTTGTAGACGGCTTCAATTGGTTAAATGTTAATAAATATAATCAAAATATCAAAGCTTATGGTAACTGGTGGGACTGGGAAATTGGAACGCCACTTTTTGTTAATAATATTGCCACAATTATGCAACCACATTTGACTAAAGAACAGATTCAAAATTCGATGGATGCAATTACTTTCTTTGTTCCAGATCCAGATTATTTCCGTGGTAGTGTCTATCCACAATCTAAAGCCGAAGCAACAGGGGCTAACCAAGTTGATATTGCCAAAGTTAAGATTATTCAAGCGTTGATTGAAAAAGATGAACCTGGTTTAAAAAAGGCGGTCAAGGCATTGGAAAAGGTCTTTCCACTTGTTGACGATGGTGAAGGATTTTATCGTGATGGATCATTTATTCAACATGAAAATGTTGGGTATAATGCTTCATATGGAAATGTTTTGATTGATGGTGTTTCACAGTTATTACCAGTAATTCAAGGAACACCATATGCTTTGAGCGATGATTCGATGGACTCAATCAAGTTTTGGGTCGAAAAGGGATTCGCACCATTTGTTTATAAAGGTAATTCCATGGATATGGTCCGTGGTCGAGCAATATCACGTCCTTATTTTCAATCGAATGATTCCGGAGCAGATTTAATCAGATCAATTACGCGAGTTATCAGCACTTATCCAACAGCTGAGCAAGCCAAATTTCAGAGTTTGATCAAGTATTGGTTGAGCTATGGAAATAACTACGACAATTATATTCAACAATTAACGAGTTATCGAGATGTTGATTTGATTTCTAAGATTATGCAAGATGATAAGATTGAAGCTACTGATTTTCAAAATACTAATCTTTATAATTTTGCGACAATGGATAAAGTTTTGTTGAAGAATGGTGCTAAAAATTTTGCAATTGGTATCAATATGTCATCTAGTCGAATCAAACGTTATGAATCATTGAACAACGAGAATTTGCATGGTTGGTATACAGGTGACGGGATGTTGTTCGTTTATAATAATGACTTGAATCAATATAACGATAATTATTGGGCGACAGTTGATCCGTATAAACTTCCTGGTACTACAGAAACTGATGCTGTTCAAAAGAATGCTGCTGGCGCTAAGGCATCAACGAAGAGTTTTGTCGGCGGTTCGGCATTTGGGAATATTGGTTCAATCGGAAACGTTGGATCTATTGCAATGGATTTCATAAATAATGATGGTGATTTAACAGCTCATAAATCATGGTTCTTGATGAATGATGGCGTAGTGGCCTTAGGAAGTGCAATTAACAATACTTCGAAGAATAAGGCTTTGACAGTGATTGATAATCGTAAGTTGGAAGATAATTCAAATTATACAATCTATGTTGATGGCAAAATTTATGAACCAAAATTGAATGATCCTCAGCAATTAGAAAAAGTTTCTTCTATATACTTACAATCTGATAAGCCAGACGAATCAATTGGTTATAAGTTTATTACTCCTCAAAATCTCAATTTAGGATTAGTAGAACGTCAAGGCGCTTGGTCAGAAATTAATACCGCTGAAAGTAGAACTGAATATATCAGAACCTACTTAGAAATTTATAAGGACCATGTTCAAAAGGATGATACTTATAATTACGTAATCTATCCTAATGTAGATTTGAATGAATTTAACAACATCACAACTCCTAGGATCATTAAGAATACTAATGATGCCCAAATTGTTAAGAATGGTGCAACCACTGGTATTAATATTTTCAATGCCAGTGATGAAAAAGTTGATGGTATGGAATTCACTAATCCAATTTCAGTTACAAAGATTGATAATGGTAATCAAAAATTATTCGGAATTTCTGATCCCAGTCAAAATATCGGAGCGGAAACTACCTTCAAAATTAAAGATGATGGATATAGGTTACTAAGTAGCGATAAGAATTTGCAAGTTGAGTTAGTTGATGGATATTGGAACGTTAGTCTTTTAACCAACGGACATAATGGTGCAACACATGTTCTATCATTAGCTAAGTAACATGTAGTGTTAGTTAAATATGCCGTCTACAGAGCTGAAAAATATTCACGAGCTGTGCGAATCTATCTCTTAACAGTAAATTATTAACGATATTTTCACTGCCTACAAATATTTCTCAGCCCTTACGATTATTGATTTTTTGTTCGTGTTATTTTGTCCAAAAATATAAATAAAAATCCAGATAATCAAAGGAGTTGTTAAAACTTCTAAGGTTATCTGGATTTTATTATTTTATTAGTTGATTTTGTTTAAAATAATCAGAAATCAATTCTTTCCAAAAAATTAGTTGGAAGAGCTGAGCGTATTCATATGCAGCGAAAGTGGCGTTATTGCTTCAGCAATTACACCACCGGACGTGTTGAAGACTCGCGGTTTTTGCGAGGCTTCAACCGAGGTTTGAGACCGCATTTTGGCTCAGGCCGTTCCGCGCAGCATAATGAATACGCTCAGATCTGGAAACGGCATACTTCAATAAACTCTTGTTTTAATATCTATTCAACAGCTCAACATAAGCGTCAACAATACTTTGTAGGAAGCCAACTGTTCCTTCAGAAACATTGCCATTGTCATCAAGAATCTTTGTAACATTTCCAATATATGCTTCTGGTTGTTGCAATGTAGGCATATCTAAGAATACTAATGATTGACGTAGGGCATGATTAGCACCAAATCCACTGATAGCACCAGGTGAAACGCTGACTACTGCGGCAGGTTTCTTTTCCCAAGCATTTGCACCATAGGGACGTGAACCAACATCAATAGCGTTCTTCAAACCACCAGGGATTGAACGGTTATATTCAGGAGTTACAAATAGCACACCAGCAGCGTCCTTGATCTTGTTTCTGAATTCTGTGTATTCTGTAGGGACATTTTCAGGTGTATCAATATCCTCGTTATAAAGTGGCAAATTACCAAATTCCACGAATTCTGGTTCGTAGTCACTAGGGAACAATTTCATCATGTTTTTAGCAATCTGTTTTGAGAATGAGCCTTCACGTAAACTACCTACGATTACAGCAATTTTCTTTGACATTTAAAATACCTCCATTACTTTCGATATTTCTAAATTATCACAAAAAAAATTATTCAACAAATATTTGTTCTCGCAAACAAATATTTTCTTATTTTAACGAAATCGGTTACAAAAATATTGATAGAAGTATCACAATATGTTAAAATATCTTCTTTTGATTAATTATTGATAATATATTTAGATTTTTTTGATACTTATTACAAAGCTATTACAAAAACTCGGCTCGAATGAATTTTCTTATTGTTCCTGTAATCTGTTTGTTATATTTATCTTGTATAGTTGCTTTTGGTAAACATACAACCGGGGAGAGATTAGTTGCTAAAGCAAATTAAATTAGATGCACTACTTATTATCAGTTTGATCATCACAGGGGGAATGGGATATTCAGTTGCCTATGCTGCGGATTCATCGACAAACGAGGTAAGTAATACAACAGATTTTCAAAAAACATTAACTAACTTGGAAACAAAACAAGCTGTTAATGATGATGCTAATACACTAAATAAAAAGGTATCATTATCAGACAATAAGGAATTCATGCCTGGTATTCAAAATAGTGAAAAGGATCCAAATATGGGAGACGTTACAACTGAGTCCAATGATGACCAAACTGTTGACCATGCACCATTCCAAACTTCACAACCAGAACAAATCGAAGAATCACAACAAGCAATCACACAAGCGGCCGCAGAGCCACCAGTAGAAATGCAATCAACAGGTAGAAATGTTGGTACATTTAAAATTAGTTTTTATGATCCAGCAGTTCTAGGGTCAGATATGGGTTATTCAGGAGTTGCTACAAATTTGAGTGTGATTCCACGTTGGTCACGTTTGAAGATTACTACAGCTCAAGGGGATGTCTATTATCGAACTGTTAACGATACCGGAACATTCGCCTATGACAATCCATATCAAATCGATATGGCAATGCCAAATAGCATGATTCCTTCTTATGGAATTACTAGTGCTACTGTCGAAATCATCGGCTAAAGTGAAATGTTTTATTTGAACTAAAGGTTGAAAGCACGAAAATAGATCACACCTCTTAAGACACTTGAGGTGTGGTGGAAAAAAACAGTTTTTTTTCAATGTGAAGGATTATCTATTAGCCTGATAGGGCCACTAGGTAATCCTTTTATAAATTTGTCAAAAATTTGATTCAACACTGAGGAATCCATTTCAAAAGTACCAACTAGACCATTATCGACTTTATCAACCAATTTAGTGCATCAACGAATGCAATATCAGGTAAACTTCGTCTATAATCATAAATTATATCGCCTATCGTTCGATCATCGATATATTCTCGCTGGTTTGGGGCGAGAACATCGTAAGCAAATGCAACGAAAGCCAAGGGCCATACAATCCATCATACTTTTTTAGTTTTTTTGAGCATTCCCACTGCAAAAAGGCCGTGTTGGAGTAATTCCAAGAACATACGAGGTGAAGCTATACCAGCTATCAAAAAGAACATACTTAGCTTTTATGCCGCTTTTTACAGCAAAATCTATTAGTTCAAGAGCTACTTCATTCATCTTACGTTGTGCTTGATCACGATTTTTATATGCCAAGGAACGTTTATCAAAGCATTTAAAAACACCTAACTGATTCTTCTTTTTTGACGATGACATTAATGCAAAGTTAATTGGCAAAAAAGTATTTCCGTCACTCCAACCTACGGTTAGAGTGCGGAATTATTTAAACAATTTCTAACAGTCTTTGTTGTAAATAATTTACTTTTATCGGCTCTGAAAAATGGAATAACATTTAAAAACAGCCGTTATAAGTCACTCTAATAAGACAGTTACCCTAACACCTTTTGTCTTACTGATATTTGCGGAACGCAAAATATCAGATAAGTGTACCAATTTAGAAAATTTATGAAACGAATGGTGAACTGAAGTGTTTGAATGTTGTAAAATAGTCATGGACATGAATACTCCTTTATATATTGGTTTTGGCGACTTAATTATAAGGATATGAGTAAGCTCATGTCTATTTTTATACAATAAAACCCCGGCATGCCGGGGTCATTGTATGTTATTCAACTTTCAACCTTTAGTTTGAACTAAAACATAAACTAACTAAAAAAGATTTCCAAATTAAATTACCTTCGTCACAGCCTAATGCACTGATGTTATTCGTACGACAATGCTTCAATCGGATCCAGCTTAGCAGCTTTACGTGCTGGCGCCCAAGAGGCTACCAGACTAATGATTACCCCAGTTAAAATGGCAAAGATCATATAGCCGGGGACGACTTGGATGATGCTGTAGTGAACGAAGTTTTTGGCGACGATATTGATTGCGAGTCCCGATAGTTCAGCTAAAACGAGTCCGAAAGCACTATACAGAATGCCTAAGATCATGGCTTCGGAGACGAATAGTGTTCGGATATCTGATTTGCGGACACCTAACGCCCGTAGAATTCCAATTTCTTTGGTTCGCGTGCCAACACTAATGTAGAGCACAACGATAATCATAATAGCTGAAACAATCAGTGATATCGCGGCAATCCCCGCGAGCACGTAGGAAGCTAAGGTGACATACTGGTTGATTGTGTTAATGTACGAACCTACTCCGGTCAACTTATAATTAAGCTTCTTTGCTTGAGCTTCAAATGATTTGACATCTTTGAGTTGGTTGACGGTAACGGCAAGAAACGTCGGTTTGAGCTCCACGTTCTGGTCCTTAGCCATTTTGGCCACTGTTTGCCAGCTAAGTACAGCTGTATTACTAGACTTTGTGAAGCCGACCACATTGACCTTTTTCTTTAATAGGACAGGCCGTTGGTGCATGTCAGTCGCGTTGACGTAGACAGTCACTTTTTTACCAAGTAGTGCTTGGTAGTGATGCTTGTTATATTTCTTAGCAATGTCACGACTGAGCACAATCGTGTTGGTACGCGTCGGATTCTGCCCCTTGATGAGGTTCTTGCGCAAGAATGTTCGATTAAAAGTCTGGGAGTATGAGGTCGATACGTTGCGGCCGTGGTACTGAACCTGGACGCTAGGCATGAAGAAACCCTTCTCGACTTTAGTGACGTGAGGGAGGCCTTTCAGTTTATAAACATCTTTGGGAGTCATTTGAACTGCCGCGTCATTTCCATCTTTGGCTTTATGCGTCACCTCGCTGGTCGTCGGATTCAGGTTTCCGCTGATTTCATGACCAATGTATCCTCCGATACCTCGGCCGAGTGCCAACATGAGCACAACGCTGAAGATACCAACCGCGCCTCCCAACGTAATTAATAAATTGGTGCCAAAGTTTCGTTGCATATGCTTCAACGCCATTTGGATGATTGTACGAAAACGAAAGTGCCGGCCCTTTAACGTGGAACTCTGAGTCACCACGCTGTATGGTTTCCTCAGTATTTCATCCCGGTCAAGAATGCCGTGGTCCAAATGAACAATCCGAGTTCCATAATCAGCAACGGCCTGTGAGTGAGTGACGGCTATCACCAGTTTACCTTTAGTAGCAATCGTATCCAGTAATTTTAAGATTTCCTGGGTGTTCTGCTCGTCCAAAGCACCTGTTGGCTCATCCGCGATAATAATCTGTGGGTCGGTCGCCAAGGCTCGGGCAATCGCCACCCGTTGTTTTTGACCGCCAGAAAGTTGATTTGGATAAACGTTTTCGCGCTTGTCCAAACCAACTTCGGCCAGTAAATGCTGTGCTTTTTCGACCTGATCAGAGTGAGTGAGAGTGGTCATTTCCAGACCAATCAAAACATTTTCTAGAATAGTCAGGTGACTAATTAGATTGAAAGATTGGAAAATAAAACCGATATTTTCGCGGCGATACTGATCGAGGTCGCGTTCGTTCATCTGTTTGAGTGAATGTCCGTTAACGCTGACATCACCCAAATAATCGCTATCCAAACCAGCAATGATGTTCATCAGTGTTGACTTACCGCCGCCAGACTCACCGACAATGGATACGAACTCGCCAGGTACAAATGTTGCATTGATTCCGTTAAGTACGGGTAAAACAGTACCGTCCGCTAAGTGATACGATTTATGAATATTGTTAATCTCTAAAACATTCATTAAATGCCTCCAGAAGCAGATTGACCTAACGATGTTAGATTAATCGCAAAAAAATTTATTTCCGATCATGACGAACTTGTTTGAAAGTGGCATCCATGCCTTTTAACGTTACTGCTGTTAAGAAAATACCTACCATAACAATAGAAACTGTAATAATTACAACCATGTTTAATTCCTCCAATTTAAAATTAATAAGTTAACCTAACAATGTTAGATTAATCGCAAAAAATTTATTTCCGATCATGACGAGCTTGTTTGAAAGTGGCATCCATGCCCTTTAACGTTACCGCTGTTAAGAAAATACCTACCATAACAATAGAAACCGTAATAATTACAACCATGTTTAATTCCTCCAATTTAAAATTAATAGGTCAACCTAACGATGTTAGATTAACAAATACATTCTAACACCGTTAGGTTGACTGTCAAGCCCTTTAACCAAAAAAAGCGTGGTATACTGATGACATAACCTAACAATGTTAGAGTGGAGATGATGACGTGAAACTGGATCAACAGACAATTCAATTAGCTGCAATTACGCTATTGAATGAAAATGGCTTAGAGGCTCTTTCCATGCGATCATTGGCAAAGGCACTGGATGTAAAGGCTGCATCACTTTATTTCCATTTTAAAAATAGAAATGCATTGATGGAAGGTATTGCTGAACTAATTTCTGGCCGTATCTGTCAGCGCTTGGTTAAGGTCAAAGACTGTGATTTTTACCAATTGGCTCACATTTTGCGAGAAGAATTGAAACGGGTTAATGACTCACCTAAGATTTTTGAAAGTACCTATCCCTTTACACCTAACAGGACGAAATTAATTATGCTGGGCATGAAATTGATGCAGGACCTAGGGGTGGACAAGCAGCATTTGACAGTCGCGGGAAACATGGGTAATAATTTTGTTCTGTCTTATGTAGCTGACGAACAGTACTTTGCACGGGACACTGAGCGACAGATGCCTTCCGAGTTTGCTGCACAATTTACCTCACCAATTGACTTAGCCAACCCAGATGAGGCCTTCGACTATGGACTGAATGTCTTTATTCATGGCCTGCAAGCGACCGCCAAGTAGTTGGTATTACGAAATTTCAATCAGCAATGGTTCAAATTTCTATGAAGATGTCAAAGGAATACTTCGGAATGTCACAAATAGAGAAGGCGATAGGCATTGGTCTTGTATTTTTAAATCTTGATTAACAATACCGCTTTAAAAAATGAGCCTTCTATATCGACTAAACTAGGGGATTCTTCTGTTCGATTAATCCACTATCCACTTAAAAGTAATCAATTTTAATAACATATATTTTGTCCACCAACTAAAAAATGCCTCCCACACATCAAGTGAGAGGCATTTTATTGATTAATAATTTAAATTAGTCATTACGTTAAAAGAATCACCTTAGATATCATGTGGTCATTATAGACAATTTCATTTTTGAAGAAAGTTGCTTAAAAAATACCGACCCATGCACCTAGAATACTAATAACAGCAATATCAGCAATTATTACTCCCTTATTAAGTAACAAATAAATTATTCCAAAGGCACCTAATGGTAAAAATTTTTTTTAGTTAGTTCTTTAATTCTTTAATTAAAGATTGAAAGGTGAAAAATTAATATAACTGTTGTTGTTACAGACCTAAAGTTAATTTATTTAAATAGTTAAAAGTCTTCGTTTTATTGCTCCTGTCATTAAAAAAATACTCTCAACTCTGGAAACGACATATTTACCTAAACTTTCAACCTTTAGTTATTTAATGCTGCACCATTGGTCTCGATAATATGTTTCATCCAATTGTATGATTTCTTAGGAGTGCGTTTCAATGAGCCGTTACCTTTATCATCCATATCGACATAAACGAATCCATAACGTTTTTTCATTTCACCAGTTGATAGGGAAACTAGATCGATTGGAGCCCACATTGTATAACCTAAACAGGGAATTTTATCGATATTAATTGCGTCGGCCATTGCTGAAAGGTGATCTTGTAAGTAGTCGATTCGATAATCATCTTCGACATAATCATTCTTATCAGCTTTATCGACTGCGCCCATACCATTTTCAACGATGAATAGTGGTTTTTGAATCCGGTCGTAAATCTCATTCATGCAATAACGCAATCCTAATGGATCAACAGGCCAACCCCATGGAGTTTCTTTTAGATAAGGATTTTTATTGCCACCAACATTGAACCAGTTATCGCCGGCTTTAGTAGTGTTCGAACGATAATAGCTAAATGCAATAAAATCTAGTTGACCTTTCATTAAAGTTTCTTTATCGTCAGGATCCATTTTGATATCTTTGACGTCGTGACGGTCCCAGAGTTCTCTGGAATAACTAGGATAGTAGCCGCGGCCCATGATGTCGATAAAATACCAGTTTTCACGGTGTTCTTGAAGGTGATGGAACATGTCTTCTGGTTTACATGTAGCAGGGTAAACTTCACTCATAGCGTACATTGTCCCAAATTGGCTGCCAGGAACTAATTTGTGGCCTAATTGGACTGCTTTAGCCGAAGCAACAAACATATTGTGAGCAGCCTGATAACGATCTTGTCCGGTAGCTTTTCTAACTCCAGTTGGACCGAATCCACGAACGGCATTGATTTCATTGAATGTTAGCCAGTAACGACAACGGTCTCCAAAGTGTTCAAAGAGGGTCTGGGCGTATTTAACATAAGCCTCAATGACTTTACGGGAAGTCCAGCCATTGTACTTGAGAGCTAAATCCATGGGCATCTCGTCGTGGCAAATGGTGATGAGGGGTTCCATATTGTATTTAGCCATTTCATTGATAACATCATCGTAAAACTTTAAACCTTCAGCATTAGGTTGTTCTTCTTCACCGTTTGGAAAAATTCGACTCCAGCAAACTGAAAAACGGAAGACATTGAAGCCCATACCTGCCATTAATTTGATATCTTCTTTGTAATGGTGATAAAAATCAACAGCATTGTGACTAGGGTAGTATTGATCGTCTAAAAAGACTGGTTTGGCATCTTCGGGAACGTCATCTGCTAGGATAAATGAACTCTTAGGATTGATGATTGAACCATCAGCAGTTTTTAATGTGTGGTGACGTGGATTGTCTTGAGAACCATCAGTTTCATAATCGTGCGACAGAATCCCACGTCCTCCTTCGTTGAAGCCACCTTCATATTGAAAATCAGCGGTAGCGCCGCCCCATAGAAATCCTTCTGGTAATTTTTTAGTCATGATTTACTCCTCTAAAAATTTAATTTAATTTTGTTCCAATTTTGACAGTACCACTTGAATTGAAATGGATCGTCTTGTCATTAGTATTTGTGATGATCAACATAGTTGTTAAATCGTAACCCTTTTTAGTGATGGCATCACGATCAACACGGACTATTGGTTGTCCAGCACGAACCTTTTCACCTTGTTTAACAAGTACATCAAAACCTTCACCTTTTAGTTGTACAGTATCGAGTCCAATGTGGATTAATATTTCAACGCCTTCATTTGTTAAAATTCCAAAAGCATGACCAGTTGGAAAAACTGTTTCAAGTGTACCGTTTGCTGGGGCACAGACGAAATCATTTTCAAGTTTGATTGCAATACCGTCACCCATCATTTTTTGTGAAAATACATCATCATTAACATCCTCAAGATTTACTAACTCACCATCACTGACAGAAACAATTTCATCATCAGCGTGTGTTTCTTGAACTGGTTCAGTAACTTTGGGAGCTTGTTTCTCATCAATTCCGAGAATGAAAGTAACAATTGCAGAAGTAGCGATTGCAGCAATAATTGCAATAACCATGGCCATAGCAGTTTTTTGGAAGATCGGTAAGGCTAAAATATTGGAATAACCCATAACGTAAGCTTTAGCACCCAACAAACTTGCCAGAAATCCACCAACGAAACCACCGGCCATAACACCATACATTGGTCGGCGATACTTCAAGTTAACACCGTAAATAGCAGGTTCAGTAACACCGGCAACGATACAACCAATTGCTAGAGAAAGACATTCACTTCTAAATTCTTTATTTTTAGTTCTAGCAGCAACACCGAGGTTTGCGCCACCTTCAGCCATATTATGAATCAAAAAGGCTGGACGTAAAATGGCATCATATCCGGGATTTGATAATAGTTGGGGCATGAAAGGTGTCAAAGCGGTATGCATACCTGCCATAACCATCCATGGAAGCACGGCTGCTAGTAAACCGACAGCTAGTGGTCCAACGGTACTATTGAGGAACATGAATACATCAGCAATACCTTGACCTAAGATATTACCTAAAGGTCCTAATACGATGAATCCTAATGATCCGGCAACAAAAATTGTACTCATACCGACGAATACCGAACGGAAGATACCTGGAACAATCTTATTGAAAAATTTTTCAGCATAATAAGCAACGATAGCAATTAATAAGGCTGGTAATAGTGTGGTTCCATAATTGAGCATCTTAACTGGTAATCCAAAAAGAGTGGCTGTTTTGGCAGCTGTTACCAGAGTTGTGTAATTTCCGTGTAGAAGTGCGGCAGTAGCAACCATCGCATAGACTGGCGTTCCACCAAGTTTTGTTGCAGCACCATAGGCCACAATTATTGGCATGAAGTAGAATGGTGCATCGGCGATGGCAGATAATAATAGGTATGAGGTTGCAGTAGCATAATGAGGATCTATGAATGAGACAACTAATAATAAAGCAACCTTTAACATACCACCGGCAATTAGTCCGGGAAGTAATGGCGTAACAGAAGCAGAGATAAAGCCGATTACTTTTGTCCCAACGTTTTTCCAAGTTAATGGTTCTTTTTTCTGGTCTAAATTATCAAGATTTTCATCGATATTTTTACCAGCAGAGACATTGAAGTCTTTAACCACGGCTTCATATGTAGGGATAAGATTTTGACCTAAAACCACCATATATTGTTCGCCTGCATAAACGACACCCAAGACTCCATCGAGATCTTCCAAAGCTTCTTTATTAGCTTTAGAAACATCAACCAAACTGAATCTTAAACGTGTCATACAGTGATTTACGACTTTGATGTTATCGACACCACCGACATTTTTTACAATATCAGCAGCCAATTTTTTGTAATCCATGTTGGCACCTCTTTTAATTATTGAAAATATTGTCATATTTGTTTGACAAATTTATCATAAGCAAATAATAGCACCGGATGAAAGCACTGTCAACAAATTGTCATAATCATTTGACAATTTTGTCAAATACGCATATTCTGAAATCAAAAGCAAATATTGGAGTATACCGATGAATATAGTAGAAAGTATTAAAAACCACTATGCTGATTTTTCCAAATCAGAATTAAAAGTGGCAGACTACATAGTTAAGACACCTGAACGGGTGGAAGTGATCACAATTACTAAATTGGCTACTGAAGCTGGAACCTCTACGTCAGCAGTGCTGAGGTTTTGTCAAACATTGGGATTTAATGGCTATAAGGATTTTCGCTTTGAAATGATGAACTTTATTCATGAAGAAAAGAAAGAAATTAAACCCAACAGTCTAATTGATAATTTGATTGATGGATATATGAAGAGTATCAACCAAATGAGAGATATTGATTCAAAAAATATGAATAAGTTAATTGATGCGCTAACAAATGATAATTTGAATTATATTTTGGGAATCTTTTATTCATCTTTGCCAGCTAGAGAGCTATATTTGGGATTAAATGACTTGGGAAAAGCTTCAATGTTTGCCAATGATTATATGATTTCTGAACACATTACTAGGCCGGTCAATGACGATTCGACAGTAGTATTATTTTCAATTGACGGTAAGAAAGGCAACTTTAAGAATTATTTAGCGGATCTTGCAACTAGCATGCCTAAAAATTCCTTTTTGATCACGATGAATCCTAAGGCAGAGTTGGCAGCTGATTTTCCCCATACGATTGTTTTGCCGGAACGAACATTTTCAAGCAAGTCAGTTGTCGATACTCAATCAATACCAATGGTATTTGTTGAATTATTACTAAATCTAATTTACGGCAAGAATTAAAGTGGATAAAAATTTTATCAAATCAGCTTTTATTGTAGAATTGAAGTAACGTGAAAAGAAGGTCAGATAAATGAGAGCATTTGGTGTAACTGATAACAAGATAAATAGTTTTGTTGAATTTGATAAAACTAAGGAAACTCCTACTGGACGTGATTTATTGGTAAAAATTAAGGCCGTATCAGTTAATCCAGTTGATATTGCCACCAGAAAGAATATCGTTGGTGAATTGGACAATCCGAAGATTTTAGGCTATGACGGTTATGGGATCGTTGATGCCGTTGGTGCAGAAGTTACGAATTTCAAAGTAGGCGATAAAGTATTCTTTGCCGGTGATTATACGAGGGATGGTTCAAACCAAGAGTACGAAATTATTGATGAGCGTATCGTTGCTCATGCACCTAAGGAAACTTCAGTTGAAAAGAGTGTTGCAATGCCCTTAGTGACTTTGACAGCCAGTGAGCTACTCTTTGAAAAACTAAATATCAATCCAGTTGCCGATAACCGTGATAAAACAATTTTGATTATCAACGGTGCTGGAGGTGTCGGTTCAATTGCTACTCAATTGGCCCATTTAGCCGGTCTAAGAGTGATTGCTACAGCTTCCACACCAGAGAAAGTACAGTGGGTCAAAAACCTTGGAGCAGACTTGGTAGTCAATCATCATCAGAATCTAATCAAACAAGTTCATGACTTGGGCATTGAAAATGTCGATTACATTGTTGGACTAAGTGATAATGACCCACATTGGAATGAAATTGTTGAGCTTATCAAGCCATTTGGAACTTTTGCAACAATTACCAATCTACGTGAATCACAAATTGGTGATTTGAAGTCGAAGTCAGTTAACTTTGCTTGGGAATGGATGTTCACTAAGGCTAAGTTCAAGTTGGACTCCATGTCAGATCAGGGTGCTTATTTGGAAAAACTTGCTGATGGTTTGGATAGTGGAATGATTAAATCCACTGTTACAAAGGTTTTCAACGGTTTTGACTTAGAGAATATCAAGGCAGCTACCGAGTTGGTTGAAGCTGGCCATATGATGGGTAAAGTTGTTATTAAAGCATAATTAATTTAAGTAAGGTATTAAATGATCATAGAATCTATTGGGTTATAATCTGATATTCTATGATTTTTTTTAATTCCATGATTTAAACTTATTCATTTAAGACTTTTTAAGCTATTAAATTTATAATGGTAATAATGGTATAGAACGGAGGATTAATTATGGGACAGAAGAAAATCTCAATTCGTGAGATTGCCAAGTTGAGTGGGGTTTCTGTGGCGACCGTATCTCGGGTTATTAATAATAATGGTCGCTTCTCAGAGGAGACACGTCAACGGGTATTGAATGTCATCCATGAGCAAGGCTATGAAACTAATGCTATTGCAAAAGGTCTCCGTATGCAGAAAACAAATACAATTGGAATAGTCGTACCTGATTTAAATAATAGCTTTTTTTCTGATTTGGTAGAGAAAATTGAGAGTCAATTTTTTACAGCTGGTTACTCAACAATTATTTGTGATACAGCTCGTGATGCACATAAGGAATCTATATATTTAAAAATGCTTGAATCAAAGTTAGTTGATGGAATTGTTGTTATTTCTGGTTTGAGTGAATTTGATTCTAAACAATTGTCAAGAAGGATACCGATAGTTTGTATTGATAGAAAGCCCAATGCAAAGGATATTTTCTTTATAGGATCTAATCATTATAAGGGTGCAAAGCTTGCTACTGAGGAATTAATAAAATCAGGTACTAATCCTGTAATCCTAATGGGTTCGAGAGAATCAACATCATCGAGGGATCGTTTAAAGGGATTTAAAGATACGCTAATTGAAAATGGACTAAACTTTGATAGTGGCTCAATTTTTCAATTGACCAACCAACAAGATGAAACTATTGATGGAAGGCGTACCGCAATTAGACAATTATTGCGAAATAAGATGATGAGCGGTATCTCCCCACTTGGAATTTTTGCCGTAAGTGATACTCTAGCCGCAGATATTTTATTTGCGGCACATAGTCTGTATGTTAGTATTCCTAATGACTTAAAAGTAATTGGATTTGATGATTCACCGATAGCTCGGTATTGTTATCCAGAACTTACAACAATTCATCAAGATACCGATACAATTGCGCAAGATGCTAGTACGTATTTGATTTCAGCTATCCAAGGGGACAAGGTGCATACTGATTCAGTCAAATTGGTGGATGTATCTCTAGTTAAACGGAATACGGTTTAATATATTTTAATTAATTTTTCTAATGAAATATTAAAGGGACTCGTAATCTTTTAAAAGATTATGAGTCCCTTTTGAAATTTATTAGTAATCTATTTTATTATCTGTTAGGTCATCACCATTCGATTCAATAACTTGTTTGTACCAGTAGAATGATTTCTTCTTATAACGCTTTAATGTTTTAAGATCATGTTCATCACGATCTACATAAATAAATCCATATCGTTTAATGAAACCTTCACGAGTTGAATGAAGATCAATTGCAGACCACGTCAAGTATCCAATGACGTCAACACCATCATTAATGGCATGTTTTAATTGTTCAATATGATCTCGTAAGTATGAAATTCGGTAGTCATCGACGATTTTATGGTTTTCATTCAATTTTTCAGTATGAGCAATGCCATTTTCAAGAATCAAAATGGGCAAGTGGTATCTTTCAGAGATATCCATTAATTGATAGTAGAATCCTAATGGGTCAATAATCCATCCCCATTCAGTTTCCTTGGTATAAGGATTAGGTGTGCCATTATTTCTTTGCACCAATCCGCCTTGAAATTCAAAATCATTATTCTTGGTCTCATTATTATTTGCCAATTGCTTAGATATATCAGATACGTAAGTTGCATAGTATGTTGACGAAATAAAATCTGGTTTAGCGTTTTTTAATAGTTGCATATCGCCAGGTCTAATATCCAATGAAACGCCCAATTCTTTTAAGTGATTTAGGAAAAATTTAGGATAATATCCATGAACATAAATATCAAGATATGCGTAATTTGTTAAATACATTGATTTTTGAGCGCCTGCAACAACCTTAGGATCCGGTGTTAGGGGATAGTTGACCATGAAAGCACAGTTTGGACCAATCTTTGCTGTTGAATCAATATTATGTAGATCATTGCATGCATGAGCGTAGGCAATTGCTAAATGATGTTCACCTTGCCATAGCTCTTGAGTTGATAAGTTTTTATTACCAGCAATATATTCGGAATCGACATGATATAAATTAGGTTCGTTGAAAGGTACATAAAATTTAATACGGCCTTTGAAATGCTCAAAAATGGTATCAACATAATTTTTATAGGCAGCTACAGTTTGTCGTGAGGTCCATCCGCCAAATCTTTCGAGTAGACTAAGTGGAAGATCGTAAGCATACAAAGTTGCCACTGGGGCAATTCCGTCAGCAATTAATTGATCTACAACATGGTCATAGTATGCGAGACCTTTTGGATTGGGAGCCTTGTCATCTCCATTTGGAAATATGCGAGTCCAAGAAATTGAAAATCTGTAAATTGAGAATCCCATTTGATGAAATAATTCAATATCCTCTTTATACCGGTGATAGCCATCACTTGCCACATGGAAATTACTATAGTTGTGTAAGAGTGTCCGTACATCTGAGATACTTTTTCCTTTTCCGTCTTCATCCCAGCCGCCTTCATATTGTTGAGCATTTGTTGAACTTCCCCAAAGAATTTTTTTCAAAATAATTATCTCCTATTCTTATTGTAATTCAGTTTTTCCTTCAGCTTCTTCAGCCTCTTTATCTAGAGACTGTACATAGCCTTTCCAAAATGGGATGTATAGAACCAATCCGATGAAGAATGATATGAACGGAATAATAACCGTCTTCCAGTCACCTGTACCTAAGGGTCCAAGTAAGAATGGCGGAGTAGCCCATGGAATCATGGCAAAAAATTTACCAAAGAACGGTGTTGCCATAAGCATGTAACCAATTCCAGTAGAAATTGTGCCACTTAAAATGAATGGAATCATTAAGTATGGATTTAAAGCAAGTGGAAGACCAAAGACGACTGGTTCTACGATTGTAAAGATCCCAGGCCAAATGGTCGTCCAACCAAGAGTTTTTAAAAATTTGTTTTTTGAGATAATCATTAAGAAAATGACTGGCCAGACTGCTGCCGTCCAAATTGTCATACGAAGTAGGCCAGTTTGACCCAATCCGGCAAGAATATTTGGTAAATGGTTTGAAGGTGTACCATTAGATAATGCTTTGGCATTTTCGGATAGCCATGAAACTCCAAAAGGTGTAAATAAAGTTAGAAACATATTATCACCGTGTAATCCAACACTCCATAACAATAAAGTAATGAAGGAAACAATCATGGCAGTCCAAACACTTTGACTACCATTAACAATTGGTTCAAGTAGTCCGTTTAACCAATTCAACATATCGAAATTCAAAATTGTGCGAATTAACCATGCCAGTGTGAAAGATGCTGCATATGGAAAGATTGCTGCAAATGAATTACCAATATTAGGTGGAACTGAATCTGGCATTTTGATGGTAATATTCTTTTTAATAAAGAACCAATAGATTCTAACGCTGACTAAACTGGATAGGATCCCAATAAATAGTCCACTTGAGCTGAATGCTGTGATGTCAATGCCACCAGATTTATCTAATCCGGCAAGTGTAAAGGTTAAAAATGTTCCTAAACCGATTAAGCCAGAACTCTTTGTATCAAGTTTTAGTTTTTCACCATAGCTTTGAGACATAACGATTACAGCGTAGAGTGACATGAATCCAAGTGTGATACTGTTCATCCAAAGAAATTTTGATGACAGTGGCGATAAAAATGGTATTAAGGCGTGTCCGGAAGTACCAACACTGGGAGAGCCCAGAACATATAAGATCATAAAAACAGCACCGACCATAATGATCGGCATAATTGTAATTAGCCCATTAACAATGGATGAAATAGATTTCAAATTGGCGAACTTAGCCAAAGGGCCAGATAGCCGATTAGTGAAATCTGTGATTTTATCCATGAATGATTTTTTGTCATCATTTTGACTCATGATATTTAACTCCTTTTTGTAATTATATTATTTTTATATGGGTAAACGTTTTCTCACGTGCTAAGATAACTCATAATGATAGCGCTGTCAATGATGAAAGCGAATAATTTTAATTTTAAAAAAATGTTTCATATTAATAGCTTAATTACGCTCATAAATTGATAAATACCTTTTGAAAATGTATTGACAATAATAAAACAATCACTTAATATTGTTGTCGTAAAGAGTAAACGTTTTCCCAACGAAGCTTTTAATAAAATATATGAAGGTGGATCTTATGGCAACAATTATTGCTCCGTCATTAATGTGTGCGGATTTTACAAAAATTAAACAAGAAGTAAATGATTTGGATGATGCAAAAGTGGATATTTTTCATATGGATGTAATGGATGGAAATTATGTTCCAAACGTTGCATTAGGAGTTGAGGATTATAAAGCAGTTCGTAAATTAACGAAAACACCTATGGATGTACATTTAATGGTTCAAAATCCAGATGCATATGTGAATATATTTGCGCCATTAGGTGCAAATATTATCTATGTTCATCCGGACACCTCACCAATGATAACGAGGACATTAGATAATATTAGAAAACTGGGTATTCATCCAGGGATAGCTGTAAACCCTTCATTATCTATAGCACAAATAGAAGAATTGCTACCACTAGTTGATTACGTTTTAGTTATGACTGTGAACCCCGGATTTGCAGGTCAGAAGTTTTTGGATTATACACTTCCAAAAATTGAAATTATATCTAATTTGAAAGCTAAGTATAATTTTAAATTGATGGTTGATGGGGCCATTTCTCCAGATAGAATTAAACAATTATCTGGATTTGGAGTAGATGGGTTTATTGTTGGAACGTCATCTTTATTTGGTAAAAAACGTTCATATAAAGAAATCGTTTCAGAATTGAAAGGATTGGATGAATAATGTTAAAAAAGATTGTCATTGGATCAGATCATGTCGGACTAGAATTAAAACCATCCATTATAAATCATTTAAAAGAATTGGGATATGAAGTTACTGATGTCGGAACAAATAGTAAAGATAGAACTGATTATCCAATTTTTGGAAGAATGGTTGGACAGAAAGTTGCAAGTGGAGAATTCCCATTAGGAATTGCAATTTGTGGAACGGGTGTAGGAATCTCGCTTGCTGCTAATAAGGTAGCAGGTGTTCGTGCTGCCTGTGTTAGTGAGCCATATTCAGCTAGTCTTTCAAGACAACATAATAATTCTAATGTTTTGTGTTTTGGATCACGTGTAATTGGATCTGAATTAGCAAAAATGATTGTTAATGCTTGGTTGGACGCTAAGTTTCAAGGTGGAAGACATCAGAGGCGAGTTGAGGAATTAGCAGCAGAAGATCAACGGGATGATAGTAAATTCAATGAATTAGTGAAGCAAGGTAAAGCTGCAAACAAAAAAGGAGAAAATTAATTATGGCACATCGTTTAATTAGCGCAACAAAAACTGAAATTGACGCAATGAGTACTAAAGAATTGAAAGATAGTATTCGTGCAAGTGAGGGTAGGGTGATTCTTTCCCAAAATTATGTTGGTGTTGAACCATTAGTTGAAAATACTTTGAACTTCGAAGTTGCTAGTGCATTCGGTGCTGATATGGTCTTTTTAAATGGATATTCTATGGATTCTAATAGCAATTTACCCGGACTTCATACCAAGTTTGTAAATGCGGATGGATCTGTTACAGAGAAGAATCTAAGAGTTAATGATGTAAAAAAGATGAGTCATATGCCGGTTGGTATTTATCTTGAATGTGGTGTAGGCGATGACAAAAATACATCAACCTCTATTGGTGCATCATTAGTACGTCCTGATAGAATTGCATCTAAAGAAAATCTGGAACTTGCAGTAAAGGAAGGCGTCGATTTTATTGTTTTAGGTGGCAATCCTGGAACTGGAACGTCACTTGATACAATTATTGAAGCAACTCGTAATGCAAAAAAAATTATTGGTGATAAAGCAATGATTTGGGCAGGAAAATGGGAAGATGGGGTTAATGAAAAGGTTCTTGGTGACCCATTAAGAAAAGATAGCAAGGAAAAAATTGGTGAATTGATTGATGCTGGAGCAGATGTGATTTGTTTACCAATGCCTGGTTCCCGTCAAGGTGTAGTAGTCTCGGATATTAGAGAATTGGTGAATTATACTCATTCATATGGAGATGGAAAGGCATTGGCAATGACTTTTTTGGATGCATCCGTCGAGGGTTCAGATACAGATACAGTTAGAGAATGCACATTAATGAGTAAACAGACTGGAGCTGATATCCATGCTATCGGTGATGCAGGACTGCATGGAGTATCCCAACCAGAAGACATTTATCAAATGACAATTACCGTTAAAGGGCGTCGTCTGGGTTGGCTTAAAATGGCTTCAGGAAATAGATAACGGAAGAGGACGTTAAAATGGCAAAATATACTATTATGTTAGCCTGTGCTGCAGGGATGTCGACAAGCTTGTTGGTAACAAAAATGCAAAAATCTGCAGAGGACCAAAAAATTGATGCTGAAATCTTTGCGACCTCAGCAACAGATGTTGATGAAAAAATTAGTGAAAAGAATCCTGATGTTCTGTTAATTGGACCACAAGTAAGATATTTATTAAGTGATTTTAAAAAGAAGCTAAATATTCCAGTTGATGTTATTGATATGAGGGATTATGGTCAAATGAATGGTACCAATGTTTTGAAGTTTGCTATGAATAAAGTGACAGCATAATTTATATAAAAAAAAGATGCGCGCATCTTTTTTTTATTTGCTCAAGGTAATCTCCACACGTGACAACCAATAAATAACTAGCTACAATTAATTAGTTGAACGAACAAGGGAGAAAAATTATGTCAAATGTGCTCATAACAGCAGCGATTCCACAAGCCGCTTTAGAAATCCTACAAAAGTCAGGGTTAAATGTGGAAAGTTTTGATAGCGATGATTTGATAACAAAAGCCGAATTACTGAAACGAATTGTTGGTAAAGATTACTTAATTACGCCATTATCTACGCAAGTTGATCAGGATGTGATTGATGCTGATCCACAGTTAAAATTGATTGCTAATTTTGGTGCTGGTTTCAATAATATCGATGTTAAATATGCGCGTCAGAAAAATATTCCCGTTACTAATACTCCAAAGGTTTCTACAACTTCGACAGCTGAAGTAACTACTGCCTTAATTATTTCCTTAGCTCATCGAGTAGTTGAAGGGGACAAATTAATGCGTACAAAAGGTTTCGCTGGTTGGGCGCCACTATTCTTTTTAGGTCATGAATTAGCTGGTAAAACGCTGGGAATCTTTGGTATGGGACAGATTGGTCAAGCAGTTGCTAAGAGAATGGCTGCCTTTGATATGAAAATCATTTATACTCAACGCCATCAATTACCCCCTGAAATTGAACAACAGCTAAATGCTAAGTTTGTCTCGATGGATGAGCTGATTTCTCAGAGTGATGTTTTAACATTGCATGCACCATTAACGCCACAGACAAAGCATATTTTAGGATCCAAACAGTTCAAACAAATGAAAAATTCGGCCTATTTGATCAATGCTTCTCGTGGTCCAGTTATCGATGAATCTGCATTACTATCAGCTTTGCAAAAACATGAATTAGCTGGAGCTGCATTAGATGTTTATGAAAATGAACCTCAAGTAGCTGACGGATTTAAGAAATTGGACAATGTTATTTTGACACCGCATATCGGTAACGCCACAATTGAAGCCCGTGATGCGATGGCGAATATCGTTGCCAATAATATTGCTTTAGCAAATGAAAATAAGGAACCACTATATGTAATCAATTAAAAAAACGTAATCTTAGTCATTGCCTGACCAAAGATTACGTTTTTTTTGAGTTAAATTACTAAAAGTTGAAAAATCGATATAACCATTGTTGTTACTGGAAACGGCATACGTACCAAAACTTCCTAAATTAAATTGAAGTGTTTTAGACCGTTAACAATACCACCGTTAACGTTTTCAGTGGTAATATAAGTAGCAGCCTCTTTAACTGCATCTATACCATTGCCCATGGCAACACTATAATCAGCAAATTGAATCATTGGTAAATCATTCGTACCATCACCGAAAGCATAAACCGGTTTATCGGTTAAATCAAAGGCTTTGAGCACTTCTTTAATTCCACTCATTTTTGAAACACCCTTAGCAACTGTATCGAGGGAATGATATCCCGTATTGTAAAACTGTAATTCGGGATATTGTTCTTGATAACTGGAACCATCGCTATCGGTTAAGATAACAAACATTTGAATATCGTCTTTTTGATAAAAATCAGGGTCAATTTCAGGAATATCAAGACGTAACTTTTGGAAAAATTCTTTGATGAACGGTGTTTTACCACTTAAAAATGTTCTGTCAGGAGTGTGCATAAAGAGGGCGTCACCCGATTTGTGAGCTTTACCCATTATATCTTTGATTAATTCTGGTTTAATATCATTATGATAAATAATTTTGTCCTGTGATTGGACAAATGCGCCATTTAAAGTAACATAGGTATCAATACCGGTTGCACTAGTGGCAGCTTCAATTTCAATTGGTGAGCGACCAGTACAGATGACTGGCAGGTAGTTGTTTTCTTCAAGTTGATGGACAGCATTAGCTACTGTTTCATCAACTTGAGATTCAGCGTTCAAAAGGGTCCCGTCTAAATCAAAAAAGACGGCTCCACGATAATTTCTTTGCAAAAGATCACCAACTTAAATTTATTTTGTATACTAGCAATATGGTAACAATTTTTTCTGTAATGAGATAGTCTAATTTTGAAAAATACGGAGTGATTTTTATGAAAATTTTAATGATAGAGGATAACAAATCCGTCTCTGAGATGATGGGGATGTTTTTCCAAAAAGAGAAGTGGGATGCAAGTTTCGCTTATGATGGTAACGAAGCAGTTGACATGTTCAATGAGGATGCTGACAAATGGGATATGATTACGCTGGATCTTAATCTTCCTGGTAAGGACGGAATGGAAGTTGCCAAAGAAATTCGCAAGGTTTCTAAAACTGTTCCTATTATTATGTTGACAGCCCGTGATACTGAGAGTGATCAAGTCCTTGGACTAGAATTTGGTGCCGACGATTACGTTACGAAACCATTCAGTCCAATCACTTTGATTGCCAGAATGAAAGCCATTCATAGACGTGATGAAAACTTGGCTGAAAAATTAGCTGAAAGCACGCCAGTTAATGCTGAAGTTGAAGAAGCTGACGATGGTTTCGATATCAACACTGGTTACTTTAAGTTGAATTCTAATACACGTGAAGCATACTTGGCTGATAAAGAAATCCCAGATTTAACACCTAAAGAATTTGATTTGTTGAAAACTCTAGCTAGCAAGCCAAAGCAGGTTTTTTCTCGTGAACAATTACTTGAACAAGTATGGGATTACGATTACTTTGGTGAAGAAAGAACTGTCGATGCTCATATTAAGAAATTACGTCAAAAAATAGAGAAGGTTGGCCCACAAGTTATTGAAACTGTTTGGGGAGTTGGCTATAAATTCGATGATTCAGGAGCAAAGGCTAAGGCATAATGAAACTAATTTATCAAAATATGCTGAGTTTTTTGATCGTTATTTTAACGACACTTGGGATTATTTTGTATTCTGTAACTAGTGCTTCAACTAGTTGGGAGTATAACCGGACATATAAGAGCTTGGAAAGTTATGCTGGTAATCTCGAGAAAATTGCATTAAAAACAGATCCCAAAACTGGGCAAATCCATAATATTACTGGCGACAATATTCGAACTGTTGAGCAGGTTCTATCAGAAAGAAATGTTCAATTTGCGGTATTTGATTATAATAATAATCAAGTTTATCCAACACCGCCAACGAACGTTAAATTACATTTGAAACAGTCTTACTGGACGAAATTGAAACAAGGTAAGACAATCAGAAATATTCAAAAGCCACAAAATACCGAAGGAAATCCACGACTTCGAAAAGATGACAATCGAAGTTACGTCTATGTGCTAACGCCGTGGTTCCAAAATGGTAAGTTGATTGCTGCCGTTTGGGCGGGTTCAGATGTTTCTGAATTGCAGACAAATATCGGTGAGATCAATCGACGGTTGTATTTTGCCTTATTGATTTCCTTGTTAGCAGCAATTATTTTGAGCTTTTTACTTTCAAGATACCAAGTCAATCGAATCAATCGATTACGTAGTGCGACGAAGAAAGTTGCCAACAATGATTTCTCAGTTCAAATTGAGAGTAAAGGCCGCGATGAACTTGATGACCTAGCAGATGATTTCAACCAAATGGTTAAGTCACTGGAGGCTTCAGATACGGAAATCAAGCGTCAGGAGCAACGTCGTAAGGAATTCATGGCTGATGCATCACACGAAATGAGAACGCCTTTGACGACTATTAATGGGCTTTTGGAGGGACTGGCTTATGATGCTATTCCTGAGGAGTCAAAGGGTCAAAGTATTCAACTGATGCGTAACGAGACAAAACGTTTGATTCGTTTGGTTAATGAAAACTTGGATTATGAAAAGATTCGTACTAACCAAATTACGATGGCTAAACGTATTTTTGATGCAAATAAACCATTGCAAGATATCACTTCACAATTGGAGAAGAAGGCTAAGACTTCTGGGGATGAGTTAATCCTCAAACCATATGATGGTGCATTGCAAACATATGCTGACTATGACCGTTTTGTTCAAGTTATCTTTAACGTTATGCAAAATGCGATTCAGTTTACTAACAATGGTAAAATCTTCATCAGTGGTATTCGTAACGAAGAGCGTCATGCCTCAGTCTTTACCGTGTCAGATACTGGTATTGGGATGTCTGATGATCAAGTTAAGAACATCTGGGATCGTTACTACAAAGCTGATCCATCTCGGAAAAATCGTAAGTACGGTGAGTCTGGATTAGGTCTGTCAATTGTTCACCAACTGGTTGAAAATCATGGTGGTGAAATCGAAGTTAAGAGTAAGGTCAATGAAGGGACAACCTTTATTATTACTTTGTTTGACGAAGGATATGAACACAAGCAAAATGAGGAGAATTGAGTTAAAATGTAGTTGTAAAGGCTTACATTTTAACTTGAATTAAATTCAAATCAATCTGAGAGTCTTTATTTTAAAGGCTCTTTTTTTGTTTTCAAAATATGATGTTACTTGTTAGGGGGATTAGACGATGAAATTTACGATGAATAAGGTAACGATGTCATGTGTGGCAGTATTGAGTGGCGCTATTTTGTTTGGAATTAATGGTGGGACGATTGTGCATGCAGATAGTGGTACTGGCAGTCAAGTTTCAACTAGTGCGGCTCAACAGTCAGCTGATGATGAGACTCCGATTGACAGTGGAACGGCAGATGATTCATTTGATAATCCAATTCAAATTTCGTGGGCAGTTTATGCAATAAATGGCGATAAAAATAATTTACAACTACGATTGGGAAATGATGCCTCTACAGAAAATGCTGGTAGTTCTACCGGGACTAGTTCTTTGGGTTGGAGTACATATTTGGAAGATATATCTTCTGTAGAAATAGTAGGTAATATTAATACTTCTACAAGGTTACAGTCATTATTTGCTAGTATGCCAAATTTACAGATAATTTCAGGATTGAATTTATTACAAACTTCTAAGACAACTAATCTTTCAAATATGTTTAATGGTGATAGTAAGCTTAAAACAGTAGATTTATCAGGGCTTGATACTTCCTCAGTAACTGACTTTACCTCCATGTTCGATGGCGATAGTAGCTTAACAACTCTTGATTTATCAAAAATTGACATGTCTAAGGCGAGTGTTACGACTAATATGTTGAACGGTACCGGGTTATCATCATTAACATTAGGTACCAATTCAGTTATTAATCAAGCTGCAATGGCGGCTGATCCGTATACTTATACAGAGGATGGTAGTACCTTTTATACTGCCAACGGCTGGGTTAATGTAAATGACAATACCAAGTTTTTATCGACAAAAGATTTAATGTCCACGTATGCTCCTCAAAGTGATACTAGAACCCAGACAACATGGGTACCAAAAGATTCAGTAAAGAATATCAATTACCATATTCAATACGTTGATAGCGCCACAGGTGCGGTGTTACCAGTTAAATCTGATCAAGTATTTAGTGGGTTACAGAGTGATACTGTGAATTTATCCGAGTATACTCTTTCAAAAATTGGGCAATTACAAGCGGGTTATTTATCAGGGCTAAATTCAATTGAAAATGCAACTTCTGGTACTATTGAAGATGATGGTAATGGTGGTTATGTCGTAAAGGCTAAGGTTTTGAAGGCCGATCCAGTTAAAGTTACAGTGACACAGACGGTTGGTACTGATAAACCAACGGATGACTCGTTTTATATAAAGAAGAATGACATTAATTATAAATATACTGATATTACCGAACCTTCAAATGGAACAATTGATTTAACTAAATCAACGATTCAAATTGGTGATGGTGAAGTCACTTCATTTGCAGATTATTCATCAGCGACGGATTTAAATTCAATTTTGACCGCAGCAATTGATAGCCAATTGGATTCTAACAAGGTCATCGGTGATAATGCTAATACCAATTTAATAACCGTAAATGCTGTTTACACTAAGAAAAATACAGGCGGTAACAATAACAATAATACGGGAACAACAAATAATGTAACTCAAAAGGTTGCTACAACTACTAAGACAGTTAACTTGTACAATCAAAAGGGTAAGTTGATAACAGATCGAGTTTTGGATAAAGATTCGGGATGGTTTAGTGATCAGACTCATACATTAGACGGCACGCTCTATTATCGAGTAGCAACTGACGAATATGTTAAAGCCAGTGATGTTTACGTTTATACGGCTCAGGACAATATTGTGCGAGTTAATAGTGCCATTGCTGAGCTAGTTGATTCGAAAGGCAACACAGTTACTGATCGGGCTTTAAGTCCTTCTAGTGAGTGGTTTACGGACAGATATACAGTGATCAACGGTCAAAAGTATTATCGCGTAGCTACAAATGAATTTGTCAGTGCTGATAAAGTTTCTTTATTGTAGATTAAATAAAGCAGGTATTTCCAGAATGTTAGGATTACCTGCTTTTTTTAATTAACTAAAGGTTGAAAGTTTAATTAGATGCCGTTTCCAGAGCTGAGAGTATTCAATTGCTGCGCGGAACGGCCCGAGCCAAAGAGCGGTCTCGAGCCTCGGTTGAAGCTTCGCAAAACCCGCGAGTCTTCAACGCGCCCGGTGGTGTAATTGCTGAAGCAATAACGCCACTTTCGCTGCAAATGAATACTCTCAGCTCTTCCAACTAATTTATCTTTTTAATGTCAAGAACAATTTTCAATCTTTAGAAATTAAGTTAAAATCAAATTTGAAGATTGATTTAGTGAGGACGAACACATGAAATACGAATGGCGAAAACAAGAGAAAGATTTTTATTCAACGAAAAAGCAAGCCTTGATTCAGACAATTCCACAGCAAAGGTTTATTTCTATGCATGGATTGGGAGATCCCAATGGACTTGAATTTAATCAAAAAATTCAAACACTTTATCCGGCAGCTTATGGAATCAAAAGCGCATATAAAAAATATTGTGCTGATAAAGTAGTCAACTATGATGATTATGTGGTGTTCCCTTTGGAGGGTGTTTGGTCACTAACTAAAAGAGGACAACAATTGGATCACTTAGATAAAAGTGAGTTCAGTTACGACATTATGATTCGAGTACCTACGTTTGTACCGAATGATTTGATTCTAAATACTTTAAAGAATGTTCAGGATAAGAAGAATCTGCCAGATATTTCCGACATTGAAATTAAAGAATACCCTGCTAAAGAAGTTGCTCAAATTTTGCATGTTGGAAAGTACGATGACGAACCAGCAAGTTTTCAAAAGATCGATGAATTGGTGGCAGAGATTCAAAAAAAGCGTACATCAAAGATTCATCGTGAGATATATTTGTCAGATGCCCGACGTGTTGCACCGGAGAAACTGAAAACTATTTTACGATATGAAATTGAATAGTATTAAAAAGTACAAAAGATAGAAAAATGAGTTGTATCACACCTAATTATTTGGTTCTTTAAGTGTGATACAACTCATTTTATTTGCGACTCTGTTTTATGTAATTTTCATATAATTAAAAATCTGAATTAATCAGAAATCATTCTATCTAGTAAAACAGACAAATTAGTCGGAAGGGCCGAGAATATTCACCCGCTGTGGGTGTGGCGTTACGGCTTTAGCCGTTACACCACCGGACGTGTTTGGAGACTTTCCGGTCTGTGGAAAGTCTTCAAACCGAGATTTGAGACCGCTTCTCAGGCTCGAATCGGTCCGCATAGCAGGTGAATATTCTTGGCCCTGGAGACGGGCAACTTTCAACCAAACTGTTTGTTATTTCTTATTCAAATATGACCAACTATCAATTGGCGTTCGATCATTTTGCAATTGAACAGAATCAGTATCATAGAGGTCAGTGGTCGACTTATTGCCATTTTTTGAATAAAGGCTAGTTGATTTATTACCTAGATCATTCCGCAATTTTTCCATCTGTTGAACCTGATTTTGATATGAATAATTAGTTGGATTGACAGGGTCAAAACCCGCTGGCGTATAGAAACGCAAGAGATTCTTATTATTGATATTATCGGAGGTCTTTAACTGCAAATCAACTTCATATTCCCATCGATCAACTTTTGCCAAAAGGTCGGGGTTATCTCGCATATCGATCTGTTCACCCGTGGCATTGGAATAAACTTGTGTACTTGCGCCACCATTACGATAAACGGTGTATTCAGGTGTAATGAAATCTTTATTTCTAAAGGCCACGATTTGACTGTGATGTTTCGAAAGCAAGTCAGTTCCAAGCTGGATGTATTGTTTAGTATTGACTCCAGCCAAATGCAGAATGGTAGGTAGAATGTCAATTTCACCACCATAAGTGTGTTTGATACCACCTTTTAGGCCATCCATATGAATCATAAATGGCACTCGCTGCATTTGTGTATCATTGAATTTTGTCCAAGTGTCTGGTGTTTTTCCGACCATAGTGGAAAGTGCCTTGTGTTGTGTGTCGTTCAAACCATAATGATCACCGTATAAGACAACCATAGTATTTTTGTCCAAGCCGGAAGCTTTAAGATAATTGAAGAATTCCTCAACTGACTTGTCTAAATAGTGCGCTGTTTTGAAATAGCTATTGACAGTTGGATTAGCATTGTCAGAGGTTTGAAAATCAGCGTTATCTTCATCTGAGAATTGATAGCCAACATGATTAGTAATGGTTAAAAATTTGGTATAGAAAGGTTGTTGCATTTGTTCGAGATACTTAGCGCCTTCCGCAAATAAAATTTTATCTTTGACACCATAACCGTTTAATGACAAGGTGTCTGGGTCTTTAGTATCATAATAAGTCTCGTCAAAGAAATAGTTATATCCCATATTTTTATAGGTTACATTCCGTCCCCAAAAACTACCGATATTACCGTGGAAAACAGCACTCGTATAATTCTTTTGTTGCTGGAGAATGGCCGGGGCAGATTGGAAAGTATTGTCACCACCAAGTTTTTGGAAGAAAGATCCCTCAGGCAATCCGAAGAGGTCAGATTCAAGCATTGTTTCGGCATCACTAGTTCGACCGCCACCCACTTGATTAAAGAAATTATCATAGGAGAGCGTATTTTGGTCGTTATAGAGGCTGTTCAAAAATGGTGTAACTTCTTGACCGTTGACCTTCATGCCGATTAGGAATTGTTCAAAACTTTCCAAATGAATGACAATAATATTTTTTCCATTGGCCTTGCCAAAATACTGAGCGTTAGGAGCGGCGTAGTGATCTTTGGTATAGTCGAGTACAGTATCAATTTCAGTTTCCGTCGCGCTAGAACGAACTTGATCATTTTGAATCGAGCGGACCGAGTCATATGCTAAAAAGCTGTTAATACCCAAATATTTGACGATATAAGAGTGATCAAAGGTTTTTCCTAACAACTGAGGACGATTGGCTTCAGAACCTGCCAAATCGGCTGAGAATAGTGCAATACCTAAGCAAGTTGTTGCTAGAGCAGTGATTTTTCGGAAGGGTCGTTTATCAATTTTTATAAATTTAGTGGCAAATAAAATAATAATTATAATAAAGTCGATAAAATAGAAAATATCACTGAATTGCATGGAACTAGCAGTACTTTTTCCAAGACCTTTGGCGACTTTGGCAACACCTGTGATAGTACTGACAGATAGAAAGTCACCGTTTTCACGATAATACAAAATATTTGCATAAATAAAGATGGTATCTGCGATATGAATAATGCCCATAACGATGTAGGAGAGTTTGGGACGATTGAGATAAAGAGCTAAGCTCAACAATATAACAGTTGTTGCGAAGGGATTTACGACTATAAAGAAGTATTGCCAAAGATTATTGATGGCAAGTGAAAATCCCATGAAATACGCAAGAACTGATTTGTACCATAAACAGAGAGCTAATAAGGTTAGAAAACCTAATCTCGTGTTTAAAATGGATTGAATTTTTTTCATATTTTTCCTCGTAACTTAACTCAGAGACTGATGTATTGGTTATTTATTGATGGTAACCAATAATTTTACTTTTTTTATATAGATATATGTGTGGTGCTAGTTAAATATTCCGTCTACGGATCTGGAAAATAGTCCCAGCTCTTCCGACTAATTAATCTTTACTAAAGGTTGAAAGGTAAAAAACTAATATAACCATTGTTGTTACTTGCCTAGAGTTAATTTAATTTGTCGAGTTAATTTATATAAATAATCAGGAGTTTTGTTTTACTATTCCTTTCATTAAAAAACCAACTAGTTGGAAGAGCTGAGAGTATTCATTTGCAGCAAAAGTGGCGTTATTGCTTCAGCAATTACACCACCGGGCGTGTTGAAGACTCGCGGGTTTTGCGAGGCTTCAACCGAGGTTCCGAGACCGCTCTTTGGCTCGGGCCGTTCCGCGCAGCAATTGAATACTCTCGGCTCTGGAAACGGCATACTTAATTGAATTTTAAAATATTCAATTGCTTCTGTATTCAGCTTATTTTAAATTCTAAAATATATTTGATGCGAATATTTGTGATATCGGAACCAGTCTCAAAAGACCCACCGGTTAATAATACGTTATTTCCGCCAATAAAAAAAGCCAGCATACGCTGACTTATTTTGTTGAATCATTATTACCTTTAAGAATACTGGACCAACTGTCAATGACGGTTCGATCTCCATTTAATTCTGGAGCGTCAGTATTGTACAGATTAGTAGTAGTTTTATTACCATTTTTAGAGTAGACGCTGGTTGATTTCAAGCCAAGGTCATCACGTGTTTTAACCAACTTCTGGATTTCGTTTTGGTAATTGTAATCCTTAGAATCGACTGGTGTAAAGCCAGTTGGTGTGTAAAAACGTAAGAGGTTTTTGTTATTAACTGTGTCTGATAATTTCAATTTAGTATTGACCGCTTCTTGCCATTTAGTAACTTTTTGTTTCAAAGCCGGATTCTGGTCAAGATCAACTTGTTCACCAGTACTATTTTTAAAGACCTCAGGATTACCGTCACTATCTTTTAGTACAGTGTAGTTCGGCGTAATAAAGTTTTTATTTCGGAAAGCTACGATTTGACTGTGATTTTTAGATAACAGATCGGTTCCGAGTTGAACGTATTGTTTGGTGTTGATACCGGCTAAGTGCAAAATGGTTGGCAAGACGTCAATTTCACCACCATAGGTATGATTGATGCCACCTTTAAGTCCTTTCATGTGAATCATGAATGGAACTTTTTGCATCTGCGAATCGTTGAATTCGGTCCAACTATTACTGTCGACACCAACTAACGGTGCTAGGGCAGTATTCTGGCTGTTTGAGAGTCCGTAATGATCACCATATAGAACAATCATAGAGTTGTCATAAATACCGCTTGATTTCAAATAATCGAAGAATTCTTTCAAGGCATTATCAAGGTAATGAGCTGTTACGAAATAATTATTAACAGCACTATTATCAGTATTTGGAGCTTGAAATCCGTCATTATCCTCATCTGGCAAATCAAATGGATAGTGGTTTGTAACGGTAATAAATTTGGCGTAGAACGGTTGCTGCAATTGCTCGAGATATTTGGCACTTTCCGAAAGCATCAATTTATCTTTCATACCATATTGCATACTGGAGTCTTCAGTTTTATTGTAGTAACTGGAATCAAAGAAATAATTATAACCCATGTTTTTATAAACGTTGTCACGGTTCCAAAAACTACCGACATTACCGTGGAATACAGCACTGGTATAGCCTTCTTTTTGACTAAGAATCGCAGGTGCAGCTTGGAAAGTATTGTCACTGCCAAGTTTTGAGAAAAGTGATCCTTCTGGTAGTCCAAAGAGTCCTGTTTCAAGCATGTTCTCGGCATCACTCGTTTTACCTTGACCAACTTCATGATAGAAATTATCAAAGGACATGGTGTTTTTATCATTATAAAGACTATTTAAAAACGGCGTGACTTCTTGACCATTAACTTTATCATTGATTAGAAATTGTTGGAAACTCTCAAGATGAATAATGATGATATTCTTACCTTTTGCTTTGCCGAAATATGTCGGATTTGGTGCAGCATAATTCTGTTTGGTATATGAAAGAACATCATCCATATCGGTTCCAACCGCTTCTGAACGTACTTGGTTATTTTGAACTGCTTTGATTGAATCGTAAGCTAAGAAAGTATTGAATCCCAGGTACTTAACAATATAGGCTCGATCAAAGGTTCGACCAAGTAATTGGGGACGATTACTTTCGGCAATGGTTAGATTAAATGAGAATAAAAATATTCCCAAAAAAGTTGTTGCAATTGCTGTTAATTTTCTCATTGGTCTGGCGTCAATTTTGATATAATGGGTAAGTAATAATATAACGATAATAATGAAATCTAAACCATAAATAAAATCATGTGACTGCATCATGTTAGCAGCACTGCCACCGAGTCCTTTGGAGACCTTAGAGACACCGGCAATCGTATTAAATGATAGAAAATCACTAAACTCACGATAGTATAGAATATTCCCGTATAATAGGGCAGATTCTAAGACATATATAACGCCCATAACGATATAAGATGCCTTGGGCCGAGTTATGTATAACGCTATACTGAGTAAGATAACGGCTGTTGCAATCGGGTTTATGATCAGAATCAAGTGTTGTAACGGATCTGAAACGCCTAACGAGAAGTCAACATAATAAGCAATGACCGTTTTAAGCCAAAGGAAAAAGATTAGGAGCCCCATGAAGCCCAGTCTTTTATTCAGGATATTTTTTAATTTATTCATTGATAATTCCTTGCTTGTAAAATTTCTTTATTAAATCTATTTAAAGTCTAAATAAAATGCTTAATTGTTAGTATAATACGATATAGGTAAAAAGTGGGAAAGAATGAGTAAAATGATATTTTTAGGACCGTTATATGATTACATATACAAACTATATGCAATGAAAATAAATCATTTTCCATTGATTCGGCTTTCCTTTTACGCTGTTGACAAAGCAATACTGTATACCTTGTTTTTTATTGTTTTAAGGTTTCTGTGGATAAAAATTAAGAATAAAAAGACGAACTTTGGCCGAGAACTCGGGTTGGTCGTTTTTGTATTTTATGTTTTCCTACTTTTTGCTTTGACAGTCTTTCGGGATAGCTATTTCATATGGCAACTCAAATTTTATTTCCATCGACCATTATCCCAAATAAATATAATTCCGCTCGTTGAAACATTTAAATTATCAAAAGGTCAATCGTTAGTTGACTTTTTTTATAATTTATATGGTAATATTGTGTGGTTCGTACCAATGGGAGTATTTATCCCAGCACTAACTAAGAGACATCTTAATTTTTTACAAGTTGTCCTGATTGGTGCCTTGATTTCAACGTCAATTGAGACTTTACAGTTCATTTTGAACACAGGAGTCACTGATATTGATGATGTGATCTTCAATACTCTTGGAGCTGCGGTCGGATATTTATTATATTTTGTTGGAAAATGGATAAAAGGATTAATAAAAATTTGAAATTTTCTGCGAAAATGATTAATCTAGTTTTGACGATATATATGGAGGAGAGAAAATGTCACAAATTAAATTTGATGATTCAAAATTAAGCAAGTTTATTCAAGATAATGAACTTGGCGAAATGCAAGCACTTGTTACTGCTGCTGACGACGAATTACGTAAGGGTACCGGTGCCGGTGCTGACTTCCGTGGTTTCATCGACTTGCCTGTTGATTATGACAAGGATGAATTCGCTCGCATTAAGAAAGCTGCTAAAAAGATCCAATCTGATTCAGAAGTATTTATCGGAATCGGTATTGGTGGATCATACTTAGGTGCCCGTGCTGCAATTGACTTCCTAAGCTCATCATTCTATAACGTTAAGAATGAAAAAGATGTCCCAGAAGTTTACTTCTGTGGTAACTCAATTTCTCCAAACTACATTGCTGATTTACTAGAAGTTATCGGTGACCGTGACTTCAGTATCAACGTTATTTCAAAATCTGGTACAACTACAGAACCTTCAATCGCTTTCCGTATCTTAAAAGCTAAGTTGATTGAAAAGTATGGTGTTGATGGTGCTAAGGGTCGTATCTATGCTACAACTGACCGTGCTAAGGGTGCTTTGAAGACAGAATCAGACGCTGAAGGCTACGAAGAATTTGTTGTTCCTGATGATATCGGTGGTCGTTTCTCAGTACTTACAGCTGTTGGTTTATTGCCAATCGCCGTTGCTGGTATCGACATCGACAAATTGATGGAAGGTGCTGCACAATCACGTGCTGACTATACATCAGCTGATCTTTCAAAGAACGATGCTTATAAGTATGCTGCTTTGAGAAATATTTTGTACCGTAAAGGTTACACAACTGAATTACTAGAAAACTACGAACCAAACGTTCAATACTTTGGCGAATGGTGGAAGCAATTGATGGGTGAATCTGAAGGTAAAGATCAAAAGGGTATCTACCCATCATCAGCTAACTTCTCAACTGACTTGCACTCATTAGGTCAATATATCCAAGAAGGTCGTCGTAACCTTATGGAAACTGTTGTTCTAATCGACACACCAAGACATGATGTTAAGATTCCTGCTGAAAAGGATAACCTTGATGGTTTGAAGTATCTAGAAAACAAGTCAATGGACTTCGTTAACAAGAAGGCTTACGAAGGTGTTGTTCTTGCACATACTGACGGTGGCGTTCCTGTTATGTCAGTTCACATTGAAAAACAAGATGCCTTTAACTTAGGTTACTTGATGTACTTCTTTGAAATTGCTGTTGGTATCTCTGGTTACTTGAACGGTATTAACCCATTCAACCAACCAGGTGTTGAAGCATACAAGAGAAATATGTTTGGTCTTCTTGGTCGTCCTGGCTATGAAGAACTTGGTAAAGAATTAAACAAGCGTCTATAATTTATAATAATTAATTGGGTAGTAGTCTAATTGGCTACTGCCTTTTTTTTTAGGGTTCAAAGTTTATTAAAGTGTGCCGTTTCCAGAGTTGATAGTATTCATATGCTGCGCGGTACGGTTCGAGCCAAAATGCGGTCTCGAACCTCGGTTGAAGCCTTACCAAGGTCGGGTAAGTCTTCAACACGCCCGGTAGTGTAATGGCTAAAGCCATAACGCTACTTTCGCGGCATATGAATACTCTCAACTCTTCCAACTAATTTTTTCTGGTTGGAATAATCAAGTGTCAATCTCTGATTATTTTTAAAAATTACATTTGGAACTGATACGGTAAGGTTATATCACATTCTTATCGCTTAACTTTCGGTCTTAATAACGGGGAGTTAAAGCTCCCATTACTTTACCCGCTAATAACTTATATAAAACGGACTTGGTTGCATCCGTTAAGGGTGAAAATATGTATCGTGTTGGATTGAATGAATGGGTTGAATCAAAGGATATTACACTAAATTAAATAATATAAAAACATGTAATTCTGGATATTTGAAGGATTACATGTTTTTTTACCCCTATCCTATAATTATCCTAGTTTAATGTAAAAATCCGTTGTACCTAATGAATAAGTGTAATATCATTAAATCACGGGGTATTTTATGATTAAAAATAAGCGGATTATTACGGCAATAATTGCCATTATAGGGGTATTGGCGATTGCTATAGTAGCTTTTGCTGTTAATGCTAATAGTGCAAACTCAGTTGAGGCTGAATCTAAAACAACTAAAGTTTCGAAATCTACTAAAATTGTGGCTAAGAAGGCTGCTGCTAACAAGAAGGCTTTGGACGCGTGGAAACATCCCTCTGAGTCTAAAAAGTATCCGGACTTGGACAAACATAAGGATGCTTATATTGAAGTATCAATTCCTAAACAAAGAGTTTATATCAAAGAAAATAAAGATATTTTATACACAATGAAGGCTGCTACGGGAGAGAAAAAATCACCAACTCCAAAGGGAACTTTCCAAATTCAAAATCGTGGTGATTCATTCTACAACGCTGAATCCAAAGAGGGTGCCAACTATTGGACTTCCTTCAAGGACTGGGGTGTTTATTTATTCCATTCAGTACCTACTGATAAAGATGGTAAGTATGTTGAAGATGAAGCTCACAAACTTGGAAAGCGTTCAAGTCACGGCTGTGTTAGATTAACCATTCCTGATGCTAAATGGATCAATTCGACTGTTCCTGACGGGATGAAGGTTATCGTTAAATAATTGAGAATATGTGGTAAGACGTATTTTTTTGCATAAAACAAAGAGACACTATAGTCCAAAATAGGATTGCAGTGTCTTTTTTCTTAATATTCAGTCTCAATTTTGGGTTAATTGTCGCTTAATGAGAATGGCAATTTTTCATTGCTTGCATTTGCGGGTAACAAGCATAAGTTTGAAACTAGTTCTCCACCAGCGGTCAATTGAGATTGTTTGATAAATCGTTGAGATAATTTTTCACCATTTAAAATTCGTGATTCAACAAATTGATTTTGTGGATAGTTGCGTTTTGATCGAATTGTAAACTTTTTGTCGCCGTGAATGTTCAACACAATTTTATCAAACTGTGAGATTCCAAAGACGTATTCGTCAGTTCCTGGGCAAACAGGGTAGAAGCCAAGACATGAGAAAACGTACCAAGCTGACATGGAACCGTTATCTTCATCTCCAGGATAGCCATCAATTGAATCATTGAATTGATTTGATAATTGTTTAACAAGTAATTGTGTGTATTCGGGATGGTTGGTGTATGCGAACAAATAGGGAAGATGGAAACTTGGTTGGTTTGAAATTGCAATTTGGCCAAAATCGATTGCGGACATTTCGGTCATTTCATGAATTTGAAAACCGTAACCACCAACGTTAAAGCTGGGTTTTTGATTAGCTAATTTAATTAATGTCTGTTCGAAGGTCAAATCTTTGCTGTACAGGTTCTTGAGACCGTTAATATCGTGGTAAACTGCAAAACTGTTTTGCCAAGAACTGCCTTCAGTGTAATCGTCGCCCCAACTGATAGCGTCAAAGTTAGCTTTGAAGTTTCCCTTGGAATCCTTGGGATGCATCAATCCCGTTTTAGGGTCAAAAATATTTTGGTAATTTAAAGCCGATTTTCCATATTTAGTTGCTAATTCATCATTGCCAACTAACTTGGCTACTTGTGAGATACAAAAATCGCTAAAAGTATAATCGAGAGTTTGATTGACCGACTCTTTATATTTGTCGAATGGAAGATAACCATAAGAATTGAAGTCACCCATACCGACTCTTCCCAAACGTTCATCAGAACTCTCAACGTTAGCGCTTTTGAGCATAGCATCTAAAAATTGCGACATTTCTTCAGGCGTCAAAATTTCTTTAATTGACGCATCAGCAATAACAGCATCAATCAAGGTACCAGGCATCATTCCACGTTCCTCAGGGAGCAAGCCATTTAGGTAGGTAACCGCTCTCTAAGAAGCTGTTGTAGAATCCTAAGAGCATTTGATGATACTCGTTCTTAGCTAACAGTGAGAATAGTGGGTAGACACTCTTGCTTGTATCCCAAAAACCATTATTCATGTATAAATAACCTGATTTTACTTGATTGTTGTAAAGGTCGTAATGAATAGGTTCGTCGTTTTCGTCAATTTCATAACATTTTTGTGGAAATAGAAAAATGCGGTATAAACAGTGATAGAAAGTAGAAACCTTAGTATGATCTCTGTCGGTAATATCGACCAAATCTAAGTATTGTTGCCAACTATCTTGGGCAAGGTTTTTAATGTCTTCAAAACTAGTGTTGCTCAAACGACTCAATGCAACGCTAGTTTGTTCGAAGCTGATAAATGATGTTGCCAAGTGAACGTTGATTTCATCTGTATCTGTAAAAGATAGGATCATTAAATCATAATCTGGATTAGTTTGATGCAACGTCACAGTCGATTGGATCTTACGGTCAAATTTTAATTTGGCGTAGAATTTAAAGTCATCGTTGAAATGGGCATCAAAGTTTTGCACAAGTAAATCCAATTCATTTTGGTCATCATTTAATGTGAATTTACCTTTCTTGGGGATGTGAACAATTATCTTAGGTTCGTCTCGATCGAAGCTGTATTTGAAAATAGCACCGTATTCAGTTGGAGCAACTTGTGTCCGGACCTCATATCTTTGGTCATAGATTGAAATTTGATGAGGGTTAAAAATTGCTTCGTCAGGTCGATAAGAACCAACTTGATCAAAGGATTTGCTGCATAAATCAATTCTTCCAGTAGCACTGGATAAAGTGAAGGCAGAAAAATCGCCAATCCATGGACTGGGTTGGTGGGTAATTTTAATACCAGCAAATTGATGTGAAGTCGGTGAGAAGTACCAAGATGTATCTTCAAAAGTTGTTTGCGGAACGAAATAATTCATTCCAAAGGGAACGCCTGTATAAGGAAGTGTGTTCCCGTGTGAAAAATCAGCAGTGTTATTAGTACCTTGTCGAGTGTCGATTTGTGAAACTTTCATTATTAGTCTCCTAGCTTTTGAATTGATTGACGTTTGATTAAAGTAACCGGAATAACTGTTCGTTCTGGAGCAATATAGGACGGATCATTGATGATTTTTAGTAAAATCTTAGCAGAATGTTGACCTAACGAAACAAAGTTTTGATCAATTGTCGTTAGGGCGGGATAACTAAGTTTTGAGGCCTGAATATTATCAAAGCCAACAATAGAAAGATCTTGTGGTATTTTGATATCGAAGTCACGTAGTTCATTCATTATCTTAATCGCTACGACATCATTTTCGATGACTAAGGCAGTGATATTGTTAGCTTTAATTTGTTGGACCAAAATGGTTAAGTCTTCATCTTGTTCAAGATTGATTTCCAAAACGGAAGGAACGACCTGTTTCTCATTTAATGCTGAAAGATATCCAAAGAATCGTGATCTGACAGAAGCTTCGGATAACTTGGGTGTGACCATCAAATATGAGATATTCTGATGTTTATTTTTCAAGAGCTCCTTAGTTGCTAAGTAACCACCGTTGAAATTATCTGAAGTCACAGCAGGAATTGGCAAATCCTCGAAGAACTTATCTAATATGACGATAGGGACGTTATGCAGATATAAATTAGTGATGGTTTCAATCTCGTTATCCAACGTTTCAATATAATAGATGACTCCTTCGGCAGATTTTATCCGATCAATCGGTAATTTTCGAAAGACTTCATTTGTGATGGTAGTTAATTGATATTTGTCACCTAGGACTTGCAACAAACCATTGGTGTAGTCACCAAATTCATTATTATTAGCAAAAGGGATTACGAAAATAATCTCTTTTTTTTGTGCGCTTTCTAGTTCTGCTTTCTGAACAATTGTTCCAACTCCAGCCTGTCGTGTTACCAAACCGTCATTTTCTAATTCAGTTAAAGCACGTTTGGATGTGATTCGACTAACTTGATAATCGGCAGCTAGTTGAATTTCACTTGGAAGTTTATCTCCAATTGAATACTTTTTATTAATTATGTCATCTTTTAAACTTTGATATATCAGCTTATATTTCGGTTCCATATGTCCAAATCCTTTCTAATGCTTATAATATAGCACATAATTTTGAAAAAAGAACTAGTTTTTTGTAAACGTATGCATTATACTAATTGAGCAAATGATATATCAATTGGAGGATTGGAAATTGACAAAGCAGATGATTTCACCAGAGATTAAACAATTCATGTCACAAGTTACAAAAAAGGCCGGTGTAGAGCATGCTGACTGGTCAAAGGTATTCAATGTTACCTATGCCAACACACTGGAGACGACAGTAAAAAAGCTTGCCGATGATGATAATTTCATCTTAACAGGAGATATTCCGGCGATGTGGCAACGTGATTCGACTTGCCAAGTACGACCATATTTAATTATGGCACAACACCTTCCAGAGGTATCTGACTTTATACGTGGAGTCATTAAGCGTCAATTTTTCAATATGAATCATGATCCATATGCAAATGCATTCAATAGTGAGCCTAATAATGCAGGGCATCAGAAGGATCACACAGAAATGACACCATGGATCTGGGAACGTAAATTTGAAATTGATTCGCTCTGTTTCCCAGTCCAATTGGCATATCTATTATTTAAGAATACTGGTCGAATTGATCATTTTGATGCAAGTTTTGTTAGTGGTATCAAAAAAATGTTAAATGTTTTTGAAATTGAACAACATCATATGACTAAGTCAAAATATCAATTTGAAAGAGATTACGATCGACCTGAAGATACACTGACAAATAATGGTTTGGGGTCACCAGTTAAAGAAACAGGAATGATTTGGTCTGCCTTTCGTCCTAGTGATGACGCTTGTGTGTATGGATATTTAGTACCAGCCAATATGTTTGCTGTTTTAGTTTTGGATTATGTCCAAGAAATTTTTGGCAGTGTTTTGAATAATACTGAAATTGTTAAACGTGCCAAAAAACTTCAGGAAGAGATTCGAGCTGGGATTGAAAAATATGGGACCACAACCAATGCTGCTGGTGAAAGAATTTACGCCTATGAGACTGATGGTTTAGGAAATTATTTGATTATGGATGATGGAAATGTTCCTAATTTATTGAGTGCTCCATATTTACATTACGTAGATTTAGACGATGCCACGTATATAAACACTAGGAAAACTATTTTAAGTTTTGAAAATCCTTATTATTATGCTGGTAAATATGGAAAGGGATTAGGTAGTCCCCACACGCCTAAGAATTATATTTGGCACATAGCTTTGGCAATTCAAGGCTTGACGTCTAATGACCAAACAGAAAAGGCCCGTTTATTGGAAAATATGGTCCAAACAACAGCCGGCACTAATATGATGCATGAAGGATTCAATGTTGATAACCCCAAAGAATATACACGTGAATGGTTCTCTTGGGCCAATATGATGTACTGTGAACTATTTTTAAACTATTTAGACTACAAAATTAAGGAATAATGGTAAAAAACATGAAGAAGAAAGTATTCGTCGTTTCACACAGTCACTGGGATCGTGAATGGTATATGGGATACGAACATCATCATATGCGTTTAGTTAAATTGATGGATGACTTGTTAGATTTGTTTAAAAGAGAGCCAGACTTTAACAGTTTTCATTTAGACGGTCAAACAATTATTTTGGACGATTATTTGCAAGTTAGACCAGAAAAAGAGGCTGAAATTAAAGCATTAGTCAAGCAAGGCAAATTGCAAATTGGTCCATTTTATATCTTGCAGGATGATTTCTTGATCAGTGGTGAAGCCAATGCCCGCGATATGTTGATTGGTAATCAGGATTCTAAGAAGTGGGGCAAACCAGTTGATTTAGGTTATTTCCCCGATACTTTTGGAAATATGGGTCAGACCGCTCAAATGTTGAAATTGGCCGATTTGAAATATGCTGCCTTTGGACGTGGTGTTAAACCAACGGGTCTGAATAACCAAGTTTTTGACAATGAAAAATATACTTCTCAATATTCTGAAATGTGGTGGAAAGGACCAGATGACTCTAAGGTCTTGAGCATTTTATTTGCTAATTGGTATAGCAATGGTAACGAAATTCCCGTTGACAAAGTCACAGCTAAAAAGTATTGGGATGAAAAACTGGCTGATGTTGAAAAGTATGCTTCAACAGATAATCTCTTGATGATGAATGGCGTTGATCACCAACCAGTGCAACAAGACGTCATTGAGGCACTGCAAGTAGCACAAGAACTTTATCCCGATTATGAATTTATTCATTCTAATTTTGACGATTACTTAACTGCTGTATCCAAAAGCGTTCCCGCAGATTTAGGTTCAGTTGATGGAGAACTTACTAGCCAAGAAACAGATGGATGGTATACGTTGGCTAACACAGCATCTTCTCGAGTTTATTTGAAACAGGCTAATACTAAAGTTGAACGTCAATTGGAAAATATTGCTGAACCATTGGCAACGATAGCCTATGACTCAAAAAAAGTTGACTATCCACATGACCAATTGCGTTATGCTTGGAAGACTTTATTACAAAATAATCCGCACGATAGTATTTGTGGCTGCTCAGTTGATGAAGTCCATCGCGAAATGATGACAAGATTTGAAAAGTCACAAGAAGTGGGACAATTTGTTGCTAAAGAAGCATTAGACAAAATTTCATCACAAATTGATACCACGATTTTCCCAGAAGACAGTAAGCCGTTTGTCTTGATAAATACTAATGGCTATGAAAAATCTGAATTGAAGACAGTTGAGATTGAATGGGAGCGCGCACTATTTGCAGATGGTCGACCCGATGCTCAATTTGAAAAGATGAAGATGCTAGAACAAGAATTACCAGCATTGAAGGTTATTAATGCTAAAGGTGAAATCATTCCGTTTAACTTTGTTGGTACACAGGTGAGATTTGGTTATGACTTGCCAAAGACACAATTTAGAATTCCGTATATGGCACTGTATGTGACAGTTCAAGTCAATATGTCGGCAATGCCAGCGTTTGCTTGGGAAACTTTGGCGTTGGTCAAGGCTGATAGTGAGCCGTTGTCTAGTAATGAATCACCTTTATTCAATCAAACCAACAGTGTGTTAGAAAATGATTATCTGCAAGTGGTATTGAAACATGATGGCAGTTTAGACATTTTAGATAAGAAAACGAATCATCAATATAATGATCAATTGATTCTTGAAGATACTGGTGACATTGGAAATGAATATATTTATCGTCAATCAGCTGACCAGAAGACTATTCTTTCAGCTGATAGTCCAGCAGCTGTCAAAATTATTAGCAACAATAGTTTGGGTGCTGAGATTGAATTAATTCAAACGATGAACCTACCAGTTTCGGCCGATGAACGCTTAGCATACGAACAACAAGCAGTGATTGATATTACCAAACGTATTGCTAATCGTTCGGAGAGAACTGTGCCAGTTACTTTTACAACGACTATTACAATGTCAAAGGATTCAGATCAGTTGAACTTTAAGACGTCGTTTAATAATCAAGTTAAAGATCATCGTGTGCGAGTATTGTTTAAGACTAACTTGAAAACCGACAATCACGTAGCAGAGTCAATTTATGAGGTGGTTGAACGCCTTAATAACGTTAACGATACATGGAAAAATCCAACTAATCCCCAGCATGAACAGGCATTTGTTAATGTTCATGATGATAATAACGGAGTGACAGTAGGAAACTTTGGTTTGAATGAATACGAAATTCTCCCTGATGATAATACAATTGCAATCACATTATTACGTTGTACCGGCGAAATGGGTGATTGGGGTTATTTTGAAACTCCAGAGGCACAGTGCTTAGGCGAATACTCTGGTGAATATAGTCTGACATTTCAAGATGGATCCGAGGGAAGTCAGATTGATTCATATCAAAAAGCTCGAAATAATCAAGTCGACATTCAATCAATTCAAACAGGAATTCACTCTGGAAATAGAAAACCAGTTGATGCTTTTATTACTTTGATTGCTGAAAACTTAGCCATAACAAGTTTGAAACAGTCAGAAGATGGTAAAAATAATATTTTACGTGGCTACAATTTGACGAATAAGGAATCAAACGTTGAATCTAATATGTTACCAAATGCTGATACAGTCAACTTCTTAGAAGAAAGTATCGCTGACAGGGATGTTAAAATATTAGGCCCAGTTGAAATCAGAACTTATAAGTTTTAGTGTTTACTATTCCGTCTCCAGGGCTGAGAATATTCACCTGCTATGCGGACCGATCCGAGCCTGAGAAGCGGTCTCGAATCTCGGCTTGGAGACCTTCCACAGACCGGAAAGTCTCCAAACACGCCCGGTGGTGTAAGAACGGCAAATGTCGCTGTCCTAACGCCACACTCACAGCAGGTAAATATTCTCAGTCCTTACGACCAGTTTGTCCGTTTTATTAGACATGATAATTTTTGATGAATTCAGATTTTTGGTAATATTAATATTTAATATACATGGCGTTAGTCGATAATTAATTACAAATATTCACATCCATTGTATTTTGGAATTTAAAATATTCCAGATATAAAAGCAATTGAATATTTATACATTCAATTAATGACGATTAATTAGTCGGAAGAGCTGGGAAATATTTGTGTGCCGTGGAAGTGTTGTTATGGCTTTAGCCATTACAATACCGGGCGTGTTTGGAGACTTGACGAACTATGTCAAGGCTTCAAACCGAGGCTCGAGACCGCTTCCCAGACTCGAACCGTTCCGCACAGCTAGTAAATATTTCCCAGCTCTGGAGACGGCATATTTAACTAAACTTTCAACCTTTAGTTATTTAGTAATAGTGTACAAAAATAGCAGATGATTTTAGTTGTTTTGTATTTTTAATGTAAGCGTTTTTTGAATAAAATGGGTATATCAATTAAAGACAAACAAATATAAATAAATTGTGAGAGGCCCAAATTATGGTAGAAATTGACTTAAATCATATTTATAAGAAATATGCTAACGCTGAAGAAGACGCTTATGCCGTTTCAGATTTTGACTTACATATTAAGGACAAAGAATTCATCGTTTTCGTTGGTCCATCAGGATGTGGTAAATCAACGACGCTTCGAATGATTGCTGGTTTGGAAGATATTTCTGAAGGTGAATTGATCATCGACGGTAAGTATGAAAACAATACGGCACCAAAAGACCGTGATATTGCCATGGTTTTCCAAAACTACGCATTGTACCCACATATGACAGTATTTAATAATATGGCTTTTGGATTAAAGTTGCGTAAATACGATAAAGATAAGATTGAGAAAAAAGTTAATTACGCTGCTGAAGTATTAGGACTAGAAGAATACCTTGATCGAAAGCCCGCCGCTTTATCAGGTGGTCAAAGACAACGTGTTGCTTTAGGTAGAGCTATCGTGCGTGATGCGCCAATTTTTCTAATGGATGAACCATTATCTAACTTGGATGCCAAGTTACGTGTTAACATGCGTGCTGAAATTGCTCGTCTGCATCAAAGACTCAACACAACAACAATCTATGTTACTCATGATCAAACTGAAGCTATGACGATGGCTGATCGAATCGTTGTTATGTCAATGGGTGAGGTTCAACAAATCGGAACTCCCCATGAAGTTTATGCAACACCTAAGAACAAGTTTGTGGCCGGATTTATCGGATCACCAGCTATGAATTTCTTTGAAGTTGAATATAAAGATGGCATGATTGCTGATGGACAAGGCTTGAAGTTGAAAGTTCCTGAAGGACGAGCCAAAGTTTTGGATGAAAAAGGCTACGATGGTAAACGTATTACTTTGGGATTGCGTCCAGAAGATATTCATGCCGAAGTTGCCGTTGAGGAAGTTTGGCCCGAATCAACAGTTAATTGTGAAGTTGTCGTATCGGAATTGTTAGGTGCAACGTCAATGCTATATTCAAAAATTGATGGTACGGAATTCGTGGCCATTGTTGACGCTCGTGACTATCACAAACCAGGTGATAATGTAGATTTGACATTCGATTTAAACAAGGCACATTTCTTTGATGATGAAACGGAAGAAGCAATCCGTTAGTAATTGAAGATGAATTAAGGTAAATATTCTCAGCCCTTCCGACTAATTTATCATTTTGTGTCGGGAACAATAAACTGAAGACCTCTGATTATTTAGATAAATTAGTTTAAGGACTATAACAACAAATCTTTTACCTTTCAGCCTTCAGGCATTAAGGCAAGTAGACGAGTAATTCGATTTGTTGATTGATTAGAATCTGAAGGTTGAAAGGTGAAAAAGTGATATAAACAGTGCTCTGATAGTCCTAAAGTAAATTTATTTAAATAGCAAAAGAAAACAATTAGACATTCGTATTATTAAAAAACTAGTTGGAAGAGCTGAAAGTATTCATTTGCAGCGAAAGTGGCGTTATTGCTTCAGCAATTACACCACCGGGCGTGTTGGAGACTTACCGTTTTTTGGTAAGGCTTCAACCGAGATTCGAGACCGTTTTTTGGCTCGGATCGTACCGCGCAGCATATGAATGCTTTCAGCTCTGGAAACGGCATAGCTCATCAGCCTTTAGTTAGAATTAAAAAGAAGTCTGTTTTTCACTTTTAGCCCCGGAAATTTGAAAGTGAGAAATGACTTCTTTTTGTTATCTAGAATTTAGACAATAAAACTAGAATTTGTAACTTAATTTACTATTTATGTAAGCGTTACAATTTTAACTGTTAAGAAAATATTATTGAGATGATTTAGTAAATACAAAGACAGAGCATAATCATTATGAATGGTGGTGGGTTTTATGGTAGGAAGCGTAGCAAAATTTTTAGAACTATATCCAAGTGCCAAACTGACTACAGAGCCAGTATCAAATGCGACTAGCTTTAATTGTTTGATTGCTGGTCAATGGATCAATGTTGATAAAAGTAGTTTGACCGAACCAGAAAGATTTCTATTGTCATTGATGAGCCAGGGTGATGCTTCGAAAGCAGTTCAAAATAATTGGTGGCAATTTTTGACTGGAAAATCCGATGACCATCCCACAATGAATAAAAACGTGCGAATTATACAGTTTGAAATTCAAAAAAATGAAACTAAGAAGGATTCTTTTGAATGGTTAAAAGTCTTTCGAGAAACTTTTGATGATGTAGTGGACAGTTTTCTGATCAGTAATAATTCCGGCATATTGATTGAAAAGGAATCAGCTAGTTGTATGGACAAAGAGAATGTCCAACAAATGGTTCAGTTGCTAGATTCAGATTTTTACACAAATAGTAATGTCTACATCGGTCAGTTTTGGTCTGTTGATGAAAAGCTCCCCAATATTTTTAAAGTTGAAAGACGTCTCTTTAATAAATCGGTTGAGATGCGGGAACGAGTTAATAATCTTTCAACGGTTGTTTTAGATTTTTTAGTTGAACAAAATCTAAAAAACACTGATTTATTTGAAAGTTTACGAGAAAAAATTGAAATTGATCATCGGTCGACACAAATGATTGATGCCTTATATCGGTGCGATTCCAATTTGGCAAAGACCTCAAAAATGTTGTTCTTACATCGTAATACGTTACTTTATAGAATTGAAAAGTTTTATGAACAGACAGGATTTGATTTAAAAGACCGTGACGATTTGGTTTTATGTTTTCTATTGTTGAAGTAATACATTTAGATTCATTTCTATCAAGTAAATTTGCTGATTTATTTTTAAATAAAATCTTACTAAATTATTACTTTTTACACTTTGGGTTAAGAGCCATTCATTGTTATCAATTATGGTCAAGATAACACCCTCCTGACCATTCCGAAGACCTTTTACGTGAAATGGATTACATTGGGGAAAAAACTAATTAAGTGATTCAGAATATATCATTTGTTCATAACGTGTAAAAGATGTATTAATTGAAAAAAGTAGAGTTTGTTCTGTCGTCAAGCAAATTAAAATCAGTAGTATATGGAATTATGAAGGCGTCCTGAATAACTGAAATGTATAACCGTATTCAAAAGGGAGTACTAGCAAATGAAAATGTAAAAAAATAAATAACGATATAATATGAACTAGAAACGATGATGGACTTATGAGTTGTTGAATAATAGGCCAAAATGCATGATAAAGTATTGATTATGGTAGTATGAAAAATGATTCTTTCTCAAGTTTGACTTTATGAGTATTCAAGTTAATAGGGAATTTTATTTTATTTATTGAAAAAATAGCGAATATAAAAACAAAATTCTGTAATGAATATGTGTATTTATCAAATATTATGCAAGAATTGATAGTATATTACCAACCATTGATGAATTATAAGCCATAGTCGTAAGCGCCGGATTATGAAGTACTGATAAATGGAACGACAAAAAGACAACCATCGTTGATATTTCCGGTTGGTTGCCTTTTTATTTGCAATTTAATTGGACCGTGGGTGACCACGGTATGTAATCCATCAACGTTTGGTGATCTACGAACGTCAAGTTGGGGATTTCAGTGAACAAATAATTAAGATATTTTCGAGTATCCAAGCCCTGTAGTTCTGCTGTTTTCATGATACTTAGAATCACGCCATTAGAATGGGCTCCTTTCAAACTTTTTGAAAAAGCCCATTTTTACGTCCCATAACTAACTCTTTAATCATTCGTTCAGCTTTATTGTTCGAAAATTCTAAACGTCCATCTTTTAAAACTTCCATGATTCCTGAACGTTGTTTTGCTGCATAATTCGCAGCTAGACCTAGTTTTGAATTTTGCATTGCATCCAAATTATTTAGCCATTCCCAGAACTCATCCATTACCGGTTTCAATTCATTTTCTCAGTGAGCCAACCGCTCCTCTGGAGCAGGTCTCGCCATTTCTTTTCCAATTGAAGCATCTTTTGCCAATATGAGTAACCGATGTATGCTGGACTGGATTTACTAGGTTTCTTTTTGCTATGGTTAGCCTCATAAAACTTACGCCGAATATGTGCGGCGCAAGCAACCAGTGTCACGTCTGGTAGAAGAGAGTATGCTCCCCAACCATCACAATTCAGATATCCTGTGAAACCGTCTAAGAATTTCAATGGAACTTCATGTTCCCGTGATTCAGCGTGATAGTATAAAACGACTTGTCGTTTTTCCATCTTTCCCGAACAAAACAGCCAGTAATAAGTTTTGGCTTTGTTACTTTTAATAACCTGATAGCTGGTTTCATCAGCGTGAATAATATCCTGTTTAACAAGTTTTTCATGTAATACATCATATATTAATTGAAGAACTTGTTTACTGCTGATTACTTGCCAATTACAGATATTATCTCGGTTAATATCAAGTCCTAATGACTTCCAATATTTTTCCCGCCTATAGGCGGGAACCTTCTGTTGAAACTTTTGAATAATGGTTTCAGTTACGATTGAACTCGAGTCTAAACTGTTTGATATTAATGGTTTAGGAACAGGGGGGGTTATTGATGTGATTCCTTGGCAGCTCCGTGGACTGATGATTTCTGATTTATTTTTAGACCTTCGAACAGCCAGCGAAGATGTTGCTGTGAAAGTAACTTAACTTCTTCACGATGACGAGGCCAATGTAACTTGCCATTCTCTAAACGTTTATAAAGTAGCAGGAACCCGTCGCCATCCCAATATAACATCTTAAATCTATCAGACCGTCCTCCACAGAAAAGAAAAAGTGCATCTTCGTAAACATTAAGCTGATACTGACTTTGAATTATTCCTGCCAGACCATCGATGCCACGACGTAAATCAGTCTTACCACAAACAATATATATATATGACTGACCCTGGTATAATCAATCAACATGTTCCTGAAGCTCCTTCATAAGAATGTACAGCACCATATTTATCAATGCCATTATGGATCTCTAAAATCACGTCGCGTAACGCAACGTTGCTACGACGGGCATCGTTGTTTTATCTATTGTATTATTGTCGATGTCTTCCAAAAAAATGACCTCCTCCAATTACTTGATATACTCAAGTTTACTGAAAGAGGTCATGCTTTTGTAGGTACCAAGTAATCCGGCGTTTACTTTGATGTCATCATTTATTCGTTATTTTGTAAATCAAAGGGTTGATTATGAATGAAATATTTTTTAAATTCAGTAGGAGTCTTTTTTTTGTCAATTAAATATACTGGCAGTTCGGCCAATGACTTTTTTTTGTATTCGACTTTAAGATGATATCTGAAATCTATGTGAAAATGTTCTTTTTCATTTTTTTTTGAATTAGGTGGAATACTAATTAAGTTAACATCAATTAGTGAGAACGAATCTGTTTTTTTTTCAATATATCCTGTTTCTTCGTAAAGCTCTCTGATAGCGGTTTCTAATGGATTTTCAGATGATTCTACATGACCAGCAGGCAAAAGATTTATTTTTAGATAGGGATGTCGCACTAAAATTATTTTTTTTTCAACGAAAGCAACAGCACTGGCGGATATGTGAATATCTGGATTGTTTTTTCTCAATAGATTTTTATTCAAATCAATTAATAATTCTATTTCATTTATTTTTCTTAAATCTCTTTGACTGAATGTAACTTTTTTAAGTAGCGTCAAGTCATTTAGTATACTATTTTTTAAGGACAATATTGTTATCCTCCAAAATAGTATTTTCATAAGAATCCACAACATCAATTAATTTTTTTGTTTCTTTAACATCATGAACACGTAATATTCTTCCTCCGGATTGCATCATGAGATTTTCAAGAACTATAGACGAAATTAAACGACTATTTAAATCTAGGTCAAAAAGTTTACCCATAAAACTTTTTCTTGAAATAGCAATCATAGTAGGAAGATGTAATTGATTTAATTTAGAAATAGATTTAATGCGAATCATATCTTCGGCTGGATTACCATTTAATGAAAAGCCTATTCCGGGATCAATTACTATTCTCGACTTTTTTAAGCCAAACGACGATAGTTGTGCTAATTTTGAATTAAAATATTTGAATTGATCTGGCACTCTTTTCGTTCCGTCTCGTCCATTGTTCATTAAAACTATACTTGGACGATATTCATTCACGATTCTTAATTTATCTTTGTTCTCAAAACCATCGATGTCATTTATAATATCAACATCATATTTATCAAGTGCATTCCTCATAACAAAAGAACTGTTTGTGTCAATTGATAAGACTGTTCTTGAAAAATTATTCTTTATGTTCTTAATAATTGGTTCTAATCTTCGCCATTCCTCGGAAGCAGATACTTCCACATGATGAGGTCGTGTTGATTTTCCACCAAGTTCAATTAAGGAGGCCCCTTCAGAAAGATCAGATTCTATTTTATTAAGAATTTCAGAATTTGTATTAAATTTTTCTGAATCAAAAAAGGAATCAGGCGTGCAATTTACAATTGAACAAATAATTGGATCATAAGTTAAATTAAAATTGAAATTTTTACCTGACCAAATAATTTTTTTACTGTCCATGATTTTGTTTAAACTATTTATTTCATGTCTAGTGAAATTTTGTTTTCGGCATTCATTCAGGAAACGGTTTAATTGATATATATTTAACTGTAACAGCCAACCATTACTAAATTTATCCAATCGACATAATAATTTATTTGTAATATACAATAAGCTTTCAATTTCTTTTTCATTTGTTTGTGAAAATTGTAAAATAATTTTTTCATAATTTCCACCACCAACCTCGTCTATAATCATCTAATCAACCTTCCTTAGGTGAGTTCTTACTTTGTTTACGAGGTAAAATGAACCTACAACAAATATCACTTTTTTCGTACCAATATTATTTTCTATAGCCATATCTATGGCCATGGAGGGGGTTCTAGCCGTTTTATAAGAATGTTTAGAACCAGATTTATCAAAAATAATTGATAAATCTGAAGTATGTAGTGCTCTGGATTTATTTATGGGTTCAGTTAAAATAAATTTTGCCTTAATTTGAGAAAGAATATTACAACATCCACTAACATCTTTATCTTTCAAGAATCCGACTACAATAGTTTTTTGAAAATCTAGATATTTATCATTAATGCATTCCTTAAACATCTGAACACCATCAACATTGTGCGCGACGTCAACTATAACCAATGGCTTTTTCTTTAATATTTCAAAGCGTCCGTTAATTGATAGATCACTGAAAGCAATATTCAATAACTTTGGGTCAAATTTTAAATTGTTTTGAGTGCAAAAAGCTTGGTACCAGGTAAGTGCTGTTCTCAAATTCTCTTTTTGATAATTCACATTTAAAGGAAATGAGAATTCAAATTTTCCAGTATTAGTTTTGGCGATTACCTTACCACTACTAAAATATAAATAATTTATTTCTTTTTCCGAGTTTAGTAATTTCACCTTTTTTAAATCACATTCCTCTTGAATTTTTAATGTTGAAAGTTCCCGTTGGTTAGGTGCCATTACGACAGTGGAATTTTTTCTAACTATTTTGATTTTTGTATCGATAATTTCCCCAAGCGTACTACCCAAAATTGCTGTGTGATCCATACCAATTTTAGTAAAAATGGTAAACTTGCTCTCATTGATTGCATTAGTGGCATCAAGCTCTCCACCTAAACCACATTCTAAAACAACATAGTTACAATCTTGTTCTGAGAAATAGAGAACACTAATTAAAAATAGCATTTCAAAGTAGGAAATATCCTGGGTTATGTCGATATTCAATTCTTTTAATTTTTGGATAATTTTTTTTTCGTATTTTTTGAAAATATTTTCACTAATATTTTTTCCATCAATTTTGATTCTCTCAGTAATATTTTCAATATGCGGACTTGTAAATAATCCGGTTTTATATTTTAATGCTGAAAGTAATTTTGCAATCATTGTACTTGTTGATCCCTTACCGTTTGTTCCACAAACATGAATGATTTTATATTGTTGATCTGGATTACCCAATGAATTTAGAATATCTTTTAGTAGACTGATACGATCATTTTTATTGTACAAAAATTGTGGCAATTGGTTTGTGAAATTAATCTCACTCATTTTTTTAGACCGTCCTCACCTATTTACTAAGAGTTTGTAAAAATTCATATCTCATTTGTGGATGTTTATCAAACTTTCCACTATAAAACGATGTTCGAGTAACACAGCTTCCCTTTTTTATACCTCTCATTTCTACGCACATGTGACGAGCATCTAATACAACTGCAACACCTTTAGGATTTAAAATCTCATCTAAGGTTAAGGCTACATCTTTAGTGATGTTCTCTTGAACATTTAATTTTTTTGAAACAAAATCTACTAGACGAGGGATTTTACTTAATCCAATGATATTACCATTATTGGGGATATAGGCGACATGAGCTGTTCCAAAAAAAGGTAACATATGATGTTCACACATTGAATAGAATGGAATATCATTAATCAAAACCATTTGAGAATTATCTGTGGCATCTGCTGTAAATATTTTATATTCATCAAATTTCGTTTTTCCTTGTGAAGATAGGATTTCTTGATACATCTTAGCAACACGTTTTGGGGTTTCTAGTAAGCCTTCACGTTCTGGATTTTCACCAGTCAATTTAATAATATTTCTTACAGATTCTTCAATGTTATTTGTATTGTTTATAGACATAATATCGACTCCATTTTTTTGATTTTTTGTTTAGTATCTTGTAATTTCGAAATGTATTCTATCAGTTGCTTTTTTTCGTAGAAATCAACCTCACATATTTCTATGAGAGGTACCATAACGAATAGTCGATTTTTGATTTCTTTATGTGGAATTTGTAAAGTATTTAATAGAATAATATCCACATTGAAGTATAAAATGTCGATATCAATAGTTCTCGGTCCCCATCTTAAATTACGTTTTCTATTTAAACTTTTTTCAATTAGATGAATCTTATTTAGCAATTTTAAGGAGTCATAGTTTGTTGAAATCTTTAAAGCCATGTTTAAAAAATTTGATTGTTCAATTTTACCAACTGGTGAAGTCTCGTATACTGATGAAATTTTTTCAACCTGAATGTTGCTGTCTTTCTTAAGATATAAAATTGCATCACTTAAATATTTCCTCCTATTTTCCATATTACTTCCGATACTTAGGTAAACCTGATTCATATTTTAGATCCTCTCATTTCAATTTCTACGTTATCAAAAATTCCATCAATAGGGACAGATAACTTCCTTACCTTTATAATCACATCAATGATTTTTTCTTTATCAATTTTTTTTATTTCGAAAATAATATTTTGGGCTAAGGTTTCAATTAAATCAACTTTACTATTAGAAATTATTTGTGAAATAATTTCATAAAATTGAGAATAACTAATGGTATTTTCAATTTTGTCCAAGATCATTGAGTTATTCATTTCAACTTTCAAATCAATTTCTAAGTTTTGACCAATTTTTTTCTCTTCGGCATATTTGCCTATATGTGAATGAAATTTCATATTATTAATTTTTATAAAGTACATATTTTCCTCCTAGGAACCAGTAGATGAATAATGGATAGCACCATATTTCCAAAATTGTAAAATAATTGACAAGAATCCAATGGATAAAAATGGGACGAAAACTAACGATGAAACTGTTGATTTACCAAATATGTATAGAAATGGATAATAGTTGATTAAAGCAAATGGGAAGATATAAGTTAAGATGGTTTTCACCGTCTTATTCATAACATCCACGGGGTAATGCAAGCAGTCTGAACCACTGCCCATGAGTAGAATAGAGATATTTATTGAATTGACAGTGAAGAATGTTAAAGATCCAAATAAGATATATAAACCAAGAAATAGAATAATTCCACCCAAAGGAATTATAAACATCGCAATAATTCTAAAAGAATCCCATTGAATAGAACTTCTTATAATGGCTAATGCTAATAATGAAATTGAAGTAATTAATCTACCAATTCGGGAAATTTCTACGCCACTTCCCATTACCTGCAACAATAACGGTTGCGGTCTCATGAGATAAATATCCAGATTTCCTCGTCTAATCAGTTCAGATAGGTTATTAATTCCTTTACCAATAATTTCAGCGCACGTATAAGAAATATTTACCAGTGCATATACTAATAAAGCTTGTGAAAAGACATAGCCCCTAATAGATCCGAGAGATTTAAATAGAAAAAAGAAACCTAGAATAAAAGTGAACTGAGCAATAAATTGCCCTAGAATAAGTAAGTAAGTGGAAATGTTGTATTCGAATTGGGCTTTGATATTATTCTTGACTAGCATTAAATAAACACTCAAGATTTACCCTCCCTGTACAACAATGTGTTTTATATTACTTTCAAGCCATATTTTACCAATGACTATAATAATAATTATCCAAATTAATTGGCTTATAACTCCGATTAAGCTTGCCATGGACAATTCATTTTCATTTAACAATTGAAAGGGGTAAGCTGCTCCATACTTGAATGGTAATAGGTTCAATACTTTCTTCATATTTTCTGGGAATAATGAAAATGGTATAACTAAACCACCCAAAAATTCCATAATTGATCCAAAGATGAGTAGGGAACCAGTGATAGAGAAGGTGTGGAAAACAGAAATATAAACAAGTAGGGATAAAACCGTATTTAAGATTAATGCCAAACTAATGGCTACAATAAACAGTATTAGTTTCTCCTGAGATAGCTGTAATTTTAATGCATAAGGTACGGGAAGAAAGTTTATTAGTAATAATAAAGGAATGCTTGAAATAATTCCTGTTAACAAACGTTGCGATACTAATCGTATAAACCATGCCCAATACAAATCTATTGGTTTCAGATATTCGTATGCAATATTTCCTGTCTTAATGATGTTATTCAAGTCACTGTCGATGATCCAAGCGGAAACGAATGGAGCAAAACAAGTCTGTATCCAAATGTAATTTACTAATTCTTTGCCCTGATTATTTTGAAGCGATAATGTATTAAAAGCCAGTAGAATTGAAATAGTCAGAAAACCTCTTATTAAATATAGGGGTAAAGAGGATGTCAGTGAGATTTTATATTGCCATAATTGTTTAATCCGGTAAATAAAAACACCTCTGTACATAATTGACCTCACATTCTTATTTATTAAATATCTAGCTCGGAATAATAGCGGGCAATAATTTCTTCAATATTAAGGGACTGGATTTGATAATTTCCTATCGCTTTTATTTTGGAAATATATTTAATAAATTCTTCAAATTCATGTGTTTCGTCTCTAATTTCAATAACAATTTCATTTGCAATTACGGTCACATAATCAGGACTAAATTGCTGCTTAATTTGATTAGTTATACTAGTTATTTGTTCAACTTGATTAATTTCAAGTTGAATTTTTTTTATTTTTTTGTACTTGTCTTTTATAGCTTTAAATTGACCATCAAACAGTTTACTTCCTTTTCCAATAATGATTACTCTGTTTGTTAACGCCTCAATGTCATTCATATCATGCGTGGTTAGAATGACAGTAATACTTCGTTTCTCGTTTATTTTTTTGATAAATTGATGGACTGCTATCTTGGAACGGGCATCAAGACCTAATGTAGGTTCATCAAGAAAGAGAATTTCAGGATTGTGTAAAAGTGAAACTATGATTTCGCAGCGCATGCGTTGTCCTAAACTAAGAAGCCTAACTGGCATATGCAATAAGTTCTTAATATCCATCATTTCAGTCAGCTCTTTAAAGTTGGTTGAAAATGTTTCCTGTGGAATGTCATATAATTTTTGCATCATATGAATTGAATCAATTACAGGTAAATCCCACAGTAAATTTGAACGATTTCCGAAAACCACACCAACTTTTTTTACAAACTTAATACGATTCTCCATCGGATCAACACCCAATATGCAACATTTGCCACTGCTTGGTTTTAAAATCCCAGTCATAATTTTAATAGTAGTTGATTTACCCGCTCCATTTGGTCCAATGTATCCAATGATTTCTCCCTTTTTAATCTGAAAACTAACATTTTTTAATGCTTGCTTGCTTTCATATTCTCGATTAAAAAAATTTAAAAAAGGATTATCTTGTCGCTTTTTTACTTGATACTCTTTTGAGATATTTGAAAATAAAATGTCCAATTATTTTTATCCTTTCTTGTATTTGAGGTACGAAAATAGGGCAACTCTAAAAAGAGATGCCCAGGCGGTCGGCTATTGAAAACTATATTCCCTTGTAGTTTATTCTACATCCGCCAGTTATATAGTTCTTTTAAAGAATAGCAAATATGAAAATATGCAGCAATAATATTTGAACGATTTTTTTAACTAAAGGTTAGTGGTTTGATGAATTATGTCGTTTCCAGAGCTGAAAGTATTCATATGCTGCGCGGAACGGCCCGAACCTCAGGTCGTTTGAAACCTTATCAAGAACCGGTAAGTCTCTGACACGCCTGATGGAGTATGGATGAATACTTTCAAATCTTCCAACTAGTTCTTCAATAATAAGCATGTCCAATTGTGATCTTTTGCTATTTAACCCAGCTCTGAAGATGGCAGTTAAGTTTATCCTAAATCCCGAAAACAGTAAATCTAGTTTAAAGTGTCTAAATATTTCAGTTAAAAAATAGAGGATTTAGTCAAAAGAACTTGCTAAGATTTCTTTTGAAAACACTTACATAAAAACGTAGAGGGGTCTGGTTTATGTCTAAAAAGGGATTTATTTTTGCTGCGGCGATTGGCATGGCTTCGGTAACACTTATTTGTACTAATCATTTGGATTATCAAGTTGTGCATGCTGAGGTAAAAACTGAAACAGTTTCTATGTCACAAAATATTACTGATTTTGAAAAGAATCAGGAATCAACGGCACTATTTCCTGAGGGATTATTGAAATGGAGTCCCCAGTCGGATCCAGATGCGGATTATAATGTTTCGAATGTGAAATTGGCAAAGCGTTCTCAAGGAAATAAAGTTAATGACTATCAAAATCCAGATGCCAAAGTGTTGTCGATTGCTATTACGAATCAACACACTGCAGGGACACCATCTCAAGGTGATAGTAACAAGGCAGTCTATAATTTCACTAATTGGCAATATGTAGACACCTTGGTTGCTTGGGCGGGTTCGTCAGGTGAAGGTATTATTGTTCCGCCAAGTGGTGATTTGACAGATGCGGCGCATAGAAATGGCGTGCCAGTGGTTGGAACAGTCTTTTTCCCACCTTCAGTATATGGAGGCAAAACCGAGTGGGTTAAACAGTTTACTCAAAAGGATGAAAATGGAAACTTCATTGTAGCCGATAAATTAATCGAGATGGCTGATTATTATGGTTTTGACGGTTGGTTTATCAATGAAGAGACTGATGTTGATGAACATACAGCTCATGATTTAAGAGATATGATGGTTTATTTAAATGATCACAAGAAGCCAAATCATCAGGTTATCTGGTACGATGCGATGTTACCTTCTGGGGATGTTACTTGGCAGGGTGCGTTGAATGATAAAAATAGTTCTTTCTTCCAACAAGGTGATAAAAGTATTGCTGATAAAATGTTTATTGATTTTCGTTGGACGAAGGACAAGTTGACTTCATCAAATAAAGAAGCTTTGGATTTAGGCCGTGATCCGTATGACCTCTTCGCAGGTATAGATCTGCAGGCAAACGGTATCAATAGTTCCAGAAATCCTGAGATGCTGCTGGATGAAAGTGGCAAGTTAAAAACGTCAATTGGCTTATATTGTCCTGACTGGACGTTACGAGATGGTGCTAATTACGATGTCGACAAGTATTGGGAAAACGAACAAAAGATGTGGACCAATGCTAATAATGACCCAAGAAAAGTGGATCAGTCGCAAAAATGGCAGGGGATTTCTAAGTATGTAGTCGAGAAAACGCCCGTAACGCAATTTCCATTTGTTACCAATTTCAATGTTGGTAATGGTGATAAGTATTATAAGAATGGTCAATTAATGGTCCCAGGAACATATAACAATCGTAGTATTCAAGATATTTTACCTACATACAGGTGGATACTTGATAATGCTAAGGGCAATAATCTCTCGGCTAAGTTCAGTTACAAGGATGCGTTTAATGGAGGATCTTCTGTTGAATTATCCGGTAATATGAAAAATAATGCGGCAAGTTATATCAAATTGTATGCTTCAGACTTGAAGGCAACAGGAAGTGAGTCAGCTAAAATTGTTGTTAAAGGTGAAAAGAACCTTCAATTAGTATTGACTGATGAGAATGATAAAAAAATCACTTTGGATGCCAATAAATATAGCGACATTAATGGCTGGCATGAATATGGATTTAGTCTGTCTAAATTGGCAGGGAAAACAATTAAGTCAATTGGTTTAAATGTCTATGGAAAGACAGGTGAAAATCAAGTAAATATTGGTTCCATGACGTTTAGCAATGGTCAATCCCAAAGAATAAATTCTGTGACAGGTCTAAAAGTTCAGGGCAAAACAGTTACCGATGACATGACTGAAAATGTTCGTTTACAGTGGGATAAACCTAATGATGATACGGCTGGGTACAACATTTATCTAAGAAAACCAAACGGTCATACAACATTAGCTGGAACAACCTCCAATAATGCTTTTACAGTAATGAATGAAAAAAGAACTGAAGGTGTAAGTGAATATATCGTCACACCAAAGGATATATTCAATAATGAATATGCTTATAAATCAGCCACAACTAGCTATACATTTAATGTATTGGAAAAGCCTGAAGCAACATTTAGCTCCAGTTCAACATTTGTGAAGGCTGGCGAAGAGGTTAATTTGAGTGCTAAGGTTTCACCATCAACGCAAAATATTGAATGGGAAATACCAGGCGCAGAAGTTGTTTCTCAAAGTGAAAAAGGGATCACTGTCAAATTCGCTAAGGCCGGTCAATATTCTGTTAATTGTAAAGTAACAAATGCGTCCGGAACTATTGAAGTTAAAAAAGACGATTACATCACAGTCTATGATGAATCGGCCGGGTATAGCGTTCAGGATTTGACTAAGTTAGACGGAGTCAGTGCAACTGAAGGGTCCGGATTTACGAACGAAAATGAAGACTACTCACATGCAATCGACGGAGATTTAACAACCAAGTGGTGTGATAACTCACATGAAAATCCATTTATGATTGTAGATCTCGGAAATACTAAGACAATTACTGGCTTTGAACTGTACAATGCAGCTACCGGTGGTGAGGATAGTAGTTGGAATACCAAAGATTATGATATTTTGGTAAGCAATGACAAGCAAAACTGGACGACCGTTGTCGAACATAGAAATAACACCTTGGATATTAGTAAAGATGCTATTTCAAAAGTTGAAGGTCGCTATGTGAAATTATTTATTCACAAGGCAGAACAGTCAGGCAATACTGCCAGAATTTATGGATTTAAAATTATGGGTGTTGATCAGACCGGAGTTTAAGATTTTTTCATTATATCCGACTGAGACATTCTTTTAAAATAAAAGGTCAAACGTACATCGAAGAAATGTAGGCTTGGCCTTTTTTGGTTTGTAATTATTTAGTTAGGGATTCCGTTTCCAGAGCTGAGAGTATTCAATTGCTGCGCGGAACGGCCCGAGCCAGAAAGCGGTCTCGAACCTCGGTTGAAGCCTCGCAAAATCCGCGAGTCTTCAACACGCCCGGTGGTGTAATTGCTAAAGCAATAACGCCACTTTCGCTGCAAATGAATACTCTCAGCTCTTCCAGCTAGTTTATTTTTTATCAGACAATGAAACGAAGACTTCTGGGTTATTTATATAAATTAGCTCTAGGTATGTAATAACAATGGTTATATTTATTTTTCAAACATCAATCTTCAGTTTATAAATAAAGGCTACAAGTTTGGCGAATTACGCCGTCTCCAGAGCTAGAAAATATTCACAGGCCGAGTGGAACGGCCAGAGTCTAAGAGTTGATCAGGAACCTTAGATTGTTCTGTTGTAAAAGCTACATCTAGGATTTTTACAACGGTTATTCATCAGTTAACTAAAATAGTAAGTAAAAAATACCCTAGCCGGAGGTTGTCAGTAATATAGTCCAGCAGTGAAAGTGGCGTTAAGGCTTTAGCCTTTACACCACAGGACGATTTTGAGACGCGGTTTTCGGCTCAAAATCGAGGGTCGAGACCGCATTTCGGCTCGAGCCGGTCCCACAGCAGGACTATATTACTGACAACCGGAGGCGGCCAAAAAAATGATATATCAATTTAATTTTTTTTAATACTTTCCTAGAATTTGTATAACAAATATAGAATATGTAACTTATTCCGCCCCTTATGTAAGCGCTATAATTTTGCTTGTAAGTTAATTAAAAGGGGAGGAGGAAAAAAGAGAATGGAGAATGACGTAAATCCAGAAGAAATCAAAAAGGTTTCACATCCAAAAAAGCCAAAAGAAGGTTTCTTCTATAATGTATTCCATAATGGTCCATTTCTATTGTTTGCTTTACCTGGTGCCATTTGGATGATCTTCTTCTTTTATATTCCTGTTTTTGCTAACGTAGTGGCGTTTAAGGAGTTTCATTTTTCACCAGACGGATTTCTAGCAAGTTTGATGCAAAGTAAGTGGGTCGGATTTGAAAACTTCAAGTTCCTTTTTACATCAGATGCTGCCTGGTTGATAACTAAGAATACATTATTGTATAACTTAGGATTTATTTCCTTAAACCTAATCATCTCGGTGTTCTTCGCTATTATTATGAGTGAATTAAGGCACAAGAGATTGGTTAAGGTTTACCAAACATCGATGCTTCTGCCTTATTTCTTATCATGGGTTATCATTGGATACTTTGTAATGGCATTCTTGAACCCAGATAAAGGTTTGTTGAACATGATGCTACACACAGATATTAACTGGTACGCGGAACCTAAGTATTGGCCATTTATCTTACTCTTCATCGGAACGTGGAAAGGTATTGGCTATAACAGTATTCTATACTTTGCAACTGTTATGGGAATTGATCCGACATACTATGAAGCAGCTACAGTTGATGGCGCGAATAAGTGGCAACAAATTAAGAACATTACAATTCCACAATTAGTTCCACTTATGACTTTGATGTCGATCTTAGCAGTTGGTAATATCTTCCGTGCCGATTTTGGATTGTTCTATCAAGTCCCACAGAATTCAGGTGCCTTATATAATGTAACCTCAGTTCTTGATACATATATCTTTAACGGTTTAACATCCACTGGTGATATTGGTATGTCTAGTGCTGCCAGTCTTTACCAATCAGTTGTAGGATGTGTCCTCTTAGTTTCAACAAATGCGCTTGTTAGAAAACTTGATGGCGAGTCAGCACTATTTTAGGAAGGAGAATTGAAATTGATTAATAAAAAGAAGAAAAAGAAAATAGATAGTGTTTCAGTTCACTCCTTTAGTAAAGGTGCTGACTTATTCTTCAACATAGTCGTAGCAATATTTGCCATATCATGTTTGATTCCGTTGTTCTTCGTTGTTGTCATTTCATTAACGGATGAAAATGCTTTAGCAACATATGGTTACAGACTTTGGCCTAAGGTTTGGAGTTTTGCCGGTTACAGATATCTTGCAACTATGGGTGGAGAACTACTAAGATCACTTTGGATTTCAATCTTAGTTACGGTTGTTGGTACGTTGATAAATTCAACATTCACATCAACTTATGCCTATGCAATTTCAAGAAACACATTTAAGTATCGTCGTTTCTTTACAGTTTTCTGTCTGATCACAATGCTGTTCTCACCAGGTATGGTTGCTAACTATATCGTTGTAACTAACTTCTTGCACTTGAAAGATACACTTTGGGCTTTGATTTTGCCAATGGCTGTTAGTCCATTCAATATCATCGTTATGCGGACCTTTTTCAAACGACAGGTTTCAGAGTCAATTATTGAATCCGCCCGAATTGATGGTGCAAGTGAGTTAAGAATCTTTACACAAATCGTTATTCCACTTGCAGTACCTGGTATTGCTACAATCAGTTTATTCGCAGCATTAGGTTATTGGAATGACTGGTTTAACGCTTTGCTATATATTCAAAGTGACAACTTGATTCCATTGCAATACTTATTGATGAAGATTCAAGCAAATATCGAAATGCTTTCAGCAAGTTCTGGTATGGGTTCACAATTCGGTGGCAGTTTACTAGCAATTCCGAAAGAAGCAACAAGAATGGCCATGGTTGTTATTGCTACATTACCAATTGCAGTCAGCTATCCATTCTTCCAAAAATACTTCGTCCGTGGTCTAACCATCGGTGGTGTTAAAGAGTAACTTTATAAAAAATCAGTATCGGGGGATACGAAATGAAAAAATGGGTTAAACGTGCCGTAGGGTTGTCACTTTTAGCTATCACAGCTGTAGGATTAACGGCTTGTGGATCAAAGAAATCAGCTAGTGACAATGGCACACCAACATTGTTAATGTATCAAATTGGTGATAAACCAAAAAATTATGATAAGTTAATTGCTAATACTAATAAGGTCCTTGAAAAGAAAGCTGGAGCTAAACTGAAGATTCAATATATCGGCTGGGGCGATTACAAGCAAAAGATGTCAGTTATCGTTTCATCTGGTGAAAAGTACGATATTGCCAAAGCTGATAACTATGCCGTTAATGCTCAAAAGGGTGCTTATACAGATTTAACTTCATTATTACCTAAGTATGCTAAGTCAGCTTATGATGATTTAGATCCGGCTTATATCAAAGGTAACAAGATTGACGGCAAGCTATATACAATGCCTATCAATTCCAATATCTATTCGACACAAGTTATCTCATTTAATAAAAAATACTTAGACAAATACAATATTAATGTTGATAACATCAATTCATATGATGATTTAGAGAGCGCATTTAACCAATTCCATTCTCAAAATAAGAAAGTTTTAACATTCTCAACTGGACCTAATTTACGTATCGGTTCCAACCTTGATTTTGCAATCGACCAAAACTATCCATTTGCAGTTAATGCAGTCGATAGTGGTAAAAAGATCATTAACCCCTATGATGATCCAGCCTACCTAGCAACATTGAAGAAGTTCCACGAATATTACAAGAAGGGCTACATTGCTAAAGATGCAGCAACTGACAACACAGATCGTCCTTTGAGTGGTGACACATGGTTTGCAAGACAAGAAACACAAGGACCATTTGATTACGGTGACCATCAATTATCACAAACAGCTGGACAAGAAATTGTTTCAAGAGCAGTTAGTCCTGCAATCAAGTCAACAGCTCAAGCACAAATGTACAACTATGTTGTAAGTAACAATTCTGACAATAAAGAAAAAGCTGTTAAAGTTCTTGGTGTTATGAACAGTGACCCTGAAGTTCTAAACGGTTTGGTTTATGGTGAAAAAGGTAAGGCTTGGAAGTATGTTGAAGACGACAAACGTGTTGAACTACTTAAAGGCTACAAAGAAAATTATCATTCAGCACCATGGCAAACAGGTGATAACAACAAGATTACACCGACAAAGAATATAACCGATGAAATGGTTCAAACACGTATCCAAGATACAAAAGACGCCATCACATCTCCAATCCTTGGATTCCAATTCAAGACAAAGAACGTTAAGACAGAATTAACAAATATTTCAAATGTTATGAACAAGTACTTAGCAGGTCTACAAACAGGTACATCAGATCCAGAAACAACAATTCCTAAGATGAATAAAGAATTGAAGAAAGCTGGATATGACAAGGTACAAAAGGAAATGCAATCACAATATGATACTTTCCTAAAGGACCAAAAATAGTTAAAACTCCCCAATGAGTACAAATATAAAAATAATAAAGAGAGGCTGAGACGATGTCTCAACCTCTCTTTATTACGTAATGTTTTAGGTAAGTATGCCGTTTCCGTTTCCAGAGCTGAGAGTATTAATTTGCTGCGCGGAACGGCCCGAGCCAGAGTGCGGTCTCGAACCTCGGTTGAAGCCTCGCAAAACCTGCGAGTCTTCAACACTGATCTGAACCCCGAAGTTTGGACACTTTTTTATGCAGCTTTTAATTCTGTTGATTCTCGATATTGAACAGGCGACATTCCACCTAAATCTGTTTTGAT
>NZ_BJDF01000004.1 GCF_005404815.1 Companilactobacillus huachuanensis
CCTTGCCCTTAGCTAGTGATTCCGACTACATCGGCTCACAGAGGACTTTCACCTCCTAGTTAGCGCCCATGCCGGGCGCACCGCGGAACGGCCCGAGCCAAAGAGCGGTCTCGAACCTCGGTTGAAGCCTCGCAAAACCCGCGAGGCTCCAACACGTCCGGTGGTGTAATTGCTAAAGCAATAACGCCACTTTCGCTACAAATGAATACTCTCAGCTCTTCCAACTAGTTTTTTTATAATAGGAACGTCCAATTGTGATCTTTTTTTATTTAACTTAACTAAAGGTATCAGATACTTCCAAAATTTTTGGAAGTATCTGATACCTTTTTTTGATTCGTATTAAGATTTGCGACAATACATGTTACAATCGACATATGTTATATAAAGCATATGTATTGGAGGATTCAAATGAACTATTGGATTTTAGCTTTAACTTTTTTGAGTGTTAATTTAGACTTTTTCTTCATGCTGATTTTTCTACTAAAGAAGTACAAACTATCACACGTTATGATTGGCTATCTTTTAGGAAATATCATTTTGCTGACAGCAAGTTTTGTTATTGGAAAAACTCTTGCAGCCTTCCTTCCTGAATGGATCTTAGGGACTCTGGGAATTTTGCCCATCTATTTAGCTTTCCACGATAATGATGACGACAATAGTCAACATACCAATCACAATTCGGAGACTTGGAGTACTTTAGTTACCTATTTATCAGTCTGTGCCGGCTGTAATCTCTCCATTTTCTTGCCCGTTTTAGTTGGAGAAACAATTTCTAACTTTTTCATTACGTTATTATTTATCGGTGGCCTAACTGTTATGGTCGTTTTATTAATTAAACTTATCGCTAATATTCCAGCAGTCTCTACTATTATGGAAGCTCATGGTGAAAAATTAATGAAAGTTTGTTACGTATTGATTGGACTGTACGTCTTCTGGGACAGCGGTTTGATCAGTCACTTAATTGCTCTGTTTTAATGCTGTATACTATACTTAAATACTAAAAGGACATACAACAATGGATAAAAATGAACAAGTGAAATTGATTGATTCCAGAGATTTGATAGAATCCGAACGAATTTTTAAATTATTGAGCAATCCCAATCGATTACGAATGCTAAAGCTTTTGGAAGATAACAAATTAAACGTCAATGAAATTGGTCATATCTTGGATATTGAACAGTCCGTTGTTTCCCATCAGTTGGCAATTTTGAAAAAGCACCAACTGGTTAGTTCTGAAAAACAAGGGAAATTCAATTATTATCGCTTAGATGATCCGCACATTTTGGATGTTATAAATGAGATGTTGGAACATGCTGACCACGTTGTTCGTGGGAAAAAGCATGGTGAGTAGAAAATACCATTAATTCTAAATGAATTGATGGTATTTTTTTAGGTTATCAGCAATAAGTAATTACATATTCAAGTAAAAACATCTAATTTTATTAAGGCCACAGTTATATTCATTCACCAAATGTACATTATTTCAGCTTAAATCAGGCAAACATTGACTTTTTGTAAGCGCAAGCATATTATTCAATATGTAATTACTTAATAAATTATTTGGAGGGCTTAATTATGCTTGAATATACTTTAAATGAACTTGAAAGATTGGTTGATCACACTAACTTGCACGCCTTTGCTTCAGATGCTGACATGGTGCAACTTTGTGACGAAGCTAAGGAATATCACTTTAGAATGGTCGCTATTAATCAGGTACAATCCAAGGTTTGTTATAATGAATTGAAGGATACTGACATTGATATCGGTGCGGCCATTAGTTTTCCACTCGGCCAAACAACTGTTGAGTCTAAATTATTTGATATTAAAAATGCACTTGAGAATGGTGCTAACGAAATTGATTATGTAATTAATATTACGGAAGTTAAGAATGGAAACTTTGCATATGTCAAAGACGAGATGGAACGTATTGTTAAACTTTGCCACGATAATTCAGTCTTAATTAAGGTCATCTTTGAAAATACTTACCTGACAAAAGATGAAATCAGACATGTTGCCGAAATTGCTAAAGAAGTTAAGCCTGATTTTATTAAGACTTCAACTGGTTTTGGCCCTAGTGGTGCTAAAATTGCAGATGTTAAATTGATGAAAGAAGTTGTTGGCGATACCGTTTCTGTTAAAGCCGCTGGTGGTATCAGAAATTCTGACGACTTTTTGGCTATGATTGCTGCTGGTGCTGATAGAATTGGTACAAGTAGTGGGATCAAGATTATCGCTGCTATCAAACAACGAATGGAATTTGACCACGTCAGCTCAATCAAAATTGATAGAAAATATCAAAAAAATATGAAATAACAGGAGATTTGCCTCATGAATGGTGGGAATTTACCAAAACACACATTAATCGAAAATGATTTACTATCAAAAATCAGTGATGGTACTTACAAGCCAAACACCTTGATTCCCAAGGAAACTGAGCTTATGGAGATCTATGACGTTAGCCGCCCCACCGTTCGTCAAGCAATTCAAGCGTTGGTTGATAAGGGATTACTAGCAAAACGTAAGAAACGTGGCACGATTGTTAAGCAAAATAAAATTTCTCAAGAATTCACTCACACCATCGAAAGTTATGATGATGATGTAAAAAATAAGGGTCTAACTCCCAAAACTCACGTAATTTTATTACAGAAGGAATTGCCTAATAATGAGGTCTGCGAAAATTTAAAAATCGATAAAAAGGACTACGTTTTCAAACTAGTAAGATTACGTTATGCTGACAATCAGCCCGTTGTTTTAGTAACGAGTTATATTCCATACAAAGTCTTCCCTGATTTGGATAAATTCGATTTCAACGACGTTTCGTTGTATTCCACTTTGGATTCTCACGACTGCCCAATCATCCAAGTTCGTCGAAAACTTGAAGTATTATCAGCCGATGAAACGACCGCTGACTTGTTAAATATTGATGAGAATGATCCAATTTTCTACTTTCATACAACTGGTACAACTAAAAATGATATTCCCGCTGAATACTCAATTGCCAAATATCGTGGCGATATTAATTCGTTTGAAATTTTTATCAAGAGGTGAGAGTTTAGGTATGCCGTTTCCAAATCTGAGAGTATTCATCTGTTGCGCGGTACGGCCCGAGCCAAGGAGCGGTCTCGGACCTCGGTTGAAGCCTTACCAAAAACCGGTAAGTCTCCAACACGCCCGGTGGTGTAAGAGCTAAAGCTCTAACGCCACTTTCGCGACAGCTGAATACTCTCAGATCTTCTCCAACTAGTTTATTTTTTTTAGAAACAATAAAATACGAATCCATCGTTATATCGTTATTTACTTATTACTCAAAAAAGCAGAAGTTATTTTTTCACTTAGGAAATCTACCAAGTGAAAAATAACTTCTGCTTTCTTATTACCAATTTCTGAAATAAACAAATTAATCAAATTGCCTTAATACTCGGAAATTGTACCGTTTCGTTACGTTTTTTTTATAAATTTCCTAGAGCAAAAACAACTGGAATCGTTATTAAACTTAAAATGGTCGACAAACTCATCAGAGAAATAGCTGGTGCCGTATCTCCATTGGCCTGCAACGTGAACAAAACAACTAATCCAGCTGCTGGACATGCTGCCATTACAATCGTCGTGTAAAAGGCAACGCCAGATACACCGATAACTTTTAACAATACTATTCCAATGATTGGAAATAATAAATTTCGTAATAAAATTGTTAATCCTATTTCCTTATTTAACATGTCACGACTGAATTTGATATTGGCCAAACTGTTACCAATAACAATCATCGACAATGGCGTATTGATTGAGCCGACGTACTTGATAACTTGGTTAGGAACACTTGGTATCTTGATTGAAAAAATAAATATCAGGATTCCCAAAAAAATAGCAATAATATTCGGATTTAGAAGTACTTGTCGCCAATCAGTCTTTTCAACCGTCCCATTGTCACTGTCATTAAACAAAGAAACTCCTTGAGTCCAACTGAAAATATTGAACGCTGCCAAAGATACGACCGCAAAGAAAACTCCTTCGGAACCAAATAACGCACTGATCAAAGGAATCCCCATGAAACCCGCGTTTGAATAAATACTGCCATACTGCGTTATCCGTCGTAAATTCTTATCTTTTAAACGACCAAATATTAATTTGACCACAATAATTTCAATAATATAGAGTAAAAACACACCAGCAATCGCTAACAAAAATTGTTTGATTCGACTACCTGAATATGGTTGTTCAAACGCATTTATAATCAAACATGGTGAAACGATATATAGCAAAACGTTTGTCAGATCACTCGAAGTCTGTGAATGCATGAATTCTAATTTGTTAATTAAAACCCCCACCAGCATTAAGCAAAACATCAAGACGATTTGATTGATCAGTTGTCCAATATTCATATGTATACTCCCCTTAGTTAGTTCATTATACAAATATTTCATGCCAAAAAGATAGTTTGCTGAAAATTAATTAAGCATCCCGACTCCACTTAACCTAGGAATACTAAAAAAGCAGTTGTTTTTCACCCCATGGAATTTCCAAGTGAAAAACAACTGCTTTCTTATTACCAATTGTTGAAATAAACAAATTAATCGCATTACTAAAGGTTGAAAAATGAAAAATTAATATAGCCATTGTTGTTACAAACCTAAAGTTAATTTATTTAAATAAGCGGAAGTTTTCATTTTACTGTTCCGCTATTAAAAACAAACTAGTTGGAAGAGCTGAGAGTATTCATTTGCAGCGAAAGTGGCGTTATTGCTTCAGCAATTACACCACCGGGCGCGTTGAAGACTCGCGGGTTTTGCGAGTCTTCAACCGAGGTCCGAGACCGTACTTTGGCTCGGGACGTTCCGCGCAGCAATTGAATACTCTCAGCTCTGGAGACGGCATGGTTAAATTCTATACACGACGACGGCTAGTTGCTGGATATCCTAATTGTTCCCGATATTTAGCAACAGTTCTTCTGGCAATTTGCAGATTATCTGCCGTTAACATTTCAGATATTTTTTGATCACTAAGTGGTTTAGTTTTATCCTCATCATCCAAAATACCCTTAATCTTATTCTTAACTTGATCAACTGATTTTTCTTCACCAACAGTAACTTTACTTCTGCGTGAGAAGAATTGTTTCAACTCAAAGATACCAAAGTCAGTCTGGATATATTTTCCATTAATTGTTCGACTGACAGTTGACTCGCTCATTTGTAGTTTTTGGGCAACGTCACGAATCAACAGCGGTGCCAAAGAATCAGTCTCTTGCATAAAGAATTTATACTGTTCCTTAACGATACATCTACCGATAATTGAGACCGTTTCAATCCGTCTTTGCAAGTTATATTCCAGCGTTTTGTACTGATTGTATTTATCATGAATATACTTGTTTACGTCTTCATCAGTTGACTTAGCTAATCGATCGTATGTTTCCTCAGCAAAAATTAATTGTGGCTGACCATATTTTGTGATTGCCAAACTCAATTTATCGCCATTCTTCTTAACTGCTAGCTCGGGTACAACATATTGTTCATTTTGCGAAGTATAACGTTGGCCGGGATTAGCTGACAATGATTGGATAAAATTAACATCCTCTTGCAATTCCGAATTGGACAGTTTCAACGCACGTTTTAATTTCTTCCATTCATGTTTAGTAAATAATTCAAAATTATCGCTCAACATTGACATGACGGCTTTATCCGCATCATCGGCTTCAGCTTGTAAATACAAGCATTCTTGTAAATCACGGGCTCCAATCCCTGGAGGATCAAGTTGGTGCAAAAGTGTTTTCGCATCAAGCAACATGATTGGTGTAATATCGTCGACTTCCTCAAAAATTTCATCGTCCGATAAAGTCAGATAACCATTAGGATCAAGTTGTTCAATTAAATAAACTACTAAATCACGTAATGGTGTCTTACGCATAGTCAGCTGAACTTGATCAAGTAAATATTCAAATAATGACTGTTGTTCATCCTTGATTTGATAGCCATTACCACCCTCGTTATCGATAAATGGCATATCCAGATTTACATGTACATCGAAGAGTGGATTTTCCAAACTCTGTTCACTCAAATAATCGGCCAAATCAATTGCATCCGATTGTAAAATCAAAATTGATTGTCGCATTCCTTGTGTTAAAGACAACCCTTGAACTTGTTTTTGGTTTAAATTCTGTTTAAGTTCCATCAGGTTCCCTCCCCTCTATAAATTAATAAATTAAAAATCATAAGACAACTTATCTGTTTAATTAGTCGATAATTTCTGTAACCTAAAAGTTGAAATATAAAAAATTAATACAGTCGCTACTGTTACAGGCCTAGAGTCAATTTATTTAAATACTCAGAAATATTTGTTTTATTATCCCTGTTATTAAAAAAATAAATTAGTTGGAAGAGCTGAGAGTATTCATTTGCAGCGAAAGTGGAGTTATTGATTTAGCAATTACACCACCGGGCGCGTTGGAGACTCGCGGTTTTTGCGAGGCTTCAACCGAGGTTCGAGACCGCTTCCCAGGCTCGGGCCGTTCCGCGCAGCAAATGAATACTCTCAGCTCTGGAAACGGCATACTTAACTAAACTTTAGTTAGCTCTAAAAAAACGTTTTCATTACACTTACCACTATTATGATAGCGCTTTTTTATTAATTTGTATTTACTCTTCAAAAATTTTATTGTCTAATGTTACGTTTCACATCGATAAATGAACTGAGTCCACTGGAATCAAGGCGGATCAGGCGATCACGAAACTCATTTCGATCTAACGTCATCCGATTCTCATTATAAATTCGAAATAACATCAGCGTGTTGCGAATCAAGAAATTGGCACAGACGAAGGCATCCAATTTGGAAATATCAAATGTTTCAAAAATAGCTTGAGAAAATCCTTTTGCAACCTTAGTTTCGACCTTTCGTGACAAAAAGCTGTAATCATCTGAGGTCATCATAAGCGTATAGAATTCTCGTGACTCTTGAAAAAAATCCAGAATTTTATCAAATATATAACCTGGTTCCGCTAATCCTTGCCGCAGTGGCTTTTCAACCATCAACTGTAATAATTTCTCGGCAATTTCATCAACAACAGTATCCGAAAAGTCTTCAATCGAATCGTAGTGTAAATAAAATGTTTTGCGATTGATCTGTGCCTTTTCCGTCAATTCCTTCACGGTAATGTTGCGATAGCTTGTAGTACTAGCCAATTCCCGAAAGGCCTGTTGCAATGCTTGATTAGTTTTTTGAACTCGTAGATCAACTTTTTTCATTATTTTCATCCCTTCAAATTTTCGATTTTGATTTTATTACACACATTGTGTATTTATGTTGTGGACTTGATTTTTTATTGCGTTATTATTTAGTCCACAGTTGTGTATTATCTTTTTTCAAAGCAACTATAACATATTTTGCTTAGGAGATTAATAATGATTAAAGAAGAATGGAAATATTTACTCAAGCACAAATTAATGGTCATTGTCTTTGCAGTTATGATCTTTATTCCCTCGATTTATTCGGTCACTTTTTTAAAATCAATGTGGGACCCTTACGGAGAATTACAAAATCTACCCGTAGCCGTTGTTAATCATGACCAAGATTTGAACTATCAAGGAACTAAATTGGCCGTTGGTCACGATTTGGCTAAGAGTCTCGACAACTCCAAAGCTATGGATTTTCATGTTCTCGATTCTAGTGCCACGGCCAGTAAGGGGTTAAAAAATGGTAAATATTACATGGTCATCACCATCCCCAAGAATTTTTCTAAGAATGCAACTACCTTGTTAGATCGAAAACCCAAGAAAATGGTCTTAAATTATGAAACTAGTGCTGGACATAACTTTACCGCCTCAAAAATGACTGCTCAAGCTGCTCAAAAGGCCGCCCAATCAGTCTCAGAGCAAGTCACAAAAATTTACTCAAAAACGATGTTTACAACCATCAAACAACTGTCAAAAGGTATGACTAACGCCGCCAATGGTAGTCAAAAGTTGGTTGCTGGTAATACTAAAGTTGAAAGTGCCAATCAGCAAATCACTACTGGTTTGAACACATTAGCTAGTAGTTCTCTGACTTTTGCCAATGGAGCTCAAACCTTCAATCAAGGTCTCAATCAATATATTTCTGGCGTCAATCAGGCCGCTAGTGGTTCTTCATCCTTAACTAATGGTTTGACTGAACTAAATAATAATTCCACTAATTTAGTAACTGGTGTTAATCAATTGACCACTGGTAGTAATGCTTTAAGCACAGGACTTCAATCCTATACAAATGGTGTCTCTTCACTCGATTCAGCAACTAAAACAGTTAATTCTGATGTTAATGAGTTGGGACAAGGTACTACGAAATTAGCAACTAATTCTCAGACTCTTAGCTCTGGTTTGACCCAATTACACTCTGCCAGTCAAGAACTAACCGATAATCTTCAAAAAGTTAGTGCCGGTCTTAGCGACAATACTACTCAACTGAACAGTTCTATAACTAACTTGAAAAAGGAATTATCTGATAACAATACGACCCAAGCCCAAACAACTAAACAGGATTTAACCAATTTACAACAGGCAGTCAGTGATCAAAATGAATCTAGTTTATCTACTAAGGTATCCCAAGTGGCCGATCAGCAAGGCTTATCAGCCACTCAAAAAGCTGCTATTTTAACCGCTGTTAATAGTTCTAACAGTGACACCCTTACCAAAGCCACAGATGCCTTAAGTACTGACCTCAACAGCTTAATGACAACTCAAGCCACAACAATTAACCAACTGAATACTTTTCAAAACTCTGTCGGTGACTCTCAAAATAACTTATCCACAGTTATTGCACAACTTGGCAGTAGTTCTAATCAACTGACGAATCAACTAGGTACAGCTGAAAACGGTATGGCTCAGTTGACGACTGGCCTCGGTAATGTCAACACAAATACTTCCAAATTAGTTCAAGGTACGACTCAATTAAGTTCTGGTACGAATAGTTTAGTCACTAACGGTGTTGCCCTAACTAGTGGTGCCGATACATTAAACAATGGTCTTGGCGAAATGAATACTCAAATACCCAGCCTCACTTCTGGTGTAAGTCAGTTAAACAGCGGTGCCAAGGCCTTAAACAGTGGTTTGACTAAATTAACTGCAAACAGTTCTAGCTTGACTGGAGCTTCGCAGCAGTTAACTAATGGTGCTGATCAAATTGCGAATGGTTCCCAAACTTTAAGCACAGGTTCTACACAACTTGGATCAGGACTAACTCAAATCACTGCAGGTAATCAAGCGCTAACTCAGCAGCTTACTAAGGCGGGGCAAAAATCCAATCTAAAAACCTCCAAGTTAACTTACGCTCAAATGGCTCAACCAACCACGACAAAGCATACTGAACGTGACAAAGCCCCAAATAACGGTACCGGCATGGCGCCATACATGTTATCAGTTTCCTTATTTGTCGGTGCATTAGCCTTTAATTTAATATTTGATATTTATACACCACGTAAATTCCCTAGAACCGGTATTGCTTGGTGGGCAAGTAAATTTTCAATAACCAGTTTCTTTGCCTTAGGTGAATCAATTATCCTCTTCATCCTTCTAAATTTGATTGATGGTTTAACACCAATTCATCCACTAGCAACGTTTGGCGTCCTATTCTTAACAAGTTTAACTTTCATGTCGATTATCTACTGGTTAAATTTGGTCTTAGGGAAAGTTGGATCATTTTTCAGTATGATACTGTTGGTCTTCCAACTCGGCGGCTCAGCTGGTACTTATCCAATTCAATTATCCAATCATTTCTTCGAAGCAATCCATCCCTACTTACCAATGAGTTATAGTGTCGATGGTTTAAGACAAAGTCTCATGATCGGTGACTCCTCTCGACCAGATATGTTAGTACTTTTAGCCATCACCTTATGTTTCTCGATCTTTAGTGTTCTCTTCTTCATTAGAAGAAAATCACATCTAAATGAAATTGATTTCACCAAAGAGGCAGCCGAACATTCTATTGTTTAACTAAAGGTTGAAAGGTTAGATAAGGATGCCGTTTCCAGAGCTGAGAGTATTCAATTGCTGCGCGGAACGGCCCGAGCCAGAGAGCGGTCTAAGGCTGCTGAAAAACTCCTGAATTTTTAATTTTAAAAAATCAATTCCCATAAAACAGTTATTATTGAGTACAAAAGTGGGTGAAATTACCCAAAATAGTGCTTCAAATAAAACGAGAATGGTGGATTAAATTTCTCTAATTTAGTTTTTCAGCAGCCTCGAGCGGTCTCGAGCCTCGGTTGAAGCCTCGCAAAACCCACGAGTCTCCAACACGCCCGGTGGTGTAATTGCTGAAGCAATAACGCCACTTTCGCTGCAATTGAATACTCTCAGCTCTTCCAACTAATTTATTTCTTTAATAACAGGAACAATAAAACGAATATTTCTGATTATTTATAAATTAGCTCTACACCTGTAACAACAAAAGTCATATTAGTTTTTCACCTTTCAACCTTTAGTTGTTTAATTTAGTTTGAGGCATTGCCGTCCCCGGAATCGAGAAGAAGCTTTCGATTTTTAATCAATATCTCCTGAATGATAACCGGCACGCCTGATTCAATATATAAAAAGTCCTTAAATAACCAGATAACATGTCTAGTGATTTAAGGACTTTTTTCTTGCAAGTTTGAAATTGGTATATATTAAAAATACTATCATACCAGTATAAAATATTAAATGGTTCAGTTATTTTACTTTCCTATATATGCAGTCATATACTCTAGGCGTAATAACGAATAGCGTATTACATTTAAAATAATAATTTACTCCATTATTAACTGGAGGTCTGAAAGATGAAATCAATTAAAAGAGAATTTTTTGCTGCTACCTTGATAGCTATTGCCATTCTTGGTTTATTTACTGCCTTCCTACTTCTACTATCTCCCGGCTTACAAACAGCTAAAGCTGCCACGACTTCACCGCCAACTACAGCCACGACAATTTCGTCGCCGAAGGCAATTTCACAAGCAACCACTGGCACGCCGAAAAAAGAATTAAATGTCGCAGGTTTAACCGGTAATGATGCCACTATTACTGATATGAATGGCAATCCTGTCAAACCATCCGATAACTTATATGCTTGGATAAATTTCAATATTAGTTATGACTGGAGTATTCCAGATGGCGTTCCAATTGATTCAGGTGACACAGTTTCATTCGAATTACCTAGTGGTATTACTACACCTGGTGATATGTCATTTCCAATTTATGATTCCAACAACGTTGAAATTGGTGTTGCTACACTTAAGGCCGGAGCTAAAACTGGTACAATCACTTTCAACGATGCACTTGAATCAACCACCGCTAACCGTCACGGTACTATATCTTTAGTTGCTAAAGGTACTAATACCGGTGATGGCAACGAAGGAAACAACTGGATGTTTAACAAAAATGGTTGGATTGCAGGTTTTACTCCTAAACTAGCTCCTAGCGAGTTGGCCTGGAACCTTGCTTTTAACCCTAATGAACAAACTTTGCACAACGTCGTACTCACTGACACACTTGGTCCAAACCAAGAATACATCCCTGGTTCATTGACTGCTATGACCGGATACTTCGGTACTAGCGGCTTTGTCAGCAGTGGTGAGCCTCTATATCCTGTCGTGACAACCGAAGGTAACAAAGTCATCATTACATTCCCTGAGGATGTAACTACTGCTGTTGATATTTATTATCGTACTAAAGTTACTGGTACCAATCCTAACGGTACGACAACTTGGACTAACAGCGCTACTATGGGATCCAGCGAAGGTAATTATTCCGTTGACTCCTCAACTTCTTGGGGTGGTTCAGGTACCGGTGGTGGCGAGCTAAAAGTTGGTTCAATCACAATCACTAAAACTGATGCTACAACTAACCAAGCTTTGTCCGGTGCTGAATATGAACTAAAAGATGCCCGTGGTAAAGTCATAATTTCTAACGCCGTAACCGATGCAGATGGTAAAGTAACCATCAATGATTTACCATACGGTACTTATACGTTGCTAGAAGTTAGAGCTCCTGATGGCTATCTTCTAAATACCAACACACACGTCTTTACCATTCCTGACAATGGCTCCGTCAACCTGATGGCTAACGAAAAAGATGATGCTCCTACTGGTTCCGTTGTATTAAAGAAACTTGATCCTAATTCAAACGCTACAATTGCCGGCGCTACTTTCGAATTACAAGATAAAAATGGCAATGTTATTAAACAAGGTATCGTAACTGATGGTAATGGTGAACTAGCTGTCGAAGACTTGCCTGCGGGCGAATATCAATTTGTTGAAACTAGCCCAGCCGCAGGTTACCTTCTAAATAAAACTCCAATCGAATTCACTATTGTAGCTAATCAAACGACACCTGTTACTTTGGAAAAGTTTGACGATCCAACAACTGGTGTTTCTGACACTGGTAACGTTGTTTTAACAAAAGTTGATGCAACACTCAACAAGCTCTTACCTGGAGCTGTCTTTGATTTATTAGATAGCAATGGCAAAGTTATCCAAAGCAATTTGACTACTAATGAAAAGGGTCAAATCGTTGTTTCAAATCTTGAGGCTGGTGACTACTCATTCGTTGAAACCATTGCTCCTGAAGGTTATGAACTCGACAAAACTCCAATTAAATTCACTGTAACTAAAGATATGACTAACAATTTGGAAGCTAAGGATAAAAAAGAGCCTAGCAAACCTGGCGTAGTAGTACCACCTACTGAACCTGGTAAACCAAAACCACCTGTCGTTAATCCTGGTCCTGGTAAACCAAAGCCACCTGTTGTTAACCCTGGTCCTGGTAAACCAAAGCCACCTGTTGTTAACCCTGGTCCTGGTAAACCAAAGCCACCCGTTGTTAACCCTGGTCCCGGTAAGCCAAAGCCACCCGTTGTTAACCCTGGTCCCGGTAAACCAAAGCCACCCGTTGTTAACCCTGTGGAACCTGGCAAACCCGGCGTAACTACACCTCCTGTTGTTAACCCTGTAGAACCTGGCAAACCTGGCGTAACTACACCTCCTGTTGTTAATCCTGTAGAACCTGGTATTCCTTCCGTTACTATCCCTGGAGGATCAACCTCAACTACAAATCCTAACCCAAGTACTGAATTACCATCAACTGGCAATAGTTCTGGATCTGGTTATGGAGTCGGAAAATTCCCACAGACTGGTAACGAAAATGGTCTACTAATGATGCTCGGTGGTTTCTTTATCGCATTGTTTGTTTTATTAAGACATCTGATTAAGAAATTGGCCTAACCATTAAACAAACTATGATCAGTTCTAAGAATTAAGACAAAGAGACACTGTGATTCGATTTTGATCACAGTGTCTCTTTGTCTTAATCAAACACAATATATTTCACTGAACTTGCACTACGCTCTTGAAATATAAGGTCTGAATACTAACTAAAGGTTGAAAGGTGAAAAACTAATATAACCATTGTTGTTACAGGCCCAGAGCTAATTTATTTAAACAAATCAGAATCCTTCGTCTTATTTTTCCTGCCATAAACAAACTAGTTGGAAGAGCTGAGAGTATTCAGTTGCAGCGAAAGTGGCGTTAGGACTTTAGTCCTTACACCACCGGGCGTGTTGAAGACTCGAGGGTTTTGCGAGGCTTCAACCGAGGAACGAGTCCGCACTTTGACTCGAGCCGTTCCACGCAGCAATTGAATACTATCAACTTTGGAAACGGCATACTTAACTAAAATTTCACCCTTTAGATACTAAGGCTCAATTCACTATACTTAATGGCTACACAACATAGACGACTTTAGCGGTTTGATAAGTTATGATGTTTCTTGATAACAGGATATTAATAAGTCCTTATTATCGTTGAACATATTTTTTCTTCAATGACATCTAAATATCTAAGAAGGTAAATATTATGAAATCACTTAACAAAGTAATCCTATTCGCTTCATTGTTAGCAATTGGCACAGGTATAACAAGTATTCCTGCGGTTACCGGAACAGTTCAGGCAGCTTCGAATACTTCAACATTTAAAAATAAAACTCCGGACGGATTCTATTATCGTGTCGGTAAGAATGAACTAGTCAAAGCCAGCGATATTAAAATTGTAACTAAAAATGATCAGTCCGATGCAGATATGATTGAAACGGATACGCCCAACGATTTTCGTCTAGTGGTTACTACCCCCAAAACATCCGTATATAATCTCAAAGGCAAAAAATTAACCAAGCATCTGTCAGAAGGAACGGTCTACTCTATTGGCAATCAAGATGAATTCACCCAAATCACTTATTACAAATCCTCAAAAGATAAAATCGTTCAAGTAAACGACAGCACTTGGCTTTAATAAGATTAGCTAGTACCGATAAAACTTGGTCGGCTTCTGAGCATTAACCCAAAGAGACACTGCAAACCAGAATTGGATTGCAGTGTCTCTTTGGGTTCAACGAAAAAAGTAACGTTTTGTCATTACAAATCTAGAACTAATTATTTAAATAACCAGAAGTATTCGTTTTATTGTCCCCGTCAAAAAAAACTAGTTGGAAGAGCTGAGAGTATTCAGTTGCAGCGAAAGTGGCGTTATTGCTTTAGCAATTACACCACCGGACGTGTTGAAGACTCGCGGTTTTTGCGAGGCTTCAACCGAGGTCCGAGACCGCACTTTGGCTCGGGCCGTTCCGCGCAGCAGTTGAATACTCTCAGATCTGGAAACGGCATACTTAACTAAACTTTCAACCTTTAGCTTTCTAAAAATTAATCAATTTATAAGCAACCAAATTACAATTTTTTTAGAAAAATTTAATCGACTTATTTGCTCAAAATCTACAGTACGTATACAAATTCTGACCGTCAAATCTTTATAATTTAATCTTGTAATAATTTTATTAAAGGAGTTTCATTTTATGAAATATGTTCAAAAAGGTTTACTTGTAGCATCCCTTCTTGCTGTTGGAGCTAGCACTAGTAGCACGCTGACCACTACAGTAGTCCAAGCTCAAGATACTCGCATCAACACCGGTTTATCTGCTATCGGCGATGCAACAATCAAAATCACTTCGGTTCATGCACAGTTGTATGATCAAAATGGTCAGGCTATTTCTCGAACACTTAACTTTGATACTGAATGGAAAGCGGACTATCAAAATACCCTTGATAGTGGCGTTTACTATCGTGTTGCTACAAATGAATTTGTTAAAGCAGCCGATGTCCAAATCATTATCAATACGCCTGGAATCGCTGAAAATAATGATCAAGCTATGGGACAAATTCTTTTACGAGATCACACGGTAACAGTGGCCGCGGATACAGCCCAACTTTATGACATGAATGGTAACCCCATGACACGGGCCTTACCAAAGGATTCGGTTTGGAAAGTTGGAATTCAAAATAACCTCCCAAGTGGAACCTTCTACAGCATTTCAACTAACGAATTCGTCAAAGCCAACGATGTTTATCTTTTCAAGAATAGTCAACCAGTAGCGCAAAATGTTAATAAAGTGACCGTTAATACTGCTGGTCCAGCACAAGTTTACGATCAAACTGGTCAACCAATTGCTGGTTACGCATTAGGCCCTGCAACAGCTTGGATCACTGATAATTTTATTGTTATCGACAAAGTAGGCTATTATCGCGTCGCAAATAACGAATATGTTTGTATTACTGACGTTACGACTAACTAAAAAGTCCTAATTATAGTCTTTCAAAAAATAAAGTTTAGTTATGAGTGCCGTCTCCAGAGCTGAGAATATTAACCTGCTATGCGGACCGGACCGAGCCTGAAGAGCGGTCTCAATCCTCGGTTTGAAGCCTTACCATAAACCGGTAAGTCTCCAAACTCGCCCGGTGGTGTAACAGTAAAGTCCTAACGCCACACCCACAGCCGGTTAATACTCTCAGCTCTTCCGACTAATTTGGATAAAATATTTAAATAGTCAAATTATCTATAGATGAACCAAATTAGGATTTATTATGTTACATGTCTGTTTATGTAATTGGTGATAAGAACAAAGAAGTTGTTTTTACACTTGGAGTTGCGCAAAACCCCAAGTGAAGAACAGCTTCTTTTTTATGACCCTTATTTGCATATTGATACACCCGTAAAATTTTACATTTATAACCAATGTTGAAAGGTAAAAATTAATATAAGCGCTGTTGTTACAGGCCTCGAGCTAATTTATTTAAACAATTAAGGGTTTTCGCTTTATTATTCCCTTCCATCAACAAAACAAACTAGCTGGAATACTCTCGACTCTGGAAACCGCACAATTAATTATCACTTTACATAGCTCTTCATAATAATTTTAATATAGCCAAACTCGCAAAATTGAAATCAACTGATAAATAGGGTAACTTATAATGTAGCAAAGGAGAGTCACCATGACCCAAGAAGAAAACACGTCATTATTAGTAGATTTGGCTCAAGATTATTATTTAAAGCATTTGAACTTGGGTGACATCTCGAAAAAATACAATATTAGTCGCTATAAAATATCAAAATATTTGTCAGAAGCAATCGACAAAAAAATAGTTACTATAAATATTAGTTCCCCCTTTTCACGAAGTTCTGACTTGGAAAGTAAACTCCGCCTGAATTTTCCGCATCATAATTTTTACGTTTTGAAAAATACTGAAGATATTGCTCACGAAAACGATCGATTTTATTCCTTCGCTGCCAAGTATCTCCAAGATTTAATTGATGGTAAGAAAACAATTGGTTTAACTTGGGGCGATACTATTTATCACGTAATCGATTCATTTCAAACTACCGCCAGAGATAACGTAGTCTTCACGCAATTCATCGGTGAGAACGGTAAGCGTAACTCATTATCAGGTACAACGCCCTTAGTTCAAAAAGCTGCCTCCCGCTACAACGGTAAATATAGGACTATTGAAGCACCACTTTACATTCTCAGCTCAGATGTCAGAAATCTATTGGCACAAGAGCCGGCCATCCAACCGACACTTACTGCAGCCCAAGGGCTTGATTTAATTTTCACTAGCGTTGGTACTCTGGATTCTGTTAACAGCATTGGGGCCTGGAATAATAGTCGAGAAATACTCTTTCCAAATGTTGCTCCTGATAAAGTTGCAGCCATGGCTTATGGTCGTCCAATTGATAAATCAGGTAAGTTATTGGTTGATGAGGATAATGATAAAGTTTTTGGATTAAGTCTTAAGAAAATTTTGACAATTCCAAATCGTGTAACAATCGTCAATGACAAGTTCAAATCTTCAGCACTATGCGCAACATTAAAGGGAAACTATTTCACTGACATAATTTTAAACGAACCCACTGCAAACAAATTGTTAGCTGAATTATGATTTACAATTAATAATAAGAAAAAAAGGCTGCCTATTCACTTTCATTTCAAGTGGAAGACAGCCTCTTTTTTGACTCTAAAATGTAGATATTTAATTTACTTAAGTTCTTTTGGAGATTTAAAACACATCAAATCATATGTTCTGCGATTCTACTGCATAAATGTACGTCCAATTCAGTAAATCCATTCTATTTTTCTATACTTTTACCGCCATAAATTCGACTCGCAATATACCCTACAACTAATCCAATCAGCGAGGGAACCACCCAACCAAGGCTCATTTCGGCCAGTGGCAAGTGACTGTTCCAAACTAAAATCTGCTGAACAAAACCATTAGTTTGCAAATTCTTTGGTAAGGCTTCAATTCCGGCAAATAACGCTGGAATAATTGTAAATAACGTTGCTAACCCAAAAATCCACTTTGAATCACCTAGTAAAGGTGTCAAAACTGCAATGATAATCAATACCATCGCTAGTGGATATAAGAACATTAAAACTGGCGTTGAATAATTGATCAGGCGTGTCAATCCAATATTGGCAACTAAAAATGACACAATCCCTGCCACAATCAAGACAACTAGATAGTTGAATTTCGGAAACATTTCTTTGGCCGTTTCACCAACAGATGAGGTCAACCCAATAGACGTTTTCAAACAAGCAATAATCGCAATCAATGCCAATAGGATACTACCAAATGATCCGAAGTAGTAGTTGAAAACCTGTGCTAAAGTCACCCCTCCATTAGTAGCTAAAGGCAATTTATTCACACTCATCGTTCCTATCAATGCTAAGCAAGCATAAATGATTCCCATTAAAATTACGCAAATAAAACCTGAACGAATAGTATCCTTCGCAATTTGACCTGGGTGCTTCACGCCTAATGACTTAATCGTATCAATCACTACTACCCCAAATGCTAGTGAGGCCAAAGCATCCATCGTATTATAACCTTCAGTAAAACCAGCCAAAACCGGACTCTTTGCATATTGCCCATGCGGAACAGCATGCAAACCACCCATAGGTTTTATCATAGCAGTAACAATCAATATTCCTAACAAAACTAAAAATATCGGAGTCAACCATTTACCAACATAAACCATCAGTTTACTTGGCTTTCTAGCTAACCACAATGTGACGATGAAAAAGACAGCTGAGAATATTAACAAACTGATACTTTGCTTCGACTTATCCACAAAAGGTGCCAATCCCAGTTGAAAAGATATTGTCGCCAACCGTGGAATCGCAAATAAGGGGCCCATAGTTAGATAAAGCAGGATTGTAAAAATGTAGGCGAACGGCCGATTAACTTTGCCGGCAAGATCAAAGACACTGTTGCTTCCAGTCATACCCATACTTGCAACTCCAAGCAGAGGTAATCCGACACCAGTTATCAACAGCCCTATAATTGCATAAATAACGTTACTACCCGCCTGTTGCCCTAAGAAGACCGGGAAAATTAAGTTTCCCGCTCCAAAAAACAATCCAAATAGCATTGATCCTATAAAAAATAAATTTCTCCAAGTTAGTTTTTCATTCATTAATTTCACTCTCTTAATTAAAAGTCCATCTAAATATAATAAGCGAGTCTGGCCGTTAGGACAACTGTTATATTCAAATATATTCTGTCGCCTGCCGCATCAGACCGTCAGTAATGCAGTACCGCTATGAGGACCGGTTCGAGCCTGAGGTACGGTCTCGAATCTCGCCTTTGAGCCGAAAACCGCGTCTCAAAGATCGTCCTGTGGAGTAAGCGCTAAAGCGCCAACTCCACTTTCACAGCGGTCTGCATTACTGACGTTCTGAGGCTAGTGTATTTTAAATTAAAATTGTTCACTTATTATTGATATATCCATTTACTGCTTTAAAATTTCTGATTGATGATATTAAGAATGAAAGGCAAACACAAAACTTATCCACAGCATAAACTTTATTCTTTTCCTTAAATATCTAAAGGTTGAAAGGTGAAAAATTAATCTAACAATTGCTATTACAGGCCTGAAGCTAATTTATTTAAATACTCAGAAATCTTCATTTTATTGTTCCGCCCATAAAAAACTAGTTGGAAGAGCTGAGAGTATTCATTTGCAGCGAAAGTGGCGTTATTGCTTCAGCAATTACACCACCGGGCGCGTTGAAGACTCGCGGGTTTTGCGAGGCTTCAACCGAGGTTCGAGACCGAACTTTGGCTCGAGCCGTTCCGCGCAGCAATTGAATGCTCTCAGCTCTGGAAACGGCATACTTCAATACCAATCAATTAAGACTCTAGCCGGAGGGGACGAGGGATGTTGACCTGCTGTGCAAGTGGAGTTAGGGATTTATCCCTTACTCCACCGACGCATTTTGAGATTCGCGGGCTTTGCGAAGCTCAAAATCGAGGCGCGAGACCTTGGCTCGCACCGGTCGCATAGCGGTCAACATCCCTCGTCCCCTCCGGCGGCATTAAAAAAAGACATCCTCATCGTAAAGAGAATGTCTTAGTATTGCCAAAATATATTTAGGCCAAATATGTATCTTCAACCCATTCGTTTGTAGCAACACGGTAATATGTGTGACCGTTATATGTCTTTGTTTGATCAGTATACCAAGGTGTTTTGTTAGCTAAACCACGGTTTGTAACAGTTGTTGGTGTGCCATCGCTACCAAATGCGAAAAGTTTTACATAGTTTCCATTTGTGTTGTTAACAGTAATAACACTACTTTGAGCACCACCGTTTGTTTCAGCGTTGCCATCATATTGAGTCAGGTTGTATGTTTGAATCAAGTTGTTCAATGATGATGCATAGTTAGGAGCTGTTGCATATCTTCCTTGTAGCCAAGCAGTAGCGTCCTTATATGACTTAGTATTTTCTGTCCATGTACCACTGTAATAACTTGAGTTCCATGAAACACCGTTACGCAACTTATCTCCGTTGTCAGCGAATGATTCATAGTAACTTGGGTACTTTCTAAAGTTGGCATTAATTGTATACCAGCCTTGTGAAGCACTCCATTCAGAAGTTGGCATTGTTACATAGGCACCGTTATAGTCACCCTTAATACCAAACAAGTTATGACCTTGTGTAGCCAAAGTTGAAGTACCCCAGCCACTTTCAAGGATAGCTTGTGCCAACATAACTGAAGTATAAAGGCCATATTGTGAAGCAGCCTTTTGAGCCATTGGAACAGCTGAACTCAAGAATGCTTGTTGTTGTGCCGTTGTTGCCCCTGTAGCAGCTTGAATAACTGCGGTTGTATTTAGTGCGTTATTTAGTGATTCACTGGCAGCTTGAACAGTGGCTGAAGTAGCAACTGTTGTATCAGCTTTTTGGGCTGAGCCGGCAATGACATTTGAACTATTATCTTGTGATTTATTATTTACTTGTTCGGTACTTGTTTGTGCTGCAGTAGAGTCTGCATCATTTGTTGTTGCAGCAGACACGATTGAAGGTGTCGCAGTTGCAGCTAATGTGCCAAGTACTAATGCACTAGTTAGTAGATTTTTTTTAGACATAGAATGGTTTCCCCTTAATAAATAATCTAGTTATAGACTACTATTTAAAAAAAGTAGTTTCAACAAAACCTGGAATTTGTAACAAGAATTAAACATTCGAAAATAAATTGTAATTTTTTGCCACTTGACTTTAAGAATTCCTTAAGAACCTAAAGATTTCTTATAGTTAGTTACGGAAAGAAATCTAAATTTAGTCAAAATTCCAGCAATAATCACAAAAGTATTTCAATGTATAACAAATAAAATAATCGGTAGTTGGAATTATATTGTTATATTATTTGAGAAAATCCCCTTATAGCACGCCATCTAGGCCTTATTGAACGTATTTGTCGCCTCCTTTTATTTTGTGAGTTTTTACACTACCACTAAAATTTTACAATAAAAAAAACCGCCATTCAGCGATTTTCTATAATTTTGAAGTTAACTTAACATCTGGATATTTGTTAGCAAACCAGTTTTCCGCAAATCTATTTTCAAATAAGAATAGTGGCTTGTCATCCAAATCTTTCACTAGCATATTTCTAGTTGAAGACATTGATTGATCCAACTGTTCAGGATCGACCCAACGAGCAATTCTAGAGCCAATAGGTTTCATAACAACATCACAATTATATTCATTTTTCATTCTAAACTGGAATACTTCGAATTGAAGTTGTCCAACTGCACCCAAGATGTAGTCATTAGTTGTATATTTCTTGTAAAGTTGTACTGCACCCTCTTGAACTAGTTGTTGCATACCTTTATGGAATGATTTCTGCTTCATAACATTCTTAGCTTGAACTTCCATAAACATTTCAGGTGTAAATTGTGGCAAATCTTCAAATTGAACTGACTTTTTACCTTCGTAAATTGTATCGCCAATTTGGAAATTACCAGTATCATATAAACCTACAATATCACCGGCAACGGCTGACTTAACAGTTTCTCTTTGGTCAGACATAAATTCAGTCGCATTGTTCAAACGCATAACCTTACCAGTTCTTTGCAATGTTACATCCATACCTCGAACAAATTCACCGGAACAGATTCTGACAAAAGCAATTCTATCACGATGATTTGGATTCATATTAGCTTGAATTTTGAAGACAAAGGCAGAGAATTCTGGATCATCTGGTTTAACAATATCAGTGCCATCTTTTTCCATATGTTCAGCAGGAGCTGGCGCCATATCTAGGAAGGTATTCAAGAAGGTTTCAACACCAAAGTTTGTCAAAGCTGAGCCGAAGAAAACTGGAGTTTGATTACCGGCCTGAACCTTCGCCAAGTCAAACTTATTACCAGCTTCTTTGATCAAATCAACTTCACCAAGAGCTTGTTCGTAAACGCCCTCTTCTTCGATCGGATTGTGTTCAGCCAATTGACCATCGTCGTTTAATGACAAGAAACGGTCATCGCCATCTTTTCGATAAAGTTCCAAACGGTTATTACTGATATCATAGAGACCCTTCAGTTCCTTACCCATACCGATAGGCCAATTCATTGCGCAACCTTCGATATTAAGTAATTCTTCAAGTTCAGCTATCAAGTCAAGTGGATCACGTCCATCACGATCCAATTTATTCATGAATGTAAAGATTGGAATGCCACGTTTTTTAACAACTTTAAATAATTTCTTAGTCTGAGGTTCGATACCTTTAGCAGAATCAATAACCATGACCGCTGCATCAACAGCCATCAAAGTCCGATAAGTATCTTCAGAGAAATCCTCGTGTCCTGGGGTATCCAAAATATTGATATCCTTGTCGTGATAATGAAACTGCATTACAGAACTGGTAACAGAAATACCACGTTTCTTTTCAATTTCCATCCAATCACTAGTTGCAAATTGACCAGATTTTTTAGCTTTAACGGTACCGGCAGAACGAATTACACCACCGAAATAAAGCATTTGTTCTGTAATAGTTGTTTTACCAGCATCCGGGTGAGAGATGATAGCAAAGGTTCTTCGTTTGTTAACTTCTTGTTCTAATTGTTTTTGATCCATATTAATTTATTGAAGTTCCTTTCTTTTTTGGTTGTCATAAATTTAAGGATTTTTTGTTATTGGGATATGCCGCCGGAGGGAGCCAGAAAATTAAGCCTGCTGTGAGGACCGGTCTGAGCCATAGTACGGTCTCAGACCTCGATTTTGAGCTTCGCAAAGTACGCGAATCTCAAAACTCGTCCTGTGGTGTAATGGCTAAAGCCATAACGCCACCTTCACTGCTGGCTCAATTTCTGGCTCCCTCCGGCTAGTTTTAAGTTTCCTACTGGATTATACACAATAGTCAAAGGTTTCTTGCATGTAGCTTACATGACAAATCCACATCATATTTTAACGTATTGCATTCATTACACGAATTAATGAATGTTAATAACACCATTCATCTATTATATTATAGAAAACATTATTAAAGGCGATTAATATTTATAACTAAAGGTTGAAAGGTGAAAAATCAATCTAACCATTGTTATTACAGCTTAGAGTTAATTTATTTAAATAATCAGAAATCTTAATTCCGTTACCAACATTAAAAAACTAGTTGGAAGAGCTGAGAGTATTCATTTTGCAGCGAAAGTGGCGTTAGTGCTTTAAATTACATCACCGGTCTGGAAACGGCATACTTAACTAAACTTTCATCCTTCAGTTTATAATCTAAATCAACACAAAATACATTACGGAGGTGTCGAGTGATGGAGACCTGCTGTGCAAGTGGAGTTAGGGATTTATCCCTTACTCCACCGACGTATTTTGAGATTCGCGGTCTTTGCGAAGCTCAAAATCGAGGCGCGAGACCTTGGCTCGCACCAGTCGCATAGCGGGCTCCATCACTCGACACCTCCGGCGGCCTCCATCATAAAAAAAAGAAATACTGTTAGTATTTCTCTTTATACATGTTAGTAGTAACATTCTTCAATTTGCTGTCAGGTACTGTCACGATAACATTTTCAATTCTCGAACCATTCAATTCACCTGACGTAATAACCGTACCATCACTTAATTCAAATGATTGAGGATGTTTAGCATCTGGAATTTCACCCAGATTCATTATTAAATATCCCGCAATCGTATCAACATAATCAACGTGGATCTCTTCTTCAAAGAGTTCATCGAAATCTTCAATTGTCATTAAACCGACAACTGAAAATTTGTTGGCTCCGAGTCTTTGGAAATTCTTCGTTACGGGATCGTATTCATCATCAATTTCACCAACAATTTCTTCAAGAATATCTTCAATTGTTGCCAAACCGACGATTCCACCATACTCATCAACGACCATGGCAATTTGTGTCTGGGTACTTCGCATTTTCAAAAGTAAACTATCAATGTTAGTAGCTTCCGGAACAAACAACGGATCTTTCATAATTGACTTCAAATTAATATTGTCAAAACCGACCTCACGAGAACGCTTCAACAAATCTTTAATATGGATAATACCTATCACATTATCCTTGTCGCCACCATAAACAGGAATTCTTGAATATGGCTGACTTAGAATAGAATCGATATTCTTATCGACTGAATCATTGATATCCAACATGAAAGTATCGGTTCTTGGAACCATAATTTCACGAGCGGTCTTATCACCAAATCGGATAATTCCTTGTAACATCTGATACTCATCAGAATTGATAGTCCCGGTATTACGAGACTTTTTCAGCGTTGCAATCATTTCATTTCTAGTAATCGGTTCGTCTTTTTTACTGAAATCAATTGGTGTGATTTTCATCAACACATCGATAGTTGAATCTAGTAACCAGACAAAAGGCTTCAAGATTCAGCCGAACAAACTGATCATTGGTTGCGTGAAACTTGCCACCTCATATGGCCGTTGTAACGCTATCCTCTTCGGATACAATTCCCCTAAAACTAAAGTAATAAACGATAAAATCACCGTTATAATTACTATTGAAACTTCCCGGCTACCAGGAAAATCTCCTATAATACCTTCCATCCAAACACTCAATGTCGTAGCGGCACTAGCAGATGATAAAAATCCTGCTAAAGTAATTGCCACTTGAATCGTTGACAGAAATTTATTTGGTTCGTTGATCATTTGAAGAATTTTCTTAGCTCCACGGCTATGTTTAGCCTTTTCCTCAACGGACGTCTTATTAACAGAAACAATCGCCATCTCGCCTGCTGCAAAAAAAGCATTTAATATTGTCAAAACAATTATTAAAATCAGCTGCCCGGAAAGCGACGCTCCAGAAGAGTCACCACTCATTTAACTCGCACTCTCTTTCATATGTAAACTTAAATACCTAACTGGTTTGTTAACTCCAGAAACGAGTATTTCCAACTGCAATAAAAACGATTCACTGCACGTGGAAATATTCGTTTCTTCTGGATAATTTCAACTTTTCAAAGTAAATCCAAAACTAACAATTCTTGAGTTAAGTATAAACAAAACAATTATAACAGGTGTTCAAACATTCAACAATAAGTGTTAGATGTTTATACTGAATAAAACAGGCTTATATTTATCTCTATCATTGGTTTCTCAATCTCAAATAGATTACGTTTAGCTTTCAGCTTAATCGATGAAAACTGTCATAGACTTATGGCTTTTCATTTTTTTCATATAGTACTGGCTCATGGTTAGTTTTGATTTTTAAGGCCCTGAGGATTTCAAACTTCAGTTCTATTTTATTATCCCAGTCATTAATCCCATCAATCTTAAATTACGACATATTTTCAACTCTGATATAACTAAGAGTAAAAAAAACAATAAATAAACTTGAATCTGGTTATATATCATCAACATACATACATCGAATCTTCTCGTCATTAATGATAGAATAGACCTATCAGTATATAGGGAGTATCTTAATATGTCTAACAAAAAAATTGCTGTGATCTACCTGTTCTTTTTCATCATCCCTTACATTCTCTGTTTATCAATCATCGGAGTCTCGTACAACTCCTTGGTTTTGCACGCTTTAACGTGGAGAATTGTGGTCGGTGGTGTTGTTGGAGCTTTTGGAATGTTTGCAGTCAAGGTTATCGCCCAGCGTCCTGTGTTGATCATGTATCGTAGTTCGACTGGAAAATTGTTAAAAGATTTACTTAATTTCTTTATTTTGGAAAGAAGTAGATTGGTAATCGGCGCCAATTTGGTTGTTGATTTCTTCTTTTCAGTTGCCAGCATTTATTTAGTTGCTAAATTTATGCCATTAACAATTATCTTAGGCAGAACCTTAGGTTGGTTAGTACTGATCCTAGTAATATCACTAACTTTGGCATCATATCTTGAATTTGAATCCTTATCGATTTATACCGAAAAGAAAAAATAACACTTGACTTATTTAATTAGTCATTGTAAATTTGAAACAACTTAATTGCAGGAGGAATCGGACATGTTGAATTTTAATCAAAAACAAGTTGAATCATGTTGTTGTGTAGTAATGGAAAAACATTACTATACTTTTTCAACATGCCTAATACCACTCAATTGATAATCAAGTAGTGAAAACTAAAATTATCAAGCGGAGTTGACATTAGTCAGCTCCGCTTTTTTGTGTTCTTAGCTGCTTAGAAAGGAGTTACTTGTGGAACATATCAAAATTGGAATCTTAAATTTAATGCAGAACAAAACCGAAACTATGGACAATTTCCAAACTATTCTAGGCAATCAAGTAGAATTAAAATTCTACTACTCTGCTACCCGTTACGTCGACCGAAGTCTTAATTCTAAGGTCACTTCGCAGATGTCCCCACTAGATTTAAACGATATCCCAAACTTGGATGGATTTATTATTACGGGAAGTCCCGTTGAAAAATTAGATTTTCCTCAAGTTTCATACTTTGATGAAATCAATGAATTGATCGATTTACTCGACCAATTAAACATCCCCCAGCTCTATGTCTGTTGGGGCGCCATGGCTGCCCTTAATCGTTTATATGACATCGACAAAAAAATTCTGCCACACAAGACATTCGGTATTTTTCAAAATCAAATCTTAACCGATTCAGACTTATTAAAAAATGTTTCTGACAATTTCCCATCACCTCACGCACGTTATGCTGAAATGAGTCACGAACAACTGAACAATGAACCAAATTTAAAAATTTCTGCTGTCAGTCAGAACGGTCTGCTGACTTTGGTTGAATCAACAAATATGAAACATCAAACCTTTCTCTTCTCACATTTGGAATATCAGCGTGACGGTCTGGACAAAGAATATCACCGTGAACTCAATAGTTCCAAAGTCATTGACCCATTGCCTGCTAGCAATTACTATTCTCCACTTGATCATCAACCAACATTTGCTTGGCAACAGACACAATCACAATTCTACAATAACTGGTTAAAAACCGTTACATCACACAAACTAACTACATGTTAAGGAGTATTTTATTATGACAAAAATTGTACAAAATATTACTGAATTAATTGGTGACACACCAATCGTTAAATTAAACAACGTCGTACCAGATGATGCAGCTGATGTTTACGTTAAACTTGAATTTTTCAATCCTGGTAGTTCCATTAAGGATCGCATCGCCCTTGCAATGATTGAAGCTGCTGAAAAAGCTGGCAAGATCAAACCTGGTGACACTTTAGTTGAACCAACATCAGGTAATACAGGTATTGGCCTTTCACTTGTTGCTGCTGCCAAAGGTTATCATCTAATAATCACTATGCCTGAAACAATGAGTATCGAGCGTCGCAAGTTGATGCAAGGTTATGGTACCGAGTTAATTTTGACTCCCGGTAAAGGTGGTATGAAGGCTGCAATTCAAAAGGCTACTGATTTAGCTAAAGAAAATGGTTACTTCATGCCTATGCAATTTCAAAATCCAGCTAACCCCGCTATTCATGAGGCTACAACTGGTAAAGAGATAGTTGATGCTTTTGGTGACACAAACGTTGATGCTTTCGTCGCCGGTGTTGGTACTGGTGGAACTCTTTCAGGTGTCAGTCATGCGCTAACTAAGGTCTATCCTGATGTAAAAGTCTACGCTTTGGAAGCTGCGGAATCTCCTCTATTAAAGGAAGGAAAAACTGGAGCTCACAAAATTCAGGGAATTAGTGCTGGTTTCATTCCAGATACGCTAGACAAACAATCTTATTCGGATATTATAGAAGTTACAAGTGATCAAGCTATCAATATGGCACAAGCAGTTAGTCACCAAGAAGGATTTCTACCCGGTATTTCTGCCGGAGCTAATATCTTTGGTGCGATTGAGATTGCTAAGCAGCTTGGCAAAGGTAGAACTGTCGTAACCGTTGCACCAGATAATGGTGAAAGATATCTTTCAACCGATTTATTTAAGTTTTAGGAGACATATTCTTTTTAACCAAACTTATTTTATGCGAAAATAGACAGTGATGATTTTTTAATAGGGGGATTTATTATAATGAAAAAGCGAATTGCTTTAATTTTAACTACAATTGTGGCCTTGGTATTGGTACTAACAGGCTGCTCAAGTAACAAGACTGCCAGTGATACTAAGACATCTGGCACACTAACTATCGGTCTTGAGGGAACTTATGCTCCATATTCATATCGTGATAATGGTCAATTAAAGGGGTTTGAGGTTGACCTTGGTAAAGCTATTGCTAAAAAGCTTGATTTAAAAGCTAAATTTGTTCCAACAAAGTGGGATTCACTAATTGCTGGTTTGAACTCAAACACATTTGATGTCGTTTTGAACAACGTTGCTATCAATCCTGCTCGTGAGAAACACTACATCTTCTCAACACCTTATATTTATTCAAAATCAGTAATCATTACTAAACCAGGTTCTGGTATTAACTCAGTTGATGATATTAAAGGTAAGAAAATTTCTGCCGGTACTGGTACTGACAACTATAATCACGCCGAAAAATTTGGTGCCACTGTAGTTCCTGCAGCTGATTTCCAAACTGACATGTCAATGATCGACCAAGGACGTGTTGCTGGTGCTTTCAACTCTAAAGAAGCTTTCTTATATTGGAAAGAAAGTCACAAGAATACTGATTTGAAATACATTACTATTCCTGACAATAAACTTGCATCATCAAAAATTGCTCCAATCTACAACAAGAAATCAACTCACCTACGTGGCCGTGTTAACAAAGCTATCAAAGAACTTTACAAAGACGGTACAATGAAGAAGCTTTCAATTAAGTACTTCGGTGAAGATATTACTAAAAAATAATTTTTAAACTAATTGAGGGGGTTTAAACTTCATGTGGCACATTATCATTACGTCATTGCCAGAAATGATCTCTGCAATGTTGCAGTTTACCATTCCACTGGCAATCATTTCATTTATATTTGGTTTGATTCTAGCCGTATTAACAGCATTAATTAAATTTATCAAACCGAGTGAAAACAAAGTAATCAGATATCCATGGCTTGTACTTCGTGCAATTGCTAACTTTTATGTTTGGTTATTCCGTTCCACTCCACTGCTAGTTCAATTGTTCATCATTTTCTTTGGTCTTCCAAGTGCTGGCATTCAACTTTCACCATTCATCGCAGCCGTAATAGGCTTCTCCTTGAATACTGGGGCTTACGCTTCAGAAACAATTCGTTCAGCCTTGATGTCAGTTCCACAGGATCAATGGGATGCAGCTTTCACATTGAACTTTACGACTAAACAAACTTTAATGAAGATCGTGCTGCCACAGGCTGTTAGAATCGCCTTACCACCGCTATCCAATTCATTTATTGGCTTAGTTAAAGATACATCGCTAGCCAGTTCCATCACTATTTTGGAAATGTTCCAAGTCAGTCAACAGATTACTGCCAAAAACTTCCAACCACTTTTGATGTACTCATTGGCTGCTTTCTTATATGCTGTCATTTGCTCATTATTGACACTTCTACAACATTATCTAGAACGCAGAACTTCCAAATATGTTAAAGGAAGTGAAGCCTAATGATTTCATTAAAGAATATTGTTAAAAAATATGATGATAAAGAAGTTTTGAAAAACTTATCCGTCGACTTTCCTGAGGGTAAAACAACAGTTATCTTAGGACCTTCTGGCTCCGGTAAATCAACCTTGTTACGTTCGCTTGATCTTTTAGTTAGACCAGAGAGCGGTACAATTAGCTTTTCCGATTTAACACTGGATTATTCCGAACCACTCACAAAGAAGAAAAGTTTTGACATTCGTAAGAAAACTAGCATGGTCTTTCAAAATTGGAACCTCTTCCCTAACCTAACTGTTCTTCAAAATATCACCACTGCTCCAGAAACCGTTTTGAAGGCTCCTAAGAAAGCAACTGAGGATCAAGCTCGTCAATTACTTTCACAAGTTGGTCTCAGCGAATATGCTGACCGTTATCCGAGTCAACTATCAGGTGGTCAACAACAGCGTATTTCAATCTGTCGTGCTTTAGCAATGAATCCTGAGTATATCTTGTTGGATGAACCAACCAGTGCCCTTGATCCTGAGCTAGAAACTCAAGTCTTGTTGATTCTGGAAGAACTTAGCAAGATGGACCAATCAATGATAATCGTGACGCACAACATGCAATTTGCCCGTTCAGTGGCTGATAAAATTGTCTTCGTTGAGAATGGGGACATCCTTTTCGATGGCACACCTGACGATTTCTTTAATCATCCAACAACTAGAATTAAGGACTTTTTATCCGGAATTACATTTGATGATAGTCAGTTGAAGAAATAAACCTCAAAAAGAATCTCGACCAATTAAGGTTCTTTCTTAAAGTTGGTTAAGTGTTTGCCGTCTCCAGGGCTGAGAATATTCACCTGCTATGCGGACCGATTCGAGCCTGAGAAGCGGTCTCGAATCTCGGTTTGAATCCTTGCACAAACCAGCAAGTATCCAAACGCGCCCGGTGGTGTAACAGCTAAAGCTGTAACGCCACACCCACAGCGGGTAAATATTCTCAGCCCTTCCGACTAATTTTATTAGTCAAAATGACTTCTGATGAATTCGGATTTTTAATTATAGATAAATTGAACACAAAACAGAGTTGAATCACACTTAAATAACCAAATAATCAGGTGTGATTCAACTCTGTTTTATTAGTTTTAATATTAAAAATAATTATTGAAATGCTTCTTATAACCAAACTTAAGAAAGAGCCCCGATTAATCGGGGTTCTTTCTTTGTAACTAAAGGTTGAAAGGTAAAAAATTAATCTAACGATTGCTATTACAGGCCTTGAGCTATTCTATTTAAATACTCAGAAATTTTGTTTTATTGTTGAGGCTATTTAAAAAAACTAGTTGGAAGAGCTGAGAGTATTCATTTGCAAATTTCAAAAAATGCCGTCACTAGAAATCAAAATATTCTCGTGACGGCATTTCTATTAAATATGTTTTGCCTTATAAAATAACATCCACTGCTCTAACAAACTGATTATTAGCTACACGATAGTATATTGAACCATCAATTGTTTGGAATCTATCAACTTTGTATGATGCATTTGCTGGCAATTGCTCAGTCAGTAGTTGGCCCTTCTCATCATATAAATTGGCTGTATTTTTAGTAGTTATTGTTGCGGAAGCTTTGGTATATTCATAAACTTCATTAGCACTGACAAATTCATTCGTTGCTACGCGATAATACTTTTGTCCATTCATTTCGACATAACGGTCACTAAACCAGTCACTTGATGGTGACAATTCACGATTAGTTGTGGCTTGTCCATGGGCATCTAATAGATGACCAAAGTTATCGTGATAAACTCGGATAAGTGTGTCGTTCGCCGTATAGATGTAAACATCATCTGCATTGGCCCATTCATCAGTTGCCACACGATAATATTTTTGTCCGTTTAGTTCCATTGATTCATCGTTATACCAACTAGAATCTGGACTTAAGAAGAGGTTCGTTATAGGCTCTCCTTTTGCATCGTATAACTTAGCTTTAGGACGATCACTGAACGTTGCGGAAGTTTGTTTAATATCCTTTATAACACCATTTTCTTCTGAGGTTGAATCTCCACTACTGCTGCCGCCACTACTTGGGTGAGTAACAGCTGGAGCTTCATATTTAGTATAAACAGCATCCACAAAGATAGGTTGGTTATTATATCCTGATAAAACAGTCTCATCATACCCATAGTCGTTAATTAAACTACCTAACAATTTATTTATCACAGACTTTAAATCACTAGTATTATCAAACTCAAAATAGTCGTTATCAATTAAATATTGAAGAGAATCCGTTTCAAAGTTACCATCATAATCCGAAGGTATTGTTATTTTTGTATTATTCAAATCTAAGGTTTCATTGTAGTTTGGTAAGTTATCTAACGCTTTTTGAAAATCCGTCGCCCCAGAAACATCAGTTGTTCTAGCTGGTAAATCGGCAGTTTCTGAAGATGAATTATCTGGATTATCACCATAACTGACATTTATTTTAAGACTATAGGGAGCGAGCGCTGTTACAATGACATTTACTATTCCAGATTTTGGAATTTCTACAGTTGTAGGAGATGGGTCAGAATAGCCTGGAATAACTGAGACTGTTAGTGTACTGCCAATATATTGTTGTGCTAATTTTCTTGACGCAACTGGCTTATCTTTTGATTGGTCCTGATTTGCCGTCCAATAATTAATTGTAGCATCAATTTTATCGCGCTCCTTCAATTTCCAAGTGGTATTTCCATTAGCATCGGCATGAGTGTCGGAATTAGTCGTATCACCATTATACAAATTCATCATTTGAGCACTAGTTAGTGGTGTATCCCCATCATTAATAATCCATCCTTCATACTTATTAGTATCATATGAGAAGTTTGTATTTTTAAACCCACTATTGATGTACGTCTGATCCAAGAAATCAGTGGAATTATTAACCGTTAAAGTAAATGGAACCTTCTGATCATCATATCCTTCATAATTAAAGTTCACTGCATTTGCCGCATCATTAACATTCTTAAACGCTGATAAGTCCAGTGAATCCAGTGAACTATTGTTAGAAAACATATCTTCATTTTGAGGAATATTAGGTCCAATATTAATACCACTCATATTAATATTTCTTAACTTTGTATCACCTGAAAACATACCATTAAAATCGCTTCCATCTGCAGCCGTAAAGCCACTTAAATCAGCACTTGTTAATTCTGCACACTCACTAAATAATCCTGAATAGTTTGTAATAGATGGTATATTCATGTCCTTCAAACTGGCACTAGTTATTGCAGTACCGAGATACATATCAGAAATATTTTTGGCCTTCGACAAATTTGGAAGAACAAACTGATCCAACTTCTTATCACCTAGAAAAAGTTGTGTGAAATTTTCAGTATTTGACGTATCAAAATAGTCAAAATTTTCGATACTAGTTACTCCAGACATTTGTCTAAATAACTCAGAGATATTTTTTCCAGCTACTACTTTACCGTCAAAAACAATTTTTGTTACTGCACTAGGAATTGAATTATAATGTTCATCATAATACATACCATACCAAAAAGAATTATCTCTAAGAGGTATTGCCGCCCATTCACCGGCTTCAATGTGTAGCTCTCCGTCCTTATTTAAGTACCAATCACTCCCGGAAAGAGTAGTCTTACCATCATCAGATTGTCCGGACCCAACTTTACCAAATTTTGTACTTGACGCAAGATTACTAGGGTCATTTAATCCTTGAGTAGTCACTGTACCTGAACCAACTGTGGATGGCGCATTTAATGGTTGTAAAGTCTCACTAGAAGGCTCAGCAGTTGCTTTGACAGTTTTACTTAAAGATGCCGGAGCCATAGCAGTACTTTGGCTTTTTGGTGTGGTATCCTCATTTGCAACACTAGATTGACCTTGAATCTGCTGAGCATCCGTCTGCTTTTTCTCACTTACACTTGGATCAGCAGTTCCAACGCTCGCCTCTGCACCACTGGAATCAGTTTTAGATGGCATCTGCTGTGTACTTTCGGTTTGTGGTGTATTAGATGTCGATTTCACGTCGTCCGCCTTAACGACCATCGAAGAAGTCCCAATGGCAATACCCTCAGCTAATAATAAGCTAGTCGCTACCACCCAGTTCTTACCTGATTTATACAATTTTTTCTTTAAAATTGTATTTGGATATCTTTTCAATTGTTCAAATCTCATATTTTTCACCCACCCTTATGAATATAATAATATACCTTTTTAATTTATATAAATATTCAAATATTATTATCTTGCTTAACAAAAAAATCCAGCCAACTTTTAACGTTGACTGGATTTCTTCGTATTGATCAGAACAAATAATAAAATAATTATAGCCATTGGCAATAACAGGCGAACCATATCGTACAATAAATTAAATCCTATCAGTCCCACTAACATTGCCGCTAAAAAATTCCAAAAGCCTAATTCTGCGCGAAAACTTGTTACCATTTGTTGAAAAGAAATATTTGTCCGTACAAGAATCACTAAAAATAGTACGAGCCATAAATTATAGCCCATCATTGACCATGGTTGCAGCAGTTTGAGGATAAACGTTAATGCAATTAAACCATAAGTCACAATACCTTTAGCATCCCTTGTTCTCAGACGTCCATCACTTGTCAACATCAGAACAGCAAGCAGAAGCACATTTGATACCACATTAATTATACTCACAACAATTCCCCTTAATTGAAATCATGTTTTCTAGTATAACAAGAAATCAGTTACTGAGGATTGTTAATATGCAAAACTTAATTATTTTGTATAACTTCTTCAAAAGTAAACTTTTCATCTTCAAAAGTCAGCTTTACAACCGCACAATTATGTAATCTAACTTTCTCATCCATAACATTCCAATCCATCCATTTCAACAAAAAGGCATGAATTGCACCGCCGTGACTCACTGCCAATATGCTTTGACCATCATCAGCCTGTTGCATAATCCTTGTTAAGGTTTCATTCATTCGATTCTGAACGTCATAATCTGATTCGCCATGATATTGCACGAAGAAATCACCATAAGAATGACGTTCTGGTTGATTTTTGGGATTGAGAAACTCCGGTTGTGCTTCAAAGACACCAAAGTCCCACTCCTTCAAACCCTTCAATCGCTGATATGGTTGATCTGTAATCAATTCCAAAGTATCCGCGGCACGTTCTTGTGTTGATGAATAAGCATGATCAAATTTAATTCCAGCATCCTTAAAATACTTTCCAGCTACTTTAGCGGAGTCGATACCTTCTTCTGTTAAAGGTGAATCACAGGATCCTTGAATTAGATGTAATTGATTGAACAATGTCTGTCCATGAAGCATCAAATAGAGTGTCTTTGACATTTTATCACCTCATCATTTTTAAAATATTCTTACTATAAATAGCCTCTTTTGCTGCTTGAGAAATATCCATCTGTTCAATCGCTTCAATAATTTCATTTGTAGCCCCACTGGGCATGATTGCAAATGGTGCATCTGTTCCTAAGACAACGTGGCTTTCACCAAAAAAATCCACTGTCGATTCCAAAGCCTTGGGATTACCCAAAATAGCAGTATCAACATAAAACTTTTTAAAGTCTTCAAATTCTTGAGCTGTCATTGTATATTTGATTCTTCCTGCAAAGAACGGAATCATTGCTCCAGCATGATGAACAATAATTTTCAAATTAGGATATTTCTCAAAATAACCCGCCTTAACAATTTGATACATGGCTTGGGTCAATTCATATTCCCAACTAAAAGTTATATTGTTATCAGGCTTTCTTTCATCGAATACGGGATGCAAAAAAATTGGCAGATTCGACTTGGACATTTCAGCAAAAATTGGTTCAAATTCTTTGTCAGCAATCGACTTACCCAGTGCCATAGTAAACAGTTGAATACCAATGAAATTTTTAGTCACTTGCTGCTCAATGATTTCTACAGCTTTAGGCAGATTATTCATTGGCACCATTGCCACAGCCGCTGTAAAAATATCAGGATTATCTTGGACTAACTTTAATAATTCTTCATTACCGACCGAACACAATTCAGCCGACTTAGCACCAGAAAAGTAATCTTCTGGATTCAAATTAACATTTGAAATTATTTGTTTAACGCCATCTGGATAATTTTCTCGTCTAATTTTTAAGTCAGTTAACGCTGGAATTTGTAAAAAAGCATTTTGTTCAATAATATTGGGTACTGATTCTTGAATTGCCCGCAATAAACCTACAGGTAAAACATGCGCAAAGACATCAATTTTCATAAATTATTCCTCACTTATTTCTCCAAAAGATTTGATACGATACCTTTAGTATGCAACTAAATTTGTTACTTGTATAATACCTACTTTGAATTAAATAACATGTCAAAAACGTATAATATGTCTGAGCATATTTAACTACTGATCTTTTGGTATTAGGTAAGTATGCCGTTTCCAGAGCTGAAAGTATTCATATGCTGCGCGGTACGATTCGAGCCAAAGGGCGGTCTCGAATCTCGGTTGAAGCCTTACCAAAAACCGGTAAGTCTCCAACACGCCCGGTGGTGTAAGGACTAAAGTCCTAACGCCACTTTCGCGGCAAATGAATACTTTCAGCTCTTCCAACTAGTTTTTTTATAATAAGAATGTCCAACTGTAATCTCTTGCCATTTAACTAAATTGGTAAATAAATTGAATTTAAATCTGTCACAGCAATGTTTATATCACTTTTTCGCCTTTCAACCTTTAGGTATTTAATTAAATTGGCTCTAGAACTCTGTAATAATAATGGTTATATTAATTTTTCACTTCTAGATTTTTAGTTAATAAAATAATTTTAAGCAAAAAGACTATCATGAGAAATCGAAATGATTTTTCATGATAGTCTTTTTGCTTTTAGCCTAACAGTAGTAACTGTTAGAACATGTTTCAATGCTTAAATTGCATTGAGTTCATTCGGTTTTAAATAGTATCCGATAAATTCCAATAAATGGTTCCGTTATACTTACCTCGATTTACCAAGCCGGAATTAACGTGCAAAAGCACACCCTGGTTCTTTGGCCAATTACCAGATACATCTGTTGTTTCTGACGTTGCACTAGCAGTTGTATCCTTCGCAATCAAAACGGGTCCAGCTTGTAAGGATGATGTATCACCAATATTATTGGTAAACGTTAATTCACCATTGAAGGTATTACCACTACTATCAACTAGTGAACTGCTATTAGCAGTTAAAGTCCAAGTTGAATTAGTACTATTAACTGTAACACCCCAATCACTCTGACGAGAAATTGTTTGTGCTTTATCAGTGGAACGAATAAATTGGAAATCATATTCAGTTTTACTTTCCATAGACAATTCTTTATCAATTACATCTACTGAATATTCTTGCGAATTGGATTTGCGACCATGGACGTCGGTAACATATAAGGTAATTGTATGTTTCCCAACACCTAAATCGGATCCAGCAAAAACTTTCTCGAAACTATTGGTTGCGGCATTGGTTTCACCAGTCAATTTTTCAGTAGCTTGATCAGTTCCATCAACGTTTACATGCAAAGTCATATCAGAGTTTTTGAATTCAGTTTCTGCATCGGCATAACTTAACTCACCTGTCAAAGTGGCATTATCTTTCACAAATGTTTGAATATCAGTCTTCTCTGTCGATAAATTCAACGCTGTATCTGGAACGGTTACATTATATGACAAGGTGTTTGATTTAAGTGGTGTTGTGGATCCATCAGTTAAATAAACGTCAACTGTATTAGTTTTGTTAGCTTCAATTAAATTAGCTGGAATATTAACCGTAAACTTACCACTCGTAATTGTGTCATCACCAGTCAATTTGGTTGTCGTCTCGGTTCCATTAATTACTGTATGAAGTGTCATATCAGAATTTTTGAAATCGCTATCATCGTTATAATTATCTGTAGCATCAATTGACAAATCAGTATTACCAACTGCAACTAAATCACTAGGACTATCAGAGGCTATTTGTAATGCTTTATCAGATATATTAACTGTATACGTCAATGTATTTGAAGCAATGGTATCTTTGACTCCATCTGAACTGACATAATTAGGATCAATAGCTTGAACAGTAATCGTATGTTTTCCAATATCTGAACTACTGAACGGAATTGAAAAACTACCATTAGCACTGTCGGTATCATTAATAGTTTCAGTCTTACCATCAATCGATACGTTAAAGTTAATATCACTATTGTCAACTGTAGTCTGTTTGTCAAACTTCATAGTACCAGTTAAATTAACTGTTTTATTTTGTGAAGTTGTAACTGGATCTTTAGAAGTTTTAGTAAGTGTTAAATTATCTCTAGCTTCTTGAATCAAAAATGGTGGTGTTTGCACATCAGTCTTGTAATTGTCACCTTCCAAAGTTGCATGAGAAAGTGGAACTTGTAAAGCACTGCTTGCGTCTGGTACTTGATTAGCTGTAGCGTTAAGTTCAATATTTGACCAAGGATTATCCACATTCAAGGATTCTTTGAGCGTATAAGTTAACTTAGACCCATTGATATCACTGTATGGAATTTCCTCAGTGTCACCATTTTTATAAACGACCTTACCAATATTACCATCACTGTCCTTAGTGATAGTGACATTATCCGGCAAATCTATCGAAGCTGTGATAGGTTTCATATCTTGGTTACCTGAATCATAATTCAACATGTAATTTAAACGTAGTTTGTCATTAGGATGTACAGTTGTTGTTTCAGCCAAAGCCTTATCAGCAGTCGTCATAACATCCGTGCTAGAGCTTACTTTAGTCTGATTGGTTTCATCAACAACATAAGCGTTACCATAAGCATTAACCAATGATGGCAAGGTTTCAAAAACAACCGCATTTGTTGTCGTATGACCCACACTATTAGCAGCTGTAAATCCATAGTACAAAGGATCACCCTTAGTTACACCTAATCTTGACAACTTCAAATTTACAGTACCAGATTGGAGATGTTGTCCAGTTGCGCCAGTATTAACACGACCATCAATTGTCTTATCATTGAGATCATATCTCAAAGTTGCGACAGTGGGATCAGCTGCAGTCGGTGGCGTATAGGTTATAAGTAAATGATGCCATGCCATGGCTGGTGTTGATGGCGATGAAAAGGTATTTTCTTCAATACCATTATGATTCAATTCATAATACGGTGTCGTACCTTTTTTACCAATCTGTGTATAAGATCCACTGTACCCAGGGTAAGCCCATGCCAAATGTTGAGCTGGTAGGCTTCTAGCAGGAGTATTTCCACTGTCATCTGTACCAATTTGATAACTATCAAGTGTTTGTCCCAAAGTACCTCCGGAACCATTATAAACATCTGAACTGCCCAAACCTGAACCATTAGAATCGAATTCCAAAGCCCAACTATTTTGAATAGCCGATCCTGCCATAGCTGCAGTAGTAGCTTTTCTTTGCAGATCACTTCCCCAAACGCCTAAAGTCTCACCACCAGCAATTGAGTTACCATCCTTAGCAATGGCACTATAACCTGAGTTCTGTAAAACAAAGGCCATTCCCTCAGAGCCAGAAGACGATCCACCTAAGTAGACCCACATTGATAGGGTTTGTTTATTTCCAGTATCAAAATAATTATCCTGCTCTTTATTACTCCAAACTGAAGAAACTTGAGTTGGATTATTTTGAATAACTTCAATAACTCTATTATTATCAATAGTCGCTGGCAAAGTATTTGATCCTTGAACAAATAAAGAACTATTCGAAAGAGCATCACCGATTGTAACTCCTGACGGAGCAGCAGCTAAGCCATCAGCATCACTAACATCTGCTTTTGTAGTTGTAATATTTGTCCCCAGCAATATCAATAAAAAGATTATTGAGGAAATAATCCATATATTTGCTTTTTTCAAAAATAGCACCCCCAAAAAATGATTACTTACTATCTTTAGTATAGTCGCAAGTATATGTTCATACATGTCATAAACGGAAAAGATTTTTATCATTAAATCAAATATTTTATAAAAAGAAACAAATGTATGATATATACACATTTTGAAACTAAAGGTTGAAAGACGAATAATTGATATAACCGTTGTCGTTATAGACTTAGTGTTAATTTATTTAAATAATCAGGAGTTTTCGTTTTATTATTCCTGCCATTAAAAAAATAAACTAGTTGGAAGAGCTGAGAGTATTCATTTGCAACGAAAGTGGCGTTATTGCTTCAGCAATTACACCACCGGGCGCGTTGAAGACTCGCGGGTTTTGCGAGGCTTCAACCGAGGTCCGAGACCGCTTCCCAGACTCGGGCCGTTCCGCGCAGCAATTGAATACTCTCAGCTCTGGAAACGGCAAATTTAATTAGACTTTCAACCTTTAATTTTAAAATAAAAAAAGACCGCCAAAAGGCAGTCTAGTCTAATCAGGATATAGCAATCCTAATGGTGTGACAGTTCTTTATATCTTTGCATCCAAAGATCAACATAAGCCTGTGAAAATGGTCCCTTGCCCTTATCGATCCAATCAATTAAAACGTCGACATTATCATGTAGAATAGTATCTATTTCAGGTGGGTAATTCCACATTTTACTGTGCGCAGCATACTCATCCACGTCCAATAGTCTTTTCTCCCCATCTGGAAAAACTTTAACATCTAAATCATAATCAATATATTTGATGGCCTCTTTGTCTAAAGCGAATGGTGTCGCCAAATTGCAGTAATAAGATACTCCGCTATCTCTAATCATAGTAATAATATTAAACCAATATTTTTTATGAAAGTAGACTAGTGCTGGTTCCCTTGTTACCCAACGACGTCCATCAGCCTCTGTGACAAGAGTATTCTCGTTACAACCAATAATTTCGTTTTCACTTGTCTTTAGCACCATTGTTTCACGCCAAGTACGATGTAAATGACCATCATGCTTATAACTCTGGATTGCTACGTAATCCCCTTCTCTAGGAATCTGCATAACTTACCAGCTTTCTTCTAAAACCTAATTCTTATCCAAAAAAAGTATACCAGAGCTGTGAAACTAATAAAAGCTATCGTTATCAAAAGTTCTCAATTAACATTAAACTCTAACAAATTGATCAGTCGCCACGCGATAATAACTCAATCCGTTGATAAACTGAAATCTATCCGTCTTATATGATGACTTAGCAGGCAATGTTTGGGGAAGCATCTTACCTTTCTCATCATATAATTTTGCCGAATTTTTAGTTGTGATCACTGAACTAGAATAAGTATATTCATATACCTGATTAGCGCTAACAAACTCGTTTGTTGCTACACGATAGTATTTTTGACCATTAAATTCAGTATACCTATCGCTATACCAATCACTCGCAGGTGCTAATTCTCGTGTAACCGTTTGGTCATGTGCATTAACAATTTTTCCAATATTATCTTGGTAGACTCGCACATAAGTACTATTGGCAACATAAATATACACATCATTTGCTTTGACCCACTCATCAGTTGCCACACGATAATATGCTACACCATTAAGATCCATGGATTTATCGTTGTACCAACTGGAATCTGGTTGCAAGAACAAATCGGTTATGACTGATCCATCCGTTTGATAAACTTGAACCTTTGGACGGTCACTAAAGGTTGCTGACGTTTGATCAATATCCTTAGTTGTCACAGTATCCACTGTGGAACCAGTTGAAGTTCCACTACTATGGTTTGAATTACTGATTGCAGGTGACTTGCCGTAGTGAGCATCGACCAAATCCTTGGGAGTGGTGGTTCTTAATCCAGAAAAGGGATTAATTTTATTAGTCATAAAATACTGTATGACATCATTAATTATGGCCTGCAGATTTTTCTTATCCTTATCAGGTATTATATTTGATACTACGAGGCCAGTAACTGAAACAGGTCCTCCTTGTCCATCAGTCGTCAACGCTCCTAAATTAATCATCGTACTATCTAAATTCAAACTATCATTATTCTCGTTCGGTAATTGACTCAAATCATTCTGAAAAGCTGTTGCACTTTTAATGTCGGTGGTACCAACTGGTATTGTAGCAATCACAGGGTTAATTGTTTTATGCGTGTCATCATAAGTAACATTAATCTTAAAATTATACGGTTCAATTTTTTGTACAACAACATTGATTGGCCCACTTTTAGAAACTAAAAAGGTATCAGGTTCTGGAGTATAATATCCTGCCAGATTGGGAATTGGGGTCCTTCCGCCAATATACGAGGTAAATGGAGGTGTAGTATAAATAGGCTTATCTTTGGCCTGATTCTGATCGGCAGTCCAATACTGAATAGTTGACTGAACCTCTGGTCTCTCTACCAACGTCCAAGTGGTATTGCCATTGGCATCACCTGGTAAAACGGCATCTGGTTTATCACTTACACAATACAAACTAGCCAATTTCTCACCATCTATCGGCACTTTTATCGGTACTTTTTGGTCGTCATTAACCCAACCGCTATATTTATTATCATCGTACGTAAGATGTGCTTGCAAATAATTAGTAGTATTATTCAAAGTTATCGTGTTGATTTGAATACCAGATACTCCGTCACCCTCAAATCCTTGAAAATCGAGTATATACCGAACAGTATCTCCATTCATATTACGAATACTTGATAGATCTAGTTTTTTAAGATTTCTACATCCTTCAAACCAAGGACCCATTTCATAACCATTCGGATCTGGAGTATGCAATCCTGTCACATTAATACTTTCCAGGCCACTAAAATAGAATAGCCCATACATATTAGTACTATTTTGAGGATTATATCCTATTGTCATATTACTTAAATCGGCTGTTTTTAAGTCTTTTGTAAAATTAAACATACTTGTATAGTCCGTAATAGTCGATACATTAAAATTATGCATATCAATACTAGTTAGACCACTATAAGAAAACATTGAATCGACCATCTGGGCACTGCTTAGATCAAGGCTATCTATATCAAACTGAGTTAGGCCCGTATCTTTAAAAAACAAAAAGCCAAAATCTATTGTTTTAGAGGTATCAAGTTTATCTAAATTATCAATTTCGCTCAAACTACTCAATCCACCAAAAGCTCCATAAATACTAGATCCCGCAGTGACATCGCCATCAAATATAATCTTTTTAACTTTATTAGCGTTTGGAGCGGTGTTCCATGTTGTAGTACGATTTGTAATTTGGGGTAGTGGTGCCCAAGAACCTGATTCCACGTGTAGTTCACCAGCTTGATTGATATACCAATCACTTCCGGAATATACTTTGCCACTTATTGTATCCTCGCCCGGAGCAAACTTACCATTAGTTATACTTGAAGCAAGATTACTAGGATCGTTTAGTCCAGTTGTACTGTTCTCAACAGCTGGTGCTTCTGGTATTTCTGGTGTTGCTGCATCGGATTGATTATTTTTGTCAGCAGTTTTATATAATTGATTGGATTTCAAATTATTCGTGGGTTGAACTGGTGTTGCACTTTTTTTATTATCTGGCGTGACGGGATCCTTTATCGAATCAGTACCGTTACCCGCTGTTCCAGATGAAGTTTTGGAAGTAGTAGCAGTGTCTTGTGTACTTGTATCAACTGGACCCGTAGCCTGATCATTCTCAGTTTGTGGCACATTATCTCCTGTTCCAACATTATCAGCCTTCACTATTAGTGGTGACGCACCTAAAATAATGCCTCCAGTCAAGGCCAAAGTAGTCGCTACTATCCAGTTTTTACCAGATTTATACAACTTCTTTCTCAGAATCACATTGGATTTCCGCTTTAGCTGTTCAAATCTCATACATATCACCCTTCCCCTTACGATTCCAATAATATACTTTTTAATTCTCAACTTACGGCAAAAATATAAATTAAGTTAAAAATTTTGTCTATCCAGAAAAAGGTACTTGTTGGACATTAAAGCAAACAGGCACTGTAATCTATTTTTGATTACAGTGCCTGTTTGCTTTCACATAATTATGTAATTGAGATTTTCCCATTAACACGTTGTGTTAGTTAATAAAAAAATTTAATAAAGAACTAAAGGTGAAAAATTAGTATATCTATCGTTGTTACAGGCCTAGAGCTAATTTATTTAAGCAACCAGAAATCTTCATTTTATTGTATAAAATACACTCAGCTCTGGAAACGGCATACATAATTAAATCCTTAACCTTTAGCTAACTATCCCAAATGGAAGCACACCCTTTTTAATCTTCAGAACCAAGTACTTTCTTTATTTCATCAAACCGGTACCCCTTAGTCATCAAATAATTGATCAACTTAGCTGGCTTGTCATAACGGTGCTGTACCTTACTGACAAGTTTACGGAGTTTCTCCAGTTCTTCATCTTCATCTGGTTCCAAATCCAATGCTTTAATAGTCGCCTCGATTATTTCATTATCAAAGCCCTTTTGATACAAACTGGATCTGAGTTTAGTCACCATCTGCTTAAACGAAGTTCGACTTTGTTTACGAACTTGTTTTTTTGCAAAGTCGATTGCATTTTCCAATAAAGTATCGGAGTCAATTTCAAACAACGCATCTTGAATAACATTGTCTGGTACTCCCTTTTGTGCCATCTTCTGCTGAATAATCTTAGGGCCATTTGCTGTCATTCGAAGCTGATCATGAACAAAACTTTTTGCATAAGAAGCATCATCTATATAATGAAGTCTTTCTAAACGTTCTATTACTTCATCAACCGCATCACGATGATATTCTTTCTTATATAGGTAGTCTTTGATTTCTTTTTTGGTACGCAACTGATAGCTCAAATAGTTAACGGCATCCCCATAAGCCTTGTTAATATTCTCAGAATCTTGAATTTCTTTGATTTTTTCATCAGTCAACTCAACGTCATTCATTAATCTAAAATCAATCAAAGTTTGCTCTGCAACAGGAAATGCATACTTGCCATCAAGGAAAACATTGTAGCGTCCCTTACGCTTCTGTGCCTGAATTTTCGTGATCTTTGCCAATTTATTATTACCTCACCATGTTATACTCTAATATGAGTTTATCGCAAAAACATTCAAAGGAAAAATTTATGCCTACAAATAATATTACGCAAGATTTAAAAGTTGGTGACCGATTTCCACTAACTATTAAAAGAATTGGAATCAACGGTGAAGGAATTGGTTTCTTCAAACACGTTATCGTCTTCGTACCAAAAGCTGTTCCTGAAGACATCATTGTTTGTGAATTAACTGATGTCCACGAAAGATTCTTAAATGGTCGTATCCATACAATCAGAAAACCTAGTCGTTTTAGAAATCCCGAAACACCAGAATTAGCAAATGAAGTTGGCGGACTAGAATTTGCTCACATCAATTACAAAGATCAATTACACTTTAAGTCAAACATTCTTCGCGAGTCATTAGATAAGTACAAGCCATATGCTCACGAAAAATACATGATCAAACCAACCGCCGGTTCAGTTCAACAAGAAAAGTATCGCAACAAAGCACAATTTCCTATTCAAGAAGTTGATGGCGAGATTCGTTGTGGACTCTACAAAACTGGAACTCAAGAACTGGTTGATTTGACTGAAATGCCTACACAAATGGATTTAACCATGAGTGCCATGCGTAAAATTGTTCAAATGGTTAAAGACTTAGGAATCCCTGTCTTCAATCCTGAGAAAAAATCTGGTATTTTAAGTATGATCGTCATTCGTGAGTCAGTTGAATTTAACCAACTTCAAGTTACTTTCATCACCCGTTCACCTAAATTCATCAAGGAACACCAGTTAATTGAACGCATCCAAAAGGAAATTCCTGAAGTTAGTTCAATTTCTCAAAATATCAATAAAGAAGACAAAGGTGCGGTTTGGGGTGACGAAACTAAGTTACTCTGGGGTGACGAATATCTTCAAGAAGATATCAATGGCTACACATTCAACTTTTCACCAAGAGCTTTCTTACAGTTGAACTCCCTTCAAACTGATAAATTGTATGACCTAGTCGCTCAAGCGCTTGAGCCTAACAAGCGTGACGTCTTATTAGATGCTTACTGTGGTGTCGGTACGATTGGTATTACTATGGCTGACAAAGTAAAACAAATTTATGGTATCGAAATCATTCCCGAAGCTATTGAAGATGCTAAGGTCAACGCTAAATTAAATGAGGTCGACAACGCTGAATACTTCGTTGGTTCAACTGATGAAATTTATCCTAAGTTATTAGAAGATGGCAAAACAGTCAACGCTGTAGTTGTCGATCCTCCACGTACTGGTTTGGATAACAAGTTGATTGCTGCCTTGAATCGTAATCCGGTTAACAAACTGGTTTATGTTTCATGCAACCCATCTACTTTGGCAAAAGACTTGGTAACTTTGACTAAGGAATATCGGGTTATCTACTTACAACCAGTTGATATGTTCCCACAGACACCACATGTTGAAACTATCGTTAAATTGGTAAGAAGATAGTTTCCGTCTCCAGGGCTGAGAACATTTACCTGCTATGCGGACCGATTCGAGCCTGGGAAGCGGTCTCGAATCTCGGTTTGAAGGCTTTCCAAAAACCGGAAAGTCTCCAAACTCGCCCGGTGGTGTAACGGCTAAAGTCGTAACGCCACACCCACAGCAGGTAAATATTCTCAGCCCTTCCGACTAGTTTTATTAATCCAGACAAATTACATAAAACAGATCGAGTTTAACATTTAAAATTAAGGTTCTTTTTCTAGTCTGGTTATAAAATCATCCATATTTGAATTACTTGTCAAAAGAGACTGTCTTCCACTTGGAATAAAGCGAGAGACAGCCTCTTTTTATCATAACCAAGCTAACAAAAAAGAGATGTATCATACTTAATCTTTTGATTCATTAAGTGTGATACATCTCTTTTCTTATCTAATTTACCCATAATTAATTAAAAATTTAAATTAATACTGTCTAATAAAACAGACAAATTAGTCGGAAGAGCTGAGAGTATTCATTTTGCAGCGAAAGTGGCGTTATTGCTTCAGCAATTACACCACCGGGCGTGTGTTTAAGACTCGCGGGTTTTGCGAGGCTTAAACCGAGGGTCGAGACCGCTCTTTGGCTCGAGCCGTTCCGCGCAGCAAATGAATACTCTCAGCTCTGGAGACGGGAAGAAAAACAAACTAAATGGTAGTAACACCTGTTATGAGCTTTACTGGCAATGTATAGGTACTTTCCAGTTCACACTCAGAATCATCAATTCGTCTCAACAACAAATCAATCATCATTGTGACAATATCAACAATTGGCTGCTTGATAGTCGTCAATTCAGGATGATAATTTTGTATAAAATCAGTCCCGTCATAACCGATCAATTTTAAATCTTCTGGAATTCTGATACCTAATTCTCTGGCCTGTTGCATAACCAATAGCGCTGTTAAATCATCGGTACAGAATATTCCATCGATTGTCTTTTTTAACAATAGTTCTCTGATTTTCAAACCTTTAATATTTGGTGATGAGCTAAATGGTATCTCCAAAAGTTTAAAGTCCAAGCTTTGTTGATCAAGGACTTCTTTGAAGCCAACCAAACGATTATTTGTCGGACTATTTGGACGATTTGCTCCAGTAATAATTTGTAGATTTTTACTTCCAGCGGCTAACAACGATTGGGCTGCTAATTGACCACCATGGTAATTATCAGAACTGACAATTGGAATTGTTTCTGACAAATAACGATCAAACGAAATAATGGGTAACCCAACTTTTTGATATTCCTCAATATTCAAATTATGCGCACCTGCAATTATTCCGTCAACGCGATTAGCCATTAACATTCTTAAATAGGCTCGTTCCTTATTGGCGTCATTACCTGCATTACAAAGAATGATTCGAAAGCCCTTTTTGAAAAGTTGATCTTCAATTTCTTGAACCATCTGACCAAAGAAAGGATTGCTTACACCTGGTAAAATTATGCCAATCAATTGTGTCTTCTTTCCCTTCAATGAACGAGCCAAACTATTGGGCTGATAATTCAATTCCTTCATCGCAGCAAAAACTTTTGTCTTAGTTTTTTCTGAAAGGGATCCATAATTATTAATTACCCGCGAAACAGTCGTTGGTGAAACTCCCGCCATCTTTGCAATATCATCTAACGTTGCCATATCTTACCTCATTAATAAATCTTCTCTAGTTGAACCTTTTGCAGTTGGACATTTTTAGAATCGACAAAGAACTGTTGTCCTTTTGGAAAAATTCTACCAGTGATAACTTTTTTACCACCATTTATGTACAATTCAAAGACAGTATTGTCCAAATATAATTCAGCTGTAATTTTACCCTGACCAACATTCGTCTCACGGATGGTTCCATGATCAACGGCAACTGCCACACCTGTATTGGTTCGGTCTACTAATATATTACCATTTGTTGCATTGAGCTGAATTTGTAATTCTTCACCCAACTCGGTTTTAACAGAAACTTGTCCACTTTGATTTTCGTCTAAATTAATTGAAATTTTAGACTGTGGTGTAATTTCTGAAGTCGTAATTTCATTCCTCATTAAATGATTATTTTCCACTACTGGTATTTGATAAAGCTCATTATCCTCAAGATGTAATTCTTTTACTAGGCTATAACAGTTTGCCCAGCCCTCAATATCAGATGGATAGTTTGTATCTGGTAATCCGATCCAACTGACTGTCAGAGCACGTCCATCAGGTGCATTCAAAACCTCAGTCGCATAAACATCAAAACCATCATCCAAATTCTTAATTTCTGAAGGTTCGATAAATTCAAATTTTTCCCAATCAAATCCTTTTCCAATAATATAAGCGTTAGGATAAATATTCTTATAGGACAAAACATCTTGTGCGATTCCTTGTGGACAAAAAATCAATACGGGTTGACCATCAACAAAAACTAAATTTGGACATTCAATCATATAGCCCATTTTCTGATCCGTAAATTTTAATTCAGTTTTATATTGCCATGGTCCGGTCACTGAATCAGCTTGATACACTAATACATGACCTGTATCATCTTTTTTTCGAGCTCCTATCAAGCAATAGTATTTGCCATCATGCTTCAAAATCTGGGGGTCGCGGAAATGATCTGTAAAACCAGCCTTAGGTTCCTCAATCAATGGTGTGGAAATTTTGGTCAATTTATTTTCAGTATCCACCCAAGCACCGTCCTGTTTAGGATGGCGTACCCAAGCTTTATCACGAACATTTCCGGTATATATTAGAAAGAGTTTGTCGTCAACTGGGATTGCTGACCCAGAATAAGCGCCATGACTATCCTGTTTGTCACCTGGCAATAATAGTGGGCCATGATCTTTCCAATGTACCAAATCATCTGAAGTTAGATGGGTCCAATTCTTCAAACCATGAACTGGTCCATAAGGAAATGATTGATAAAACAAATGCCACTGACCATTAAAATATGAAAAACCATTCGGATCATTCAACAAACCAGTTGAAGGTTGAATATGATATCCCAGTCTCCAATGAGAATTGGCTATTTTTTGTTCTATGTCAATAATCTGTTGGTCAGACCAATCTTTATATGGTAAATATCTTAATTTAGTTGTCCATTCTGTAATCATTTTCTTAACTCATACTTTCCTTGAATGTCTGTATTGTAACTTCTTTAGTAGTCAAATGTCAAACGTATAACATTTCGAAAAATCTTTTATCCATAGTATGTTAAGCGATTACGAAAATATAGTCCATTTTGTTTTGTTAAACGTTTGACAATTTAAAAAATCCATGTATTATTAAGTTATCGAAACGCTTACATTGAATTCTGGAGGGGATATATATGAATCATGAACAAGTCGCGGACCGAGTTATCAAATATGTGGGTAAAGACAATTTAATTGCTGCTGCTCACTGTGCAACTCGATTAAGATTAGTCGTAAAAGACGAAAAGAAAATTGATCAAAATGGTCTTGACAATGATGATGACGTCAAAGGTACTTTCAGTATCAATGGTCAGTATCAAATCATTATCGGACCCGGAGATGTTGATAAGGTTTACGATTTCTTAATTCAAAAAACAGGTCTCAAGGGCGTTACTCCCGATGACCTCAAGAACCTAGCTTCAAATGGTAAAAAAGACAATCCAATTATGGCTTTTGTAAAAGTTCTTTCTGATATTTTTGTTCCTTTAATTCCTGCCTTAGTTGCTGGTGGTCTATTAATGGCCTTGAACAATGTCTTAACTTCACCAAATCTATTCGGATCATTATCGGTCGTTCAAATGTACCCTGGTATGAAAGGTGTCGCCGAATTAATTAACCTTTTGGCCTCAGCTCCATTTACTTTTATGCCTGTTCTAATCGGTTTCTCAGCTACTAAACGTTTTGGTGGTAATCCTTATCTAGGTGCTACTATTGGTATGGCAATGGTTATGCCAGCCTTAGTCAATGGTTACGACGTAGCTAACGTTATGGCCGCTGGCAAGATGACTTACTGGAACATCTTCGGTATGAAGGTTGCTCAGGCTGGTTATCAAGGTCAAGTTCTTCCTGTTTTAGCAGTATCTTGGATCTTAGCTAAAATCGAAAAATGGCTTCACAATCACATGCCAGCAACACTTGATTTTATCTTCACACCATTGATTGCTGTTATCATAACTGGTCTTTTAACTTTCATCGGTGTTGGACCTATTATGAGAATCATCTCTGACGGTTTAACTAACGGGATTGTTTGGCTCTACAATACAACCGGCTTCGTCGGAACTGCCTTATTTGGTACTTTCTACTCACCTATTGTTATTACTGGATTGCACCAAAGTTTCCCTGCTATCGAAACTCAACTCTTAACTAATATTGCTAAAACTGGCGGGGATTTCTTCTTCCCAATCGCTTCGATGGCTAATGCAGCTCAAGGTGCCGCTTGTTTGGCAGTCTTCTTCCTTTCTAAAGATGAAAAACAAAAAGGTTTGGCATCATCAGCTGGACTTTCGGCTTTACTAGGTATTACTGAACCCGCAATCTTTGGTGTTAACTTGAAATTACGCTACCCATTCATCTGTGCCATGATTGCTTCAGGTATTTCATGTATCTTCATCGGCATCTTCCATGTGCTATCAAGTGCCTTGGGTGCTGCTGGTATCATTGGTTTCATCTCATTACCACCTAAGTTTTACTTACCATTCTTCATTAGTATCGCTATCAGTATTGCCTTAGGATTTGTTTTGACATATGCCTACGGTTTGAAATTTGACAAAGTTACAACTGCTAAACCAGTTGTTAAAAATGATGAAAAAATTATCGACGTTGCTGACGAAATGATTGCCGCTCCAGTTTCTGGTGAATTGATCAATTTATCAGATGTTAACGATCAAGTTTTCTCCGCTGAAATTATGGGTAAAGGTGCTGCTATCAGACCTAATGACAACAAAGTTTATGCTGTTGCTGATGGTACTTTGACCGTTGCCTACGAAACAAAACACGCTTACGGAATCAAAACAACTGACGGGGCTGAGGTTTTAATCCACTTAGGCCTCGATACAGTTAATTTAAAAGGTCAATACTTCACTTCAAACGTTAAACAAGGCGATGAAGTTAAAAAAGGTGACCTTCTTGGAACATTCGATATTGGTAAGTTAAAAGAGGCTGGCTATGATACGACAGTTATGATTGTTGTAACCAACACGATGTCTTACGGCGATGTCGATAAATTAAATAAGACCGCAGTTAAATCTGGCGATGACATTGTAGCTTTAACTGAATTAACTCCTGACTACTCTGCTGCTGCAGCTGGTATTTAAACTCTTTCTCCCCTTCATAACTCTTTTGCACATCAAAAAAACAAACCCAGACAATCCTTTGATTGGATCATCTGGGTTTGTTTATTTTGTATGACATATTTGAGAAGCATTATGTAAAGGAGACTTTACGAACTAAAGGTTGAAAGGTGAAAAAGTGATATAAATATTGCTGTGACAGTCCTAGAGTTAATTTATTTATATATTCAGAAATCTTCATTTTATTATTTCTACCATCAAGAAATAAACTAGTTGGAAGAGCTGAGAGTATTCATTTGCAGCGAAAGTGGCGTTATTGCTTCAGCAATTACACCACCGGACGTGGAAAACTCGCGGGTTTTGCGAGGCTTCAACCGAGGTCCGAGACCGCTTGGCTCGGGCCGTTCCGAGCAGCAATTGAATACTCTCAGCTCCGGAAACGGCATACTTAACTAAACTTTCAGCCTATTTTATTCTTCTACATCATGTCTGACATGGTAACCAAATTCATCACTCCGAGCGGTACTCAGCGTAAATTCAATCAAATGCTTTTGCATGTCATACGTCTTGCGTTTTAACAGTAGGCATGGTGCTCCTTCTGGCAATCCCATCACTTTACTGTCAATATCACTGATAACTCCAGATGAAAAATACTCATCAGCGTAATCAACATTTTCATGAAATTCATCCCTGAAAACATCATACATTGACTGATCCTGTAACATGTTCACACTCAGAGTTGAAAAATACTTCAATGGTAAATAAGTCCGTTCAAACATCATCGATTCACCATCTGCCAGTCGAAGTCGTTCAACTTTAATAATAATTTCACCGTCCGTTAAATTCATATTTTCGGCAAAATAGGCGTTAACTTCTTTTTTCTCAAAGCTAATTATTTGAGTCGTCGGAACTCGACCAAGTCTTCGCATCTGTTGACCAAATTTATAACAACTACTGAGATCATTATCAAGATTAGTTCGATTAACAAAAGTTCCTTTTCCATGAATTCTCCGAACCAATCCAATCGTTTCCAAATCAAATAAGGCAGCTCGCACAGTATTACGAGACACTTCATACTTGTCTGCTAATTGGCGCTCCGATAGCAATTTAGCGTTAGGGGCAAGATTTTGCACGTAAATGGTAAGCTGATTGATCAACTGTTCTTGAAGGCTAATTTTCATAAGAAATTGTCCTTTCTCATACTTATAAATTAATTCTATTAACTACCAAAATAGCATGCAACTTTTTGAAATTTACATTTTGTCAATGTTTTGAATCGAACTAGTAAGGCCATTCTTCTTTTTTCTCTGTATAACCGCAATCATTAATAAATTACGTTAAAATAATCGACAATTCCAAAATTAATGACAGAAAAAAAGATTAGACATCCCTGTAAATCCAGGGCTATCTAATCTTTAGTGTCAAAACCTGAAGGTTGAAAGATGAAAAGGTGATATAAGCATTGCTGTTACAGTCCTAAATTCAATTTATTTACCAATTTAGTTAAATGGCAAGAGATCACAGTTAGACATTCTTATTATAAAAAAACTAGTTGGAAGAGCTGAAAGTATTCATTTGCCGCGAAAGTGGCGTTAGGACTTTAGTCCTTACACCACCGGGCGTGTTGGAGACTTACCGGTTTTTGGTAAGGCTTCAACCGAGATTTGAGACCGCCTTTTGGCTCAAATCGTACCGCGCAGCAAATGAATACTTTCAGCTCTGGAAACGGCATAATTAATTAAACTTTCAACCTTTAGTAAAAACCCAAAGGCTGAAAGGTGAAAAATCAATCTAACGATTGCTATTACACGCCTAGAGCTAATTTATTTAAATACTCAGAAATCTTTGTTTTATTGTTCCAGCTATTAAAAAAATTAGTTGGAAGAGCTGAGAGTATTCATTTGCAGCGAAAGTGGCGTTATTGCTTCAGCAATTACACCACCGGGCGTGTTGAAGACTCGCGAATTTTGCGAGGCTTCAACCGAGGTTCGAGACCGCTCCTTGGCTCGGGCCGTTCCGCGCAGCAATTGAATACTCTCAGCTCTGGAAACGGCATACTTAAACTATTCTACATCCTTAGCAACAACAAAATAATTGCCTTCAGGATCAGTAAAGTTAAATGTCAAAACACCGTTTACTTCAGTGATTTCACCAGCATCAAGTAATTCATCATGTAGCTTATCGAAATCTTTTGAGAAGAACATCAATGAAGGTACATTCTCAGCCACTTCTGGTGAATAGATTCTTATGTAATCGCGTGGAAAAATCGACAGTTCAACCTCACTGGAAATACCCACAATCACATTTTGATAGCCACCATTTAAAGTTTGACGGGCAACTACTTGAGCACCAAATTCATCAGTCCAAAATGCAACACTCATATCAACGTCCTCGACGTAAATCATAATCCTAGTTTTCATCTAAAAAGTCCTTATCCCAAACGACACCCATCGTCTTTTCACCAGTATGGACACTGATTGCTGGTCCTAAATGACTCTTGGAAACTCGAGCTTCAGGAAAATTATTTTGGAAATCAGCAACCCACTTATCTAACAATTCACGGTTATTGGAATCAACCACCGTGATGTGTAATTTCCAATCTGGATGGGCGTCCGTGTATTTTTGAATTTCTGTTTGAATCATTCGATAGGCACGACGCATCGTTCTTTCTTTGCCAATCGCATAAATTTTACCATCTTTAAATGTTAAAATTGGCTTCACATCTAACAAACTTCCAATAATAGCGGAATGATTACTCAAACGACCGGTACGACTAAGATGTTTCAAGTCATTTACCGCAAAATAAATATCTGTCGAATCACGTAAATCAGACAATTGTTTGACAATTTCTTCGGGATCGACGTTCTTTTGAGCCAAGGAGCCAGCCAACATCACGAGGTCAGCCTCAGCCGCACTCGCAGCCATTGAATCGAATGGATAAACTTTGGCTTTGTCATAGTCCTTCACAAACATACGTAAGTTATCCATAAATGACGTTATTCCTAATGACAAGTGAATGGATATGATTGTATCGTATCCCTCAGAAACTAGACGATCATAGGCTTCTTGAATTTGACCCATTGATACTTGCGCCGTCGTTGGCAACTCAGGTTCATTAGCCAAGTAGTCGTAAAATTTATCATCTGTTAACTCTTCTGTTTCTTTATACTGGTTCTCCCCCAAAATTACGGTAATTGGCAAAACAGTAATATTATATTTTTTAATTTGTTCCGGTGTTAAGTAAGATGCTGTATCAGTAACCACTGCGGTTTTCATGGCATTCTCCTCTGTTCCCGTTGCGGGCATTCATGCTTATAATAATAACATTTTATAGAAATTATTAAATCTATAGACCTTGTTTTAATTATTAGAAAGCGCTATCATTTTGTTAAGTAAATATTTAGTAAATATGGAGAATGATTATGAACACTAAAGAAGTTTTGCACGGATTTAAAAAGATTTTTAACGAACCAGCGGAAAAACTATTTTTCTCACCCGGAAGAATTAACTTAATCGGTGAGCATACTGATTACAATGGTGGCAATGTCTTTCCTTGTGCTATCAGTTTGGGAACGTACGCAGCATATTTAAGCCGTGAAGACTTGATGATCAAAGTTTATTCTGAAAACTTGCCTGATAATGGCGTTGTAACTTTTTTCATCGATTCAATTCATGGAGTTGAATATAATGAGAAACACGGTTGGGCAAACTATGTCAAAGGTATGATTTATTTGATGATGAAGGCCGGCTACAATATTGATCATGGCTTTGAAATATACTTCCACGGTAATTTACCCGATGGCGCTGGTCTTTCATCATCCGCTTCGATTGAATTATTAATGGGTAATATTTTAAATGACGCCTTTTATTTAGGCATAGATCAATTAGATATCGTTAAAATGGGACAACAAAACGAAAACAATTATATCGGCGTTAACTCCGGTATTATGGATGAATTTGCCGTCGGAATGGGTAAAAAGGACCAAGCTATCTTGCTTGATACGAATACGATGGAATATCACTACGCTCCAGTTGAATTAGGTGACCACGTAATTGTGATCATGAATACTAACAAGCACCGTGCTTTGGCTGATTCTAAATATAATGAACGTCGCAGTCAATGTGAACAAGCTCTCGCCCTCTTACAAAAGAAATTGGATATTAAATCATTAGGTGAACTTTCAATTGACGAATTCGACCGCAATTCTTACTTGATAAATGATGATATCTTGATTCGTCGTGCCCGTCACGCAGTCTTTGAAAATCAAAGAACCCTTAAGGCCATCAAGTATTTGCAAGAAAATAATCTCGTAGAATTCGGCAAGCTTGTCAATGCCTCACACATCTCACTTCACTATGATTACGAAGTTACCGGCATTGAATTAGATACTCTCGTTGAGGCTGCTTGGAAACAACCTGGTGTTCTCGGTGCACGAATGGTCGGAGCTGGTTTTGGCGGCTGTGCAATTGCCTTTGTTGAAAAAGATCAAGTTGAAAGTTTCAAACAAAATGTTGGTCAAATATATCAAGATAAAATCGGCTATGCGGCAGACTTTTACATTGCTGAAATTTCTGACGGACCTCGTCAACTTAAAATTACAGAGGAGAATAGATAATGTCTTGTGTCGATGAATTTGTTAATCAAATTATTGCTGCCGATAACGATTATCAAGAACTCGATCGTATCTATTTGTACAATCGTATCTGTGCACTTGTTGGTGACGACAATCATCAATCAAACGATGACGTAAAAATTGCGCTAATTGAAACAGCTATCATAAACAAAAAAATTGATGGCAGCCAAACTTCCAAAGAAATTCTCAATGACCAATTGATGGATTTTGTTACACCCCTACCTTCAAAAATTAATGATAAATTCTGGAATCTTTATCAACGGAGTCCTGAAAAAGCTACAAATTACTTCTATCAATTGAGCCAAGAGAACGACTATATCAAAACTAAAGCTATTGCCAAGAATATTTCTTATTCCGTCAAAACAAATTACGGAGATTTGGAAATTACTATCAACCTTTCTAAACCTGAAAAAGATCCCAAAGCTATTGCTGCAGCTGGTAAGCAAGTTCAAAATGGTTATCCTAAATGTCAGCTTTGTATGGAGAACGAAGGCTATCTTGGTAGATTAGGTTATCCTGCCAGAAGCAATCATCGTGTCATTCGTTTTACTCTGGGTGGTCAAACTTGGGGGTTCCAATACTCGCCTTATGCCTATTTTAGTGAACATGCCATTTTCCTTAATCGCATTCACCAACCAATGGTGATCAATCAACATACTTTCAATAATTTGCTCGAAATTATCCGTATTTTTCCGCAATATTTTGTCGGTAGTAATGCTGATTTGCCAATTGTCGGTGGCTCAATGCTCAGTCATGACCACTATCAAGGTGGACGTCATGACTTTCCAATGATGAAAGCTCCAATCGAACGAGACATCGAAATTCCCGTCTCTAATGTTAAAGCTGGTATCGTGAAGTGGCCATTATCAACGATTCGTTTAACAAGTAGTGATCCTGAAGAATTGGTTAAAGCAGCAACATTAATTCATGAGAATTGGATGAACTATACTGATGAAAAAGTTGATGTCAGAGCTTATACAAATGAAACACGCCATCACACTGTCACTCCAATTGCCTATCGTAAAGGTGTTGATTACGTTTTAGACATTGTTTTACGTGACAATCAAACCTCAACTAAATATCCTGATGGAATCTTCCATCCCCATCAAGATGTCCAACATATTAAGAAAGAAAATATTGGTTTGATTGAAGTCATGGGTCGTGCAATTTTACCAGCTCGTTTAAAAACTGAATTAAAAGAAGTCGAAAGATATCTCTTAAAACAACCAAACAAAATGGCCGCATATCACAAAACTTGGGCCGATGAGTTACAGACTAAATATGATCTCACTGCCGACAATGTTTCAGAAATCGTTGATAAAGAAACTGGCTTAGTTTTTGCAAGAGTCCTCGAAGATGCTGGTGTCTTCAAGTGGGATGAAAAGGGACAAAATGCCTTTGATAAATTCATTGAAAGCCTCAAATAATGGCAACTTTACGTGATATTGCAAAAAGAGCAAATGTTTCACCAGCAACAGTTTCTCGTGTTCTTAACAATGATTTAACGCTCTCTGTAACCGATCAAACTAGAACAAATATTCTAAAAATTGCGACGGAATTGAACTATCGCAAAGCTAATCGTCGCAACACTCGTTTTCAAAAGCATATCGCCCTTGTCCAATGGTATTCTGAATCCAAAGAGCAAGATGACCTTTATTATATGTCCGTTCGTGAAGGCATCGAGCAACAGGCCCCAACGTATGGTTTCGAAGTCAGTCGAATCTTCCATAATGATTTAGCAGAGATACCCGCTGATATTGACGGTATTATTGCCATTGGAAAATATAGCCAGTCTCAAGTAGATCAGATGTCAGAAATCAGTCACAACCTTGTTTTTATTGATGATGATCAATTTTCTCAAGGGTTTGATACCGTTATAACCGACTTCGAATACAGCACCAAACAAGTTGTGAATTACTTTGTTGGCCAAGGTATCAAGGACATTGGCCTGATTTATGGTGAAGAAACTTCAACCGACAACCTTCGAACAATTCCCGATTTGCGTTATAACAATTTCAAAAATGCCATGATGAGTCAAAATATTTTCCAACAACAACTGTGTTTCAAAGGTGATTTTACTAAAGGTGCTGGCTATAAGCAGATGAAAAAGGCCATTGAATCTTCAGAAGACTTACCACATGCATTCTTTATCACTAATGATCCAATGGCAGCTGGTGCTTTAAAAGCTCTGCAAGAAGCTAATATTGCAATTCCTGAACGTGTAAGCATTTTCAGTTTCAACAACACAACATTGGCAAGTTATGTCAATCCTGAACTCACCTCTGTTGACGTTGCCACAGTCCAAATGGGTGGCGCCGCAGTCGATTTGATGCAGGATATTTTGACCAATCCTAGACACGTTGCCAAGCGAATGGAATTAGCAACCAAAATGGTCTTTCGTCAAAGTACACTTTAATTGCGACCACTTCATGCCCCTTATATAATGTAAGCAAAAGCATTTAAGGAGATGGACATTATGATGCGATTCGGAAATTGCGGTTCTGGTTTTGGCGGTATGGGCTTCATGGGCGGTGGCTTCTGGTTATATAGCATTATTATTTTACTTATTATCATTGCTGCCGTTTATTTGATCAATAATAACCACAATCATCGTAATAAAGTTAGTGCCTTAGAAGTTTTGAATCAGGAATATGCTAAAGGTAATGTTTCTGATGATGATTATAAGAAACGTAAGGAAAACCTGAACAGTTAAAGGGTTTGCCGTCTCCAGGGCGGAGAATATTCACCTGCTATGCGGACCGATTCGAGCCTGAGAAACGGTCTCGAATCTCGGTTTGAAGCCTTGACATGGTTCGTCAAGTCTCCAAACACGCCCGGTGGTGTAACGGCTGAAGCCGTAACGCCACATCCACAGCGGGTAAATATTCTCCACCCTTCCGACTAATTTATTTTCTGTTAATCAGTATAATTTTATATGAGTTAAGATTTCTAATTAAAGTCAAATTATATAAAACTGAGTTGTATCACGCTTAATGAACCAAATAATTAGGTGTGATACAGCTCATTTTGTTAGTTTTAATATTTAACTAAAGGTTGAAAGGTGAAAAACTAATATAACCATTGTTATTACCGGCCTAGAGTTAATTTATTTAAATAATCAGGAGTTTTTGCTTTATTATTCCTGTCATTAAAAAAACAAACTAGTTGGAAGAGCTGAGAGTATTCATTTGCAGCGAAAGTGGCGTTAGGACTTTAGTCCTTACACCACCGGACGTGTTGGAGACTCGCGGTTTTTACGAGGCTTCAACCGAGGTCCGAGACCGCTCTTTGGCTCGGGCCGTTCCGCGCAGCAATTGAATACTCTCAGCTCTGGAAACGGCATACCTAACTAAACTTTCAACCTTTAGTATTTAAACAATTGACGCAAATACCTTAAAAATAAAGGGACTGAAAACAACTTTTAGTCTCTTTTTTGGTTTCCAATGTTATGATAGTCTCCATTGGAGGATTTTACTTATGGTTTGGTTATGGACACATTTGATTACTTGGCTGATTATGGCCGTTATGATTTTACTGGTATTATTTACAAATTCAAATACAAAAATTTATGAAATGATTACTCGTGTAGGATATATCGTCATTATCGCTACGGGTATCAAATTGGGATTACATGCTTGGTCGGTTGAACCAACGTTATTGATCGTAAAAGTTATCGTTGCTTTGATTTTCATTGGGTTAGTCGAAATTGCCTTTGCACGTAAAGAACAAAAGACGCTCAACAAAACTTTAGTTTGGGCTGTAATTGTTTTTTGTATCGTTACTGCCTTGATTGGTTTTGCTTTAGCTGGCTGGTATCCATTCGTTAAACATTAAAAAAAAGGTATATTCAGAGCAATCCGGAATTTGGATTACTTTGAATATACCTTTTTTTCCAATAATGAGATAATTCCTACTTTTTCCACAAAAAATTAATTAATAATTTATCAACTTGCTTATTTTCGTGCAATTTACTGTGTTGTCCCATCTTACCTTTAATTTTTTTCTCGCGATATGACTTGGCTCGTCCCGAAACTAGATATTTCAAGGATTTGGAAGATGCATTGCTAACTCGTCCATCAGAATTAGTTCCATCTTCTATATCGCCATAAATGTTCAAAACTTGTGTGTTAGTTGGATAATTTTTCCGTAATTTCAAGAGTTGTTTATATGACTTATCCATTTTGCTTGGCTTACCATTACTGGCCAATTTCATTTGATTGGCCTTATCATCCATTCCTAAAATACCGTTAAAATGACCAGCTATATCAACAACCTTGTTAACTTTAGGCATTCCCTTTTTGCCAGCATTTTCCATAATGTAATAATTGATAGCCATGTTTCCCATCGAATGACCGACTAAATTAACACTCTTAAACTTATATTCCTTCTGTAAAAGCGTGATTACACTCTTTGTCCATTTGGCAGCAGTATAATAATCGTCCATTTTATTATTATCAAAGTTAACTTCAACCAGCGGATTTTTGGCATTCTTTGGAATCGAACCAATCAACTTCGCATAACCATTTGGACTAACATTTACCCGCACGATTTTCTTAGTCACACCAGCATCTTTAATAGCTCCAGTCATCTGCGTTTCAGCGTTAAAACTACTGCCATAACCGTGGAAAAACAAAGTCGGAGTCGAACTCTGAACATATTTTTCAGTATTGACAGCCTGAGTGTGCCGACTAAATCCAAAAAAACCGCCAATCAAAATTAAAATAGCAAGTACAGTTGAAAGAATTAAACGCTTTTTCCCCATATTATTACCCTCTAAACTTTTTCTTTTCGTTCTTTAGTACATAGTATTATGTTAAATATGCCGTCTCCAGAGCCGAGAAATATTCACCGGCTGTGCGGACCGGACCGAGCCTGAGAAACGGTCTCAAGTCTCGGTTTGAAGCCTTACCAAAAACCGGTAAGTCTCCAAACACGCCCGGTGGTATAAGAGCTAAAGCTCTAACATCACTTCCACTGCCCACAAATATTTCTCAGCTCTTCCGACTAATGGTTCTTTAATAGTTCCTTAGTAGATAGATTCTATAATTTGTTGCAAAAGGATATTTAGTTATAAATTTCCTTTATCATACCTATAAAATTTACGCTATTTATTTACACCAATTTATCTTAAAACCTATTTGTTAAAAAAATCTATTAATAACTTTCATATATACACTCACGCATGGCGCTAGTTGATAATTAATTACAAATATTCGCATCAATTATATTTTCCAAATTAAAATTTAAAACAGGCTGGATATAAAACAATTGAGCTTTTTTTACTCAATTTGTGAACGATTAACTAGTCGGAAGAGCTGGAAAATATTTGTGTGCCGTGGGGTTCGAGACCGTATTTTGGCTCGAATCGTTCCGCACAGCTAGTGAATATTTTCCAGCTCTGTAGACGGCATATTTAACTAGCACCACAGGTATACACTCACATTAATTGGAATGTCAAAATAATTATTAAGTAAACATTTGTATTCCCAAAACTATAATCTAGCCTCCAAATTTCAGTGATGGAGACCACTGTGCAAGTTGAGTTAGGACTTTAGTCCTTACTCAACCGACGTATTTTGAGATTTGCGGTTCTTGCAAAGCTCAAAATCGAGGTTCGAGACCGTACTTTGGCTCGAGCCGGTCGCATAGTGGTCGGAATCACTGAAATTTGGAGGCGGCATTCCTTAATACACACCCCATTGTATAGATACAAAACACCTAATCCTAAGAAAAACCCTTACATTAGAAAAAATTAGCTTAATTCAAATTTGTCATTGACACTTCTCAATACATTAATTATGATAAATCTAATAAATTTAATTTTTCTTTAATATATTAGATTGGATTTAACAAAGGAGATCATAAGATATGGCAAAAGCAGATGCAACAAAAATTGATTGGAACAATTTAGGTTTCAATTATATGGATTTACCTTACCGTTTTACTGCTCATTGGAAAGACGGCGAATGGCAAGATGCTGGATTGACTGAGGATAGTACACTTCACATCAGTGAAGCATCACCTGTCCTACACTATGGACAAGCAGCTTTCGAAGGTATGAAAGCTTATCGAACACCTGATAATCACATCCAATTATTCCGTCCTGACCGTAATGCTAAACGTATGAAGGACTCATGTGAACGACTCTTAATGCCCGTTTTCCCAGAAGACAAATTCGTTGAAGCTGTAAAATCAGTTGTTAAAGCCAATGCTGATTTTGTTCCTCCTTATGGCAACGGAGCCACACTTTACCTTCGTCCATTGATCATTGGTACCGGTGAACAAATCGGAGTTCATGCCGCTCCAGAATACATCTTCACTGTTTTTGCCATGCCAGTTGGTAACTACTTCAAAGGTGGATTAACACCCGTTAACTTCACTACTTCACAATATGACCGTGCAGCTCATAAGGGAACTGGTCAAAGTAAGGTTGGTGGTAATTACGCTGCTAGTCTTTACCCTGGCGCACAAGCACACGAAAACGGCTTTGCGGACTGTGTTTACCTTGATCCTATCGAACACAAAAAGATTGAAGAAGTTGGTTCAGCTAACTTCTTTGGTATCACTAAAGACAACGTCTTCGTAACACCAAAATCACCTTCGATTCTACCAAGTATCACGAAATACTCTCTACTTTGGCTAGCTAAGAACCGTTTAGGTCTTGGAGCTGAGGAAGGTGACGTCTATATTGATAAACTGGACCGTTTTAAAGAAGCTGGTGCCTGTGGTACTGCGGCCGTTATCTCACCTATCGGTGGCCTAGAACATAATGGTGACCTTCATGTTTTCTATAGTGAAACTGAAGTTGGCCCAGTAACTAAGAAATTATATGAAACATTGACTGGCATCCAATTTGGAACGGTCGAAGCACCTGAAGGTTGGATTCAAGTAGTCGAATAATCTCTAACTAAAGGTTGAAAGTTTGATGCCGTTTCCAGAGCTGAAAGCATTCATATGCTGCGCGGTACAATCCGAGCCAAAAGGCGGTCTCGAATCTCGGTTGAAGCCTTACCAAAAACCGGTAAGTCTCCAACACGCCCGGTGGTGTAAGAGTAAAGTTCTAACGCCACTTTCGCGGCAAATGAATACTTTCAGCTCTTCCAACTAGTTTTTTAATAATAAAAATGTACAATTATTATCTTTTGCTATTTAAATAAATTTAATTTAGGACTATCACAGCAATTTTTATATCATTTTTTTCACTTTTTACTCTTTAGAAACATATAATAAATAAAAATAGTCTAACCCGGGGAGGTTAGACTATTTTTATTTATTATATTGTTGGGAAAATTAGTTGTACGTTGTTGCACACCTGTCGAAGGGGGATCCGGCAACAGCGCAACAACAAAATTAATGAGGTAGTAGGATCCACTGACAATGTCCTCAACACCCTAATTAACAAACTAGGATTCATTACCATTTGAACCTTACAAAAACATTATAACTGCTATGGTCACACTTTTTTTATCCCTATACGTAAAAAAAATTATCAAAAAATGGAATATTTTATCAAATAATAAATGTTATATTTCATATTCGTGTTTTTCCAATTTGATATAATATCGACCAAGTTTATATCAGCTAGGCTTTTCTTCATATTACTAAAGTTGAACAATTAATATAACCATTGTTGTTACAAGTCTAAAGCTAATTTATTTAAATATTCAGAGGTCTTCATTTTATTGTTCCCAGCATTAAAAAATAGACTAGTTGAAAGAGCTGAAGTATTCAGTTGCAGCGGAAGTGGTGTTAGTGCTTTAAATTATACCACTGAGGTTCGAGACCGCATTATGGCTCGGCCATTCCACACAGCATATGAATACTTTTAGCTCTGGAAACGGCATAATGCATCAAATTTTCAACCTTTAATTAACAACTGAAGGTTGAAAGGTGAAAAAGTGATATAAACGTTGTAGTTACAGACCTAGAGCTAATTTATTTAAAGCCCGATTTAAATAATCAAAAATCTTAATCTATTGTTCCTGCCATTAAAAGAATAAATTAGTTGGAAGAGCTGAGAGTATTCAATTGCTGCGCGGAACGGCATACTTAACTAAACTTTCAACCTTTAGTTAACAATACAAGCATGATAAACTATTACAGAATAGATAATAGAAAGAAGGATTTTTTAATGAAAATTTATTTTGCTAATGGTTTATTTGCTCTAGCAGACAGAATGTTCAATGAAGTTGTAGTTGATAAAATCAGAAAAATGGATGGTAGTATTGAAGTCTATCTTCCTCAAGAAAATGGCGATATTAACGATAAAATGAACTATGCCGATTCGATTAAAATTGCCCAAGAAGACAATAAAGAACTTCTTTCTTCCGATTTAGTCGTTGCAATTCTTGATGGTGACACAATGGATGATGGTGTGGCTTCAGAAATTGGTGTGGCTTTTGGAAAAGAAATCCCTGTAATTGGCGTTTATACTGACCTACGACAACATGGTTTCGAGAATCCTGAAAAGCTTGAGGCTGTAAAGGGAATTGGTGAAAATCCTTTTGCATATATCAATAATTACACAATCGGTTTGATCAAAATGAATGGTATTATGGTCAACAATATCGATGACATGCTAACTGCCATTAAAAATTATACTAAAAATTAATTTATATTTTTTGACTCATTTGCGTTTCAATTCCATTACGTAGTCTTTACAGTTAAGTTATAACTAATTTACAGTTGAGTTATAATCAACATTTCATGGTCTAGACGTTATATGATTACTTCCGTTGAGAAAAAAGATACAAAATCACGTTTTTTAATTCGGGGGAATCATTTTATAATGAAGATTAAAAATTTCGTAGCATCACTATTAACAGTTACATCACTTGCACTTGTAGGTGTGAGCGTTCAATCACAAACTGTCGATGCTGCAACAGTTTCAATGTCAGATACTAGTAGTGTTATTTATGTCTCAAATGCTAATGGAGCTACACTTTACACAACTCCAGATAGCCAAGGAAATATGAACTTCAATGGTGTTAGACTTCAAAACAAGTCTGCATGGCGTACAAACAAGATTGCTAACGTTAATGGTGTTACATACTACCAAGTTGCTAATAACGCTTGGGTAGCTTCTACTGACGTTTCAAACAATGCCCCTGCTGTTGCTTTGAACAAGGACATGTATGTTAAAGCTAATGGTGGCGTTAACCTTTATGATGCTCCAAACGGTAGCTTCAATGGTTACTCAGTATCAGGTGGAAATATGGTTCACGTCTACCAAAGCGAAACCGATGCTAGTGGTGCCACATGGTACGATGTTGGTATGAGTCGTTGGATCAAGGGAGAATATCTCTCAAATGACAACGTTAAACAAACACTTACAATGAACGCTACAGCCTATGACCCAGCCGTTTTAGGTTCAAGCATGGGTTACAGTGGTGTTGCCGCTAACCTATCAAAATTCCCTAAGGGTACACATCTAAGAATTACTGCCAGCAATGGTCAAACATTCGATCGTGTTGTTAATGATACTGGATTGTTTGCTTACAGCAATCCTAACCAATTAGACATCGCTATGCCTAATTCACAAGCATTACAATTTGGTCGCCAAAACGTTACTGTTCAAGTAATTGGCTAATAAAATATAATTGAATATTAAAAAGGATTGAATCTGTGAGGGATTCAATCCTTTTTTTGTTGACCGTCTCCAGGGCTGAGAACATTTACCTGCTATGCGGACCGGCTCGAGCCAAAATGCAGTCTCGAACCTCGATTTTGAGCTTCGCAAAGTACACGAATCTCAAAATTCGCCCGGTGGTGTAATGGCTAAAGCCATAACGCCACACCCACAGCAGGTAAATATTCTCAGCCCTTCCGACTAATTGATTTTATTAGTATGATTGCTTCTATAGACATATCAATACAACAAATATTTACTTCACAATATCAAACCAATCACCTGAATTTTCTATCATCTGCCAAAGCTTATCTGGCAATTTCATATCCGCTAATTTTGAGACATGCAGTTGCCGTTCAATACCGTTCGTATTCCCCTTCTTAACCATTTCCGCCCAATCTGGATTCATTATTAGTCCATGTGCAACCGCAGCAAGATCTAATCCCTCGTCTAAAGCTTTTTCTGCTTGATCTGGCGTATCTAAAGTTCCTGCTGAAATTAATGTAATACGGTGATTAATATGTTTAACTAACGTTTCCAGATAATTGGCATCTGTATCTGAGCTGCCGATTGGCTTCGAAGTTAATACATTATTCAATGTCACATGAACATAATCAACATCTCTTTTTATCAGTTCATCAATCAACGCTAATGAATCATGTAAACGTAAGCCACCGTCCAGATGTTCTTCAAGCGTAATACGATATCCTAAGATAAAAGGACCCTTTGCATAATGCTTAATGACTGATTGTATTTCATCAATTACAGCCAAGGCAAAACGCATTCGATTTTCCAGCGAACCACCCCATTGATCATGACGCTTGTTATAGTATGGTGAAAGAAAATTCTGGAACAAGAATCCAAAGGCGCCATGCAATTCTACACCATCAAATCCAGCAACGATTGCTCTTCTCGTAGTTTCACCAAATGCTTTAATAATACCCAAAATTTCCTCTTCAGTTAATGCTCTGGGACTAAAGGATTCAACGAAGGTACTTTCCTTGGTCAAAACATTACTAGCACTAACGATATCTTTTTGATCTACCAAATCCGTGTTAGTTTTATTGCCAGCGTGAAGTATTTGTAAAATTGCTTTGGATCCACCACTCTTAGCAGAATCCGCAAGTCGCGTAAGACTTGGAATAAATTTGTCATCGTAGCCGGCAAATTGATTACTGAACCCAATAGCATTTGCAGCAACTGAGGTTGAACCAGTAATTACCATCCCCATTCCTTTAACTCGACGACGATAATAATCAATTTCCTGATTAGAAACAGTCCCATCGTCATTAGCAGACCAAGTAGTCATAGGTGCCATGACCATACGATTTTCCAGAATAAGCCCATTCTTAAAACTAAAAGGAGCAAGGGTCTTGTTATATTGCTTTGTCATATATATCTTCCTTAATTATTGCGTAGTTTATTTAAAATCTATTTATTCTTGTTTAGGTATTTGAAACTTTGACATCTTCCAAAGTTCCTCAACATGGTCAACATCCATCTTAGCGGTGTGATCCTCAAAGGTGTCAATCTTATGCCGTAATAGTTTTCGAGTCCGTTTCATTTCAGCAAACTTTCTTTCCAGATCCACTAATTGTTCCTGTAAAATTGCCTTTTGAGCCGGCTCATTTTCTCCGAGTTGATTGAGCTTAGTAAACTCAATTAAAGCTTCCATAGATAATCCGGCATCCTTTAAACATTTCACCAAAAATAGCCAATCTATATCCAAGAGACGATAATATCGGTAACCATTTTTATCACGTTTGACTGGAGGAATCACGCCAATTCTTTCATAGTAACGTAACGTGTCAGCAGAAAATCCAATTAACTCTGAAACTTCTTTTCTATTCATAAAAATTTACCTGCTTTCTTAATCGATTAGCTTATAATAAACGCTGCACTTAACTCCCTTGCAAGAGAAAATTTTAAATATTTCAAAACTTTAGTCTCCGGTTTCCAGTGATTCCGGAGGCGGCATTAAAAAAGGCAATAAAAAAGAGCCCCCAAACATTGGGAGCTCCTAGTTAGATATGAGTGGTAAGATGAAATTTACTGCAGTTTCATCAACGTTAAAATGAATCTAAACTTTAAATGAATCTTACTACTGAAAAACATATCTTACTATAAATATGTAATACTTGTTCAACTAATGGATCCTAGCGCATCATGTATTGAGTTTGCGCGACTACTTTTTAGGTCGATCTTATGTTAACTTTTGGCACTAGTTCCAAAAATGTCGTTGAACTGTACAGACTCTAACTTTCCTTTGTTTCTTACTAATCCTACCATTCTCTAAAACGATAAAACTTTCTTAATCAAACTATTTTTAGGGCTACAGTTCCTGACATTTCATCTTTACCACGTCTATAATATAACATTTTCAGTAAACGTTTACAACATTTTTGTACTACTGTCATCACGTTTTAATGCGTTGGAAAGACTGTGAATATGAAGACACTAAAAAAGGACTCTACACTTGGAGAGTCCCTAGTTAGATATAAGTGGTAAGATGAAATTTTCTGCAGTTTCATCAACGTTAAAATGAATCTAAACTTTAAATGAGTCTTACTACTTAAAACATATCTTACTATATGAATTGTTCAACTAAAGGATCCTAACGAAATACGTAATGAGCTTTGTGCGACTAACATTAATTAGGTCGATCTTATATTAACTTTTATCGTTAGTTCCTAAAATGCCGTTGAACTGTACTACCTTAATTTTACTTTGTTTTCTACTAATCCTACCATCTCCTGGAAACGATAAAACTTTCTCAATCAAATTCTTTTAGGGCTACAGTTCCTGACATTCCATCCTTACCACGTCTATAATATAACATTCTATGTAAGCGATTACAATATTTAATTATTCTTTTTATAAATTCGTTCGTTCTCTTTAATTTCACTTAAGTAGAACTTGGCGTCAACACCCGCTGGATCAACGATTGTCCCATCATGATATTCAACTTCATACATTTTTTCATAATCAGAAATACTAATTTTTTGACGTTGTTCAAGCATCGTCTCTAAACTGGTTTTATCAATCACTTTTTCAAATCCTGGTTGAATTTCACCACTGTAAATTTCACCGACAGCACCTGATCCATAACTGAATAATAACAAGTTCTCATTGGCTTTAGCAGCATTTACCAAGTATGACAATAAACCTAAATAGAGTGAACCCGTGTAGAGATTCCCAACTTCACGGCTGAATTTAACACTGTCTTGATAATTTGCCATCAATTCGGCGTATTTTTCATCAGAAACTTTACCTTCTAAAGTACGCAGAGCCTTCGTTCCCATCTTCGTATAAGGAATATGGAACAGCATTGTTGAAAAATCATCGGCTGTTACGTCATACTTGGCCTGATATCTGTCCCAAAGTGTCGTGAAGAAATCAACGTAAACTTCATTTGAAAATTTTCCACGAGCAAAAGCTACTTTTGAAAAAGTAGGACGCCAGAAATCACCAACGTTACGTGTCATATAAACTGATTTGTGCTCGAGCTTCAAAACACGAGGACTTTCACTAATCAGCATAGCAACTGAGCCAGCCCCTTGAGTGACTTCACCTGGAGTTTTGATACCATAACGAGCAATATCACTGGCAATTACCAAAGCCTTTTTACCTGGATTGAGACTAACAAAATCATAAGCTGACTGCAAACCGGCCGTTGCGCCGAAACATGCTTGTTTAATTTCAAAAGAACGGATATCTTCTGGTAAATCCAACAAATCAACCAAAAAGGCTGCTGTAGACTTTGATTCATCAACACTACTTTCAGTTCCAACAATCAATAGACCAATATCTTTTTTATCATCGGCGCTCAGAATACTGTCAGCCGAACTAGCTGCTAATGTTACTGCATCTTGATAAGGCTGCGGAACAGCTTGCTTATCTTGACCAATACCAATTGTAAATTTATCAGGATCGATATCTCGAGCCTTTGCCAATTCCACAATATCAATGTAATCTTTTGGTACATAAAAGCCTATTTTATCAATACCTACATCCATTATTTTTTCCTCAACTCTAATAAAATATTCTCTGCATTCTGCAATGTATAATCTTTTGTTTGGTTCAACTTATGAGCAACTTGGTCAATTTCTGTTCCAACTGCACCAGCCGATATCGCTAGAGATTTACTCTGCAATCCCATATGTCCCGCTTGAATACCTGTCGTAACTAGCGCTCTCAAAGCTGACAAATTATTTGCTAAACCGACTGCTCCAACGACTGACTGCAGTTGCTTGCTGTTTTGAATCTTCATCATGGTCAAACTCAATTGTGCCATGGGTAAAGCTTTGATAGCTCCGCCGACACTTCCCAATTCGATTGGCATTTTTAAAGTTCCAACCAATTTATCATTAACTATTTGCCATTCGCTAAATGGTTGATACTGACCAGATTCAAAGGCAAAACTATGAGCTGCAGCTTCTTGAGCTCGAAAATCATTTCCAGTCGCTAACAATACTGCGTCAACACCATTCATAATGCCTTTATTGTGCGTAATTGCTCGTTTAACTGATTCTTTGGCAAAGGTTGATAGTTTGACCATTCGACTAGCAACTTCTTCTCCAGACAACGTTTTAGTGCTTAATTGTTCAAAATCAACAGTTGCCTCGACCGTAATAATTTGTCCCTGACCACTGTTGGATAAAATGCTGCATAAAACATCCCCCGAAATCATCGAAGTAATCTTTTGTGCCGTCTTTTCTAGAATTGTATTAACTAAATTTGCACCCATAGCATCAACGGTATCAATGCCTAACTCAATTTCTTCAAAATGTTCGTAATGATTGAATTTCAAAGATACGACCCCGCCCCCACGTTTAATTAAACTGGGGTGAGCTTGTTGAGCAAATTCAAAAATATCTGAATCATGTTGTTGTAGACTGATGATTTCAGCTGTAGTTGTGTTCTCCAAAACAATTTGTCCATAAACGATTCTTGAAGTTGGAAAAGTTCTAAAGCCGCCACTATTTTTAACTCGTTTGGCTGCATTTGAAGCTGCCGCAATGACTGAAGGTTCTTCAATCACCATCGGTACTATATATTTTGTCCCATCAACCAAAAAATCTGTTGCAAAACCATATGGCAAACTAAAACTGCCAATTTGATTTTCACTGAGACTATCAGCTAAATCAGTTGAAATAGTCTGGCGCTCGCGTAATAATTTGGCCTGTGACTCATCAATATAATTACCATCAAGTAAAAACTTAATCCGCTGCTCGTCTGTCATTTCGTAAATTTTCATCGTAATTTAATTCCCATTGCCATCGCCATACCACCACCGATACAAAGTGATGCTAAACCGCTTGTCTTACCTTCTTGTTGCAATGAATTGATTAAAGTAGCAATCATTCTCGTACCAGTTGCACCTAGTGGATGTCCTAAAGCAATCGCACCCCCATAAATGTTCAAACGGTCCTCAGGTAACTTCAGATCACGACTAACTGCAACAGCCTGCGCAGCAAATGCTTCGTTTACTTCGAACAAATCATAATCATCAACTGCTGTCTTATAACGATCAAAGTATTTATTGATGGCATAATATGGAGCATAGCCCATATAGTCAGGATCAATCCCAATTTCAGTATAACCAGTGACTTCAGCAACATATTTGAGATTGAGTTCTTTAGCACGACTTTCCCGCATCAAAATTACCGCAGCAGCGCCATCATTGATTGGTGATGAATTTCCAGCAGTAACTGTGCCCTTTTTGTCAAAAACAGTACGTAATTGACCCATTTGTTCCAAAGTAGTTGCGGGACGAACCGATTGATCCGTAATAATTTCTTCACCGTTAACTTCAATCGGAATAATCTCTTTGGCCAATTTTAATTGTGCCTTATGTGCTTTTTGATGTGAATCAAAAGCAAATTTATCTTGTTGTTCACGTGTAACATGATATTTGCGGGCAACATTTTCAGCTGTGATACCCATTGGTAAATGATTAAAAGCATCATTCAAGCCATCATTGAATAAACTGTCTGATAACTTGGGACTAACTTCCATCTTACCTGTTCTGGGTGCATAAAATGGTGCATTTGACATACTTTCAACACCACCAGCAACTACGATTTCAGCATTTCCCATCGTAATAGCCGAGATACCTTCATAGATAGCCTTCATCCCGGAACCACAGACTTGATTGACAGTCATTGCGGTTGCATCAACACGTCCATCTACATTTAACTCAATTTGACGAGCCGTATTTTGACCCATACCAGTTTGATAAACATTTCCAAAAATAAACTGATCAACAATTTTAGGGTTGACCTTATTTTGATCAAGTAGTTTTTTAACAAGTTGACTACCCAACTCAACTGCTGTCATATCAGCAAATTGTCCGCGAAATTTGCCGATAGCAGTTCTCTTTGCATCTATAATTACAATCGGATCCATAATCTTTTCCCTTCAAACTTGGTAGAATATCCTTAAGCCTTAATGATAATTTAATTAACCAATAAAAACAAATAAAAGTGATGGAAATTTCTTATGCGTACTATTGATTTAATCTTATTACTAAATGATTTCAAAAAAAATAACCGTATTTTCGTCGAGACTGACGAGAAACGATTAGCTGTAGTTAACCTTGAAGTTGTCGATGATGAAATAATCCTCAAGACTTCAACAAAAATGCATGGTTTAAAAAATTGGGAATTTCTAATTCTACTCAATAAAAAAGAATATTATGAAATGCCGGTTTTTTATAAAGATGACGCTGGGCAGAAGCAGCTGTTTGGATTTCGTGTGTCGAATGATAGTTTGTTATTGGGGTAGTATTACTGCCGCCGTATCCAGGGACAAGCGGTTTGCCCGCTAGTGAGACCGGTGCGAGCCAAGGTCTCGCACCTCGATTTTGAGCTTCGCATGGCCCGCGAATCTCAAAATACGTCTGTGCTGTAAGAACGACCTTGTCGTCCTAACACCACTGTCACTGCTGGCAAACCACTTGTCTCCGGATTCTAAATATTTCTCATGTTTTTGTTTTTTTAATATGCTCAAGTATATTAAAAAAGAAGCCATTTTACCTCAGGACCACGTTTTAGACGCAGTTCCAAGGGAAAAATAACTTCTTTTTATTTTAATTAATAATTAAACTGCAACATCCGTCAAAACATTCCGTTAATAAAGAATATTAGGCGGAAGAGCTGAGAGTACTAACCGGCTGTGGGTGTGGCGTTACGGCTTCAGCCGTTACACCACCGGGCGAGTTTGGAGACTTGACGAACCATGTCAAGGCTTCAAACCGAGGGACGAGACCTTGGCTCGGCCCGGTCCGCATAGCAGGTTAATACTCTAAGCTCTGGAGCCGGCAGCAGGCAACCTATTTAGTTGTTTTTTTATTCTTATCTTCAGCTTGAATTTGCTTAGCCAAATCAAGAATATATGGCTTCAATTCATCCTTAACTTCTGGGTGAGTCAATCCATATTCAATATTTGTCTTTACATAACCAAACTTGTTACCAACATCAAATCTTTGACCTTTGAACTCGTGGGCAAAGACGCGTTGTGTTTTATTCATACGATCGATAGCATCTGTCAATTGAATTTCGTTACCAGCACCTGGTTTTTGAGTTGCTAACAAATCAAAAATTTCTGGTGTTAACAAGTAACGACCGATAATTGCCAAATTACTTGGAGCATCCTCAACTTTTGGTTTTTCAACGAATTTCTTAACGTTGTACAAACCAGGGGCATTTTCACCTTCAGGATCAATCACACCGTATTTAGAAACGTCTTTTTCAGGAACCTTCATAACAGCAATTGTTGAAGCATGAGTCTTCTCATAATCATCAATCAATTGTTTTGTCAAAGGAACTTTATCCTTCATCAAATCATCACCAAGCATAACGATAAATGGCTCATCACCAATAAATGATCTAGCTTGGGAAACTGCATCTCCTAAACCATTTGGATGAGCTTGACGACTGTAGTACAAGTTAACACCCAAATCAGTTGTAGCTTGAACAACTTTTAGTAGCTCAGTCTTGTTCTTTGAAGCCAAATTTTGTTCCAATTCTGGTACGGAATCAAAGTGGTCTTCAATAGAACGCTTATTTTTACCGGTAATAATCAAGATATCTTCAATACCAGAAGCTTTGGCTTCCTCAACGATAAATTGAATAGTTGGCTTATCAACGATAGGCAACATTTCCTTTGCCAAAGCCTTTGTAGCTGGCAAAAATCTCGTTCCCAATCCTGCTGCTGGTATAATTGCTTTTCTGACTTTCATTAATTACTCTCCTTTTCATGCGACTGCAAATAACTAGTTAATCTACCAGTACTTATCCTTAAATATGGACCGCCAAGTGATTCGGCAAAAGCAACATTAATAGCATTTCCAAATAAAAAGATTGTCACTGACATATTCACCCAAAGCAAAAACACAATAATCGCTCCGATAGCTCCATAGTTATCCCAAGCAGCCCCAAAATATTTCAAATAATATGAAAACAATTGTGACAATCCTAAGATTCCTACACTGGCGATCACAGTTCCGGTTAAAATGTAATAAACTTTCAAATGGATATTAGGCAAAAAATAAAATAAAGCAAACATGATCAAAAACATTATAACAATTGCAAAGGGCCATTTCCAACGAGTAAATTCGTCTATCCAGCGAGAATTCACTCGTAGCAAGGGAATCAGCCAATTCAAAAAAAGTTGACCAAATGTAAACGTTATAATAGCTGCCACGGCAATGACGATTAACATCAGTGTAGTGACAAATGCTAGACCACGACGAATGATATAATTTAAAAAAGTTTTTTCTACAAATAAACTGTTTACATCCAAACCATATGCTTCATTCATCGTAGTTTGCGCAATATTTAATCCACGGGAGATTGCCCAAAGAGACACCAGAATACCAACTGACAAGATTCCTTTATTGGAACTAGATAAAACCTTAATAATTGTTGGTAACAAATAGTGATGCAGATCATCAGGCAATATAAATTCAATATAACTGATGACTGTCGGCTTATCTAAGTGTAATAGTGGAATCATATTTCCAATTACAATGACAGCTGGAAACAGTGACAACAGGATATAATATGTGATTGCTTTTGAAGCCATGGGTACATTTGATTCGCTCATTGCTTGAGTTACATACTTAACAAAACCGGCCAATTTTTCATGCTTAGATATTGGTTGTTTAAATAACGGCACCTGTTGTGTATTTTCTTCCATTATTCACACCAATTATTAAAGTAGATATTTAGCATCATATTCAGGATCTTGTGATGTTAGAATTTTAGGACCGTCTTTGGTAATTGCAATTGTATGTTCATATTGAGCGGAATCAGTACCATCAGCAGAAACAAAGTATTCCCAACCGTCAGCTTTGACAAACTTATCTTTGATTTCCCATGTACCTAAATTAACCATTGGTTCAATTGTAATCGTCATACCTTCACGTAATCTTAAACCTTGTCCAGCTTCTCCATAATGAGGCACATTTGGGGCTTCATGCATCGTTGGTTGAATACCGTGTCCAATCAAATCACGGACATCCCCCATATGATTTTCATCTTCAACGAAGTGTTGAATGGCGTAACCGATATCGCCTAAACGATTGCCGACAATGGCTTGATCAATACCCAAGTAGAGAGCTTTTTTAGTAACGTCCATTAATTTTTGATCTTCAGCTGAAAGTTCTCCAACTGCATAAGTCCAACATGAATCACTTTCATAACCGTCTAAATTGACCGTCATATCAACCTTTAGCACGTCACCATTCTTCAAAATCAAATTTTTCCGTGGAATACCATGGGCCACTTCATCGTTAACACAGACACAAGTAGCGTATTTGTAGCCTTCAAAACCCTTTTCTGATGGGCGACCGCCATGTGAGACGATATAGTCGTTGGCAAAATTTTCAATTTCCATTGATGAAATTCCTGGTTTGATAATGTCACGCAAACCGATGTGTGTGTTAGCAAGCAGTTCTCCGGACTTTCTCATTCCTTCTATTTCTCTTGCAGATTTTAATGTAATCAATTTATAACATGTCCCTTCAAAAAAATATTAATCTCATTATAACATTGTAGTAGTTTTTGAAATGCCTTGTTATAGGATATATTGAAGTATGACACCACACCTCAAGCTCGAACCAATCCCACAGCAGGATTAAATGCCTCACACCCGGAGGCGGCCATATATAAAATAATTTCAAACTTTTAACCTTTCGATTATTGATTTTTGCTATAATTATTCAAGATATGCATTTATAAATGAGGCGCTAATATAATATGACAAAAGTAAAAATTGTCTTTGCCAGCATTACTGGTAATGACGAAGATATCGCATACGTTTTAACAGAAAAATTTGAAGAACTTGGTTGCGACGTTGATATGAGTGAAGTTTCTCAGACCGATGCCGCTGATTTCGAAGATGCAGACATTTGTGTGATTGCCAGTTATACTTACGACCAAGGAATCGTACCCGATGAGGCATTAGATTTTTATGATGATATGCAAGATTTGAATCTCAGTGGGAAAATCTATGGAGTTTGTGGTTCCGGCGATACTTTCTATGAAGATTTTTGCCGAGCTGTTGACGAATTTGCCAAAGCTTTTGATAAAGTTGGAGCAACTAAAGGATCCGATGCCGTTAAAATTGAATTAGATCCCGAGCAAGATGATATCGATCACCTCGACAATTTCGCAGTTGAAATTTATAAAAAGGAACAAGAAATGGATCTGTAAAAATGGACTTTATTAAAAAATATCGTAATTTTTGGGTGTATTGTTTCTTTGGATTCTTAGCATCGCTGATAAATATCGGAATCTTTGACCTCTCACACAATTATTTCCACATCCCTTTGTGGATAGCCAATACGGTTGCTTGGTTTATTTCCAACTTCTTTTCATTCTTTGTCACCAAGCTCTATGTTTTTAAATCCGAAATGGAAGGCTTCAAAAAACTCTTCCACGAAGGTCTGGTTTTCTTAGTTTCACGAATTTTCTCTTTGATCTTTGATGATATTTTTATGATTGTGGCTGTTCTGATTTTTCCTTGGAACAATTTGATTATTAAGGCTATTGACCAATTAATTGTTGGACTATTCAATTACTTCTCTTCTAAACTGATTTTCAATTACAATAATCGTCAGTTGATTGAGAGATTTAAAAATTTAAAATCAAAAAGAAGTCGAAATGAGTATTAATTCATTTCGGCTTCTTTTTTACTGCCGTCTCCAGAGCTGAGAGTATTCATTTGCAGCGAAAGTGGCGTTATTGCTTCAGCAATTACACCACCGGGCGCGTTGAAGACTCGCTGGTTTTGCGAGGCTTCAACCGAGGTTCGAAACCGCTTCCCAGGCTCGGGTCGTTCCGCGCAGCAAATGAATACTCTCAGCTCTGGAAACGGCATACTTAACTAAACTTTCAACCTTTAGTTACAAAATTGTTTACCTATGAACCATATTGTTTCATTTTCCAGCTACCAAAAAAGGCATCACACCATAAGCTCGTGTTTTGCCTTTAATTTAGAATACTTATTCAAATTCATTTGGACGATCAGTTGTTTGTTTGAAGTAATAGCTTAATGAATCAAGAATTCTGTCTGACGCTTTTCCGTCACCATATGGATTCTTGGCATTTGCCATGCGATCATACTCAGCCTTATCTTCGATTAAACGTGTCATTTCTTTCTCAACTACTTTGGCATCTGTTCCAACTAGTTTCAAGGTTCCAGCCTTGACACCCTCTGGACGTTCAGTCGTATCACGTAATACCAACACTGGTTTACCAAGTGATGGAGCTTCTTCTTGGACACCACCGGAATCGGTCATGATGAAGTAACTTCTTGATGCAAGATTGTGAAAATCAACTACATCCAATGGTTCAATCAAATGTACGCGATCGACGTCTCCTAAAATATCTTTGGCTGTCTTTTGCACAACTGGATTCAAGTGAACTGGATAAACTAGTTCGATATCGTCATGCTTTTCCACAACTTTCTTCATAGCACGGAAGACTTGTTTCATTGGTTCGCCTTGGTTTTCACGACGGTGCATTGTGATTAAAATCATCTTCTTATCAGGATCGATGACATCCATAACGTCGTGATGATAATCTTTGTGAACAGTTCCTCTCAAAGCATCGATTGCTGTATTACCAGTTACAAAGACATGATTTTCTTTGTGATTTTCTTTCAACAAATTAGCTTTACTCTCTGAAGTTGGTGCAAAATAAACGTCAGTTAAATCATCAGTCATTTGACGGTTCATTTCTTCTGGCCATGGTGAATACTTGTCCCAAGTTCTCAAGCCGGCTTCAACGTGTCCGATAGCTGTCTGATGATAGAAAGCTGATAATGCAGCACTAAACGTTGTCGTTGTGTCACCGTGAACTAATACAATATCTGGCTTTTCCTTTTCAATAATACTGTCTAGTTCCTTAAGTACTAAACCAGTAATCCCACTGAGAGTCTGACGTTCTTTCATAATGTTCAGATCATAGTCTGGTTTAATATTGAAAATTTCCAAAACAGAATCAAGCATCTCACGATGTTGAGCAGTAACAACAGTCACAGTCTCAAAACGATCACTATTTTGCTTCAATTTCAAAACTAGCGGTGCCATTTTAATTGCTTCTGGTCTTGTACCAAAAACAGTCATAACTTTAATTTTATCCAAAATTATCACCTCAATAAATTAATTCCAGTATATCAAAGTTGCACTTATTAATATAGGTAGATACGTCCTTCCGTCTCCAGAGCAGAGAGCATTCTATAACTGAGAACTTATTTAAGGACTGTAACAGCAATATTTATATCACCTTTTCACCTTTCAACCTTTCAACCTTCAAGTTTAACTTTAATCGGCAAACCAAACTATGATACAGCACAGCAATATATTCATACCATTTGTATACTTATAAATTACGTACAAGAAATACCAAAGCAGCGAAAAATACATTAGCCTCAGGTTGTGAGGGATTGAGCCCGCAGTGGCAGTGGTGTTAGGCCGGCGAACTTCCGGTCTTACAGCACAGGACGACTTTTGAGACACGCTTTTCGGCTCAAAATCGAGGTTCGAGACCGCACTTTGGCTCGAACCGGTCCACACAGCAGGCTCAATCCCTCACAACCTGAGGCGGCACCCCCAAACATTTTCTACTATTTTATGAAAATCTATGTTTATAATAAATCATTATGATAAATCTAACTCTTTTAGTTATTCTTAGTATCCTAACAACATTGGTGGCTTTTTTCGCCGTAATGGCGATTTATAATACCCTGACAAAATCCACGTATCAAAAATATTGGTGGTATATTCTAATCGTTTTAATAATCCTGTACCTATTAGCCTTTTACATGTATTTTCATTTTAAGTAAAGCGCTTACTGAAATACTTTTGTTAAAAGATGTATTAATTTTATTCAGTTTGAGTTAAAATTACTAATGTATTCAAATAAATGAATGGAATTTTTGGAGGATTATCGATGGTTTTAACAAACGGTAACGAAATTTTCAACAACGCCCGTAAAGGCAAATATGCTGTTGGTGCTTTTAACATCAACGACTTGGAATGGACTCGTGGCATTTTAGCTGCTGCCCAAGAGACAAATACACCTATCTTGGTTCAAACATCAATGGGTGCTGCTAAGTATATGGGTGGTTACGAACTATGTCTACACCTTGTACAAGACACAATCAAAGCTATGGGTATTACAGTTCCAGTTGTAATGCACTTGGATCACGGTAACTACGAAGCTGCCAAAGAATGTATCGAAGTTGGTTACAACTCAGTTATGTTCGATGGTCATGACTTACCTTTCGACGAAAACCTTGAAAAGACAAAGGAAATCGTTAAATTAGCTCATGCTAAGGGTATTTCTGTTGAAGCTGAAGTTGGTTCAATTGGTGGTACTGAAGATGGTATTACTGGTCTTGGTGAATTAGCTGATGTTGAAGAAGCTAAAACACTTGACGCTACTGGTGTTGACTACCTTGCTGTTGGTATTGGTAACATCCATGGTGTTTACCCTGACAACTGGAAGGGTCTAAGTTTTGACCGTCTAGAAGAATTAGCTGCTGAAATCAAGACACCACTTGTTCTTCATGGTGGTTCAGGTATCCCTAAGGAACAAATCGTTAAGGCTATCTCAATGGGTATTTCAAAAGTTAACGTTAATACTGAATTACAATTGTCATTCGCTAAAGCTACACGTGAATATATCGAAGCTGGTCATGACCAAGATATCGATGCTAAGGGTTACGATCCTCGTAAGTTACTTGCACCTGGTACAAAGGCTATTACTGACACAACTAAAGAACGTATCGAATGGTTCGGTACACCTGCAATTAAATAATTTATGATATTTCAAAAGACAGAAACTTCGGTTTCTGCCTTTTTTTATACCCTTTTTATCCCAATCGAATATTACTAAAAAATTTGTTTTGATTGTGAAATATTTTTAAATAAATAAAATACAAATCTAAAAAGACATATACCCTTATGACAGCATCCATCTGGCTTTTTACACAAAAAAAATAAAAAATTTCACAATTATTTATATTGTGAAATTTACAAAAAGTTGCTATACTATGTTTGTACCAATAAAGAAAGCGCTAACATAGAGAAAGGAGGGGCTAAAATAGCAACTTTGTTAACATCTGGAATAAGTTATCAAAGCCTATCTGCCTCCCGTATAGAAAAGAATCACTTTATATAATTCTATGACTAGATGCTTATTCTAGATACTTAGTTGATTTTTGTAACTCCCAATTACAATGCGATAGAGGCAAAAACTCATTTCTTAAAGTTTGCCCAAAATACAACAGACCATAATAATCTCCCCGATTCATTGAATACCCCATCATTCAATGACGAAAAATTAATTATGCCTCTATCAAAAATCAACCATATAAAATAGATCAGTGGGTTCCCCGCCTACTGGTCTTTTTGATTGCTCTTTTTTCACTTCCGCCAGACGATTTCAGATATTTAAATCTGCTAAGCGACCAGTTCGAGCCAAAGTCTTAAGTCAGCTTGCACAGATGACTTACTCTCTGAGATCACCTGGTTCATTGTTCAAAAATATAATTAAATGTTTTATTTTAATTGCAAATTACATTTTAAAAATTACCAATACTAAATGTTATGTATCACAACATATTAACTAATAATCTAGCCGGAGGTCGACGGTGATTTTCACCAGCAGTGAATGTGGAGTTAGGACTTTAGTCCTTACTCCACAGGACGACTTTTGAGACGCGCTTTTCGGCTCAAAATCGAGGTTTGAGACCGTACCTTGGCTCGAACCGGTCCTCACGCAGGCGAAAAATCACCGTCGACCGGAGGCGGAATATTTAAACCACAAAAAAAACCACCGATTGCCCGATGGCCTTATTATTTCATTAATTTTCATCGTCTTCTTTATCAATTGCTTGTTGAGCAACTAAGTTTAGATAATTGAATGGATTATCATAATTTGGTTGGAACAACATATCAACAAAAGCTAAATCGTCGATGGTATTTTCATTTTGAATACAGATTGAAATGGCATTAGCAGACTGAGCTATTTCATGTTTACTGAATAGCTGAGCCCCAAGTACCTTTCTAGTATCCTTATCATAGATAAGATAAATCGTAAGCATGTCAGTTGTTGGCATGTATATTGGACGATAGTAATCATGAAAAATCACACAATCAGCATTCATCCCATTTGCCAAAGCTTTTTTCAATGTTAAACCAGTCTCAGCCAAGGTATAACCAAAAATTTCCATACCAGTCGTCGCTTGAGTTCCCATATATTTACGAATATCGCCAAAAACATTGATTCCGGCTAGGGTTCCTTGTCTAACGGCTTGTGTAGCTAATGGAATATATTTCAATTCACCAGTTGGATTAAATTTAACAACGCAGGAATCACCTGCACCATAAATATCAGGGTTCGATGTCTGCATGTAGTCGTTCACGATGATAGCACCATAACCGTCCATTTGAACTTGACCGCGAAGCAAATCAGTATTGGCGAAGAAACCGGTACAAACAATAACTAAATCAGCCTTATAAGTATTACCTGCCTTTGTTCTAATCGTCAATTGATCGCCATCTTCAATTTCAGAGACTCTCTCACCCAGACGAACTTTAACATCATGTTCCTTGAGCTTTTCAATAATTGTCTCTGATAAACCGTCGTCAACATAGTTATTTAGAATCTGGTCACGTGATTGAATCAAAGTAACCTCATGTACTGTATTGGCATAGCTTTCTGCTAATTCCACGCCAACATAACCAGCACCAACGATTGCAATGCTAGGATAATTTAGAGCTGATTCATAGATTCTCTTAGCCTCATCGTAGCTCTTACATAAGAGAACTCTTGGGTTGTCCATCCCGCCAATTGGTGGAATTCCAACTTCTGAACCAGTCGACATAATCAATTTATCGTAAGTATCCTCAATAATTTCTTGCGTCTCTAAATTTTGAACAATAATTTTTTTATTCTTGGAGTCTATTTTAAGAACATTATGTTTCATATGGACTTTAGCTCCATAGCCTTCAAGTGTGGTAGGGTCAGCATAGAACATGTCTTCAAGATGGTTAACGATTCTTCCTAAATACAACGCAATTCCACATGATAAAAACGCAATATTATCTTCACGTTCGTATACAGTTACATCTGTTTCAGGATGTTTCTTTAATATCTGTTCAACTGCAGCTGTTCCAGCATGTGTACATCCGACAACAATAACTTTCACCAGTCGGTTCCTCCTCTTAAGTACCTTTTTATACTAGCTTCATTCTTTACAGCATACCACAACACATACCTAAATTATATCAATGAAGGGTTTATTTCATTTCCAAGAAATCGTAAATTTTTATATCAAAAATCGAGCATTCATGGACGTATTTTTGTAATATAATTAGTGAGTATTGACTTTTTTAAATTGGAGATTGCTATGAAAGAAATTAAACACAGTCGTGGCGCTGATTCGGACGTCTATCAAGATAGTCTCAAGATTAGAAAGGCCGTCTTTGTAAAAGAACAAGGTGTACCACAAAATTTAGAAATTGATGATTCAGAAAATAAATGTACTTATTTTAATATTTATCTCAATCATCAAGCGGTTGCTACTGCCCGCTTCTCTCCTACCGAGGATAACGGTGTCCATATTCAACGAGTAGCGGTTCTAAAAGACTTTCGTCAACAACAACTTGGTTCAGAATTAATCGAAATAATTATTAAATATGCTCGTGAAAATAATTACTCTTATGCAATTTTAGGAGCACAAAATCATGCACAGGAGTTTTATAAAAAATTAGGTTTTGATGTCGTTGGTGAACAATATACCGAAGTAGGAATTCAGCATCATGACATGAAACTTAACTTGTAGTAGTATTACACGTAGTGTTTAATTAACCGCTTAGAAATATTATAGGGAATGTTACAAAGGAGGTTGAGCATGTATAGATTTTTTATTCAGCCCCAACTAGATAAAGTCAATAATTCGTTAATTGGCTATGAACTATTAATGAAGAAAAAGACTCCAGAAGGCTGGCGACCACCAGCTAATTTTTCAGATGTACCTTCACATACGATGGCTTCACTTTTGATTGCAACGACTAAATTGTTGTCATTAAAAATTGGTTCGGTCTCGGTCAATATCAACCGTAATCAATTGATGGACAAGGAAGTCCGTGATGCTATTATCGAAGCTCAAAGCATTTTGCGTCCATTGCGTTTGGTAGTTGAATTAACTGAGGATACTCCGGATAAAGACTGGCCAAATTCCGAATTAGTTCCATTAATTAAAGAATTTATCAATTACGGTATGGACTTCAGTCTTGATGATTGTGGAACCGGTGTTAATCAGTTGGATCAAATTCAAGAATTAGTACCTCTAGCTTCGGAAATTAAATTTGCCATTCAAAATTTTGGTGAAAAATTACGTGATCCTGATATCGAAAAGAAAGTAATCTTCTGGCGTGATTTCAGCCGAAAAAATAATCTACGTTTTATTTTGGAAGGTATCGAAGATGACCACGATGATGTATTGGCCGATTCTTTAAAAATCGATCTCAGACAAGGCTACTATTATGGAAAACCTCGCCTACTCAAATTAAAACCAGATGATAATAAGTTCTAAATAATTGTAGATAAAGCTATCTGCAATTTTTTTGTTTGTTCACTAAAAGGGCTTAGGTAAGTATGCCGTTTCCAGAGCTGAGAGTATTCAATTGCTGCGCGGAACGGCCCGAGCCAAAGAACGGTCTCGGAACCTCGGTTGAAGCCTCGCAAAATCCGCGAGTCTTCAACACGTCCGGTGGTGTAATTGCTGAAGCAATAACGCCACTTTCGCTGCAAATGAATACTCTCGGCTCTTCCAACTAGTTTATTTTTTATAGCGGAACAGTAAAATAAAGACTTTTACATATTTAAATAAATTTCTCACCTTTCAACCTTCAGCTGTTCATTTTTTATTAAATTAAAGTGTTTGTCGTCTCCAGATCTGTTTATTACCCTCATCTCTCCCGACTAATTTTATATAGATGAAATATCTCGGATGGCAAAGATTATGTAATAAACAATATAACTCATGGTGCTAGTTGATAATTTATTACAAATATTTGCATCATGATTTTATTTATCTTGGTACTTGGTGACAGTAAAAAAGCCATTTCACACTTAAGAAAATACCTTCTAAGTGTAAAATGACTTTTTTTAGTTTCTGAATAAATAATGATTATTTTTCAAATTCAGCTTTATTTACTCTCTTTAGCAACAGCTTGTTGAGCAACCAAGTTCAAATAATTGAAAGGATTATCATAATTTGGTTGGAATAGCATATCCATAAATGCTAGATCTTCAATCGTATTCTTGTTTTGGATGCAGACAGAAATAGTGTTAGCTGATTGAGCTACTTCATGTTTACTAAATAATTGTGCACCCAAAATTAAATGATTATCCTTATTGTATACTAATTTAATCGTCAACATTTCGGTACTTGGCATATAATTAGGACGATAATAATCATGATAAATTACAGCATCAGCATTGATTTCATTATCTAAGGCATGACGTAAAGTTAAACCAGTTGATGCTATTGTATTGCCAAACAACTCCATAGCTGATGTAGCTTGAGTTCCCATATATTTTTGAATATCTCCAAAAATATTTAGTCCGGCCAAAGCACCTTGACGAATCGCATTTGTTGCTAAAGGCATATAAGCTGGTTTTCCGGTGGGATTGAAATTAACAGTACAAGCGTCCCCAGCAGCATAAATATCTGGGTTGGATGTCTGTGTATAGTTATTGATAATAATGGCACCATGACGGTCCATATCGACTTGACCACGTAATAATTCAGTATTGGGGACAAAACCTGTACAGACAATAACTAAATCAGCATGATGATCATCTTGGTTAGTTTCAATAAGAACATTTTCATCGTCATCACGATCAAAACCAGTTACACGTTCATTCAAATAAACATGTACACCATGTTCCTTTAGAAGATCAATCACATTTTGAGACATATCTTGGTCGATATAATTGTTCAAAACTTGGTCACGTGACTGAATCAACGTTACATCGTGTTCGGTATTAGCATAACTTTCAGCCAATTCAACACCAATATAACCACCACCAACAATCGTAATATGCCTGTGCTTTTGGGCTGTTTCATAAATCGCTTGTGCTTGTGCATAACTCTTGCACATCAAAATACGAGTGTCGGAAATACCCATAATTGGTGGAACCGCGACAGTTGACCCTGTTGTCATAATTAATTTGTCATAGCTGTCATTAATAATTTCATGAGTACTCATATCTTCACACATTACAGTCTTGTTCTCAGAATCAATTTTCAAAACATCATACTTCATGTGAACCTTGGCACCCAATTTTTCTAGATCTTTAGGGGAAGCATAAAACATATCCTCAAGGTGTTTTACCTTTTTACCTAAATACAGTGCAATCCCGCATGATAAGAAAGAAATATTATCATCACGTTCATAAACTGTAATTTCAGTATCTGGATGATCTTGTAAAATCTGTTCAACTGCTGCTGTACCGGCGTGTGTGCAACCTACAACGATAACCTTCATAAAAAATACCCCATAATTAATAATTTGTTTAAACCATAATTTGATTTTTCAACAATAAATCAGAAAAATCTTTACCAACACTTTCAATTATAACCCTATATTTTTATAAATGAATAAGTGTATAGTATTTATGTGCAAGTTAAAAAATTATAATTATTTTTCACTATTTCGTTTATATAAATTTTGTTTAGATTTTATGATGCATTTTAAATATCAAGGCTGCCATCTCTCCCGACTATTTTTTTAAAGTATTTCAATAACTCTAGTATCCTGTACCAACTAATCTGTTTCTTTCGGATCTTAGTTTACAAAATCAGAATTTTAGTACCTCTAATTTAAAATAGTCCAATATAAAAGCTATTGAATATTTACACATTCAATTAATAACAATTAATTAGTCGAAAGAGCTGGGAAATTTAACTAGCACCACACGTATCTAATTTATTTAAACAGGACGTCGCTTTAACCAACTCTTTAAAAATAAAAAGCAATTGAGGTTTTAATTTGCCAGACAATACTTTAGAAAAAATTATTAATAATTATCTAAACATAAATTCAGCTATTATCACCCTAGTGACAATCGGCTTAATCACTATTATCACTATTGTCGCTTATTCACTGGAAAGACGTATCAGTAATTCTTCACCTCTATATCGAAGAGCCGCTATTCATATTGTTGAGGGTGTTATTTTAGCCTCAAGTATGATCATGCTTGAAAAAATATTCTTCATTTTGAACAAAGGTTCCATCAATAATGGTTGGCTCTATGCCAATGCTCAACTCACAATTCTACTTTATTGCATGTATCTCGTTCGTAACAAAGTCACACTCTTAATAAATTTATTCATGCCATTATTTTATTATCAATCGATGATTTTTAAACGTTTCGATGATAAAAATTTACCGCTATTCATTACTGCTTATCTATTCTTAATTGCTATTATCATCTTTATCTATATAAAAACCGAAAAATTACAGGACAACGAGTGGAAATATGTTGGTATGCAGGCACAGTTTGGATTAGCTTGGTGGGCCTTAATTTGGACCGATCACGACTTCCCAGCATATGAGATTTTCAATATGCTAGTCGTCTTCCTGATTTATATGTCAATCATTCGTTTCTGTGCTCGCAAGATGCAAGACACCATGATGAATTACAACGATTTAAAAGTTCAAGTCAATTACGATGAACTAACTGGTGTCAGAAATCGGGCTAACTTTGACAAGACATCTAAGGAACTTTTTGAAACTTATTCAAAGGAAGCTATTCCATTGACCGTTACGATGTTTGATATCGATCACTTCAAGGAATTTAATGACAAATATGGTCATTCTATTGGTGATGAAGTATTGAAACATGTCGCACATACAATGGAACGAGAAATGTTTTTGACTGATACCAAAGGACAATTATTCCGGTTCGGTGGTGAGGAATTTATCATCATTTTTCGTGGCAAAAACCCATCCGCTTGTATTCCAATCGTGTCCGATTTGCGTAACACTTTGATCAATACGCCTTTAGTTCTTAAGAATCAGAGATTAGATATAACAATTTCATTCGGTATTTCTGAATTAAAACTAACTGATAAAGACTTTGACAATCTATTCAATCGTGTTGACCAGTTCCTTTATGACTCAAAAAATTCAGGCCGTAATCATTTGACTGTTGAAGGAGTTACTTATAGCTTCGATGATCTAAACGAAAAACAATAAGACAAATAGACGCCTGTAATCCAAAATTGGATTGCAGGCGTCTATTTGTCTTAAGCTGGATGTTTGATGACGATGATAGTTTTATCTTAAACTACTTTTGTTTTTTTCCCCAAAAAAATAGTGAGAAATTAATCTCACCGTCGGGAAGGAATCAGTTGTTTTTGAATCTGGTAGTCCCTATTAGTCATAGTAAACCATACCGACTTCTATCGCAAGTGAATAAATGAATAATTTTAACTCTTTTCAGTATAAATTTATTAATATTTATGAATTTTTAACCGTTTTGTTACCAAATTTTAAAATGAGTAATGATGTTTTAACGATGGTAACACAATCTTATCAGAGAATCCGATGACGATTCCTTGGAAGAACATTGCCAATACTGTTCCGATTCCAACTGACAAAATGTGACCAGTTATGAAATAACAAATAATCATAATAATAACTGGCGGCGTGTAACTGATCAGTTGTCCCCAACCAGCTGATCCCCGCAAATATTTAAATCTTAGTAGATAAGCCAATTCATCATTAGGATGCTGAATCAAATTACAACGTTGATAAATCGAAGTTCCCACTGAGACACCAACCAATCCCAAGACGTCCACAGTCAGCCTTAAAATAAGTGGCAATGCATTTAAATGGAATGGATCAAGTATCATTGAAAAGAATCCCACCAAATAACTAAATGGCAGTGAAAACACCAAATTTGACAAGAAAATATGTCCATCAAATTTACCCAGTAAAAATTGATTAACAATCGTCACAATAACGGCATAAACAAACAAAGTTGTACCATAAGTAGAATGTAGCAAATTGGAAATATTAACCGCAGAGGCCGTCCAAACAGCGCTCCCCATGTTACTGTTGATCATTAGTGAATTGGCAAAGGCATCTAAGACAATAGCAAATGTCAGATAACCCAAACGTTTTTTAAAGTTCCCTTGTTTCACAATAAATTCTCTTTTCCCTCAAATAAAAAAGCTTATATCAGCATTATGGCATACTTTCCTATTTTTAACTCTAGTTTAATTATAGCTAAATTTGATAAAAAATGAGTTGCAACACACTTAAAGAACCAATAATTAGGTGTGATACAACTCATTTTTTTGTTTTAAATATTGATACAAAATCTTTAAAAACAATTACTAAGATACTTCTAAAATCATCGTCGTTACAGGCCCGGAACTAATTTATTTAAGTATTAGTTTTATCGTTCCCGCCATAAAAAATACATTAGTTGTAAGAGCTGAGAGTATTCATTTGCCGCGAAAGTGGCGTTATTGCTTTAGCAATTACACCACCGGACGAGTTGAAGACTCGCGGTCTTTGCGAGGCTTCAACCGAGGCTCGAGACCGTACTTTGGCTCGAGCCGTTCCGCGCAGCAATTGAATACTCTCAGCTCTGGAAACGGCATAGAAATATTACCTACAACTATTTACTAGGATGTTGCATTTCGTCCATACTGATTAAATGATATTCATGTTTCTCATTTGGATCATACGCTTCAATCTGAGCCATCATTCCAGTATCCTCGTGTTCAAGGATATGGCAATGATACATGTAAACACCAAATTTAGTAAACTGAACAGCAATTCTGACAGTCTCACCAGCATTGACACCAACGGTATCTTTCCAGCCGTGCTCATTAGGATATGGAGCTTTACCATTACGACTCAAAACTAGGAATTGGCAACCATGCATATGAAACGGATGGATCATACCAGAATCCATATCATTGGTATTAACAACGTCCCAAAGCACTGTGTCACCAATCTTTTGTTTGCGGTCGATACGTTGCATGTCGAAAAGTTTGCCATCTAGACGAACCTTATCATCCATACCAGACATAACGGTACGTGTAACAGGGAGTCCTGGGGTAACCTTTGGTGCAGCAATCGTTGTAAGATGTTCTGGCAATTCAATATCTTCACGCTTAAAATCACCAATCTTAAACTTCATAATTGGAATATTATCAGTCATCAGTGTTACTACATCACCAGGCTTTTTATCGCCAAAATCAAGAATAACTTCGGCACGCTCGGCACAAGTTAACATCAATTTAGTCATTCTAACTGGCTCTGGCAAGGTACCACCATCAGAAGCAATTTGTGTAAATTCATGTCCATCATCTAGATGCAATCTCCACTCTCGACGGTTAGCACCATTCAAAATTCTAAGACGAACTCTTTGAGTAGTAACATTGAAAACGCCATTGATCGTGCCATTAACAAGTGCATATTTCCCCAGGGCACCATCCATATCATAATCAGCTTTATAATCGAGTTGATTTTCATGATAATTTCTATCTTGTAAAATAATAGGAATATCATCAACACCGTAATTTCTTGGGAAAGGTAATTTGGCTTCCTCATCGTCAGTCACAACGACCGCTGCAGCTAAACCATTCCATACTTGACGGGCCGTATTTGGACATGGGTGTGGATGAATCCAATCTGTTTGAGCTGGTTGATCCAACGTAAAGTCAATGTCTCTAGTGCCACCAGGATAAACTGGAGCATGTGGACCGCCGTCAACAATTGGTCCAGTGACATTTAGACCATGCCAGTGAAATGTAGTAACTTCTGGTAATTCATTTACAAGGTGCACATGGTAGTGAACGCCTTTCTTTAAAACAACCGTGGTTCCAAGTATTGATTCATTGTATCCCCAAGTCTTAGTTTTAGCACCGGGCAAAATCTGAGTTTCACTTTCGTGTGCTGTAATTGTGTAATAGACATCGTTGCCATCAACCTTATCAGGCTTCAAAGCAGCAGGAATATGCAAAGGCTTTTCAGGAACTTCGGCCTTTTCTAGTGGAATATATCCGCCATCATGTAAATCAAATACTGGTTCATCAAAAAAGTAATCCGTGTAAACTTGTGATTCTGACATTTATAATCGCCACCCTATTTAGTTTTTGATCGAAACGTAAAAATACAATTTACTAAAGCCTCTCCAAACATGCCGATTCCCATCATATACATCGCTATCATGTTCTTGTCAGCGAATACAAAATACAATAAAATTGCATAAAAAATCAGCATGAAAACAGAAAATACTTTAGATCCACCTGCCATGTTATCACCACCAAATTTTATTACGACTCCATTTTAATACAGTTAAACCTATTTGTATGCGATTCCGGAAATATATTAGTATTCGTAAATAATTAATTGATTGTCAATATAATTTGCCATATATACTTCAGCAACATCCAAATTACGCTTTTTTAACTCCATTTCGAGCCAATCATTATCTTTATGAATATTGCCTAATTCATCAGCATCAATCTTGCCGTCCAAGATAATTGGATACTTAATACTATCCTCATTTTTCATAACTAGTGTTAATTGACCGTTACGTTCAAAAACTGCACGTTTAACATTTCGAACATCCATAACCCCAGCTTGACGCAGTTTAAAGGATAAATCATTTGCGGATAGACCATTACGTAACGCTAAATTGACATCAATTTTGCCATTTTTTATAATTAATTGCGGTGTTCCTTCAATCACTTTTTTGAACAAATTATTGTGATTGGTCAAAAACTTAGCGACAAATACAACCATTGTCCAAATCAATAAAACGAGGGAAAATTGCAAAATTGTAATACTGGAGTTGTAAATCATACCTCCGACGATCCCACCAAGAACATAATTTTGAAGCTGATCAATCGCACTAGTCGGCGCAATATTTCCGCGTCCAAATAGATTTATCTGCAAAACCATGAATAGGAATCCAATAATAAACTTTAACGTTAAATCTCCATACGAAAGAACCATTTTCTCACCTACTATCTACTTTAGGACAACGACCTTCAAACTTTAATTCTTAATTAACCAAAGGTTGAAAGGTGAAAAGTTAATATAACTATTGTTGTTACAGGCCTAGAGCTAATTTATTTAAATAACAGAAATCTTCATTTTACTGTTCCTGCTATAAAGATAAATTAGTTGGAAAAGCTGAGAGTATTCATTTACACCACCGGGCGTGTTGGAGACTCGCGGGTTTGCGAGGCTTCAACCGAGGCTCGAGACCGCTCTTTGGCTCGGGCCGTTCCGCGCAGCAATTGAATACTCTCAGCTCTGGAGACGGCATACTTAATTAAACTTTCAACCTTTAGTTAATTAATTTAATCTTTTGTGAACTGATAATGCTTGCCTTGGTCAGTGTATAACTACTCTGATTATTATCGAAACTGACCCGATAAATATTATCACCTGACTTAATCAACATACCTTCGTTCAAGCTAGAACTATTTGAATAAAGATTTTTCGTTGAAAGGTTCTTATCCTTAACTACAGAACGCATCAACTCCAAAGTCTGATTAGTTTTATTGTTAACATCAAGTTGTTGTTCATAATTATTGTAATTAATACCAATAAACAGAATTATTCCAAAAGCAAAAATTATCAACAGGTCCCGATACTTATTATTCGAGCGATTCTTAAAGTACAAAAGACTAGTTATGAAAATAGCAGCTGCCAAAATTATAATTCCTATAATAAATAAGAAATTAGGTTCATTATTATGATCAATCAAATATTGATAAGAATAAAAATTCATATAAGCCCCCTCATTCATTTTTATACGTCCAGTATAGCAAAGAAAGTATTCTCCATAACCTATGTTAACTTTCACATTACTTACCTTCTTTGCTTGCGCACACAACAGATAAGTTTCATAATACATAAAAGTTAATAATTTTTATAAGGGGTGATGATTTTGAATAATAATTCCAATCTTTGCACTTGGCTAAATATGAAACACTTCGAAAATGACATTCAAATTAAGTTAGAAAAATCTTTAATTAAATATGATTTATCACCTGTCGAATTCAGCTTTCTCCACTATCTATATAATCAATATGATTGCAAAGCAACTCTATTAGAAATCAAGGATTCATTAAAACTCAGTTCTGCTGCTGTCTCCCGTATGGCGGTTAGACTGGAAAAGAAAGATTGCAAACCTATCACTCGCTACCACAGTGACAATAATCAAAAAGAAATTTGTTTAAAAATCACCGATTCAGGTATTAAGCATTTCAAAGAAGCAGCTATTGTAGTTGATGCAGTTTTAAACGAATTCTTTACTAGTTCAGACTTCTTAGATTTGAGAGATATGATTTTAAGCACAAATATTCAAACTGAAAGTTAAATCAGCCGTCTCAGGAACTGGGGCTCGAGACCGCCCTTTGACTCGGGCCGTTTTGCGCATCTATTGAATGCACTCAGCTCTGGTAATGGCATACTTACCTAAATTTCAACCTTTAATTACTAACTGAGGGTTGAAAGGTGAAAAAGTGATATAAACATTGCTGTGACAGTCCTAAATTCAATTTATTTAAATGGCAAAAGAACGCAATCGGACATTCTTATTTTTAAAAAACTAGTTGGAAGAGCTGAGAGTATTCATTTGCAGCGAAAGTGGCGTTATTGCTTTAGCAATTACACCACCGGGCGTGTTGAAGACTCGCGGGTTTTGCGAGGCTTCAACCGAGGTTCGAGACCGCACTTTGGCTCGGGCCGTTCCGCGCAGCAATTGAATACTCTCAGCTCTGGAAACGGCATACTTAACTAAACTTTCAATCTTTAGTTACTAACTAAAAAAAGAGAAGTTACTTTACACTTAGAAAACTGGAATTTTCAAGTGTGAAATAACTTCTCTTTTTTTATCAATTACTGAAATAGACACCACTGTCATCTATTAATCCTGCCAAGGAAATTTCAGACTAATATTCTGATTAAATTTCTCTTGTTTCATCAACTTAGCCAATCTCTCAGCCTGTCTTTCATGATATCCGCTACAAACATACTCTGCTTCATCATTGTCTGGTAAAACTCCTGGTAAAACAACGTCTTTATCCGTTACAACGAAGGTTGAAAAACATGTTAAACCTAAAAATCTTTTACCAGTCTTCAAGTGTTCACCAATAATTTTAGTGAACACTTCGATTGAACGACTTCCCACACCTGAAACATATGATTCAGTACACATTGAATCCTGTAATCCAAATGGCAAGATGAAATTCACTTGATCAATTGACGCTGTGACTGTCTCGATTCTAGCCACACGTGACGCCGCTATGGATGAATTATCATCGATAGTCATTAATGTTCTACCACCGAAAACTGTATTATGTTCATTCAAATCAGATGAAAAAACTCGATGATTGCTTATTGAAAGTGTTTGACTACATTTAATTGTTTCCATTAGTTGACCGCCTTTATTTTAAAAAATAAGCCATAATCAATAATTGATTACGGCCTATTTTCTTATTTATCATTCGATAACTGATCCCTCCCGGAATCGAACCGGGGACCTACTGCTTAGGAGGCAGTTGCTCTATCCAACTGGGCCAAGGGACCATAAAGCACACTTATTATTCTAACTCAAAAAGTGTGCAGATACTAAACTAATCTTGTTTCTTATGGAAACTTCGTTTTCCTTTATTCTTTTGATCACGTAAACGTTTCTTAGGTTTAGCTACCTTAGCCTGTGGCTTTGTAGCGTTATGACGCTTAGTCTTATCAAAAACAGGCTTCTTTGAAAGCTTACCTTCATGATCAACGTAAGCCTTAGTAATGTCAGCTTCAACCATATCCTGCAAGTTTCTCATATCGTGACTGTTACCAAAGGTAATCACATTTCCGCTCTTACCCATTCTACCCGTACGTCCCGAACGATGAATATATTCACTGTCATCTCGAGGCATCATGTAATTGACAATCATATTAATATCATCAATATCCATACCACGGGCAGCTACGTCGGTCGTTAACATCAAATTAACTTTTTTCGTTGAAAATAATTGTAACGCCGTTTTACGTTGCTGTGAAGACATCTTACTATCAAGTGCCACAAAATTAGTCTTATTGTGATTCATGTCACTGATAGCCTTATGAAGTGAACGTGAATTGCTGAAGAAGACAATCCCCAAGAATTTCTTGTTGTGAGCCAGTTCTCTCAAAATAGCATTCTTGATGAATTCATTATTCGCATCAACAAAGTAATGTTTGATACCAGCTGTATAACTTGTATCTTGTCGCTGATCGATTACTAGAAATTCTTGTCCAAACCATTTATGCATATCTTGGAAAATATCATTCCCCGTAGCTGAGAAGAACGTCATTTGTACATCAGCAGGCATTTGTGAAATTGTACTTCGAACACTTTCAAGTTTGGATTCATTCAACATTTCATCAGCTTCATCGACTATTACTGTATTGATTTTACCCAACTTTACTTTACGCGATTCGACCAATTCGTTCAATCGTCCTAAGGTTGCAACGATAATTTCGGGTTTCTCTTTTAATTTCTTCAACTGACGTGTGGGATTGGCACCACCTGTTAATGCCTGAACCTTGCAATCAATCAACTTAGCAAGTGGTTGAATCACATCACGAACTTGCATGGCCAACTCTTGTGAAGGTTCCAAAATCAAAACTTGAAGTCCATCTTTAGGAACCAAAGTTTCTAACATTGGCATTACAAAACCTAGTGTTTTACCTGAACCAGTTGGTGCCATGGCTACTAAGTCTCTGCCTTCTTTAAAAGGCATATAGACTGCTTCTTGAATTTTCGTCAATGTTTCAAATTGATTTTCTTTAAAGTAGTCTTGATATAATTTTGGTATTTCCAATTTATTTTTCCTCATCTGCATCAAAAACAAGTCCGGCGCTTGTTCTTGCTTGTTCTAGAATTCTATTTACTGTTCTGGCGTATTTTAATAGTTTATCATAAGTTACTTGATCCTTTTGGATCATTATTCTAGCAAACTCATCTGCTTCAGAATCCATGGGGTTTTCAGCCTTCAATGCTGGCACATCAGTAATATTCTTATTGTCATCTGCCCAATCCAAGTGACTAATATCGCCACCGTTATCTAATAACAAGGTATCGCGACCAAAGTAAATTTCTGAAGACATATATGAATTCTTAGTCTTTCCGATAATAATGTTGACATCGAAGTTAGCATATTTCAAAGTCAAAGAGCCGCTACCATCAACTCCAGACGTCAAGAATTCAGCGTCATAATCAACTTTTTCAGGCTGTCCAAATAATACAACGGCGTCATAAACGGTATAAACTCCTAAGTCATACAAAGCCCCACCTGAGAACTTGGTTGTAAACACATTGGGATTCTTACCAGCTAAATAAGCGTCATAACGGCTCGAATACTTCATATAAGAGAAGCTTGCACCACTTAAATTAGTACGATTTTTGTCGACGATTTCTTCAATTTTCTTAAAAATTGGTTCATGAATATGTCTAGCCGCTTCAAACAAATACAGACCCTTTTCATGTGCTAAATTATCCAACGTACTAAACTCTTTAATAGTTGAAGTACTTGGCTTTTCAACGATAACATTTTTGCCATTCTCCAAAGCCTGCTGAGCTTGAATAAAATGTAATCCATTTGGTGAAGCAATGTAGACTGTATCGAAATCCTTCTTAAAGAAAGTATCTAAATCGGTACTAATTTCAATATCTTTCTTCTTCAAATCCTCAATAAAGCTCTCAGCTTTCGCTTCTGTACGTGAGTAAACACTTGTTAAAGCAAAGGTTTTTGTTTCATCCGCTGCCTTAACAAATTGTTCTGTGATCCAGTTTGTTCCTATTATTCCTAAACTAATCATAAAATCACCTCTATGTTTAATTTTACTGATATGTAAGCGTAATTACCAACAAAAAAATACTCGAATTTTAATAATATGGTATATAATTTTGTTTTATACCATTTGAGGGGGTACCTTTTTTCAATGAGCAATGAAAAAGATAAATTTAGTCTGAAAAGAGATCTTGGTTTCTTTCCAGCACTATCAACAGTAATGGGTCTTGTAATCGGAGGGGGAGTTTTCTTTAAAATCTCCAGCGTTACAGCCACTACTGGATCAGCCAGTTTAACTATTTTCGTATGGCTTTTAGCTGGTTTTATTACAATCAATGCCGGATTAACAGTGGCTGAATTAGCTTCTGCATTGCCTGTTGCCGGCGGAATTTACAAATATATCGAATATATTTATGGAAAAGTTCCTGCTTTCTTACTGGCTTGGGCTCAATCGGTTATTTACTATCCAGCTGGAATTTCCGCACTTTCGATTATCTTTGCCACCCAAGTGTTAAATTTATGCAATCTTCCTAAAGTTTGGCAAATACCCATTGCTATTACCTTGGCAGTCTTTTTATTTGCCGTCAATCTTTTAGGCGCTAAAGTCGGTGGACGAATTCAGTCAATTGCCTTGATTGCCAAATTAATTCCAATCATATTGATAATTATCGTAGGAATTTTCACACCAGCAACCCATCCTGTATCACTCTTCCCAGTTACATCAGGCAGTCATTCTGACTTTTGGTCATCAATGGGCGGTGGTCTTTTAGCAACAATGTTTGCTTTTGATGGCTGGATGAATGTTGGTAACCTAGCCGGAGAAATGAAGAAACCTGAGAAGGACTTGGCAAAATCAATTATTGTGGGATTATTTTTTATCACTTTGATTTATGTTCTAATCAGTTTTGTTTTCATCAAATCGTTGCCTTTTCACCTGATTCCTGGAAATCAAAATGCTGCCTCTGAGGCTGCAATTAAAATTTTTGGAGAAATTGGTGGGAAAATTGTTACGATCGGTATTTTGATTTCGGTATTTGGCTCTGTCAATGGCTATACAATGACCGGATCACGTGTAAGTTACGTCCTAGGTACTGATGATGAAATCGTCTTTTCAAAATTCTTTGGAACATTGACTAAAAAAACTCGCGTTCCTGCCAATGCTGGAATTATTCAAACTATTATTGCCATAATAATGATTTTCATGGGTAGTTTTGATTACCTCACTGACATGCTAGTTTTCGTAATGTGGATTTTTTCAATGATGATGTTCATTGGCGTATTTATCCTTCGACGCAATGAACCAGATTTAAAGCGTCCTTATAAAATTAGTTTTTATCCAATTCCACCAATTATTGCTTTATTAGGTGGTGGCTATATCATTATTTCTACCTTGATACGTCAACCTGGTTTGGCCTTTATGGGTATCGGAATTACACTACTCGGTTTACCAATTTATTATATTCATTATTTTTATAAAAAAAGGTCGCTTTGATGGCGGCTTTTTTTTTTGAAGGTTATAATTTTCTTGAATATCATTTGAAACGAATTGCAGGTGTTTTCATGAAAGTTCAATTCAACAACAAACTTGAAGAGCGTTTAGTTCGAGGGACTCTTAAAGTTCAAAAATTATTAATTTATCGAATTATTCAACGAACTTTATTATTAATCTTTCCCTTTGCTTTATTTGGAAGTTTTATAAAAATAATTCAGACGATTGTCCTGGGTAAAGAGGGCTTCCTGACTGATGTCTTTCCAACATTTAACAATGACTATATTTATCGTTTGATCGAAAATATTGCAAACGCCTTGTATAATCTTTCACTCGGCTGGGTATCTGTCATTGCTATTTTTGGAGCAGCCAAGTATACGGCCAAATATTATCATCGTGACGATCAGTTGGCTGGTATCACCGCTATAAGTTCCCTTTTAATTATGGATTATGCTTATTCTAAAGTGCAGCCTTTCTCGTTTCATCCAAATATCTTAGGCATGCGGGGACTTCTTTTTGCCATTGTATCTGGAATGATTATCGGATGGATTTTCAAAAAATTTAGTCGTCCAGCCCCAAATCTTGAAAAAGGCCAGCCAACGACAGGCATTCTAGAAAGAACTTTTATCTCTTTGAAACCAATTATTATTTCTTTAATTATCGCAATTATTTTCAGCACTTTGATTAACGTAACTTATTATTCAGAAGCGCCTGGAAACTTTATTAATGCTCTTTCTACGGAATATACTTCAAGTAATAATTGGACACAATTAGGAAAAACATTAATTTTCTCCATCTACACATTAATCATGTCATTCTTCGGTTGGTCGGGAACATACTCGGCTCTTGGTATGGAAAAAATGGACGTCTTATCAACTATTAACTTGAATTACGCCCTCCAAAAGCACACCGCTTGGAACGCTCCAAATCCATTCACCAGTTCAACACTTTATCATGCTTTTGCTACATTTGGTGGAACCGGTTCAATTCTGGGATTGATCATTGCTATTCTAATCGTTTCAAAAGATAAAGACTTTCAAACTGTTGCTCGTTGGGCAATGATACCTAGTGTTTTCAACATCAGTAGTGGCGTTATAACGGGTATACCGGTCCTCTTCAATGTTATTTTTCTGATTCCATTTCTCTTAGCGCCCTTGGCCAATATGCTGATGGCCGCTATCGCTATAACATTACACTTAATGCCACCGAGTGTTTATCCTGTTCCAGTTGGTACTCCAGGGCCCCTGATTGCCTTTATCGGTACTAATGGCAGCTGGCAAGCCCTGGGCTTCTCTATCTTGGCGATAATCATTTCGGTATACATCTATATACCTTTTGTTAAAATGGCCGCTAAGGTGAAATTATTAGACAATCCTGGTATTGAAGAAGGTGAAGTCTAATGCGGATGCAACTTCGTAATTTAAGACAAAACAAAAATTTCAAATATCTACTGAGTCTGTTTATCATCTTGATACTTCTTGGTGTCCCTTCATATATGTGGACCAAAAGTAACGTTTCGACCTTGGCTGGACGATACAATTCACCAATGTCACCCGTCATTATGATTCCCGGAAGTAGTGCTTCTGCCAACCGTTTTGATGATTTGGTTAAAACAATCAATCGTCAATACGGCGAGCATCACAGTCTTCTTAAGATGACTGTTCACACCAATGATTCGATCACATACACTGGTAGCATTCGTCCAAATGATACCCGGCCCTTTATCGTTGTTGGCTTCGAAAATAATAAGGATGGTTATGCCAATATCAAGAAACAGGCGGCTTGGTTTAATTCAGCTTTCAATAAACTCAAGTCGCGTTATCGTTTCAATAACTTCAATGCCTTTGGACACTCCAATGGTGGTCTAATTTGGACCTACTTCTTGGAACACTATTTTGACGACTCAACAATTACTGTCAATCATATGTTAACTGTTGGTACGCCTTACAATTTTGAAGAAAAGAACACTTCCAATCGGACACAGATGCTGAACGATTTAGTTAAAGATCGAAATAAGATTCCCACCAGTTTGACCTACTATTCAGTTGCCGGAACGCAGCTCTATACAGACGATGGTATCGTTCCGCTTGGTAGTGTTGACGCTGGTAAATATATTTACGAAGGTCATATCAAGCGTTATACATTGATCACTCTAACTGGTGACAAAGCACAGCATTCTGATATGATTGCCAACACTCAATTTATCGATATTTTCCATCAGTACATTGTTGGAAATGGTATAAACAATTCAGGCAATAGTCGAACAAGTAAGAAAGTCCCTGATCCTCAACCATAATTAACTTGTATTAAGTCTATTTTTTAAATACAATTAGCATATGGTATATATAGACTGGCAACTAAGCTTTGTAGCGAATTTCTTTATGCTATTTGCTATTTTACAAATGCATCGCTACTTTTTGAATTCATTTAATATAGGACATTTAATATCCGATGTAACCGTTTCTTTAATATTTGGTTATATCGGATTATTTGTTGATGATATCTTTATTTTATTATTCGTCTGCTTCATTCTGCTATGCAATTGGCTTTGGAATAAGGGTAAGAAATTAGATATGCAAAAGTCGATTTCACTAGTAATGGCGGCTAATTTCGAAACAGTCTTATTCAGTTTAGCGACATATACAGCTCGAATTATCTTCTTCGTTGCATTAAATGAATGGAAATTACAAATTTTAGAGGAGTTCCAACAAAATTTCATTCTCGTTTCCATACTGATAAATGCTATCTATATCATCTTGTTTTTATTATTGGCCAATTTTTATCGGGCCGCTACGGTAAAATTATGGATTCAAGTCGAACAATACCACCTCGGTAAAAGGGTCTTCACGATGTCTTTCAGCGTCTTTGTGGCATTCATGGTCATTCTACTGATTAGTGATCTACAATCCGTTACAGCGACATTACAGGCTATTATCCTAGTAGTTTTCACTGTAATCATCACATTGACATATCGCCAACTGATTTTTTTCGTAAAAACCATTGCCATTCAACGTCAAGCTCAAGCAAAAGTTATTTATAACAAACAACTAAACGATTATTTAACCAGTGTACGTCAACAATATACCGACTTGCGTAAGTTCAAACATGATTTTCAAAACATAATGTTATCAATGAAAACATTTGTTGACCAAAGTGACTCTAAAGAATTAAAACAATACTACCAAGATATCGTTCAGTCTCAGGCTAAGCTACTCCCAACTGACAGTGGCAATATTGCCCAAGCTCAAGTTATCGACAGCGATATGATCCGCGGAATATTAATTCAAAAATTTTTTCTTGCTCGGAATCAAGGCATTAATTTTCAACTAGAATTAACTAAAGACAATTATCATTTTACAAATGATATCTTAATTATCGTCAGAATTTTGGGAATTCTCTTAGACAATGCTTTTGAATATGTACAGACGATTGATGAAAAAAACGTCACTTGTGCCATCACTCAAGACGATAATATTACAGAGATCACTGTCGACAATCCTGTTAAAGGTAGCTTGAATTTCAAAGATTTTTTCCAAACTGGTTACACGACCAAAGAAAATCATACGGGATTTGGTCTATCAAATACTCGCCGTTTAATCTCAGAAACTGATAATCTATACTTAGAAACTAAAATTATTCATGGTCATCTGTTGATGACTTTAATTATTGTAGGGGGTGATTAAGTGTTTCCAGTTTATTTACTCGAAGACAACTCCATTCAACGCCAGAAATACGTGGAATTTATTCAGAATGGTATTTTGATAAATGATGCCAATCTCGAATTAAAGTCAACTTCTGATTCAGTTGAAAAATTCTACCAAGATTATGTACCTAAAGAACAAGGCCTATATTTCTTAGATATGGAAATTCGTGATGATAAATTTGCTGGCCTGAATATTGCCGAGAAAATTCGTAAGGATGATCCGATGGCCCAAATTGTTTTTATCACCACTCACGACGAACTGTCCTTAACCACATTGGAGCGCAAAATTGCCCCCATGGATTACATTTTGAAGAATAAAGGTCTAGATGAAATCAAGCACCGTATCACCGACGACATCGAAATGGCACAGAATAATCTTCAAAAATACAGTCACTCTTCCAAAAATCTATTGGATTATAAAATCGGCAGTCGTTATTTTTCAATCATGATGGACGATGTCATTATGTTGTACACCCAAAAGGACGTCCCCGGTCGAATATTCATTGTCACAAAAAATCAGTTAGCCGAATTCAGCGGCTCATTGAACACCTTTGAAACAGACTATCCTAGCCTATTTCGTTGTAATCGAAGTTATTTAGTTAATCTAGATAACGCAACGACATACGACAGTCACTCAAGAACATTATCATTTATTGATAATTCAACCTGTGAAGTTTCATTCCGTAAAAGTAAGGAGCTAACTCGATTACTTTCTAAAAAAAAGAATTAACTTCCACATAGAGGATCTTCAAATGCGTAAAAGCGTTTCAGGGTCCTTTTTATTTTGGACATATTTAACTATCTTCACACGTCATCTGAACTTACGAATCCCAAAAAAAGATACCCAACCACCAAAGGTCAAGTATCTATCTATTTTCGTCCAACTAATCTATCCAAACTAACTTCATAAACATCAGCAAACCGCATCATCATATAGATATCGGGAGTTCTCGTGTTGTGTTCGTATTTTGAAATCGTCGTAATATCGACATGCAACATTTTAGAAACTTCACGTTCCGATAAATTACATCTTTTTCGACAACTTCTCAAGTTATCACCTAAGAAAACTTTTTCATGATTCATGATATCCCTCAATTCTTACTTATGACAATATTATATTTCAGAAAGAATAGTAAAAGCATAGATTGTCTTTAAACGTATCGATTTTCCCGATTAACGTAAAGAAACAAGTGTTTGAACACCATAAATCAATAAAAATGCTGCAAAAGCCAAGCTTGCAATCGTCGCAATCAATGCAAAAATCAACGGACTAGATTGTTTTTTTAGATTATTAAAATATTGTTTTGAAACATAGATTTGCCAAATACCAATTAAAATAGCACCTATTCCAAAAATTAATTTCATAATAGTTATCTTTCTGCCACTTTAGGCTTATTTAATTATTAAAGGCTGAAGGTTAGATTAAGTATACCCTTCCAGAGATAAGCGTCTTACTCTCTTTTGGAAATAAATAAACTGACTTTGATAATATCACAGCAACATAGATATTAAAGTTAAAGTTTCATCATTCAGCCTTTATTAAATTCAATCTTTATCTAACATTCTTGTAATCACTATCATTGTTAACGGCATACTTTATAATACCTGAAGGTTGAAAGGTGAGAAATTAATCTAACCTTTATTATTACAGGCTTAGAGCTGATTTATTTAAATAAGCAGAAGTTTTTACTTTACTGTTCCACCATTAAAAAAAAATAAACTAGTTGGAAGAGCTGAAAGTATTCATTTGCCGCGAAAGTGGCGTTAGGACTTTAGTCCTTACACCACCGGGCGTGTTGGAGACTTACCGGTTTTTGGTAAGGCTTCAACCGAGATTCGAGACCGCCTTTTGGCTCGAATCGTACCGCGCAGCATATGAATACTTTCAGCTCTGGAAACGGCATAATGCATCAAACTTTCAACCTTCAGTTATTATTATAAAACCATAATACATTGGTCTCTGCGACGGAATTCTACTTCAATGTAAGTTTAGTAACACATTCAATATGGTTTGTCATTGGGAACATATCAACTGGAGTTACATCTCCAATTTCATATGTATCACTTAATAATTCCAAATCACGTGCCAAAGTGGCAGGGTTACAACTGATATAAACGATACGTTTTGGTTTGATATTCTTCAATGAATCAATCAATGAATTAGCCAAGCCTTTACGTGGAGGATCAACCATCAAGACATCAACTGAAACTTCATTCTTAGCCCAATCATTCAAGACATCTTCAGTCTTACCAACAATGAAATCAGTATTAGTAATATTGTTCAATTTAGCATTTTGGTCGGCATCTTTAACGGCATCTTCAATAATTTCGATACCAGTAACATGCTTAGCCTTATTTGCCAATGAAAGTCCAATTGTACCAATTCCTGAATAAGCGTCGACAACATTTTCCTTACCTGTCAATTCAGCCTTATCAATAGCTAATTTGTAAAGGTTTTGAGTTTGAACGGGATTAACTTGGTAGAAGGATTTTGGTGAAATACGATACTTGTGTCCCAAAATTTCATCATCAATATACTTCTTACCACCAAGTAATGTCATCTTTTGACCCAAAATAACGTTAGTATTCTTTGAATTGATGTTCAAGAAAACTGATTTGATTTCAGGATTGATTAAGATTTCTTTGGTGATGTCCTTATAGTGAGAAATATCAGGAGTTCTTGAAACTAGAACAACCATCATTTCACCTGTAAAGTAAGCGCGGCGAACCATAATTGTCTTGATTTGTCCCTTTTGATTTTGTTCATCAAAACCACGAACGTTATACTTACGCAAAATATCACGAACACGGATGATTTCAGCGTCAATTTTAGGATCTTGAATTAAGAAGTTTTCCATAGGTACTAAATCATGTGAACGACGACGATAGAAACCAGTTGTCAATTTACCATTGACTTGGCGAACTGGAACTTGTGCCTTATTACGATAATTGAATGGTGATTCCATTCCTAAAGTATCGTTAACAGTAATATCCTTCAAACCGATCTTATTAAAGTCTGTAACAACTTGGTTGTGTTTGAATTCTAGTTGCTTGTCATACTTCAAGTGGCTCAATGGAGCAATTCCTGTTTGAGCATAAACTGCATCGATATCATGAACTCGATCAGGTGACTCTACTAAAACTTTAAGCGTCTTGGCAAAGCCAAAGTTCTTATTCACACGTGTGATAACGGCTTTAACTTTTTCACCTGGCAATGCATTGTCGACAAAAAGTGTGAAATCATCAACTTTAGCAACACCTTTACCTTCATACGAGAGGTCTTGGATGTCTAATTCTATTTCTTGGTTCTTCTTCAAATTTGGTTTTTCCATTTTTCACCTATACATAGAAAAAAGAAGTGTCCAAAATCGATACACTTCCTAATTCTTATTTATTTATCTGTTTCTTTATCATTATCTGATTTATCTGAATCAAGGTTTTTTTCTTCTTCAATAATCTTCTCACCAGCATCTTTTTCGCTGAGAGTTGATGTATCAATTGCTTTGAGTGGTATTGAATCAACATTAGCGTAAATATTTAAATGGTTATGCAAGTTAGTAAATTCCATCGGAGCATCCCCACCATATTCACCATCAAGGTTGACCATGACCCGGTTTTCGTCGTTTGCTTTAACACTGATTTTTTTAGTCTTCGTGTAAATAACCTTGGGATTATAGACATGACGACCACCATTTAGAACTAAGGCAATCAAATGTACTAAATCACGCAAATTAGTTTCCTTCACGATAATCAATGAGAAAGTTCCATCACCAATGACTGAGTTGGGAGCAATTTGTTCCATTCCACCAATTGAATTAGTCAATCCAATTAGAAACATCGTTGCCTTCCCATCAAAAATACCGTCGTCATATTCGATGTGCATGTCAATAGGACTGATACGAGGTAACATTTCTGCACCTTTTACCAAGTAGGCCAAGTAACCCAAAATTGATTTATAAGCTGAAGGCACTTCATAAGTCAATTCGGTCATCGACCCACCGCCAGCGATATTAATAAAGTAACTCTTGCCAGCTTGTCCAATATCAACTGGTAACTTCTGACCTTTCAATATCACTTTGGCAGCCTCGACAACATCATCACGAGGAATCTTCAAAGCTCGGGCATAATCATTCGTTGTTCCGGCCGGAATAATTGCCATTTCAGGACGGTGCTCCAAATCGGCAATTCCGTTAACAACTTCATTGATTGTTCCATCACCACCAGCAGCAACTATTAAGTCAAAGCCCTCTTTAGCTACTCGTCTGGCTTCATCTTTAGCTGAGTTTTTTTTCGGTGTCGTTCGATAAGCACTAGCCTCATAACCAGCTTTTTCAATAATATTCAAAATGTCTCCAACATTACTGTTCATGGTCTCGTGACCTGAAGTTGGATTATATATAAGTCTAGCCCGCATATCTTTCCCTCACTAACGACTCTTTAACTCTGCCATCAAAATCTTATTAACAACCTTAGGATTAGCTTGACCATGAGTTTGTTTCATGATTTGACCAACCAAGAAACCAACGGCACGATCTTTACCATTCTTAAAGTCATCAATTGATTGTTGATTATTATCTAAGATTTCTAAAATAATTGGCTTCAAAACATCTGGATCAGATTCTTGGACAAGTCCTTTAGATTTAACCCATTCCTCAGGTTCTGTTCCGTTGCTAATAGTTTCTTGGAAGACCTTCTTAGCAATCTTCGAAGAAATTGTTCCATTAGAAATCAAGTTGATCATCTTAGCAAGATGTTCAGGTGTCAACTTAGTATCAAGCAAGCCAATCTTCTTATCATTCAAGTAAGCATTAACTTCACCCATCAACCAGTTAGAAACTAGTTTTGGATTAGCATCGTAGCCAACCGCTTCATCAAAGAAATCAGACATTTCCTTAGTGTCAGTCAAAACCCCGGCATCATATTCAGGAATTCCTAATTCATTGATATAGTGATTACGTCTAACACTAGCTGTTTCTGGCAAGCTAGCTTTGATTTCAGCAACCCACTCTGGAGAAATTTCATAGTCTGGTAAATCTGGTTCTGGGAAGTAACGGTAATCATCCGCACCAGATTTAACACGCATTAAGAATGTTTCGCCAGATTTTTCATCAAAACGTCTTGTTTCTTGACCAATCGTGCCACCCTGTTTAAGGATAGCAGCTTGACGCTTCTCTTCATAAGCTAGACCTAATCTAACGTGATTGAATGAGTTCAAGTTCTTCAACTCAACTTTAGTACCATATGTATCTGATCCAACTGGACGAATTGAGATATTAGTATCAACACGCATTGAACCTTCTTCCATCTTAACATCAGAAGCACCAGTAAATTGAATAATCTTACGAAGATTTTCAAGATATTGATAAGCTTCCTCAGGAGACTTCATATCAGGTTTTGAAACAATTTCGATCAATGGTGTTCCTTGACGGTTCAAATCGACGTAAGAATAACCATTATTACCGTGGGTATTTTTACCGGCATCTTCTTCAACATGAAGTTCTTCAATACCAATACGCTTCTTTTCGCCATCAACTTCAATTTCGATATAACCATCGTGACCCAATGGTTTGTCTTGTTGAGTAATTTGGAAAGCCTTAGGATTATCTGGATAGAAATAATTCTTACGGTCAAAGTGAGTGTGGTTTTCGATATCAGCGTTCAAAGCTAATCCGACCATAACACCGAGCCGGTAAGCATTTTTATTTACAGTTGGCAATGTTCCTGGAAAACCAAAGTCAATAACGTTGGTATTGATATTAGATTCAGCACCATAAGCAACTGGTGAAGGACTATACATTTTGGACTTAGTCTTTAATTCAACGTGGACTTCAAGTCCGATAGTTGTTTCAAAATTCATTAGTCTTCCCCCTTGAGTGCAGTTGGTATTTGTTCATAAAATTTATTTTCTTCTTGTAAAGCATAGGCAGCATTTAAGACATCTTGTTCAGCAAATGGCTTACCAATAATTTGTAGACCAACAGGCATCCCATCGGCCAAACCAGCAGGAACTGAAGCGGCTGGCAAACCAGCTAAGTTAGCAGGAATTGTCAAAATATCGTTCATATACATAGCCAATGGATCATCAACTTTTTCACCAATCTTGAAAGCAGGTGTAGTCGTTGAAGGTCCCATAATTAAATCGTAATCTTTTAAAACATCATTCATTTCATTGATAAAAATAGTTCTAACTTCAGCAGCCTTTTTGAAGTATGCATCATAAGCACCAGCTGATAGAGAGAAAGTACCAAGCATGATACGACGTTTTACCTCGTCACCAAAGCCCTCTGAACGAGAGTTAACGAACAAATCCTTGATGTTCTTAACATCTTTTGCACGATAACCATATCTAACACCATCATATCTTTGAAGGTTAGATGAGGCTTCACTAGATGCCAAGACATAGTAAACTTCAACAGCATGCTTCAATGTTGGAAGACTAACTTCCTCGACTGTAGCACCCATCTTCTTGTAAGCTTCAAGAGCCTTGTTAACGTTATCAAGTACATCAGGATGAGTTCCTTCATGCCAAAATTCCTTTGGAACAGCAATCTTAACACCATGCATATCCTTATTCAAGTCAGCGCGGTAGTCAGGAACATCCTTATTTGAACTTGTTGAATCTTTGTCATCATGACCAGCAATAACTGAAAGAACAGTTGCTGAATCTTCGACACGTTTTGACATAACACCAACTTGGTCAAGACTTGAAGCAAAGGCAATAACACCCCAACGAGAAACACGACCATAAGTTGGTTTGATACCAAAAATACCATTGAAAGCAGCAGGTTGTCTGATTGAACCACCAGTATCTGTACCTAGAGCGGCAACAACTTCACCAGCAGCAACTGCAGCAGCAGAACCACCTGAAGAACCACCAGGAACACGGCTGAAGTCCCAAGGATTAACTGAAGTTCCATAATATGAAGTTTCAGTTGATGAACCCATGGCAAATTCATCCAAGTTAGTCTTACCAACGTTAATAGCACCGGCAGCAGCTAATTTTTCCATAACTGTCGCACTGTAAACGGGCATGAAATTGTAAAGGATTTTACTTGCAGCAGTAGTTTTGATTCCGTTGGTCACGATGTTATCCTTGATTCCAATTGGAATACCAGCTAATAAATCATTGAAACCTTCAGCGTCAACTTTTTTAGCATCTTCGGTAGCTTTGTCATTAACAGTAATAAAAGTATTGAGCTTTTCAGCGTCGTCTTTGATATTGTCTAAAGCTTGGTTTGTAAGAGCTTCAGCAGTTATGTCTTTGTTAACTAACTTCTCGTGCAAAGAAGCAATTGTCTCTTTCTTGATATCCACTATTCAGCATCCTCCTTGTCAACAATTGTTGGAACTTTGATAAGGTTATCTTCAACTTCGGGAACATTTTCAAGCATTTGTTCTCTAGTTTGAGTATGAATACCTATATCTTCACGGAAGACAGAGTTAGTGTCAGCCATATTGTAAGTTGGTTCAACACCAGTTGTATCAACTGATGATAAGTTGCTTTCCATACCAACGATTTTATCTAGTTGGCTAACAAAACTATCAACTTCATCATCTTGGAATTTTAAATTAGCCAAAGTGGCAACGTGTAAAATTTCATCTTTTGAAATCATTTGTTTCTCCTTTTTAATCTGCATTATAAACGTGTGAGTAGAACTTACCACCCGTACGTGTGACAACCGCTTGTTGTTCATCAACAGTTTGAATAGTAATATCCAGATCTGCTCCTGATGGCAAGTACTTTTGAGCACTCGTCTGAACAAACTGCGTGAAACTTGTTATTTGAGCTAAACCATCAAATTGGGTATTGATCGTAATATCCATTGATTTTAGACTAGTTCCATCGTAATGTGCTTGAGCGGTAACTCCGGAAAGATTAGGGAAGTAATTTTGAATATGTTCCTTAAAGTTAGCAAAAGCATCAGAATCACTGCTGCTAATAGCTGTATCGCCGTTAACAGTTGGTAACATTTGATCCTTATAACCTAAATCACTCCAATTACCTAAAGCATCACTCTTGCTATATGAGTATTGGAAATACGTTCCACCCACTAAAGTATCTTCTGGGGCTACGGAATATAAGCCGACAACAATTGGAATATTACCGACTTTACTATCTTTACGCAAGCGTTGAACAACTTCCTTGGCAATACGTTCGCCTTGAGCCTTTTGATCTTCTGTAGAAATTGTTGTCTTGTATGTAGCGCCATATTGCTTCTTTTGGTAATAATCAATCTTGTTCATTGCGATACCGATCGACATCCCAGCCAATTTATATTTTCCATTTTGTTTTTGAAGATAATCTTCTTCAAGCATCTGTTGGAAATACATTGGTGTTCGTTTATTAGCATCAGTTGATCCATTGGAGGCGGGATTTAATCCTGATGCATTTTTACTGGATTTACGTCCCAACCAATCAGTGACAGTGCTAGCACTCAAAACTTGACCTTCTTGGAAAACATATGAGTTTGTTGAAAATTGTTTCTTCGACAAGGTCATAAGTCCACTTTCGAAACTTCTACTATTGAACTGATTGCTATTATCAGCAGCAGTAAGTCCAGAAATGGGACTAGTTTTATATTTTCCACCACTTAATAAAACATCGTAGTTGCTTGAATCAGACGATGTGGTTGTCTGAACTGAACTCTTTGAAGAATCACCACCACCTGATGACAAACTGGAATCTTGTAAGTTTCCACAGGCAGCCAACAACAATGAGCACATCAGCAGTAACGATGTAGTTTTTAAGAATTTTTTCAAAACTGTTCTCCTACTCTTTGGCATCATCTAAATATTCAGACAATGTTGCTTCATCAATAATCTGTGTTCCCAATTGTTGTGCCTTAGTTAATTTACTGCCGGCTTTTTCACCTGCAATCAACATGTCAGTTTTTTTAGTAACCGACCCCGTAACCTTAGCACCGAGATTTTCAAGTGTCTCGGCCAATTGTGAACGTTTATAATTTTGCAATGTTCCGGTTATAACAATTATTTTATCAGTAAAGTGACTATTTGTTTCATTAGAATTTGAACTACCGATAAAATTCATATTAATATTTACTGATTTTAGTTCATTAATAAGCTTTTTAACATCATCATTCGCAAAATAAGTTGCAATACTATCAGCAATTATCTCACCCATTGTATTTACTTCAAGGATTTCTTCTATGGAAGCGGACATCAAATTATCCAAGCTACCAAAATTCTCGGCCAGAATTCGACCAGCTTTGGCTCCAACATGTCGAATTCCAAGGCCAAAGATCAAACGTTCAACCGAATTGCTCTTCGAGTTATCAATGGCTGTTAATAAGTTGTTGATAGATTTTTCTTTGAATCCATCTAACGTTTCTAAATCTTCAGTCGTCAATTTATAAATATCAGCGACATCTTGTACTAATTTTTTCGTATAAAGTTGCTCAATGATCTTGGGACCCAAGCCATCAATATTCATAGCATTTCGAGAGGCAAAGTGCGTCAACTGTTCTTTGACCTGAGCAGGACACTTAGGATTAATGCAGCGTAGTGCCACTTCATCTTCCAAATGGATCAACTCGGAATTGCAATACGGGCAATGTGTTGGAATCTCAGCAGGTACAGAATCTTTGGGACGTTTGCTCAAGACAACTTGTGAAACTTCAGGGATGATATCGCCAGCTTTATGTAAAAGTACGGTATCACCAACTCGGATATCCTTTTGACGAATCATATCTTCGTTATGCAAGGTTGCTCGAGAAACGGTTGTTCCGGCTAATTGAACTGGATCCATTACGGCTGTAGGTGTTAAAACCCCAGTCCGGCCAATCGTCCATTCAATATCATTAACTATTGATTCAGCTTGTTCCGGTGGAAACTTATAAGCAATTTCCCACCTTGGTACTTTGACAGTATTACCAAGTTCTCTTTGAATGGCTAAATCATTTACCTTCAAAACAACCCCATCAATACCATAATCAAGGTCGTCACGGACATCACCGTATCGGTCGATAAATTCTTTAACACCCTTCAAACCTGTTGTAACTTCTGCCGTTGGATTAACGTTGAAGCCAAGCTCTTTCAATGTTTCCAAAGCTTCATGTTGCGTTGAAACATTCAAGTCATCGAAAGTTACGATTGTATACATGAATGTATCCAGTTTTCTCGAAGCAGTGACCTTAGGATCTAGCTGACGTAAACTACCAGCAGCCGCATTTCTAGGATTGGCAAAAACTTGTTGTCCTTCATTTTCACGCTCTTGATTCAAACGCAAAAATTCCTTCTTTGACATGAAACATTCACCACGCACTTCAAACGACAACGGACGACTAAGCTTCTGGGGAATATCCTGAATAGTTTTAACATTCTCCGTTACATTTTCACCAATTGTTCCGTTCCCACGAGTTGAGCCTTGTACCAAGATACCATTTTCATAAATAAGTGACAGTGATAAACCATCAATTTTTAATTCAACATTATAATCGACCTCATGTCCAACATTTTTTTCAATTCGATCGTTAAATTCTGCTAATTCAGCCTCAGAAAAAACATCTCCCATCGACAACATGGGAATATCATGAGTTACTTTGTTGAAATCAGGTAGTGTAACATCACCGACTTGCTGTGAAGGTGAATCTGACGTTACCAAATCAGGGTATTGCTGTTCTAATGCCAATAATTGATTGTAAAGTTTATCGTACACGTTATCTTCAACAACGGGTGCGTCCTTGGTGTAGTATGCATCACGCCATTCATTCAATTGAGGACGAATCTTCGCTAATTCTTGATTAGCTTGTTCTTTTGTTAAATCTGCCATGATTTCACCTCTTAATTAATCAGTAACTTTTTTAATGGGGGCATATTCAGCTAAAAGACGTTTGACACCTTCACTCTTGAAAGCTACGTCTAATTCAGCATTATTACCGGCACCATTAACTTTAACGACTGTACCCTGGCCCCATTTCTTATGTTCAACTTTATCGCCAACAGTCCAGCTTAATTTTTCAGCTCCAGAAGCACCTTTAGCCTTTAAAGTCGGTGATTGGAACGAGGCGGTTGTTGCAGCAGCACGACGACGTTTGCTAAATGGCAGGCTCCGTTCACTTGGACGACCAATATTACCAGCATTGCTGTTGACGCGGTCAATCGCATCATCTTTAATTTCTTCAACAAAACGTGAGGTAGCATTGTTTTGTAGACGACCATAAAGCATCCGGCTGACGGCGTTAGTTAAATAAAGGCGCTTTTCAGCACGAGTGATACCAACATAAGCTAGTCGACGCTCCTCTTCAAGATCATCTTCCTTAAGTAATGAGCGGCCCAGTGGGAAAATTCCTTCTTCCATACCAACTAGGAAGACAACTGGGAATTCCAAACCCTTAGCAGCATGCAATGTCATCAAAGTGATTTCTTGTTGATCTTCTTCAATTTGATCCTGATCACTGACCAATGACAATTCAGTTAAGAAAGTTGTCAAACGTGTTTCATCAATTTCTGGATCTGGCTCATAACCTTGATCAAATTGAGTCGTAACAGTCAAAAGTTCTTCAATATTTTCTACACGTGCTTGCGATTCCAAGTTATTTTGTTGTTTCAAATCTTCAATATAACCGGAATCCTCTAATAAGTGATCCATCAGAATTGTCATTGACTGATCTTTGGCCAACTCAGTTAAATCATCAATTACTTTGGCAAAACCACCGATAGTCTTACGAGGACGAGCGGCTAATGGTGAAAGCTCAATGTTTTCAGCAGCCTCTAGTAATGACCAGTTGTGTTCATCAGCGTAAGCTTGTAATTTTTCAATCGTACCAGGCCCGATACCACGCTTAGGACTATTGATAACCCGTTGGAAACTCATTGAATCTTCATGGTTAGCAATTAGACGTAGATAAGCTAAAATATCTTTAATTTCCTTACGATCGTAGAATTTGTGACCACCAATAATCTTGTAAGGCATATTGGCTTGCATCAATTTCTCTTCAAATGTACGTGATTGAGCATTTGTTCGATATAATAAGGCAAAATCACCGTAATTGAAGCCCTCAAGTAATAAATTCTTAACTTGGTCAATGACATATAAGGCTTCATCAGATTCATTTTGTCCACGATAGAATTTAATCTTGTCGCCATCTTGATTATCAGTCCACAAATCCTTAGGCTTCCGGTTACCGTTGTTGTTGATAACCTCATTAGCAGCTTTCAAAATCGTCTTAGTTGAACGATAATTTTGTTCCAATTTAATAGTGGTTGCTTCTGGATAATCTTTTTCAAAATTCATAATATTTTGAATATTAGCACCACGCCAACCATAAATGCTCTGATCAGCATCACCAACAACACAGACATTGCGGTACTTGGCACCTAATTGTTTAACAAGTTTGTATTGAGCTTCGTTGGTATCCTGATACTCATCAACGTGAATGTATTGAAATTTTTCTTGATACTTTTCCAAAACGTCAGGACATTTATCAAATAATTCACTTGTTTGCATGATCAAGTCGTCAAAATCAAGTGAATTGTTACGTTCCATTTCCTTGGCATAAACGTCATAAACACTGGCAACAGTCTGTTCGAATGGTGTAGCAGCCACCTTGGCATATTCAGCAGGTGTTTGCAATTCGTTCTTAGCATTACTGATTGTTCCTAAGATAGCACGCGGATCATAACGTTTAGGATCCAAGTTCATTCGTGTCAAAATCTGCTTCATCAAAGTTCGTTGTTCACCTGGATCTGCGATGGTGAACGTCTTAGGCTTGCCCATCTTATCAAAATCTCTTCTTAAAATTCTTACACAAAGAGAGTGGAAAGTTGAGACCCAGACATCATTTGCTGACTCATCTAGCAACTTACCAATTCTTTCCTTCATTTCCTTAGCAGCCTTGTTAGTAAAGGTGATTGCTAAGACATGCCAAGGCATGATATTTTTTTCTTCAATCAAATAAGCCACCCGGTGAGTTAAAACTCTTGTTTTACCTGAACCGGCGCCGGCCATGATCAAAAGTGGTCCTTCTGTTGCCTTAACCGCGTCTTGTTGCTCGGGGTTAAGACCTTTTAGCATCGTATCGTCCAATTTTAAAATCCCTCAAATCTCTGTGTAAAAAGTTTTAGTTGTAACTAAAATAGCTGTTTATATTGTAGCAAATTTTTCCGCTTAGAGCGAAAGACAACTCGCTAAAGTTGAACATATGTTCCATATTTTGGTGTCGTCTAAGGATACAAGAAATTCTACCCGCGGTGAGACCGGTGCGAGCCAAGGTCTCGTACTGCGGGTAGAATTTCTTGTATCCATCGACTAGTTTTTTTAGCTTTAACTTTATTTTTTTGGCTATTATTTTTTCCATATAAATTCATAATCAAATAATGCGTGGTGCCAGTTGACCATTTATCAAAAGTATTCAAATCAATAATATTTTGGAATTTAAAATAGAATGGATATAAAACCAATCGAATATTTTTACATTCAATTAACAACGATTAGCTAGTCGGAAGAGCTGGGAAATATTTGTGTGCCGTGGAAGTGTTGTTATGGCTTTAGCCATTACAACACCGGGCGTGTTTGGAGACTTGACGAACTATGTCAAGACTTCAAACCGAGGTTCGAGACCGCTTCCCAGGCTCGGACCGGTCCTCACAGCGAGTGAATATTTCCCAGCTCTGTAGACGGGATATTTAATTTACGCCTTTAATAAAAAATACGAAACAAAATCCAATTACTGCAAATATTTCAAAAAAATATCCTTCCACCTAAAAAATCTCAACCGAAAAATTTCAGCTGAGATTTTCTTATTATCATTATTTAATCAAATTCACCTAGCAACCGACTAGAATATTAGTTCAAACCAATACCTTAGCCGGAGGTTTCGAGGGAGTGAGTCAGCAGTGAGAGTGTTGTTAGGACGGTGGTTTTCCGTTCTTACAACACTAGGACGACTTTTGAGACGCGGTTTTCGGCTCAAAAGCGAGGGTCGAGACCGCTCTGTGGCTCGAGCCGGTCCTCACAGCAGACTCAACTCCCTAGAAACCGGAGGCGGCCTACTCTAAACCAACACGCTTAAATATTTCATCAACGTGACGTAAGTGCCAGTGATAATCAAACGCATCATCCAAATCTTTATCTGATAGCTTATCTGTCACTCTAGAATCGTTTTCAAGCATTGTTCTGAAGTCTTTCTTCTCATCCCAAGCTTTGGCTGTCATTGGTTGAACGATGTCATATGATTGCTCACGTGAATAGCCAGCTTCGACTAATTTCAACAAGACACGTTGTGAGAAGATCAATCCGTGTGTCAAGTTCATGTCTTCCATCATCTTGTCAGGGAATACAGTTAGATCTTTAGTAATCTTCGTAAATCTGCGTAAGATGTAATCCAACAATTCGGTTGTATCTGGGACAATGATTCTTTCAGCAGAACTGTGTGAAATATCTCTTTCATGCCACAATGGCACATCTTCCAAGGCTGTGAATGCATGTCCTCTAATTACACGTGCCAACCCAGTAACGTTTTCTGAACCGATTGGATTACGTTTGTGAGGCATTGCTGATGAGCCTTTTTGTCCAGCAGCAAAGAATTCTTCGGCCTCTCGGACTTCAGTTCTTTGTAGGTGACGAACTTCAAGGGCGAAACGTTCAATTGATGTGGCAATCAATGCCATTGTTTGAATATATTCGGCATGGAGGTCTCGGGGCAAAACTTGAGTTGAAATTTCTTGGGCACGGATGCCTAGTTTATCACAAACAAACTTTTCCACATCAGTTGGAACATTAGCGTAACTACCAACAGCACCACTGATTTTACCAGCTTCAACACCTTTAGCAGCATGGTCGAATCGTTCAATATCACGTTTGATCTCAGAATACCAGTTAGCCAAAACTAGTCCAAATGTCGTAGGTTCAGCATGAACACCATGAGTTCTACCAATCATAACAGTGTCTTTGTATTTTAAAGCTTTCTCACCGACTACCTTGAGAAATTCATTCAAATCTTCACGAATAATATCATTAGCCTGTTTCATCAAGTATCCATAGGCTGTGTCAACAACATCAGTTGATGTTAATCCGAAGTGGACCCACTTCTTCTCTGGTCCCAAATATCTGGAAACATCTCTTGTAAAAGCAACCACGTCATGTTTAGTTTCTTTTTCGATTTCGGCAATCTCTGAAACGTCAAACTTAGCGTTTTGAGCAATCAACTTGGCATCTTCAGCAGGGATTTCTCCTTCTTTGCTCCATCCTTCAACGGCAGCAATTTCTACTTCGAGCCAAGCCTGAAATCTGTTTTGGTCTGTCCAAATTGGTTTCATCTGTTCAGTTACATATCTATCAATCATGAATTATTCTACTCTCCAAATATTAGTTGTTAGGATATCATTTTTTAATTCTTCGACATCGTCTGAGAAAATTGAAATATAACCGACATCCCGGTCGGCTTGATCCTTAGCTTTAAATCCGGTGTAATAATTAAATTTCCACTGGGCCTTTTCCTGGAGTAAATCCAAACTCTGTGGCAGGTTACCTTCGATGATTTTCAAGGTAGCCGCGTTGACCATTGGAAAAATCTCGGGAATTGGCCAGTCACAAATAGCTCTGATATGTAATTCAAATTGCGAAATGCCAGTAGCCTCTTGATAAACGTTAGCTGAATAATTGATACCTGGAAAAATTCGTTTGACGTACAACACCCCGGATTGAGATAAGATAAAACCTATGCCAAAAATTCCCACGTAGTTAATATTTTCAGCCACCATCAAGGCGACTCGCTGCATTTCTGCTTCGACATCTGGATCATTCTTCTTAAAAATAAATGAACTCATCAGATGCGTACCATCATAAATTTCTTTGATCATTGGGAAGGTATGAATCTTTTGATCTTTACCTTTGCTGATCATGATTGAATACTCAGTCTTAGTATCGATCCACGCCTCAAGAATATAAGTTCCGTCTTGAAGCAACTTCTGCACACGTTCCACATCGTTATCGTTGTAAAGAATATGACGTTTCAAAATCGTTTGATTCTTTTGAATCGGCTTCAAAATACATGGGAAACCAATTTCCTCGACCGCCTTTTTGATATCATCTACCGTTACGATTGAAAAAAATGGAGGCACATTAATATTTAAATCATTCAAGAAGGTTCTTTCGATATACCGATCTTGCACGATTGTTAATAAGTCAGAACCTTGGGCTACGTTGAAGCTCTTGGCCAACTCCTTTAACAAACTGCTGTCAAAATTCTCGTCCATATACAAAAGAAGGTCACTTCTATGGCCCAATTCACTTAGATTCTCGATGTTTTCCAACTGACCGACTAAAAAACTGTCGGCAGCCTGTGTCGCAATATCCTTTTCCTCATCAGTCAAAAGCATGGTTCTAAAACCCATTCTCTTAGCCTCTAATTCAAAAATATACGTTTCACTACCGCCACCAATTATGCCTAATGTCTTACCGGGCGCAATAAAAGTCATAATTCCACCTTCTTAATTACTAGTCTTCTTCTTCATCAAAGACTACTTGTCCATTTTCAAAAGCCTTGATTTTAGCTAGTGAACAGATTGGGATACCTGATTTATCAATCATTTGTCGACCCTTTTGGAAGGATTTTTCAATTACGATTCCAATTCCGGCCAAAGTAGCGCCAGCATCCTCAATAATCGTATTCAAGCCATTAACAGCCTGGCCATTAGCTAAGAAATCATCGATGATCAAAACTTTGTCATCACTGGATAAGTATTTTTTGGCGATACTGATGTGATTAGAAGTCTTCTTTGTGAATGAGTAAACCTCTGATGTATAAAGATCATCACTCAATGTTACGGATTTGTGCTTTCTGGCAAACACAACTGGTACTTGGAACTTCAAACCAGTCATTACAGCTGGTGCAATTCCTGAAGATTCAACTGTCAAAATCTTATTGATGCCTGAATCTTTAAAGTGTTTGTAGAATTCCTCACCCATTCTCTCCATTAGCATTGGGTCAACTTGATGGTTTAAAAAACTATCGACTTTAAGCACGTCCTTGCCTAGAACTCGACCATCAGTTCTGATTCTTTCTTCTAATTCCTTCATTACGTTCTCCCTACATTTACATAGAATAATTAGAGTCTATCATACTTTGTTTTTTACTTGATACCTTCATCGTATTTTTTCAAATTATATTTCTGAATAATACGAATAATTTTGTTTGTATAACCAGGATCAGTCGCATATCCATCAGATTGTAAAGCCACCGCAGCATCAATATAATTTTTCGATTGAACAACTTGCCTGTATTGTTGCGAATTCCAAGTTGTTCCATTGACTAACAGTTTTGTGTGGTCTTTCATCGATTCACGAAAATCCGAATAAACCCGAAAGCGTCCGTTGATAGTTATCCACTGACCACCGGTATATTCTTTAGTTTGCAAAACTTTGGTATTAGATGGATCTTCTCCCTTAATACCAAAGTAATTGTTGTACTGACTGGCAAGGGAACTCGTCCCCCAGTCACTCTCTAAAATTGCCTGAGCAATCGTGATACTAGGCAAGACACCATATTGTTTACCCAAAACGACCGCATACGGAGCCACTTTTTTAACAAATGCATCGTGATCCTGTTGAACCATTTCAACCTTTGTCGCACTCTGATGCTGAACATATCCACGATAACCAAAGAAACTGATCACAAATACTGCGACGATACCTATTAAAATAATAGTCGTCCGATTGTTCTGGTTACTTTTGCGCCTAGTACTAGTCCGGCGTGATTTGTATCTCTTCTTTTGTGGCAATTGTTCTATCCTTTGTAAGTTTAATATCTCTACGGATTGTTAATTCAAAAACTAAAGGTTGAAAGGCGAAAAATTAGTATACCTGTCGTTGTCACAGGCCTAGAACTAATTTATTTTAAACAATCAGAAATCTTCATTTTATTATTTCAGCCCTTAGTTAATAGTTTCAATTATAGCCGAAATCCTTGAAGTTTTTGTGATTTGAAATGGAATTTTAACAATTGCCAATATTTTCAACTTTTACGAATCATTTGCCGCTGTTGAGTGTAATAAATCCACGTTCCCAAGGCCATCAACTCCAAGACAGCTGAAAACAAAAAGATACTCTTATAGCCAAAGCCGATTGCAATCCATGCCGCAACCATCGGCCCCAAAACATTTCCAAAAGACTGTGCCGATTGATTATAACTGAAAACTCGTCCAAATATCGATGCCGGTACATTTCGTACAGTTAAAACTTGTATAGCCGGAATCAACGCAGCATCTGAAATTCCCAGAATGAACCTTAGAATAATTAATTGCCAAATATTTTGTACCAAACTGGTTAATGCTAAACAAATAATTGCAGAAATAAGAAAAATCAGCATACTGCGTAAAGCTCCTAATCGATCAATTAAGGTGCCGATGATTCCTGCCATTAAAACTGTAGCAAATCCGGGAGTTGCTGAAACGATTCCCGTCATAATTACCACGTTTTGACCACCAGAATTCAGTTCTCCGACGAGTAAGCTCAATATCGGTGTAATTGCATTGGTTGTGGCTTGAATTGCTAAGAGCGAACCAAACAGAGCAATAAAGAATGGCCAGCCAATCTTTTTCATTAAGGGTAACGCTGGTTGCAATTCCTTTTTTGTTATAGGCACAAATTTTTCCTTAACACCCAATAACGTTGTCAAGAATACGATTGCCATCAAAAAACTGGTGACAAAAAAAGCCCCTCGATAACCGAACCAAGTTGCTAAAAGCCCTCCAATCAATGGACCTAACAATGATCCTGTAATACTTCCCGTCACTAATTTACTCATCACTCTGCCTTGAATCTTCTTTGGAGCTGAGACCGACATCAAAGCATTAGCATTGTTGATATAACCTGAAAAAGCTCCTTGAAGGATCCGAAAGAATAGTAAAAACCAGACATTAGGGGATAATCCAATCATAAAAATAGTCAGCGTCATGACTCCTGAAGCACGTAGGCACATTAACTTACGCCCCTTTAAATCAGCCAAGCGTCCCCAAAATGGTGAAACAATTGCTTTACTTAAATAAGTTAGCGAAAATGCTGCTGCCCCTAACAAATTAAGTTCAGCCTTATTAAAATTGCCCAATGTATTAATAAATAAGACAACAAAAGGCAATGTCATCGCATTGCCCATTTCAGTAATCAAACTGCCAAACCATAAAATTTTAAAATTATTGCGCCAATTTTCTTGCATACGTTACTCCTGACTAAGGGCATCGGATTTCAAAAAACACCAAGATTGGGAAAGAAGAAACCTTGAGGTCTTTACCAAAGGTTGAAAGATGAAAAATTAATATAACTATTGTTGTTACAATCGTAGAGCTAATTTATTTAAATAAGCAGAAGTCTCCATTTTATTATTCTTGCCATAAAAAAATAAATTAGTTGGAAGAGCTGAGAGTATTCATTCGCAGCGAAAGTGGCGTTATTGCTTCAGCAATTACACCACCGGACGTGTTGAAAACTCGCGGGTTTTGCGAGGCTTCAACCGAGGCTTGAGACCGATTTTTGGCTCGAGCCGTTCCGCGCAGCAATTGAATACTCTCAGCTCTGGAAATGGCATACTTAACTAAACTTTCAACCTTTAGTTATATACAATAAACGACCAAGGTAAATTTCTTGTAAAGTTAGTGTAAATTCGAAAAAAGTGCAAAAAAAAAGCTAGCTCTGCGAGTTAGCTTTTAAAACTTCGTTATAATTTATAATTAAGCTTTGTTAACGTTTGAAGCTTGTGGGCCACGATCTGAATCTTCGATATCGAATGTAACAGCTTGACCTTCTTCAAGAGTCTTGTAACCGTCACCTTGGATAGCTGAGAAATGTACGAATACATCACTACCATCTTCGCGAGTAATAAAACCATAACCTTTTTCTGCGTTGAACCATTTAACTGTTCCGTTTTCCATGAACTTTTCCTCCTGATAAGAAAATATTTTTTGTGCATTATTTCGTGGTACATCATGGAAGAAAGTCTAAAGTACGAAACATTCAAACCATTCGAACCATTCACCATTCAAAAATACAACTATTATATTAACATGTTTGACCAATAAATTCAATCTACTTAGCGTAAAGTTTCTTTTACAAATACTTAAATTTCAACATCTCTTAGATGGGGAATCGAATTCTGAGCACCTTGTGTTTGAACCGTTATTGACGATGCTTTACTAGCAAATTTCATTGCTTCTTCGATATTACTTAAATCTTGATTTAGTTTTGAAGCTAAATAACCGATAAATGTATCACCAGCAGCTGTTGTATCAATAGTGTTAACTTTGTAAGCATTAACAAAGCCATTTTTTTCATTAACTGAATAGAAAGCTCCATTAGCACCAACCGTTATTATAACATTTTTCACACCCATTGTATGCATTTTAGTTGCAGCCTCAACCATTGAAGGCTGATCAGTAACCTTAATTCCAGTAATTGCCTCAGCCTCTGTTTCATTAGGAACAATGATGTCAGTAAGCTTAAGCAGTTCATCAGGAATATAAGTTTTAGCAGGAGCAGGATTTAAAATGGTTAAAACCTTATTTTCTTTAGCAATTTTAAAAGCCTCAATCGATGCCTCAAGTGGCGTTTCAAACTCCGTGATCAAACAGTCAGCGTCAGCAATTGTATCTTTAGCATTTCTAATATCCTCAGTTGTAATCGTCTGGTTTGCTCCACCGTAAATCAAAATACTATTTTGACCATTGTCATCTAACAAAATATATGCTTGACCAGTTCCAGCCTTTTCATCTTTTGTAACATGATCAATATTCAAACCATCAAATTTGAAAGTATCCAACATGAAGTCAGCTGAACGATCTTGACCAATTTTAGCTATGAAAGAAGTTTCTGCACCAGCACGAACAGCCGCAATCGCTTGGTTAGCACCCTTACCACCACCAGCCATCGAACGATCATGCATTGCCATGGTCTCACCTGGTAAAGGTAAACGAGCAATATTTAAAATAATATCAACATTGATTGAACCTAGTACAACAATTTTTTTCATATTAAACTCCTCTAAAAGACAACTCCACTTTCAAGTAAAATATTTGAGTATGGTGTCTCCTCGCCTGTTCTAATAAATGCTTTGGTATCGCTCAAATCTTTTTTCATTTCTTCGTGGGGAATAAATTCGATTGGTGTATCGCCAACAAGTTTCTTAACTGCAGCCAATTGTTCAGGATTTTGGACTTTAATTTCTTCAGCTAGATAGACCTTTTGGACTTCTAGTTCACTCAAAACGTTATCCAAAACTTGAATAAAGCTTGGCAACCCAGCCTCAACAGCTAAATCTATCTTTTCAGTATCATCTGGAACGGGCATCCCAGCGTCGCCAATTCCGATTGTATCAAAATGTCCCATTTGGGCAATAACCCGTGATATATTTGAGTTAATAACTCTCGTTTTTTTCATGAAATTCTCACCTTTTTCGTAATCGTTTGCATCAATAATACCATCATGCATAATTATATCATTATATATTTTAGCAATTTCGCAATACTAGTAGCAAGCACATATTTTCATTGATTGCACAGCGACTTCATTATATCCTTAAACAGAGATGTTTTATTATTACTTCTGAATCTAAAAATCATATTCAGAACATTACTCAATCGGCCACTATCACCATAAAAAGCTAAAGCAGTCGGAAAAATTGAGTTTATTAACAATATTAGTCCTGCATCACAGATTAATATTCTCAACTCTGGAGAGATTCGACTTTCAATACACTTAAAGAGGAAAAAAATGACACGTACAGCAAAACTTAGTTTTTATTTCATTATATTTATTATTTTTGGTTTGATCGGCATGTGGATGCCACTATTAGGCGATGACTTGCACTGGGGAACTTACTTTGGTAGTAACTACTTTCCACAAGGAATTTTCTTGAAATACGACGGTCGTTACCTCGGAGACTTGTTAGTTATCATGATGACCAAGTTGAAGCCGGTCGCTTTTCTAGGTTATGGAACTTTCATGACTGCAATCGTTTACTTAATTCAACGCATTCGTGAACAGATCAAAGCACCCAAGTCAATTGGCCTAGTTTCGGCATCCCTTGCCACCATCTTCATTTTACTGACACCAAATTCTATTTTTAAACAAATTTTAGGTTGGCACGCTGGATTTGCTAATTATGTCCCATCATTAGTATTCCCATTATTCATGCTCTACTTAGTTTTAAAAAATTATGATAATAAAAATATCCGTTATTACCGCACCAGTACTTATTTAATTTTTTTCGCAGCTGTTTTTGCACAATTTTTTGCCGAACACGTGACGATTCTGAATGTATTTAATGTCATTCTCGTTTGGATATTCTTACGAAAACATTTTGGTGAAGATTTTAAGAAAGTCTTGAATTTCATTTTGGCTGGTAACTTTATTGGTGCCTTTCTAATGTTCATCAATGGCGCTTACATCAAGATCCTATTTGGAACTGATTCATACCGTTCTCTAAAAGGTTCAAGCAATTCTGACACTATGGTTCATTACATGCTTACACAATTTTCGACTAAGCATCTAGTTATGCTGATTGTTGCTATCTTAATTTTCACTGTAGCAGTAATCTTCTATACATTACGAGTTAGAAATACTAAACAAAAAATCGCCAACTTTGCCCTACTATTATCAGGCTTTGCTGTCGTTGCTCCATTCATAGTCGTCTCACCATTTGGTTCCAGATGTATGTTTGCAACTTATATGTTTTTTGTAACTATCTTCATTATTAACTTTGACATGTTGCTTGAATCATACGAAAAATACTTGCTACCAATCTTCATGGTTATAGCGTTAGGATTAGGTATCAAGACTGATGCGATGTCACATAATTATGGAAATACTTTCAATATGCAAGTTCAATATTCAATGTATCAAAATAATGTTCAACGTAATTCTCAATACTTCTTACAATACAAAGATACTAATCATATCTGGCTAACTGCTCAAGTTCAAAACGATGCCAATTTCTCTGAACTTTACGTTAAGAATAAGAATCGTAATATGGTACCAATCAACTATTATGACTGGACCGATGCCTTGAGAAAAATCAAGGGTAAGAAATTTAAGAACCACGATGCGTACATGAGAGCCTTTGATCAACAAATTCTCAAAAAAGTTAAATTGATTCAGGCAAAAGAGAATAAATAGAAAAATAAAAAAGTTATATCACACTTAATTATTTGGTTATGATAAAAAGAGACTGCCTCTTACTTGGAATTATTTCAAGTGAGGAGCAGTCTCTTTTTTGACAATTTTTTAAATTAAATATGTATCCGGATACTTTTATAACAATTGTTATTACAGGCCAAGAGTTAATTTATTCAAATAAGCAGAAGTTTTCATTTTACTGTTATGCTATTAAAAAACCAACTAGTCGGAAGAGCTGAGAGTATACATCTTGCACCGAGGTTCGAGGCCGCTTCCCAGGCTCGGGCCGTTCCGCGCAGCAAATGAGTACTCTCAGCTCTGGAGACGGCATACGGCATACTTACCTAAACTTTGAATCTTTTTTGTACCATACAATCACACTATCAATTTGTGATTGCGGTAAATACTTTACTTTCAGATTTCTTTCACCTATCCCTGAACGACAGCTTAGTCGTAAATGGGCAAATCTCTTTTGTGACAGCCAAATACTTTGACGTCGTTCCAGTAATTGAATACTATTTTTCGGTACATAATACGAGTTTTTTGATGTCAGGTAATTGTTTTGCAAGAAGACATATTTATCATCCATTACAGTTACGGCAGCCCTTCTAGCATTCAAATACGCTGGAGTGATCCAAAATATAGCAGAAAGAATTACCACTGAGATATTTAAAATAAATGAAATTCTAAAAATAAACAACCCTATCAATAAATCCGTTAACAAACTAAAGATGATAGCATTTCGTAAATCGTAGTAATATGTCCCAACATTTGCAGTTATTGTTTGACAATTATTAACCGGAATACTTGGGAAAAATTTTCGCATAAACGGTTGAAGTTTGGCCGTTTCAATAACTGGCATAACGATAATATCCTTTTCCGTATTTTCTTTTTGAGAATTGGAAATTATGACTAATTTAACAGATGCAATATGCAACAATCTTCTCAGAAGCGTTTGTTTTACCACTACTGCTTGAATCCGATTTTGCGAAATACTGGTTTTCTTGGTCTTAAATAATCCATACTGCATCTCAAATTGATTATTTTCCATCCGCAGATTAAAGTGATAATACCTTGCAATCAGGGCGAATACTGATATTAGATAAAAAATTAGAATTATTAACGACATCCCTACAACCACCACGATCCAACCCAAATGTGAAAATTCTTTTGCCATGGCGACGTACATTTGTTTACTAATTGAATGTTGTGCTTTTCCATAAATTGCCAGAACAACTAACAATCCCGAGAGGAATGCTGGTGATGTTACCGAAAACTTGATTAATTCTCGCCAAGTTATTGCATATGACTGACTATTTGAAACCTCCGCATCATCTTCCTCTTCACCAGTGGTTACAGTGGCCTTGAACTGTTTTCGATAATTATTTAGTTCTTCCTTCAAGGTCACCGAAACTGCTACTAAGCTGACTTCAGGGCCTTCAGAATGACCAGCTGTTTCAATCTCCAATTCTTCTAACTTAAATGGTTTCAAGAAGAACCATTGATTAACTGTCACATTTTGAATCCGATCATAGGGAATATGGTTAACTTTTTTAACGAAAATTCCTTTTCTAACCAGGATTTCGCGATTAAAAAACTGATAACTGAAGGTCATATATTTCACTAAATCGCCAACAATTACCAGAATAAATACGGCAACCAATCCTATGATAGTCCAAAATCTTGCTTGCTTAAATGTAGCAAATGCAAAGATCACTACAGGAATAAACAAATTTTTTATATCTTTATAAAAGAAAAATAGAATTGCAGCTGGACTCAATCTTCTCGGCTTACATATCATTTTTAGCCTCCTGAGCCAGTTGCATGATGGTTTCCTTCAACTGATCAGCCTGATCTGATAAAATCCCGTCAATTTCACTCCGTCCGGATGCAGTAACGATAACGACTTTTTGCAAATCCTTCCATCGCAAGATTGGTCCTTGTTTCAAGGTAACATTTTGAACTCTAGCAATTGGAATAATCACTTGCTTTCGAAAAAAGTAGCCACTGTGAAGTTGTATCTGTCGTTCGTCAATATAATATGTCCAAAAGGTCCATAAATAATTAACCAGAAACATACTTCCAATAAAGACAATCATCCCTAATCCCCAAATAATAATCATTATTAAATCAAAGTAACCTTTAAAAGTTGTTGGTAATACCAGTCTAATCAATCCAACTCCAATCATGATCAACACAAAAATGATAAATTCAATTGTGGCATGAATTCGCCAAACCGCTTTAATACTCCTAGGTAGTTCTTTAATTTTATCCATGATCCCCGCCTCAATAAACATTTTCTTGATTATAGCAAAAATTAAGCTGACATTGAAAATTTATCGAAGTATATCATTTTCAGAACTGAGAGTATTCAACCAATTTATTTTTAATATGGTAGAAATAATAAAATTAACGAAAATAATGTTTCCTCTACGAAAGTATTTTCTTGTTTGTTGACATAAGAATCGTCCTTCTTTCAGATTTCAGCACTATTTTAGGTTCAAAAAAATCATATACCAAATCAATTGTGTGTTACAATTATTGCATGGTGAATCCTTTATCATAGCCACGAGAGACTATTCACATTGTCACCATACCAATTTTCAAATAAGTATAATTTGGACTCTATTTAAAAACAAAAAAATCTATGGATTTATAACGTCCATAGATTTTATTCCACTTTTGGAAAACAGTTCTTACAAAAACTGAATCAAAATTAAACCTAAATGATAGTACACTACTGTTTGTATTAAGGAATGACCTCATATATATTAGATAAATTCTTAGAGCACATTTGGCAGTGTACACGAAGATTGATATATATACAAAAAAAGATATCAACGGTCGGCATACCGAAGATATCCTATAGATAGTAATTCACACACATTAAATTTAAATTAGATAGTAGCACTAAATGATTGTTCCACAACATCGTACATGGCAACGTACTGATCAGGGGCAACACGTAAAAATGGTACACCATTAGAGTAATTGATTTCAGTATCTGTAGCCCATTTAGTATCGGCTGCAAGTTTAACATCATTTCTCTGTACTAAATTATGATCGTAAACATTTACATCTTTATCTGCACCGTCGAGTGATTGAACTTTAATAATCATTCGACGGTTTTTGTATGCAAAACTATCCTTTGAGCTTAGATATCCATTGGATGAAACTTGGTAATAATTCGATCCATTAATGCTTTGTGTCTTGGCTACCTGCCAAGTACTGTCCTTGCCCAAAGCAACGTCTGTTTTATTACCGTTTTGATCATAAAGTTGAGCTTCTTCGCTACTTACTTGAGCATAATTCCCCTTTTGAGTAACGGACTGAGCGTTGACATTTGTAACAGAACTGGCGGCAGTGGCGACTGCACTACCAGTACTCAAAAGCGCACAGGCTAGTAGTAAAATAGTTTTCTTCATAGTTAATTACCTCGACATATATTTTTTTATTTAATCCCCGATACACTATTTTTTGGCAGAAAAATAGTGTACACAAAAATTGAGTTTGATATACAAAAAAAGATTTTTTTATAATTCACACATTTGCTTATACAAGTTCGGCATTTTTATAAGCACCCTTATAGTACAAGGAAACGGCAATTATTTCAACATATTTGTGTAAATAATGATATATTGCCTTATAAAAATTTTTATATAATTAATATACTTATATTACGAAAGCGGTATAATACCTTGACCTATCTACTTTTGTAAACATTTATTTCTAGAGCATAAAAAAAGAGTTCTCCAAAAAAAATAAAATGGATAGCCCTTTTTAAAAACTAGTATTATCTCTCAGTAAACGATTGTTGAATCACATTCCACATACCTACATATTCATCTGTAGAAACACGTACAAATGGCATTCCATCTTGAGTGGTGATCACACGATCTGAATACCAATAAGTACCTGGGGCCAAAGCTACGTTTGAGCTTTCAACAAAGCTGTGGTTATAAACAGGAACATCTTCATCGGTCTCAACTCTAATAACTTCAGGTCTATCACGATACATGTAACTATCACTGGAACTTAAATATTCATCGGTTCCAATTTGGTAATAATCTTTGCCATCAATAGTTGCGGTTCTCCCAAGATACCAACAACTATTCTCTGGTTCAGATTTTCCTAAGGCAACACCTGCAGAATTATACATTTCCGCGGAATGTGCGCTTACATCAACATAGTATCCGCTAGTTACGGACTCAGCCTTGACACTTTGGATTGGCAAAAATGAAAAACCTATTCCTAGTAGAATTGTAAAAAACACCACTATAACCTTTCTTTTCAAATTACATGCTTCCTTAGTCTCCTTAGACTAACCAAATTATAATATGTTTAAACAAGTGCAACAATGTTATAGCTTACTCATATATTTATAAAAAAAATCATCAATCTATATAGATCGATGATTTTTTTGCTTGTATTAACGCATTTTGGCGAGTAATGATTTGTTCTTATTTGCTCTAGCCAAGTACAGAGCTAAATTATAGTAATCTTGATAAGCTTGCTTTTCGTCATGGTCATCCTTAATTGCATAAGCTGCTTGATAGTTGAGTTCATCCAAAAAGTAAGAAACATGTTTTGTTTGAGCAATATTCAATCCACAACGACTGAAATCATATGACCTCTTATATAATTCCATTCGATTGTATGATTCAGCAAGTGTCTTACAAATAAAGAGAATTTCCAAATCACTGGCATTTGAGATTTGAGATACTTCATCGACTGAAGTAGTAATCATTTTGAAGTAATACTGAGCACGATCGTTATGATTTTGTCCTAAATAATTTAAACCTTTGAACAAATATGCTAACAAGGTGTAAATATCATCCTCAGCAGTTTTGGTATATTGTAAAACCTTATCCAAATCAAATAATGAAACATCATAATTTTGATTCAAATAATCCATCACACCACTAATCAATTCATATTGCTTCATGTCATTATCGTTTAATTTTCCTTCTAATGATGACATTCTTTCGTCGATATCGGAAACCTTCTCAAGTAAAACATCTCGCTCAATGGCATCCAAAACACTAACCTCTTTGACTGAAGATTCATTGGAGAAATCACTGAAGACATCATTCAGTGTTAAACCTAATTTCAGACAAATTTTGATTAGAATGTTAACCGTCGGTGCTATATTGTGCTTTTCAATCTTACTTATCGTATTTTGAGTACAAATATCGTTTGCTAACTCAATTTGCGTCAAACTCATTTCTCGTCTTTTATTATAAATAATAGATCCAAGAAACAATGGCAACACACTCCCATCTATCATTATGATATTTATCAATAATACTATACCACCCAACAAATATATATATACCGTTGTAACCAATAATTAATCCAATTAAATAAATATACCTTTCAAATAGGAGCATTTGCACAATTTTTTTTGTATTAAATAGCCTAATTTACCTTAAAACTATAAAAAAACAGATTTTAAATCGAATAAATTTTGTTCCATCAAATTCATAAATAAACCTACTTTAAAATTATTCTTCAATAGTATCTACTCTCTATTTATTCGTCCTGTCCCCCTACACTAACTGCAAAGATGTTATGCCTACTCTCTGACAACCTTCCATATTGTCTAAGATAACCATCAAAAATAATAACTCTCAAAAGTTCAAGATACGCCAAAACATTTAATAAATATTCCAATAATTTGAGTGGCACTAATTTTATGTATTTAATTAGATTGCTTTCAAGCAATTGGGAATATTTACTGAAGTATCTGAAGACAATAAAAAACAGCTGAACAAAATCGTTCAGCTGTTTTGATGATGCGGGTAAGAAGATTCGAACTTCCACGGAGAAAACTCTCCACAAGATCCTTAGTCTTGCGCGTCTGCCAGTTCCGCCATACCCGCATGCACGTTCTACTATACACATAATCAAAAATTATTTCAAGCCGAAATTTTAACATCTTTGATATATTTCAATTTTCCACGACAAATGCCGCAGACATACCTCTGTGTATTCATTTTTCTTACGCGCCGATAGATATGATGACAGTTGTTGCATTCATAAATATGATAAGTTTTCTCTTTGACACTACTCTGAATCGGTGAATATCTCAGGCCACCAACTTGTTGTAATAAGATTTTAAATGTCCGATCTCGATGTTGTGCTGGTAAACCATCGTTATACAAATGATAGTGGCACAACTCATGCTTAATGACCCCCACCAAAGTATCATATCCGAATTGCTCATAAATCTTAGGATTGATATCAATATGACGATCATTCAAATGAAATCTCCCACCGGTCGTCTTCAACCGACTATTGAAACAAGCTTGATGAATAAAAGGCTTCCCAAAATATTCTTGGGAAACCTTTTTGATTAACTCGGTTAGATCTTGATTATTCATTATGCTAAATCTGTCAACTTTTGAATCAATTTAGAGAATTTATCCATATATTCATCTTGCTTCTTTTCAGATTCATCAAAAGCGTGACGGTCAACCTGTTTGTCATCACTAATACTGGCAGTCATTTCACCGCAACCTTCAACATATTTCTTAAAAGCAGAAACTAGTGAAATATGTGTTCCCATCAATCTGGCAGGAGCCTTACCCTTTTCAAGCTTAGTTAGAGCTTCTTGATAGTTCTTAGTTCCAGTAGCAAAATCTTTTTGAATCTTACTGTATTCAACATCGTCGATCTTATCAACTTTGCTACGATCTAATGCTTCACGAATTTTTTCATATTCTGGATTCAGCTTATCTTGTTCTTCTTGAATTGCTTGAACAGTATTGTTAATTAATTGACCGTATTGCATAGCTCTTTTTTGTGCGGCATTCATAATAATTACCTCTTATTTTCTTCTTGTGTCTTTTCAGTATAAATATCTCTTTCAATCGTAAATCTTGGGCGTTGTTTAACTTCGCTAAAGATTTTTCCAACATATTCACCGATGACACTAATACTAATTAATTGTACACCACCGAGTGCCCATATGGATATCATTAATGACGACCAGCCGGGGATTACATCGCCATTGATTTTCCGAATAAAACTGTAAATCAATAATACAAAGCTAAAGAAAACGATGAAGAATCCCAACCCCATAATTAGCTTAATTGGCACGATGGAAAATGACGTCACCCCATCGATTGCAAATTTGATCATTTTACGGAGTGGGTACTTGGATTCGCCAGCAAAACGTTCTTTTCTAGCATAATATACCTTAGCTGATTTGAACCCAACTAATGGTACGATCCCTCGTAAAAACAAATTCCGCTCACGGTAGCTAAGCAACACCTGACAGGCACGCTGGCTCATCAAACGGTAATCGGCTGAATCTGGTACTAACTTGACACCCAAAAAGCCCATAAATTTATAAAACATTTCGGCCGTACTTCGTTTAAAAGCGGTATCAGTATCGCGATTATTTCTCACACCATAGACAACTTCCGCACCATTAAGATACTCATCTACCATCTTGGGAATCGCATTAACATCATCTTGCAAATCAGCATCTATCGTTATAACGGCATCGGAATCTTGGGAGGCACTAGTAACTCCGGCTAACAATGCCCCTTGGTGACCAAAGTTTCTGCTAAGTTTAACTCCTGTAACGACGTTATGATTTTTCGAAAATTCATCAATTAATTGCCAAGTCTTATCTTTACTACCATCATCAACAAAAACAATTTTACTTGTCTCAGAGATTTTCTTTTCATCTATCAATCCTTTAACGATTGCTGTCAATTCCTTGGTAGTTTCGTGCAGTACATCTTCCTCGTTATAACAAGGTACTACAATGCTCAATTTAAATACATCAGACATTCATTTTCCCCCACTTTGATTTCATCCATTCACAAATGGTAAATAGTCCTAAACCGCCTAAGATAGCGATAATAGGCAAAAATTCAAGTCGATATCTGCCTTGCACTTCAATTAACAATTGTACGACAGCGTAGGCCATCAGTGGTAGTACTAATAAGAATGTTTTTTTATTTTTATTATTCCATAGCTTTAAAGAGCCGATCCAAGACAAAATTATTAACATAACGGTACCCATATAACCTAACAACTTGGCCATATTGCTTATTTTGGGTGAATGTCTTGTCTCAAATCCCGTAAAGTCAATTGTGGTCGAACGGCTAGACCAAAGTGTCTCGTTCTTATTCCAGAACAATTTCAACCACCCATTCGTCGAGTTTAAGTTGGAAATATTTTCAGTAATTATTTGATGTTCCTGAACACTCATTTTGGCACGGCTATCCTTCAAGTTAAAGCGATTAACCATCCCTTGATCGTATGACCCATTAGAGTTAGCATCCAGTCCCACTACAAATTTCCATTCAGAATCCCGGTTAGTCAGTCCATACTCATTTAACCCGGAACTCTTAATTGCCAAACCAGCAGCAGAGAATATCACTTGATAAATGACCAAAGTAATTAGAATTTTTACCAACCCTGACCAATTTAACTGGTTGTTTTGAATAAATAGATACAAAATTGCATAGACAACAATCCCGGCGATAATAACCGGTCCAATGGGCCTCACGATACTACCAAAAGCTAGTGTTATACCAGCCAGAACATAACTCCAATACTGATTTTTCATAATTAGATAGAATGTTACTAAAAACAGTAACATCCCCAAATACTGATTATCAGTCTGACTATTCAAAGCAAACCAGTCCAAGTCGATCATTAAAATAAAGACTGTTAACCGTGCGACGCTGACGCTTTTAAACAGTTGCATTGCCAAAATATACGACATCAACAAAATCAAAACTTGATATAAAACATTCAACAGCTGAATCGCAATGATTTTGTGACCAAAAATTTTTACCACCGTCATAACGTAAGCCAAGAACCCAGTTTGATAGGCCCATTTAGCAAAGTAGTCGTTGTCATACTTATAAATAGGCTTGCCCTCTAGTGCTTTTGGAGCGGTTCTCCAGAAAGCCTTGAAATCACTAACTTGAGTCTGTGGCACTAATCGTAGCCAAATGATTGCCACAATGGCAAAAATCAATAAGAGACTGATTAAAATTAGTCGGTTCAAATTGGGATCATCATCACGAATACGATACAAGAAAAATCCGACCCCACCGACAAAAATAATTGCACAAAGAAAAACCAGTACTGTTAATACTGGTTCAACTTTTAAATAATTAACTGTCAGAAAATGTCCCATCTGAATCAATACAACGGTCGTAAAGATTGCTAGGCACACAATAATGATCTTACTAATAACGCCTTGATATTTACTTAGCATTCTATCCCTCTATGTTTGCTAATTTTTTATGGCGTACCAAGAAACTCTGTAGTTTCGTGATGCACTTGTTAATGCTATCCATGCTTGCAGCATAGCTGAAACGCAAGTGACCCTCACCACCGATACCAAAGAAACTTCCGGGAAGAATTGCTAAATGTTCTTCTTCCAATAAGTCGTTGGCAAATTTAACGTCATCTTGGTTATACTCTTCGGGAATTTTTGCAAATAAGTAAAAGGCCCCGTCTGGTGTTGGGCACTCAAATCCCATGTCATGCAAACCAGCGTACAATGCATCACGTCTTGCTTGATATTGTACTTGCATTGCTTTGGGATCATCGTAGCCATTTGTATATGCTTCCAAGGCCGCATATTGGGTGATCGATGTGATTGAAGTAGTTGCCAATTCATGGATCTTATTGATCTGTGAAATGACCTCTGCAGGTCCACAAACGACCCCGAAGCGCCAGCCTGTCATTGCATGTGACTTTGATAGTCCATTCAATAAAAGCATCTGTTCAGGCAAAATATTGCCAAATGAGACGTGTTTAAAGTTATAAGTTAATTCACTATATATTTCGTCACTAATAACGAAAATATCGTGTTCTTTTAAAATATCTGCTAAGGCACGTAATTCATCCTCAGTATAACTAACCCCCGTTGGATTACTTGGAAAGTTGAGTAAAAAGATCTTGATACGTGGATTCGTTCTCAAAACCTCTGCTAATACATCAGGAGTGACCTTAAAGTCAGTCTTTGATGTATCCAAGTAAACCGGTGAAGCCCCATTAAAATCAGCATCTGGACCATAGATGGTAAATGCTGGTGATGGTATCAAAACCTCGTCGCCATCTTGCAAGATTGCATTGAAGGCTGAAAATACACCTTCAGTTACACCTGTAGTAGCTACGATCTGTGTTTCTGGATCATAATTTAGATCATACTTATCGTGCAAATAGTTTGCAACGGCAATCAAAAGATCATGGTTACCTTCGGGGACTGTGTAATGCGTGTGGTCATCTTCAATGGCTCTAATTGCAGCCTGTTTGATGTGCTCAGGAGTATGAAAGTTGGGTTCGCCAACGGTCATATTAACAGCTCCTGGTATTTTCTTGGCCCGCGCATTGAACTTAAAAATATCCTGTTGTTTAATTGCGACAACGGATGGTTTCATTAGGGAGATTAAATCACTTTTCACTGTTATACACCTCTTTTAGAAGATTACACTCTCATTCTAACATACGTTATTTCTTAAAAAAAAAGACATTCAAAAAATCTGAATGTCCAATTATGAAATTAACTATACTAATCGTCAAAAACAGTATATGGAGAGCGTCGTTTATGGGCTGTCTTTCTATACCAATTTTCAATAATCTCGGCACTTTCGTCTGAAATGTCTCTACCTTCAAGATAATCATCAATATCTTTATAAGACACACCTAAAGCCTTTTCATCTGGCAAGCTAGGACGGTCCTCCTCCAAATCAGCTGTTGGAGTTTTCTCATAAAGATTCTTGGGAGCGTCAAGTTTGGCTAACATGGCCTTGCCTTGACGTTTATCCAAACGGAATAACGGCGTTACATCTGCAGCGCCATCACCAAATTTTGTATAAAATCCAGTTATGTTTTCGGCTGCATGGTCAGTTCCGACAACAACACCTTGATTATCACCAGCAATCGCATATTGTGCGATCATTCTAGTTCTAGCCTTGATATTGCCTTTATTAAAATCAGAAATAGTTAAATCATTACTTTCAACAGCTTTCACCATTGCATCAACACTATCCTTGATGTTGACCCGAACAACTTTATCAGCCTGCATCCATTCAATAGCTTGCATACAATCAGATTCGTCAGCTTGTTCACCATAAGGCAACCGAACAGCGATAAATTGATATGCTGCATCACCGGTTTCCACACGTAATTCAGTCATAGCAATTTCTGACAGTCTACCGGCCAAAGTCGAATCTTGTCCACCAGAGATACCTAGTACAAGTGTTTTTAAGAAACTGTGTGTTGTTAGATAATTTTTGAGAAAGTCCACTGAACGTCTAATTTCAACTTCAGGATCAATCTCTGGCTTAGTCTTTTCAAATTCAATAATTTCTTTTTGCAATGGTCTCATTTTTAGTCACCTAATCTAATGTTGTTTACATCATTTCTAATCTTCTCAATATACTTCATCTTATGACTATATAGTTTTGAAGATAAATCAACAGGATAGACTTGAGGATTCAAAATACGTTTGTATTCATCCCAAAGTGAATCGAGGTTATCAGCGCAATACTTTCGGATCTCTTTAACATTTGGCAAATCATAAACTAATTTTCCATTTGTAAAAATCTCATGCAACAATGGCTTAGCTTGGAAATCTTCCACTGTCTTATTGATGTAAGTGTATTGTGGATGGAACATATAAAGTGAACTGTGCTCTCTTGGATCTTCATTCCAGAAAGTAACATAGTCACCTTCAGATTTATCATTCTTTTCGTTATTAGTAATTCGCCAAACTTGCTTTTTACCAGGTGTGGAAATCTTAGCTGCATTACTTGAAAGTTTCAAAGTATCCATCATGTTGCCTTTGGAATCCTCAATACTTACCAATTTATAAACAGCACCTAAAGCTGGTTGATCAAAGGCTGTTATAACCTTTGTACCAATACCCCAGACGTCAATTTTAGCATCTTGCATCTTCAAGTTTAAAACGGTCTTTTCATCCAAATCATTGGAAGCGTATATCTTGGCATTTGGAAAACCGGCTTCGTCCAATTGTTTTCTAACACGCTTAGAAATATAGGCCATATCACCAGAATCAATTCTGACACCTTCAAAGTTGATTTTGTCACCCATCTCACGGGCAACCTTAATTGCACTAGGCACACCACTCTTCAAAGTATCATAAGTATCAACTAGGAAAACACAATTCTTATGAGTTGTGGCATAAGCTTTGAAAGCATCATATTCGTTACGATATGTTTGTACCAAGGCGTGAGCATGTGTTCCTGAGATTGGAATGCCAAACAATTTCCCGGCCAAAACATTACTTGTAGCATCAAATCCAGCAATATATGCGGCTCTAGTACCCCAAATAGCAGCATCGACTTCTTGAGCACGGCGTGAACCAAATTCCATAACTGGATCATCACCGCAGACAGTTTTGATTCGAGCAGCCTTAGTAGCAATCAAAGTTTGGAAGTTCACCATATTCAAAATAGCAGTTTCAATCAGTTGGCATTGTGCCAATGGACCTTCAACTTGTAAAATTGGTTCTTCATTGAAAACCAAGTCACCTTCAAAGGCTGACCGAACTGTACAACTGAATTGCATATCTTTTAGCCAACGTAAAAATTCCTCATCGAATTCCCCGTATTCACGCAAGTAATCGATATCTGAATCTGAAAAGCTTAAATTTTTAAGATAATTAACGACATGTTCTAGTCCTGCAAAAACGGCAAAACCATTGTCGAAAGGCAAACTTCTGAAGTAAACTTCAAAAACAGCCCGACGGTTGTGCAAACCCTTCTTCCAGTATGTATACATCATATTTAATTCATAATAATCTGTATGCAAAGTTAAATCTTCATTTTGAAATTGAGTCATCATAACTCCCTTATAAATTTATATTAGAGGCTAGAGATTTTTGAAATCAATCTCTATAACATCATATATTTTACATTAATCCGCATTTAAAGTCGCTTCGTATCCATCATTTACTTTATGTGCTAATTCTTCGATTGAATAGTTATCTCGAACCTCTTGATAAAGTGCCAAACCTTTTTGATCAAGGTTGCCATCACGCCACATTGAGTGTGCGTCATTCAATGCCGAGATCAACCCTTTTTCATCTCCAGAATCGACTAACCAACCAGTGTCAGAGTTGATAACTTTATCGGTAGCACCGACATTTGTAGCAATTACTGGCTTTCCATAAGCAGCCGATTCAAGATATACCGTAGGTAAACTTTCTGACTTAGAAGTTAGTACGGAAACGTCACATTCTTGATAATAATCACCCGTGTTTTCACGGAAACCAACGAATTCAACTTTGTCCTTAATACCTAACTCTTGAACTAATTTACGCAAATCATCCATCAATGGACCATCGCCAACTAGTGTCAAACGATAATTGAACTTAACTTTACTCAAAGCTTCAAGTAACAAACGATGATTTTTGACATCCACCAAACGTGCTACCTCCAACAAACTAAACGTTGATTGACGATTAAAGCGTGGATTGATACCAGTAAAATCAATGGCATTGAAAACCTCAAACGTTTTGCTAGATCTGATTTTCAATGCTTCGAAATATTCTTCCAAGTCTGGATTCATATAGAAAAGCGAATCTGCGCTTTTTAGAGCGTGTAAATTCAACTTAAGCATAACTTTACCTTTGAGACCTGAAAAATCAATACGAGGGTCAGAATGGACAGTTATGACCCATTTAGCATTGATTTTCTTTCTGATCAAAGACACGATATAGTTAGCACGTGGTCCATGTGTATGCACAATATCGAAGTGATTATTATTAATATAGTTTGTTAATGGCTTTAGAATCGATAGATCAAAACGTTGTTTCTGTTTCATTACCGATACACTTAGACCATTTTCACGCGCCATCTTCGAAACTGGACCTTCTTGAAAAGTTAATAAAGTACTCTTTTCGCCAGTTAACTTTTGACCTTTCATCAGGTTAACAATATATGTACGAGCTCCACCGTCTTCATTGCCGGCATTAATATGTAAAACCCTCATTAAGACACCTCTCAAATTAATCTTTCTCGTGTATAATAATACATTAAAGGAGAACGCCATGCACAAAAATAGAGTAAATATTTTAGGTACAGAGTTTGATAATTTCACTACAAAACAATTTCATAAATACTTAGATGATGATCTAGATATAAAAGCAAACAAGTTCATCGTAACACCTAATCCTGAAATTGTTCTTTCTGCTAGAAAAGATACCAACTTTTCAGAAATTGTCAATAATGCTGATTACGTCATTCCTGATGGCATCGGAGTAATCAAAGGAGCCAAGAGTCTTGGAACTCCTCTCCACGAACGCATTACAGGGTTCGATACTTTACAATATTTAGTTGAAGCGGCTAACCGCAAATTTTCAAAAGTTTATTTGCTTGGTGCCAAACCAGAAGTAATTCAGGCCAGTGCTGAAAAAATCAAAAAAGATTATCCGCAGGTTGATTTAGTTGGGTATCATGATGGTTATTTCAAAAATGACGCAGATATCGTTGCTGAAATTGCTGAAAAGCAACCTAACATCGTTTTCGTTGCCCTAGGTTCCCCGAAGCAAGAAATTTTCATCAATAAATATCGTAATACAGCTGATGCTATTTGGATCGGCGTCGGTGGAAGTTTCGACGTTTTCTCCGGCACTAAAAAGCGAGCTCCTAAAATTATTCAGAAATTGAATCTGGAGTGGTTCTACCGTTTGGTTAAGGAGCCTACTCGTTTTGGTCGAATGTTGGCAATTCCTCGATATATGAATTTAATTAATAAAGAAAAGAAAAATCGTCTTTAATTATGCCGTATCCAGAGATGAGACATATTCCGACTAAATGCTCTTGTTAAAATTTGTTTTTTCTCGTTGAAGTGTATTTATCAAACTAACCTAAAAATTAAAAAAGATTGTAATCCGAATTTTTCATTCGTTGGATTACAATCTTTTTTTGTATATATATGCAGTGACTCTAAAACGAGTTCCGCAGGCCAATTTCTTCCGCTTTTCATAGATAAGTAAATCACACGCAAGAACGGCGTGCAATTCACTTATCTACGAAAATGCTCGGAAATTCCCGGGCCTGCTCCACTCTCTTTTTCTAAACCGCCCTGTCTACGCTCTCTAATCTTCGACATCTATTGTCTCTGGATTTTGACCACTTCTTATAAAGATTCTCGCATTTAACATCGCATAGCCTAAAATCGAAACGAAATAAATACTTACTGAAGGTGCTTCGATAACGTGTCCTGTCATCAACGCCATTCCGAATCCCAACGCTACACTGGATACTAACATAGCCCACTTAAACGACCACATGTACTTGAACTTCATCACGAACGCACCGATAAGATATATCAAGCAATATAGCAATGGTGCTAAATAGACAATGGTTCCTAAAATACCGAATTGGAAGAAGATATCAATGTAGTCCATTTCTACCAATTTGGCTTTCTTCTCACTCTTAAAACTAGTTGCATATCCCATACCAAATACTTTTTGCGCTGGGGTTGCCTTGGCATAATTGTGAGAAGCGTTTTCGAAATAGACTGTCCGACCACTTAGTAAGTATGAAACAGTCTTATTAGTTTCCACATACTTTCTCTGGTCTTTAGTAATACCCTTTTTTGTCTTAGCTTGTTTCTTTTTATACTTAATCATATCATTGTGCAATTCAGCAGTTCTTGAAACTGCCATGGCTGGGTAAGCCGCAAATACTCCACCAAGTGTTATGACTAATAAAGCCACGATACCGGCGTTAAACTTACGATTACCTTTTTCTCGAATGAAGTGAATTACTGCAGTCAAAATCGCCATACATATACCAAAGAGAATTGCTAACAATGAACCTTTTGTCCCTATCAATAAAGCTGAATAGATTGCCAAAACGATTGTTAACCAATAGTAGACTCTCGACCATTTGTCAACTTTATTCAAGGCATACCAAACCATAATTGGAAAGGCAATTGAAACGATAGCACTCAACTCATTAGCAGCGTAGAACCAACCACTTTCACCTAATTTATAATAAGCATATGAGCTGAAACTTGTGTTTGTAAAGTGGGCCACAATCATGATAATACTGATAATATTAATGGCATAAAAAATCACTTTAGGGAAATAACGGTTGATAATTCGATCTTCCGCTAATTCTTCAAACGCATAAAAGTACCCCAGCAACATGACTGGATAATACAAACTTTTAGCTAACGTTGTTATTTCTAGTGATGGAATAAATAAAACTTTTTGTTTGTAATTAACAATTAAACTGATTATCGAAACTATTCCCAAAATCACGAAATAGCAAATGACTCGAAACCCTTGTTTATTATCCCGATTTAATATCAGGAATATTAGGATATAAAACGCCGTAACAGCCATAACAGCCATTCGAATCAATATCCCAAAGGTTATATTAATATGTGCTTGAGCCATCAGTCCGGTAACAGCATCTAATACAGGTTGAAAAACAATATATAGCATCAAGAAGATACTGTACTTTTTTATAAAGCTTTGCATAAGTGACTCCCAGTTAAAAATTTAAAAAACATATCAGGTTACATCTTACCCTAAATCGATTTTTAAAGAAATTAATTATCTCAATTAAAGTTTGAAACCTGTTTTTTATTTTGGATATTTGTTCACTGCTGGTGAATTCTCTGGCAACCTACAGCTAAATTATTCGTTACTTGATAATGAGTTGAAGTTCAAGAATAGCCTGTTTTAATCATTTGATTACTTACGGATTAAATGACCATTAGAAAACAAGTTCCTCATCAAAATTATTAGTACTATAATACCAAAAACATTCTGAAGTTTCACTTACCTCACATCATAAGACATGTACACCAGTTGCAGGCTTCCAGAGACGGCAAAATTTTTAAGTTATTATCTAAAGGTTGAAAGGTGAAAAATAAACTAGTTGGAAGAGCTGAGAGTATTCATTTGCAGCGAAAGTGGCGTTATTGCTTCAGCAATTACACCACCGGGCATGTTGAAGACTCGCGGTTTTTGCGAGGCTTCAACCGAGGTCCGAGACCGCTTCCCAGGCTCGGGCCGTTCCGCGCAGCAATTGAATACTCTCAGCTCTGGAAACGGCCTACGGCATACTTACTAAAAGGTTACTATCTTTCTAAGTAAAACTCAAAACGGTCACCGGCATATTGTGAACGTACATATTCGAATGGACGCTCATCATCCAACGTCGTTACTTGGCGAACTCGCAAAACAGCTGAACCACGTTTGACGTTTAAAAAGTTGGCGATTTTTTCTGAAGCAAGAATAGCTGACACAGTTTGCGTTGCATCACCTAATTTTAACCCAGCTTTATCTTCAAGTGCTTTATAAAGTGAAGACGTAATGTCCTTTTTATTTAAACTATTGACGATAACAATTGGAATAGTTGCTACTTCAAAACAAATTGGCTGTTTATCAGCATAACGAATTCTTTCCATCCGTAATACTTGATCACCATTTTTAAGTTTTAATTTTTCAATTTCACTGATTGACGGATCTGCTACATGGTAGGACACGGTTTTACTTGAAGGTTTCTTACCCTGACTCTCAGTAATCTCAGTAAAACTGGTTGTTCCGGACATTTTTTCCTGAACCTTGCTACTGGCAACATAAGTACCTGACCCAACTTGACGTTGTAAGATTCCCTCATCAACAAGTGTTTGAATCGCTTGCCGTAATGTCATTCGACTAACATCAAAATCTTGAGAAAGCTGTCTCTCTGATGGGATACGTTCCCCAACAGCCCACTTGCCAGATTCAATTTCTTTTCTAATTTCGTTATGAATTTGTATATATACTGGTACCTTCATCATATGGACTCCTTTACGAGCATTACTTCTGTTAATTATACCGTATTTCTTTAGAAAATTAAGAATTGGTCTAAAAACTTAGAAAAAATAAAAAGGCAAAATTCAACGTATGAATTTTGCCTTTTACAGTTTATTGGGTTAGCTGGATTCGAACCAGCGCATGACAGGATCAAAACCTGTTGCCTTACCGCTTGGCTATAACCCAATTAATGGAGGGGAGTGGATTCGAACCACCGAACCCGAAGGAGCGGATTTACAGTCCGCCGCGTTTAGCCAGACTTCGCTACCCCTCCATGTGTTTAACACATGTCTCATTCGACTTAATAATACTACCGAAAATCCAAGTTCATTTCAAGTAATTTTTTAATTTTTTTTATTTACTATACATTCTTCCACTGAATACCACGATAAGAAACTCATTTTATACCCACAGATCAGTATCTAACACCATGTGTTAATCATAAATTAGTCGGAAGGCCTGAGAATATTTACTTGTTGTGAGTTAACAATTACACCACTGAGATTCGAGACCGCTTCTCAAACTCGGATTTATTCGCATAGCAGTTAAATATTCTCAGACCTGGAGATGTTCAACTCTTACCTCAACTAAAGATTGAAAAGTGAAAAACGAATATAACCATTGTTGTCACAAGCATAGAACAAATTTATTAAAATAAGCAGCCAGTTTTCATTTTATTTATTCCTGCAATTAAAAAATAAACTAGTTGGAAGAGCTGAGAGTATTCATTTGCAGCGAAAGTGGCGTTATTGCTTCAGCAATTACACCACCGGGCGTGTTGAAGACTCGCGGTTTTTGCGAGGCTTCAACCGAGGTTCGAGACCGCTTTCTGGCTCGGGCCGTTCCGCGCAGCAAATGAATACTCTCAGCTCTGGAAACGGCATACGACATACTTACCTAAACTTTCAACCTTTAGCTACCCCCAACAAAAAAAGACCGCAGACTTAAAAAAGTCTACAATCTTTATAATTTTTTTAATTTACACCTTGCATCATCTTTTTAATCCATGGAACACAAAGAATCAACAATACGGCTGCAACTAATGTAACGATACCTGTAATTCCAAAGAACATCATTTCATTCTTAGGATCTCCAGGAACAAATAACTTAACAATTTGAGCATTAGCGGCTTGTCCAGCTGAATCAGCCAAGAACCACATACTCATCATTTGACCAGAAAAGGCCTTAGGAGCAAGTTTAGTTGTTGCTGACAAACCAACTGGCGAGATCAACATTTCACCAATTTCAATGATTCCCCAACTGAGAACTAACCAAAGTGGACTGATCTTGCCACCAACATTTAATCCTGCTAAAGGAATTAGCAAGACGAAATATGAAATGGCTGTGGCCACTAATCCCATCCAGAATTTAGATGGTGATGATGGTTGACGCTTACCTAATTTAATCCATAACCACGCAAAGAATGGTGTATAGATAATGATAAAGAATGGATTAAGCATTTGGAATTGTGGTGCTGATAAATGTAATCCAGCAAAGTTCAATTGTGTTTGTTCTGCGGCAAATAATGCCAAAACAACTGAACCTTGTTCTTCAATTGCCCAGAAGATCATAGCAGCAATGAACAATGGAATATACGCAAAAACACGTGATCTTTCAACTTTAGTAACTTTCTTGCTTGTTAGCATCATGATGAAGTAACCAACAGGCAAACCGATACCCAAGATACTGATAATCATTATAACGTTGTCAATTGTAAAGGCACGTGCAAAAATCAATGCCACAACAATAATAACAATTGCTACAACTGCAATTGAAACTCGTTTAATAAATCTGCCACGTTCTGCATCCGTAATTGGATCTGGAGCGTGTAAACTTGATTCTGGCAAGTACTTACGTCCATCCCACCAGTAAACGATCAAACCAATAAACATACCGATAGCAGCTAATGAGAAACCAGCGTGGAAATTAAAGGCATTACTCATACTGTTAACAGCTTGTGGAGCAAATAGTGAACCCAAGTTGATACCCATGACATAAATACTGAATCCGGAATCACGTCTTGGATCTCCCTCTGTATATAATCCACCAACCATTTCGGATACGTTTGGTTTCAAAAGTCCAGTACCAATAACAATTAGTCCAATAGATAGGAACAATCCTGTTTCACCAATTGGAAGCGATAAGACGATGTGACCAAACATGATCAACACACCACCCCAGAAGACTGTTCTTCTGGCTCCCAAAAGTCTATCACTGATAAATCCACCTAGAACACTTGACATATAAACAAGTGAACCATAGATTGACATAACAGAAGCAGCAGTAGTACGGTCCATCCCTAGACCACCCTTAGTTACTGCATAGTACATATAGAAAAGTAAAATGGCACGCATACCGTAGTAACTGAATCTTTCCCAAAATTCAGTTAGGAATAATGTACGCAAGCCTGTCGGTTGTCCGAAGAAACCTCGATCTTTTTTCTCGTCCATTAAAAAATTCTCCTCACATTACACAATGATGTATTAATATTAAACTTTCAAAATCTATGTGTCAAAGTATTTTTAATAAAAACACTACAAATCCTTATATACCAGCAAAAAAAAATAAGAGCCCTTTAATATAGACTCTTATTTTTATCTACGATGTTTAAATGCCATAGTTGCCTTAACAGCGTCTTTCCAACCAGCATAGAGATCTTGACGAACTGAATCATCCATATCTGCTTGATAAAGTTTACCGGTTTCGTAATTTTGTTTGATATCATCTAAATCTTTCCAAAAACCAACACCTAAGCCAGCCATAAAAGCGACCCCTAAGGAAGTCGTCTCTAATTCAGATGATCTTTGGAGTTGAATTCCTAAAATATCAGCCTGAAACTGCATCAAATAATCGTTAGCAGATGCGGCTCCATCAACCTTTAAAACTTCAATTGGAATCTTAGAATCAGAACTCATTGTTTCGATAATATCTTTAGTTTGATAGGCAATTGCCTGTAGCGTTGCTTTAACAAAATCTTTGTCAGTTGTTCCACGTGTAATCCCAAATATCGTTCCATGGGCTTCATTATCCCAATATGGCGCACCTAACCCGGCAAAAGCTGGGACAACATAGACTTCATCCTTACTTGTTGAAGATTTAGCGTCATCAGAAGTTTCAGGTGTACTGTTGATCATTCGCATATCGTCACGTAGCCACTGTAACGCTGCTCCAGCAACAAAAACACTGCCCTCTAGAGCATATTTAACTTGTCCATTGACATCGTAAGCGATCGTCGTCAACAAATTATTATCTGACATTGCAGGTTTATCGCCAGTATTCATGACCGCAAAGGCACCGGTTCCATAAGTATTCTTGACCATCCCTCTTTCAAAGGCCATCTGACCAAATAATGACGCTTGTTGTGAACCAGTCATACCAGAAATAGGAATTTCAGAACCATAGAATTGATAATTTTTCGTTACACCAAAGATTTCTGAGTTTGATTTAACTTCAGGCAACATTATCTTCGGAATATTAAAAAATTTTAATAATTCATCATCCCACTCTAAGGTATTGATGTTGTAAAGCATCGTTCGACTAGCATTGGCACAATCAGTTGCAAAACTCTCACCATCAGTTAATTTCCACAATAACCACGTATTGACTGTTCCAAAGAGCAATTCGCCATTTTCAGCACGTTCTTGGGCCCCATCAACATGATCTAAAATCCAACGTATTTTGGTGGCAGAAAAATATGGGCTGATGATCAAACCAGTTTTTTGATGAATTTCATCCTTATAGCCAGCCTTAATCACTTCATTTGTTAAATTAGCGGTTTGACGACTCTGCCAAACAATAGCGTTATAAATGGGTATCCCAGTCTTCTTATCCCAAACAATCGTTGTTTCACGCTGACTGGCAATTCCAATCGCTTTGATCTGAGCAGGCTTAATGCCTGAATCAATCAACACTGTCGCAATTGAAGTTTGGACGGCATTCCATAAGGCATTAGGATCATGTTCGACCCAACCTGGGTTAGGTAAAATTTGTTCAATTGGATGTCTGGCAACAGATACCTTTTTTCCACTGTGATCAAAAATGATTGCTCGGGCAGTCGTAGTTCCCTCATCAATTGCTAAAATATATTCTTTTTCCATAACTTACTCCTACACGCAAAAAAAGGCGAAACTCGCCTTTTAATTTCTAGCTTTATGCTTGAATGTTCTTGTTGCACTGACTGCATCTTTCCAACCAGCGTAAAGATAATCAGCACGTTTGACATCCATTTCCGGTTCAAATGTTGCACCAGTTGCATATTGTTTCTTAATATCATCTAGGTTATCCCAATACCCTACCGCTAGTCCAGCTAAAAATGCTGCACCAAGAGCAGTTGTTTCCAAATCATTAGCTCTTTGAACTGGAGTTTGTAAAATGTCAGCTTGGAATTGCATCAAATATCTATTATTTGCAGCCCCACCATCAACTTTCAAAGTTGGAATATCAATGCCAGTATCACGTTTCATTGTTTCCAAAACATCACGTGACTGATATGCCAATGACTGTAAAGTGGCTTTAATAAAATCATCCTTTGTTGTTCCTCGAGTCAATCCAAAGACCGCTCCACGAGCATCGGCATCCCAATATGGTGCGCCCAATCCGGTAAAGGCTGGAACAACATAGACTTCATCATCATCATTCGAAGCTAGAGCAGCCTCTTCTGACTCTGGAGCGGAATCAACTAAATGCATGGCGTCTCGCAACCACTGAATCGCTGAACCAGCAACGAAAATACTACCTTCCAAGGCATAGTAAACCTTGCCATTGATACCATAACCAATTGTCGTTAAAAGATTATTATCTGATAACTGCGGCACTTCACCAGTGTTCATAACCATGAAAGCACCAGTTCCATAAGTGTTCTTAACCATTCCAGGTTCAAAGGCCATTTGACCGAACAATGCTGCTTGTTGGTCACCGATCATACCAGCAATTGGAACCTCTGAGCCGTAGAAGTGATAGCCTTTTGTTGTAGCATAAACTTCTGAATTAGGACGAACTTCAGGCAGCATTACCTTGGGAATATTAAGTGCCTTTAAAATATCTTCATCCCACTTTAAATCATGGATATTAAATAACATTGTTCGACTGGCATTAGAGTAATCAGTTACATGAGCGGCTCCACCAGAGAGTTTCCAAAGTAGCCAAGTGTCAATCGTACCAAAAATTAATTCACCTTTTTCAGCACGTTCTTGAGCTCCGTCAACATGGTCCAGAATCCAACGAATCTTAGTGGCTGAGAAGTATGGATCAATCAAGAGACCCGTTTTCTCATGAATCATCTGACCATAACCATCTTTTTCCAACTTAGCTGCAATTTCAGAAGTTTGACGACTTTGCCAAACGATTGCATTGTAAATTGGCAGTCCAGTTTTCTTATCCCAGATAATCGTTGTCTCGCGTTGATTTGTTATTCCGATACCCTTAATTTGTTTCGGTTTAATGCCAGATTCAATAAAGACACTGGCGATAGTCGATTGTACCGCATTCCAAATCTCGTTAGCATCATGTTCAACCCAACCAGGTTGTGGAAAATGTTGCGTAAATTCGCGTTGGGCATCAGCTATCTTTGTGCCTTTTTGGTCAAAAATTATTGCTCGGGTACTCGTAGTACCTTCATCAATTGCCATAATATATTCACTAGACATCATTTCACCTCATTATGTAAACGTTTAATACCAAAATATTATAACATTTGTCTAATATTGCAAACAAATATCGATATTTTTTCAATATTTTGGTGTTTAGATTATTTTTTAGTCCTTATTTTTATCTTTTATTAAATAATAGAATCCAATAAACAGAATAATCGAAATAGCTGAAACAACCCAGCCTAACTTTAAACCTGGAACTTGATAATTTAAAACAACTTTATGTTGTCCCTTTTTGAGGTTGACAGCCATTAAATTATCGACAACTTTATGAATCCTTACTTTTTTGCCGTCAACATAAGCGTTCCAGCCATTGTCGTATGGAATACTTAATAACAGTGGTGAATCTTTTGGCACATTAATTGTTCCTCGAACAGTGTCATGATTCAAATCGGAGGTAATTTTCAAAGAATTGTCCCGGAATTTGTGCAATGACTGTAAAAACGCCTTTTGATCCAAAGATTGGAAATACTCCGGATTTAAATCTAGCGACTTGTCAGTCAAAATTTTTACTTGAACCTTCTCATTTTTCTTGAAGTGACCTAAACGTAAAGTGGCTGCCTTATAAACGTTAATCGGTTCCGTATCAACTCGCTTGCCATTGACATAAATTTTTGCTGTGGAATAATTCATCGGCGATACGTAAAAGTACATAGGTCCGCTAGCTCTAGTCACCAACTGATACGTATACATAGTTTTATTCTTCACATTTTTCTGTTGCATACTCGTCAGCAATGCATTTTTCAAATACTCATAACTGTTCCCGTTCAAAGCTTGCCAGAGTCGATCTTGGTTATCCAAAGCTCGCTTAGAATACATTTTAAAGCCATAGACATTTGAATTGACTAAGAAGCCTAACGTTGGAGCATTGTAATTTTCCTCAACCTGATAATGGTTGTCCCACTGATGAATCCGATAATAGACCCCAAGTAAGGCATTTGTTAAATTAGTCCCACCAAAATAACTGATACGGCGCACGTTGATACTGTAATAACCTAAGTTGTGCATCATTTCCAAAGTATTTTGGTTCAACGTAGAACTGTACAGACTGACACCATTAATATTGAAAAGGATCGGATCATTATAATTATTGTATTTTTCCGGAAAAGCCTTGTTCAGACCGGATTTTGAAACAATGATTCGGTGCCCCAGATGACTGCGATCTTTGACATTTTTCAAAATCGAATCTTCTTTAGCAAACTCCTCTCGATAAACTAACTGATTTCCAAATCCGGCTGTACTCATAACTGAAGTGAAATTGGCAATAACTTCAAACGAAACCATCAAAATAACTAGCGTCAAAAACTTTTTATTGCTGTGCAAAGCCAGAAGTATTGTGCCTGAAATAATAATAGAAACGATACTCAGCCAAAAATAGCGTCCATCATAATCATTATTCGGTGTGCCAAAACCTAATTTTTCAATAATTCGTGGTAACAGCCATTCAGTCGAATACCCAATACAGAGCAAAATCCCCGCTAAACAGGTACTCTTTATGACGGTACTAATATCATCAAAAACGCCTGCATCAAAAGCCTTATAAGCAATAAAAATACAGACAAATGTGAAAATAAAACTATTTCTAAATGGAAAACCGGCTGGATTTTGGAACATGTGCCACACAGTGTTGAATGTCGTAACAAACATGCTGATCAACAGTGTTCCCAATAATAACGTTGAGTACCACTTATCCCGATTTGAGATTCGATCACTCAAGAAAAATGCCAGTAATAAAATCAAAATCGTTGAAGTCATAAAAACTGATGGTCCATGCTCTAGTCGTTGATTAAAAGTATTGCCACCAATTCCTAATTGCGTCAATGCTTCCAATCCAAAACGAGCCGATGGCAAATAATTTAAAACACTGAAAGACGTTTTAGCAGTTTTCAGCATTCCTACTAATGTTGGTACCAGGACAACTGCTGAACTCAGCCCCGCCAAAACTGAAGTAGTCAAATAATTTCTAATAATCCGCCATTTGTTGCGTGCTTGAAAGAGTCCGTTTTCCAGACCAATGTAAATGAAGAAACAAACTGAAAAGATACATAACATATATCCTAAATAATAGTTAAAAATGATTGCTAGAAGAATCGAAAAATAGTAAAACACATACTGTTGTTTCTCGATAACACGAATGACACCAATAGCCACTAACGGCAGCATTATCAAAGCATCCAGCCACATTAAATCGTAAAAATAAGAAGCTACGAACCCGCAAAAGCTATAGGCAATGGTGAATATATAATTTGCTACCGATATTTTCTGAAAATAAGATTTCAAAAAGTAGGCCATCGAAACTCCCATAGCTGAAATTTTCAACATAATAATAATATTTGCGGCTGCAGGAATTCCCTTAGGGCTGAATAAAATTAGTAACAAATTAAACGGCGACAGCAAATAATAACTAATAACCGGGAAAAAATTATCTCCTAAGGATTGACTGAATAAATAGAGATGTGGATTTCCCGTTACCAATTGTCGTCGTAATTCAGTCAGAAAAGCCAAATATTGAGTTCCTAGATCACTACTTAAAAAATTATTGTTACCAAAAGGAACCAAGCCTACATAGGCAAAGGTAATTGAAATAATAACAAAATTAATGAAAAACGCTCCGAGATAGTAAAGAACTCGACGTTTCGACATGATATTAGATTCTCCTTTAAAGATGCCGCCTCCGGCTAAAGTATTATTATTTTTTATTCTTAATTAACAGTTAAATAATCAGAAGTCTTGGTTTTATTAATTCTATCTAAAGGTTGAAAGTTTAGGTAAGTATGCCGTGCCGTTTCCAGAGATGAGAGTATCCAATTGCTGCGCGGTACGATTCGAGCCAAAAGGCGGTCTCGAATCTCGGTTGAAGCCTCGCAAAACCCGCGAGTCTTCAACACGCCCGGTGGTGTAATTGCTGAAGCAATAACGCCACTTTCGCGGCAAATGAATACTCTCATCTCTTCCAACTAGTTTTTTAATAATAAGACTGTCCAACTGTGATCTCTTGCCATTGAACTAAATTGGTAAATGAATTGAATTTAGGACTGTAACAGCAATGTTTATATCACCTTTTCACCTTTCAACCTTCAGTAAACTAATTGGAAGTGCCGAGAAATATTTAACAAACACAATATGTTAAATACGCATGGTGCTAGTTGATAATTAATTGCAAATATTCGCATCAATTATATATTCCAAATTAAAATTTAAAACAGGCTGGATATAAAACAATTGAGCCTTTTTATACTCAATTTATGAACAATTAACTAGTCGAAAGAGCTGGAAAATATTTGTGTGCCGTGGTTCGAGACCGTATTTTGGCTCGAACCGTTCCGCACAGCTAGTGAATATTTTCCAGCTCTGTAGACGGTATATTTAACTAGCACCACAGGTGTTAAATATATTTTTTTGCTTTTTAATCGCTTACTAACTACTCAAATAATATGGGATATCACGGATAAATGCAAAAATGAGGTCACAAAAAAAGCTTGCTTGCGCAAGCCTCTGTCATATTTTTTTTCATATATTTTACCTCAGATTTATTTTTGATTGATTTTGTTTTGAATGTGAATGATTTTATTCATGTATTTTTGTATTTTTGTTTGTAGTGAATTAGTTTAAAAATTTCTTTTCGTTGTGACTTCTGATGATTTTAGTGCATGCAGCAGCTAAAACTGATACACCCGTTAGAACAATAAATGGATGTTTTTTCATATTCTTCACCTCGTTTTTTAATAGCCATATTTGACTATGTATACATAGTAACGAGAGATTATGAAGTTGGCTGGAGGAAAGTTTGAATTAAATGTGAAGACTAAACATTGTTTCGTTAAGTACTTATTAACTAAAAGTTGAAAGTTTGATACATTATTCCGTTTCCAGAGCCGAAAGTATTCATATGTTACGAGGTACTCTACTTATACTTATTCATATTAGTAACAAATTCATTTAACAAAGCTGGATCAATATCCTTATCAGCTTGTAGTCGTTTAGTTAACCATTCACCAAGTTGATAATAGCTGCCCCGCTCCAGTTCAAATTTCTGATCATACACATAGCGAACCGCATTCTCATACTTGTGATGTTCCAATAAATTATTCAAATCCTGATAAATTTTACCATCCGAACCCTGCTGTTGATAAATGGCCTCGGTTTTCTGAGAACCATGGTCATCAATCACAACATCAAAGTCCTCAGCTGATTTATTCCGATGCATAATAAAATTGCTATCATTATCCACAAGTCTATCCCCCAATTTTTCTAAGTAACAAAATTTAACTAAAGGTTGAAAGGTAAAAACTTAATACAACCGTTGTTGTTACAGGCTTATAGCCAATTAATTTAAACAAATCAAAAGTCCTCATTTTATTGTTCTTGTAATAAAAAAATTAGTTGGAAGAACTGAGAGTATTCATTTGCAGCGAACCGAGGTTCGAGACCGCACCTTGGCTCGGGCCGTTCCACGAAACAATTGAATACTCTCAGCTCTGGAAACGGCATACTTAATTAAACTTTCAACCTTTAGAAATTTAATACTTTCAATTCGATTCCTTTATTGATCATCTAACTGCCCCAACTATACTTTAAGCAAAATAAAAAAGCAGCCAAAAATGGCTACTTTTTTATTTTGTTTTATTCTACTCAGGGAGTGTTTCTATTCAGCTACTTTAGAATCTGCTTTCTCTACAGCAGCACCGGCTAGAGCACTAACATAGTTAACTGGTTTATCAAAGTTTGGTTGGAATAAAAAGTCGACCATTGATAATTCATCTATCGTAACTTTCTTTTGGATAGCTAATGACAATAAGTTTGCTGATTGTGAAACATCATACTTACTTGTCAAAGCGCCTCCTAAAACAACTCTTGTTTCTGGATCCCAAACGAGGTTCATCAAGACTGGAGTTGTGGATAACATAAATTCAGGACGATAATTATCTTCAAGTGATACAGTCTCAACATTCTTACCCAATACTTCAGCGTGATCTTTTGTTAAACCGCTAGCAGCATATGTTCTACCAAATAGTTCAACTGCTGAACTAGCTTGAGTACCCATATATACGGCAGTATCTTTTTCAATATTCTTACCCACTAAAATACCTTGGCGAACTGAATTTGTTGCCAATGGAATATATTGATTATCATTAGTTGGATTATAGTGAACTGAGGCAGCATCTCCAGCTGAGAAGACATTTTCCTTACTTGTATGCATATACTTATCCACAATTAATGCACCATTTGGTAAGGTGTCAAATTCATCGGCAAACATCTTAGTGTTGGGACGGAAACCAACACACATAACGGCAATATCAGCTTCATAGCTGTTCTTGTCAGTTTTAACAATCACACCATTACCAGTGTCCTCAAATGACTCAACTTTTTCACCCATGCCAAGCGTTACCCCATTGTCGAGATAATCTTTTTCGGCAATAGCTGACATATTAGGGTCAAAGTTCTTTGCTAAAACATGTGGTAAAGCATCGATCAAGGTCGTTTCCTTACCCAAAGTAGCATAACCTTCGGCTAATTCTGCTCCAATATAACCAGCACCAATAACAATGGCACTTTTAATATCAGCGGCCTTTTCTCTCAATTCTTTAGCATTGGTCCAGTTTTTGCAAAGCATTACGTGACTTGAATCAATTCCAGGGATTGGAGGAACGACTGGAGCTGAACCAGTTGTAATTACTAGCTTGTCATATGGTTGTTCAAAAGTTTCTCCATTAACAAGATTTTTAACAGCTAATTTCTTATTATCAAAATCAATATTTGTAACATCGTGTTGCATATGCATATGAGCACCCATATCTGTCAAAGCTTCAGGGCTTGCGTAGAACATCTTGTTAGGATCTGACACACGGTCACTGACCCACAAAGCGATTCCACAGGATAGGAAAGAAAGATTATCATTACGTTCAAAAACAGAAACTTCCCAATCAGGATGTTCCTTGAGAATGTTCATCGCGGAAAATGTTCCAGCGTGCGTACAACCTACAATACTTACCTTCATAATAAAAACCACCCTTTTTAAGTAATATTATAGTTAACATTCTACCATAATTAAAGCGCTTACATTATATTTAAAAAAATATATCAAAATTATAAATTTTAAGAATGTTAGCTATAATTTTGCTTATTTACACCTCATTTTTCCCAAATATGTGTATTATTTTGCCTAGTGTCGAAAAAATTAGGTTACCGTAATAATATAGCAGATCATCATATTTATTCTATTAAATATAAATAAATATTTTTTCCTAAAATGAATTTAATTGTCTAAACACATGTGATATATTGTACATGTGAAAGAGGTATAGATATGATTAAATGCATTCCTTCCTTTTTTAACTCTTAATAAGGTTGCGATACACATCCTCATATCGTTGACCTAAAGCTTACGTACTATTTAAGTGAGAATTGCCCCCCTCAATCAATTCCCATTTATATACGTTATCCCATTACAAATAATTTACTTTGAATGCTTTCGTTAATTAATTAACAAATCCCTCTCTATTTGACAAATATGGAAACCTCACAAGCATTCATATCTTACCCCTGACACTACTGGTAATGTCGCTACACATTCTTGTAGCAAAAAACAAGTCCATCCCCCCAAGATGAGCTTGTTTTTTTTTGGGGGGGCTGCCGTCAGATGAGTGAGAGTAGCAACCTGCTATGCGGACCGATTCGAGCCTGAGGTACGGTCTCGAATCTCGGTTTGAATCCTTGCAAAACCCGCAAGTATCCAAACTCGCCCGGTGGTGTAACGGCTGAAGCCGTAACGCCACACCCACAGCTGGTTGCTACTCTCACTCATCTGACTCATTTTTTATGCTACTGATATAGTTCGTAATATTTCAGCCATGTACCAGTTTTAAAAACTACCGTTTTATAGATCTTTAAAAACAACTTAAAACCTGAGACTGTACCTGAAGCTGGAACATGTCAAATCTGACATAAATACCCCTCAATCTTTGAATAATATATTTAAATAAAGGCTGAGAGGTGAAAAGGTGATATAAACAGTGCTCTGATAGTCCTAAATTAAATTTATTTAAATAGCAAAAGATAACGAAAAGATAACAATTAGACATTCGTATTATAAAAAAACTAGTTGGAAGAACTGAGAGTATTCATTTGCAGCGAAAGTGGCGTTATTGCTTCAGCAATTACACCACCGGGCGCGTTGAAAACTCGAGGTTTTTTGCGAGGCTCGAGACCGCACTTTGGCTCGGGCCGTTCCGCGCAGCAATTGAATACTCTCAGCTCTGGAAACGGCATACTTTCAACCCTCAGATATTTAACAAATAACTGCTTTTTTATAAAAATCGTGTCATATTTATAAAAAATATTTTTTCTATTATGAAATGACATGTTTAAACATATATGGTATATTATTACTTGTGAAAGGGGTAAAGATATAATCAAACAATTCCTTCTTTTAATTCTTAATGAAGGTTGCGATACATCCTCATATCGTTACCAATAAAGTTTACTTGCATTCGGAAATAAAATTGCCCCCTCAATCAATTTTACTTCCCACCCTCAAATGCATATCCCTTAAAATAATTTACTTTGAATGCTTTCATTAATTAGCGAATCCCTCTCTCTATTTGATAAATATGGAAACCTCACAAGCGTTCATATCTTACCCCTGACACTACTGGTAATGCCGTTACATATATGGTAAAAAACAAGCCTGTCCTCCTCAGACAAGCTTGTTTTTTTTGTTCGAATAAATTTGTATATACCATTTCAAGTTGGACGTCTCCGAGCTAGTTTAGTTTTATTAGTTACTAAAGGCTGAAAAGCAAGAAATTAATATAGCTATTGTTCTTCCAAGCTTAGAGCTAATTCTTCTAGATAAGCGGAAGTCTTCATTTTATTCCCATCATTAAAAAAAATTGAGCTGAATCACGCTAAAAAAGTAAAGATACTTAGGTGTGATACAGCTCATTTTATTTTAATATCTAAAGATTGAAAGATGAGAAAAATGTAACCAGTGTTGTTAAAGGCGTGGAGTCAATTTATAGATAATCAGAAATATTCGTTTTATTGTTCCTGTTATTAAAGAAATAAATTAGTTGGAAGAGCTGAGAGTATTCATTTGCCGCGAAAGTGGCGCTATTGCTTCAGCAATTACACCACCGGGCGTGTTGAAGACTCGCGGGTTTTGCGAGGCTTCAAACAACCGAGGCTCGAGACCGCTTTCTGGCTCGAGCCGTTCCGCGCAGCAATTGAATACTCTCAGCTCTGGAAACGGCATACTTTCAACCTTTAGTTAATATTTAATGATCGACACAAACGCTTTAAAATTAATTTTAGTGTTTTGAAGCACTTGATGTTGTATCTATTTTTACTTCTGGCTTAGCAATTTTTTGTAATGTATCTGATGCACCAGTTGTAGTGTCAACTTCGGGGTTCTCTGAAGCACCTGTAATTGCATCTACTCTGGCATTAGGATCATTAACTAATTTTTGACCAGTTTCTCTGAGATACTCATCAACAATTGGTTTAATATCAACCGCCCATTCGTTGACCCCTTTATAATTCCCAGCTTCATCGTGCATAGCCTTGTAATAGTGCACGACGTGAGTTTTTTCATCATTACCGGGAACTGGCATTGAAACTAAATCTGTCTTGCCCGTTCTCAAAGTATTTATAACTTGCTTGACGTGTTTGAGGACGCTTGAAATTTGTGGGTGAACTTTATCTAGAGCATCACCAACTTGAGCAGGTGTGCGTTTGGCCAGCATCTTCTCAGTTGGCAGGAAATCGTTGTAATAAATAAATTGATTATTCTCATCAACGTATGTCAATTCAATTGGAATAGTTTTTAGGAAATAATTCAGTTGATCAACTGTCAGCAATCCGCTATCTAGCTTGACATAACTGTCACCCTCAACAGCATTAACTTTCTTAGCAGCTTGATCCAACCAATCGTCAGCATTCATATCAACGCCCTGAACAGTTGTATCAGTACCATTCTTGGCACTCAAGTCTTCTTCTTCATAATCTGTTGTTTGGCCGATCATATTAATGACTTTGGCGAAACGGATGAAATTTTGAAGAGTTGATTGTAGAAAATCAACAGTTCTTTGATCCTTAAGGTCACCATTTTCGTCAAAGGCATTCTTTACGTCACCCAATAAAAATTCATTTCCAGGAAGGACAATGGCATTAACACCTGGTGCTTCGAGAATTTGTCTCAAATGTAATTGAGCTCTGGATGAGCCTTGAGTGTGATACGAAGCACCAACAATCATGACTGGTTTGGCATCAAATGGATGAACTTCATACGAAAGCCATTCAATCACATTCTTCAATGCCGCTGGTACCGTGTGATTATGTTCTGGAGTGGCGATGATCACACCGTCAGCACCTTCGATTTTTTTACATAAGTTTTGAATAGCAGCACAATTTGTTTGGTCGTCGTCTTGGTTAAATACTGGCACATCATTAATATCCAGCACCTCAATATCAACTAGACCTTCAAAACGTTTAGCAATAAATTTTAGTAATGTTCGGTTGTATGATTGATCAGCAATTGATCCTGCAATACCAACTAATTTCATGTTAATCCTCCTAATCCTTATCCCATGAAAATTGCTCTGCCTTATGCTTATTAACAACATTGGCATTGTTCAATTGTTTGGAAATATTAACAAATTGGACGAAATCTTTAAAGAGGCCATCCAATTGTTTAACCTCGTTAGGATCCTTTAAGTTTTCATCTTCATCAAACGCTTGTAATGAATGTCCCAACAAGAATTCTGAACTTGGCATAATACGAGCTTTCAATTCTGGTGAATCCAAAATTTGTCTTAATTGTGACTGAGCACGTGAGGATCCAAGTGATCCATAAGAAGCACCGGTAATCATCACTGGCTTGTCAACAAATGGATGGATTCCGTACGACAACCATGCCAAGGCACTTGTTAAAGCAGCGGTGATCGAGTGGTCATATTCAGGTGTAGCAATAATAACACCATCGGCTGCTTCGATCTTTGTAGCGATATCCTTAGCCTCTTGAGGTACGAATCTGTCGGCACTCTTCTTGAAAATAGGCAAACCCTTAATTTCAACTAATTCAATTTCAGCTTGATTTTGAAAATGTTTTTGCATGTATTGCAATAATTCGCGATTAGTTGATTTGTTAGAATTGGATCCAACAATAGCAACAAATTTATTCATATAATTAATCATCCCATTTACGTTTGGTACTAGTTAAATATCCATCCTATTTTAAATTCTAAACTGAAGGTTGAAAGGCGAGAATTTAATCTAACCATTATTACAGGCTTAGAACTAATTTATTTAAATAAGCAGAAGTCTTTATTTTACTGTCCCGCTATAAAAAATAAATTAGTTGGAAGAGCTGAGAGTATTCATTTGCAGCGAAAGTGGCGTTATTGCTTCAGCAATTACACCACCGGGCGCGTTGAAGACTCGCGGGTTTTGCGAGTCTTCAACCGAGGCTCAAGACCGCTTTCTGGCTCGGTCCGTCCCGCGCAGCAATTGAATACTCTCAGCTCTGGAAACGGCACGGCATACTTACTTATACTTTCAACCTTTAGATTCTAAAATAAAATTGCTGCGAATATTTGTGATAATTGTTAACTGGCACCATACGTATCCATTTATATTTTGTGTCTCGGTAATTGTAAATTTTTTCACGATAGAAATCAATTACATCAAAGTGAATTTCTCTTGTAGGCCACTTGTTTCAACAGCTTGTAAATCTTTAGTAATGAAAACTGCTTCAATACCTGGCTGAGCTTCAATCAAGGCCTTTCCTTGCTTGATTCCTTGATAGAAACCAATGGTAGACCAAATTTCACCATCAATTGATTTATCACTGATTATCGTTACGCTGGCCAAATTATTTTTGATTGGATAGCCCGTTTTAGAGTCGAACATATGATGATATTCGTGACCATCAATAATTAACTTACGCTCATAAATACCTGAGGTTCCAATAGATTTAGCAACGGTTTTTACAGCACCTAGTGAAACATCTCTTGGCTTAATTGGATTTTGGACTCCAACTGTCCACAGTTTATCAGCATGTTGACTTGGTCCTACTAATAACACGTTGCCACCAAGATCAATAATGCCTGTTTTAACGCCACGCCCCAACCATAATTGCTTAATTTGGTCAGCAATATACCCTTTGGCAATGCCGCCTAAATCAATTTCCATACCTTTGTCCAGTAAGAAAACAGTCTTTTTCTCATCATCCAGTTGAATATGTTCAGGATCAATAATCTTCAGTCTTTCTTTGATGTCGGCATCACTGGGTCTATTAGCACCTTTGAACCCAATTTTCCAAAGTTTCACTAAGGGTCCGATGGCAACATTGAATCCCAAGTGTTTACGACTGACCAAAACGGCACGTTTAATCAAGCCATAAGTATCTTCCGGTACCGCTACAGCTTTAATTCCAGCATTATGATTTATCGACATTACTTCTGATTTTTCTCGATTAACGGTTAGCTTATCTTCAAAACGTTGAATCATTTCATAACCAGCATCCAAATCTTTTTCATCAGCAGGTTCAGCAACTGACAAATTGATCACTGTTCCTAAGGCGTAATAATTCTTATTGATTAAACTCATAAATATTCCTCAATTCATTTTAAAAATATTTTATTATCGTGAATATTCCCTATCATAGTCTTTTATGTCGTTTTCGACAAAAGGAACTTGTTCACAAGTTTTATAATTAGAGTTATATTTATCGTATCATTAAGAGGAAATGGAGTGAATGATATGTTTGATAATTCAAATTTAAAATGGGACGCAACATATGATGTCGTCGTTCTTGGTTTCGGTGGCGCTGGTGCTTCTGCTGCCAGATTTGCGGCTGATAATGGTGCCAAAGTTTTAATTACAGATTCAGCTCCCGAAGGTCATGAAGGTGGCAATACTCGTTACGCTGGGCAAGTTATTTCTACTGGTGCTAACCTAGATGACTTGCGCAAGTATTACCAGGACCTGGCTTTTCCTTTGTCATACGATAAGGATTTAATGGAAACTTACATCCAAGGTTTATATCGTATTCCTGATTATTTGGAAAATTATCTAGGTGTTAAACCATTTATTATGAGAGATCATCCCGAATCCCCTGTTTCAAAGGCCTTACACTTTATGGCTCATGAATATCCCGAATTCCGTGGCCAAGCAACTCATGATTTGGTCGCCATGCATGAAGGTGTCGCTGATTCTGCTCTCTGGAAAAACTTGCGTCAACAAGTCTTAGATCGTGCCGATAAAATTGATGTTTTATACAGCACACCAGCTGAACACTTGATTCAAAGTCCTACTACTAAGGCAATTGTTGGTGTTCAAATTAAGCGTGATGGCAAGGACTTGAATGTCAGAGCCAAAAACGGTGTCGTTATGGCAACTGGTGGTTTTGAAAACAATCCTCAAATGGTCGAAACCTACCTTGGAGAAACAAGCTTGAACCCAATCGGCTCACTTTATAACAAGGGTATCGGTGTCAAAATGGCCAGTGAAGTCGGTGCTAAACTTTATAATATGGACAATTACGAAGCCTACGGTATTTTCCATGGTTTGACCCCTAAGCCTGCTAAAGGTCAACGCTCACAATTCCTACCATTCGACTGGCCTGCTTTCCACCAAGGTAGCTTAATTGTTGTCGGTGATGATGGCACACGTTACTTCGATGAAAATGAAATTCACAGACATGGTCACATCAATAATCATGGTAACTGGAGAATTCTATTAGCTCCACGTCATCCATACGTTGTCTTTGACCAAAAGAAGTATGACGAATTGACAAGTGATAAAAACGCTCCATATCCAGAATTCATGGACTCCGTTGTTAAAGCTGATGATATTGAAAGTCTTGCAGAAGTTATGAACGTTGATGTTGCTAAGCTAACCGGCACGATCAAAGACTTCAATCACTTCGCTGACGTCCAACGTGATTACGCATACAACCGTGACCCTGAAACCTTGACAGCCTTCGATAATGGCCCATATTATGCACTTGCCATGGTACAAGGTCTCTTGAATACCCAAGGTGGTCCCGTTCACACTTCAAAAGCTGAAGTAGTTGATGGTGACGACGTTGTTATTCCTCATCTCTACGCTATTGGTGAACTAGGAAGTTTGATGGGACGCCAATATAACGGTGGTAGTAACTTGGCCGAAAACTTAATTTTTGGTAAGATTGCTGGTGAAAACGCCGCCAAAGCTAAAGATGAAATCAAAGTTGACGAACCAAAGCTTGACGCTGAATCATCTGCTAGCGTTCACGAATCAGGCCTAGGATCTGACGTTGTTGACGAACACTACGAAACAAAAGACAATCAATATATCGGAAAATCAACCGCTGGTATGGGTAACGAAATCGTTGTCCGCGTCACAGCCGACAGTAAAGACGATATTCAAAACATCGAAGTTTTGAAACAAAGCGAGTCCGACGATTACGGTCTCAAAGCTGTTAAAGAATTACCTAAAGAAATTGTTGCTAAGAATTCAGTCAATGTTGATACCGTTTCAGGCGCATCTGCTTCAAGCAAAGCTATTAAAGAAGCCGTTGCCAACGCATTGAATCAAGTTAAATAGTATTTATAATTGGTAACTGCCATTTCCAGAACTACAATGCCAATAGCTATATTAATTTTTGCCTTTTAATCTTCAATTATTAAAAAGGAAGCCACTTTTCATTTAGAAAAATGGCTTCCTTTTGCTTTCTCTATTATTTTATATTCTCTTAAGATTGAAAAAAAGTGATATAAATATTACTGTGACAGGCCTAGAGCTAATTTACTTAAATAATTTGAAGCCTTAGTTTTATTGTTCCTGCCAAAAAATAAACTAGTTGGAAGAGCTGAGAGTATTCATTTGCAGCGAAAGTGGCGTTATTGCTTCAACAATTACACCACCGGGCGAGTTGAAGACTCGCGGGTTTTGCGAGGCTTCAACCGAGGTTCGAGACCGCTCCTTGGCTCGGGCCGTTCCGCGCAGCAATTGAATACTCTCAGATCTGGAAACGGCATACTTAACTAAACCTTCAACCTTTTAATATTCTCTAAAAACTAATAACAACTTTTCCCTTTGGGTGTCCAGTAGCAACATAATTTAGAGCTTCGTTAATATCGGCTAATTTAAATTCCGTTGGATCAACCGCCGGTTTGATTTGATTAGTTTCAACAATTTGGGTGATCTTTTTTAATTGTTCCCCATCACTCCTGACAAAAATAAAGCGATAATCAACATCTGATTTTCTAGCTTGCTTATCAATGGGGCTACCAGCAATCGAGAATAAAGTCGTCTTCAAGAATGATAAATGACGATTCTTCGCAAATTGACGATTGGGACCCATTATCAATGACAGTACTCTTCCTCGTGGTTTCAAAATTTGTAACTCATGGTCAAATTCCTTTTTACCGATCGTATCAATAACATAATCGATATCTTTCAAATGTTCCCAATAATTCTCTTTACGATAATCGAAATATTGATCAACACCCATCTCTAATGAGGATTGTTTGGAACGGGCGTTACCACTGACCATGACTTTCAAACCAAGTTGTTTAGCAATTGGAATTGCCATTTGACCAAACGAACCAGAGCCACCAGGAATCATGACACTTTGTCCAGACTGTGCTTGCAACTCTTCAGTCACCCCTTGGTAGGCCGTTAATCCAGTCAAAGGAACAGCAGCACTGTGAACAAAATCCAAATTTTTAGGTTTCAAAGCTATGGCTCGATAATCAACTGCAACATATTCCGCAAAGGCACCAATTTTGGTTAATGGTAATCGAGAATATACTTCGTCACCGATATTAAAGTTATCCACATTTTTACCAACAGACTCAATAACACCTGATAATTCATTGCCCATTGTTAAAGGCATTTTGTAATCTTGAATCAGTTTGACACTCCCGGTACCAATCAACATTTCTAAAGGATTGACCGCTGCCACTTTAACTTTAACCAAAACTTCATTTTTATTAGGCGTTGGAATAGCAATATCTTTAACAACTAACTTAAAATTCTTATCATATTTCATTAATTGAGCCGCTTGCATTTAAAATTCTCCTCTTAAACTCATTAAGTAACTTTTCTATCATTTTGTAACCAAAGAAATTTTAACTTTTTTAGTTACAAAAATCAAATAAAGTTACTTGTGATACTTTTATGTTAGAATAAAATCAAAGATTAAGAGAGTATAATTTGATGCAACTTCTACTGTGATAATCCTAGAATTAATTTATCTAATGACCGAAAGGATTATCCATTCATAAGAAATATATTAGTTGGAAGAGCTGAGCGTATTCATTTGCGGCGAAAGTGGCGTTATTGCTTCAGCAATTACACCACCGGGCGCGTTGAAGACTCGCGGTTTTTGCGAGGCTTCAACCGAGGTTCGAGACCGCTTTCTGGCTCGGGCCGTTCCGCGCAGCATATGAATACGCTCGGCTCTGGAAACGGCATACTTTAATAAACCTTCAGATTAAAAAATCTACAAAGGAGTCTCTGTTAAATATGGCTCATAATACTCGGGATAAAATTCTCACAACTGCTGAAAACCTAATCATGCAGACAGGCAATACCGATGTAACTTTGGATCAAATAGCCTCGACACTTGGGCTTTCCCACGCAGCATTGTATAAACATTTTCGCAATAAACAAGCACTCTGGGAAGCCGTAGCTTCAGCTTGGTTTAATCGTGAAATCATTCAACAAATTAATATTTCAAATGATGGCTCTTCAGAAGGACAACTGCACGATTGGTTATGGGCTTTCGTCAATGCCAAAAAAAATACTTTCAATAATAATCCTCGGATGTTCGCTTTGAATACTGAATACATCGACAACAACCCCATAGCTCTGCATAATGTACTTATCAGTGCATATCAACAGATGAATTCTATTATGAATTATCCAGTTGATGATTTTGAAAAGTCAGAGATTATCCTAGCTGCTTTTTCAATTCTCACATTGCCCAATTTTAAAGAAACCTGGAATGATCCCAATTACAACAAGCGTTTTGAAATGCTATGGGATTTAATTAAAAATGGTCTGTAACGGAAAGGACATATCAAAATGGATAGTAATGTTCGAATTTCAAATACACTTTTCAAAATGATCTGTGGCGGGAAAATAGATACAAGGGAAAATGCGACGTTATATAGTTGTGACTCACGTTCCATTCGACGTGATATGACAACAATTCATCGTATCATTAAAACAACTGACCACTTAAAATTTCATCACGATACAAAATCAGATATTTATTATCTAACTCATAACGATTTTTTGCCTTTCGAAGAAATTCTCGCAATTATGAAAGTGTTAATCGGTAGCCGAGCTTTTGGAAAAACTGAATTAAACAAAATATCAGGCAGTCTTGCCGAATTCGTCTCATCTGAACATCAAGAAGAAATCAACAATATGATGACGTCATTGAAAACTGGTGGTTATTTGCCTGTCAACCAAGATAATGACCTTATAGATCGTGTCAAAAAGTTCCAAGATATTATTCAAAACAAAAAAGCAATTTCTTTTAACTATCGTGACAGTAATCCGGCTGGTCATTCACATAAAACGAGAATTGGTTTACCGCTAAGTTTATATTTTTCCGGCAACTATTTTTACGTGATTATGTATCGTTTGAACTCTGAAAAAATGGAGAACTTCGATGACGGCATAACTTATGTATATCGGTTGGACCGATTCCAATCAATTACAGTGAAACGAAAATCATTTGAAGTTCCGCGAGAAAAATTTGAAGATGAGGAATCAATTCGAAATAAATCCTATCGTTTAAATAGTGGTAGCGCCATCTCTTATGAATTTAATTATCGAGGCTATTATCCTGCTGCTTTGGATCAGTTGCCTAATTCAAAAATCAAACGAACCGAATCAGGAAAAATTTTCAAGAATCCTGACGGCAGTGTCGTTATTTCTGGAAATATGTTTTTCAATGGTGCCAAGATGTGGGTCTTGAGCCAAGGAAATCTTGTTACAGTGAAATCTCCACAGACTTTAATCGCAGCAGTTAAGAAAGAACTTCAGGAAACTTTGGATGGTTATTAAATTTTGAATAGCTTTTCATCATAAAATTCCTAAAGAATGAAGGGCGAAAAATTAATATAACCATTATTGTTACAGGCCCAGTGCTACTCTATTTAAATAATCAGAAACCTTTATTTTATTGTTCCTGCCATAAAAAAAACTAGTTGGAAGAGCTGAGAGTATTCATTTGCAGCGAAAGTGGCGTTATTGCTTCAGCAATTACACCACCGGGCGTGTGGAAGACTCGCGGGTTTTGCGAGGCTTCAACCGAGGTTCGAGACCGCACTTTGGCTCGGGCCGTTCCGCGCAGCAAATGAATACTCTCAGCTCTGGAAACGGCATACTTGTCTAAAACTTCCAACCTTTAGATATTAAAAATAGGGTGATCAATTAAATTGACCATCCTATTTGCGTGCTATTCTTTTTTACGTTTAAAACCAAACCAACCAACGATTCCTAACATAATCATACCTACCAATGATAAATTATTAGTTCTATCACTTGTTTGAGGTAGTTTTGCACCATTTGAAATCGTTCCCCGATTAATTGCATTGCTTTGGTTTAGCAGTGCTCGTGATACCGAGTTCTGCGAATTAAATATTTGAGTATGATCATATTTTACACTTGGCTGTGCATAACTCTTATTTTGCGAAGCAGTCTTCGTTGGACTCTGTCCATTGTTGATAACTCCTGAGTTATTGGAACCGATGTCACTATTTGCCGATGAATTATCTTTAGAATTTCCAGACTCATCAGGGTTCTTGGATGGGTCGCTTGGTGTCTCAGGCTCGATTGGTATTGTTGGATCAACTGGACTTGTCGGTTCAGTTGGCTCTGTTTGACCACCGTCATCAGGATCAGTACCTGGATTGTTTGGTTCGTCTGGTGTTCCAGAATTATCTGGATTATCCGGCTTGCTTGGATTTGTTGGTTTGCCTTGATCAGGATTCCCCGAGTCTCCACCAGTACTTGGAGTTTTTTTAGTGTACGTCACATAGTCGGTAGTCGTAATCGTATCGTCGTTTACCGTCGCATTCACTTGAGTTGGCTTAAATGAATCATAACCGTCAACTGATGGAACATCGACAGTCACATTCGTCCCAACTTGACCGGTAACTCCCTTTACAACTGGGTCAGTGGTCAAATTACTAGGAATTGTGACGTCAGCTGTGACCATTTTCTTGATAAGTTGAAGTTCAAGTTTATTAATTCCATACCAACCAGTATCCTGTCCACCAGAATTCATAGTGACTTCAATTGTGACATTTTGCCCCTGATATTTGGTTGGGAGAGTTAATGCATCGTAATACTCGTTGTAAGTTAGTTGAGTCCCATCAAGCGAAAACTTTAATCCTGCTAAATCTTTATCAACTAAGTTTAGTTTCTTCTCGATTGCCGCTTTAATCCCCAAGGCTTGTGTATAAGTAGCATATGCATCCACTTGTAACCCACCTTGATCAGAGAAAGCACCATCGCCAATAGTACTGATATTTTGGCTATTATTGATAATTTGTAAATCATTACCTTTAAAAGCATTATTACCTAAGTTATCGAGGTGACCATCGAAGTCTACCCTAGTTAAACTATTTCCTTCAAATGCACTCTCACCAACGTTAGTCACACTCGCAGGGATAACTAATGTATTGGCCAATTCATTATCTTTAAATGAAGATGTACCAATTGTTATAGCCTTAGAATTTATTACCAAACCAGTAAGTTTATTATTAGCAAATGAATTATCACCAATATAATTTATATTATCTGGCAACGTCAAAGTACCTTGTAAATCATTATTTTCGAAAACACCAGTGTTCAATCTGGTTAACGTATTGTTTAACTTTACATTAGTAATTTTATTGTTAGCAAATGCTTGGTCACCCATTTGTGCTATTTGGTCCGGTAACATCAATTCACCAGTAATTTCATTATTTTCAAAAACACCAGTATTGAGTACTGTTATTTTATTATTTAATTTCAGACCAGTAATTTTATTGTTGGCAAACGCATGGTCACCCATTTGTGCTATCTGCTCAGGCAATGTCAATTCACCGGTAATTTCGTTATTCTCGAAAACACCGGTATTAAGTACGGTCAACTTATCATTAAAATTAACACCTGTAATTTTGTTATTAGTAAACGCATGGTCACCTAAGCCCGTTAAACTCTCAGGTAATGTTATAGCACCACCAATTTGATTATTTTCAAACGCTGATGTATTAATATTTACCAGATTTTTACCTAAAGTTAAATCTGTTATCTTATTATTTTCAAACGCATCTGCAGCAATATCAGTTGTTTTATCAGGAATAACTAATTTATCAATATCATTATCCTTAAAAGCAGAGTCATTAATTTGAGCAACCTGATTCAAATCAACATTTGTCAAATCGTTGTCTTCAAAAGCTCCCGCACCAATCGACCAAATACCATTCGTAAAACTAACCGAAGTCAGCTTGTTTCCTTTGAAAGCATTGGCGGAAATCCATTGTAAATTATTCCCCATAGTAACTGAAGTCAAACCTTCAACAATCGACAAATTATCATTACTACTACCATCATTGTTAAAAGCATTCTCACCAATTGCAATAACAGGCTTTCCATTATAAGTGTCAGGAATAGTGATATCAGTCGAATATTGAGGATCAACTCCACCATTAGCCGCCTTTTGGGCTGCACCAGTATACCCAGTTACTGTGTAATTACCATTGGCATCTTCGCTAAAGCTGAAATCAGATGTTTCATCAGTATCTGCTTGAAGTTGGTCAACTGCGACATCAGTTAATTCATTCGGATCCTCAATATCAGATTCTGAATCTCCATTATTCTGAATATCCGAACCACTGCCAGCTGCAGTCTTCCCTGTTTGAGAACTAGCCGTGTTTTCATCTTCAGTCTTTTGCTCCACAGAATCATCGCCAACTTGTTCACCAACACTAGATGAGTCATCAGAACTGCTGGAAGTACCATCATCATCCTCAGAATCATCTTCGACTACTTCTTTATCTGGATCATCTGCAACAACAGTGGTTGGTTTTTCTGAGTCGGATGTTGAATCAGCTTTAACATTGGTTTCTACCATCATACCAGCACTCAGACCGACTAGCGTGGCGCTTGCTAACAATAAATCATGTTCAATTTTATGTGCATTTGCCAATTAAAAACACCAATCACCCGTATATCACAGATGTCCTTTCTTAATATGAATTAATTTATACAAGACAATATTAATTTTAGCACAGTTTGTTATAATCACTTTACAGAAAAGTAGTTTTATAAATATGACTAAATTGTGTTAATTGGGGATCATAATTCATAAAGAGAATTGTTTTTAATTTGATTTTTGATTAATCCTATTCTTCTAATCTTTACTTTACAAAAAATTAACAACATAAATTCAAATGTATTTTACTTGCTGAAGTATATATAAAACTACCTTGATCCTCAGCTTTCTTCAAAAAGGCACAAAAAAAAGAGAAACGCGTAGCGTTTCCCTTGGGAGTTTTATCATATTTCATTATCAAAATGTATCTATGATCATTAGCAAGTACATTATAACAGCATTCCTAAACTATTGCATGTATTCGAACTACTTTTTCTAAAAATCAACTAAATTTAGATAATCCATTATTTGATTAATGCAACAATAAATTATAAGTTATTGTAACACCGATATTTTTAAGGAATTAAGGCGATTTTGAATCAATGTTTTGCTTATAAAAAAATTTTAATATCATATCTAGGACAAATGGCAACCAATCGTAAAACTCGTAGTTTTTATTTGAAAAGGAGAAATATATAATGGCAATGATTACTATTAGAGTTTCTGAACATGAAAAAGAATGGTTACAATATATGGCTGAGTTCTACGGAATAAGCATTTCTGATTTGTTAAAAAACTATTCAATGACACGGCTAGAAGATGAATACCGATCAACAAACTGCTGACTTAGCCCATAAGCGTTGGATTAAAGACAATAAAAAAACTGTTTCCATGGAAGATATAATGGATGAATTTGGTGCTCTTTCATGAGTTATAAACTTCAATTCACGCATGATGCGCAAAAATCTCTTCGCAAGATGGATATGCATCAAGCTGAATTAATAGTTCGTTGGCTATATCAAAGTATAGATGGTATAGATGGTATAGATGGTATTGATGATTCTAGAACAATCGACAAAGGTTTAACCGCTAATCGTTCAGGACACTGGCGTTATAGAATTGGTAACTATCGTATTATTGTCGAAATATCTATGCCAATTATCTGTTCACTCGTGGGTAGTTTTTTTCGATTATTGGGGTTAGTAAACGTAAACCTGAGGTAGAAGCTGATAAATTTGTTATGGCAGTGGTAACTAACCTATACGTCGAAGAAAATAGTCATTTACCCAACACCTATCAAGATTTAAAATATAGTTATGGTTCACCTGACATTGGAGATTAAATATTTTTCGCAAATTGCAAGAACAAGTTAGCCACTTTTTAAAATACTGATTCCAAGGGATTTTCAGTTACTGGAGTTAGGCAGATTGTGTTTATTTCATTACATTG
>NZ_BJDF01000005.1:0-115672 GCF_005404815.1 Companilactobacillus huachuanensis
CAGGCGAATTCCAGAAATGGAACAATTAAAACAAGAAGTAGCAGCATGGTGTAGTGAACGTAATGCTAAAAATTTATCAATAGATTGGCAATTCACAACTGCAGATGCACGTATAAAATTACATTCACTTTATCCAAAACTTGAAGGTTGATTAAATATAAATGTGAGAGCTACGCTCCACTAGTTGGAAGAGATGAAAGTATTCATTTGCAGCGAAAGTGGCGTTATTGCTTCAGCAATTACACCACCGGGCGTGTTGAAGACTCGCGGGTTTTGCGAGGCTTCAACCGAGATTCGAGACCGCTTTTTGGCTCGAATCGTACCGCGCAGCATATGAATACTTTCAGCTCTGGAAACGGCATAACCCTTTAGATAATATTCAAAATAACTAAACCATTATAAACATTTAATCCAATCACGAAAATAACTACGACTTTATACAGACCGAGTACAAACTTATTCGACACCTTTGCACTGATAGTTGATCCTAAATACCCACCGACAATTGCCGAAATCATTATAAATGGTAATAAATGTAAATCAATTGGCAATTTATGCAACACAGGTACGAGTGAACTCAACTTCATAAACTGTGAAAAAAAGATTGAAGCGATGGAGTAAATTGCGGCATTTTTGGCGTCAAAATTAAATAAGAAAATCAATAATGCCACATTAATTGGTCCGCCACCGATACCTAAGAATGTTGACAGCGTTCCTAAGAAAACTCCGCTCAAAATAAATAGAATAGTGGTCATCCGTTTGGAGAATTGCCAACCGCTCTTTTTTGCGAATAATAATGCTAAAACCAAGCTGACAACGACGACAATAATTTGAATCAAATTCAAACGTTGGTCATTATTCAAAACGCCTTGGAGAAGCATAAATAACCAGTCACCTAATTTACCGCCAAATAGTGACCCCATGGAAAGATACAAAACTTCTCCCCAATTAAAATCAATATTTTGCTTAGTATTCTTGATTGTGGAAACAATTGACATGACAAAAACTGCAAAACTTGAATAAAAATTAATTGCCACTAATGGATCATGACTCAAAGCATCTAAAACTGGCTTAATTATTACACCACCGCCCATGCCTGAAATCGCTCCAACGGTATTTGAAAAAACAATTACTAAAACATACAAGATGATTTTATTCATAAGAATCTCAAGATAAGGAAACCAGTTTTCAACACTGGGAGGAATTATCGTTTTATGAGACCGCCTTTCTCAAGTATAGTTTGTGGTACTTCCTTTTAATTTTCATTATTATCATTCCAAAAAAAATGTGTATTAACTACCCAAGAACGGGGGGAATTAATACACAATTGCCAAGTCAAGTTTGAAAGGTGAAAAATTAATATAAACATTATTGGTGCAATCCTGAAGCTAATTTATTTAAATACTCATAAGTTTTCATTTTATTATTTCTTCCATAAAAAAAATAAACTAGTTGGAAGAGCTGAGAGTATTCATTTGCCGCGAAAGTGGCGTTATTGCTTCAGCAATTACACCACCGGGCGTGTTGAAGACTCGCGGTTTTTGCGAGGCTTCAACCGAGGTTCGAGACCGCTTCCCAGGCTCGGGCCGTTCCGCGCAGCATATGAATACTCTCAGCTCTGGAAACGGCATACGGCATAGTTACCTAAACTTTCAACCTTTAGTTACCAATTTTAATTAATTATCCATTCCAACAATCTTATGGATATTTCGGTGATTCTTTTCAAATAAGCTCATAGCATCTTCGTAAGATAAATTGAGTTTGAACATAATAAGTCCAACCGCAATATTCTTATGTGAGTCATTAAAAATTTCTCTGGCAACTGCTTCTTTAACTTGTAAAATCTGTTCAATAATACTGATTGATCTGGCCACTAATTTTTCATTAGTCGGTTGAACATTGATCATCAGATTTTCATAGACGTAACCGGATTTGATCATGATTCCGGTCGATAAAATATTCAGAATCATCTTTTGTGCTGATCCAGCTTTCATTCTAGTTGAACCCGTTACAACCTCCGGACCCACAACTGGTGCAATTGCCACATCGCTGGCTTTTGCCATGGGACTGTCTGGATTACAAATAACGGCAATAGTTAGACTACCAATTTTGTTTCCATATTCGATTGCCGATAAGGCATATGGTGTACGACCACTTGCTGACAAACTGATAACAACGTCATTAGAATTAAGATTGACATTCTTTAAATCTTCAATTGCTAATTCTTTTGAATCTTCAGCCCCCTCAACAGCCGCATACATAGCTTTCTCGCCCCCTGCAAGAAGTCCAAAAGCTCTAGTAGCTGGCACGCCGTAGGTTGGTGTCAATTCAATCGCATCTAAAGCGCCAAGTCTTCCAGAAGTTCCAGCGCCAATATAAATTAATCGTCCATTATTTTGAAAATTTGTTGCAGCCTGTTCAATAGCCATACCAATTGCATCAGTAACTTTTTCAATAGCTTTGGTAATAGCAAAATCTTCACTATTGATCAATTTAGCAACTTCATACCCATTCATTTTTCCGATATTTGTGGTGTTTGGATTACGAGATTCAGTTTTTAAATTTGTTACATCTTCTACGTTCATTGGCCTTATTCCTATTTTTCTTTTAATTTATTTATCAATTGGTTGGTCCGGATAGCCGATTCCTTCATCCCACCATATCTCAATTGCATCACACTAATAAATAACAGATCAGTTATATACATAGTAGAAATTTTAGAAGCAATTGCGGCAACACGAATCGTTCGTTCATTATCAGGTATACATAGGCAAACATCACTATTTTCAACCAGCGGTGTATCTTCTCTAGTTATCGCTATTACTGGTATATGATGTTCTTTGGCATATTCAGCACCAATACCAACTTCTTTAGTTTTTCCAGAATAAGAAATTGCAACAACAACATCATCCTTAGTGGCATTCGTCAAAAACTCCAAATTCATATGGGCATCAGTTTCATAAAAAGTTTTTATCCCATACCGATTCAATTTATGATACAAGTCATATGCAATTAATCCGGATGTTCCAACTCCAAGTATGTACACGTGAGTCGCCTTATTTATTAACTCAACTGCATGATTTAAATCAGCTTCCTTAATCATCGAAAAAGATTTTTGAATGCTTGATGCATAAACTTGCTCCAATTTTTCAGACATGATTTTAGACGTATCATCTTTTTCAATCACAGTATCAACAATTACTTTTCCAGAAGATAATTGACTGGCAATCGCAATTTTAAAATCTGCAAAAGAATCTAAATCCAGTTGTTGTGCAAATCTAACAACTGTCGCAGTTGAAACACCACTCTTCTCTGCTAACTCCTTGGATGTTGAATTCATAACTTCTTTGGGATTTTTTAGAACATAATCTGCCAATAATTTTTGTTGTCTACTCAACGATTTATAACGTTGTTCAATTTTTTCTAGAATCACTATATACACCCACTTATTATTTTAGAAAAGTTTCAATGGAGGCATCACTTTCACCAGGTACCATTTGGGCGGTGATTTTAATTCCACTAGCTAGTAAGGCCTGAACGTTCTTAATATCTTCGTCTGTTAAAGCAACTGACTTTTTAATTGCTTTAGACCCTGGCTTTGATGAAATGTTACCAACATTGAACTGTTTAAGATCGACTCCTCCGTCAATCAATGCCTTCATATCCTGAATATTACGGGTAATTAGAAAGGCGTTATCACCATCATACTTACCATTCTGTAGGTTAACAATACCTTTATTCACCGAAAGGATCGATAACTTAACTCCTGTGGGACGTGCCAATTTCAAAGCGTTGATCTGCATGTCATCATGAACCACTTGATCATTGACGACAATAATGCGATTTGCACCAAGTAAATTTGTCCAAACTGTTGCTACCTGTCCGTGAATTAATCTTTCATCTACTCTTGCATGAATAACTGCCATAATAATATCTCCTCATATTAATAATTTATTTACATTCCAAAAATACGTTTTAGATTTCCTAGAACCATTCCTAATGCAATTAGTACAAAAATTAATCTTGTTGAATTCATTTTCTTTTTACCTAATAACCAATATGAAAACATTACGATTGCTAGTGGCACTAAAGCAGGCAAGATTTGATTTAACATATCATCAATATTCAGTGTAACTTTTCCCATTTTATATTTAAGGTCAAGGGAATAATTAATAACTGATGGAATCAAGGCGCCTACAACTGTTAATCCTAAAATGGATGCGCCTTCGGTCAATGTCTTCATCCGACCAGCAAACTCGGTTGCCAATTTAGTCCCTTGGTTATAACCGATCCAAGTAAATTTATACCTGACCCATAAAATTGCTAATCCAGCTACGATAGGTAATAACATCCCTAACGTCGAACCTGATAATGCCATATATGAAGCGATTGAAAAAACAATTGCTCGATAAATTGCTAAGAAAATAGTATCTCCAACACCGGCAAAAGGTCCCATTAGACCAGTTTTCAGTCCAACGATTGCTTCAGGGTCGCTCATTCCAGTCTTCTCTTCAATACCTAAATCGGCACCAATAATCAAATGTGACATTGGTTGACTAGTATTAAAGAAACCTAGCTGTGTCTTCAAAGCTGTTTTCATGGCTTCCTTATCGTCTTTATACAGAACTTTTAACGCTGGCATAACGACCCATGAATATCCTAATCCTTGCATTCTTTCATAGTTCCAGCCCCATTGCAGTCCGAATAAATTTCGCCAATAGACTTTTTTAATGTCTTTATCTGTTAATTTAGTCATCGATTTCTACCTCGTCATCATCATCAGAGTTTACTGTGCTTGAACTTGTATCTGTAGAAGTTGTTGCAGGTTGTCTCTTGAAAATTACGTAAATTGCAGCCATAGCTAAACCAACTAACGCAGCTCCCAAGATTGAAAAACTCTTACCACCATAAGCCATCATGACAAAACCAATAATGAAGAATGGGAAGTACTTCTTAATCGGAAGATAACGCATCAAAATTGCAATACCCATTGCGGGAAGAATCGCACCAGCAGTCTTCAATCCATCCATGAACCACATTGGAATAAAACTATTAATTGCTGAAACAACACTTTGTCCAAAGAACAATCCGATTGCTACCGGAATAACACGTGATACGACCCAAGGAATTATCCCCCAGATATTTTGCATTTCAACTTTTCGATAATTACCTTCCTCAGCAAACTTATCTGCTCGATGCTGGAAAAAGGTATTTGCCATACGTGCCAAGATATCTGTTTGTGTTAAAAGCAGTCCAATTGGAACTGCCAATCCAATACCATATGACGCACCTTTGTTAGCTAGAATTGCATAAGCCGTCCCCATAACTGATCCAGTTAGAAAATCAGGAACAGTCGCACCACCGAAAGTGGCAACACCTAAGGTCATCAATTGTAATGTTGCTCCAACCATCAAACCTGTTTTTAAATCTCCCATTACTAAACCAGTAATGGCTCCACCAAATAATGGTGAATAAGGACCGAGCTGCATGGATATTTGATCCAAAACAGCTAAACTGACATAAACACATAGAACTAAAATAATACCGATAGAAACTGTCATAATATTAATCTCCTTTTTGCGTATATGTAATCGCTTTCTACAAGATGAATTATAAGTGGTCTCGCCTAAAAATGCAACATAATTTCATATTTTAGATATTATTTTGTATTTTTGAAATGATTATACATAAATGAAGCGGGTAGGTTATTTATTACTGCCGTCTCCAGAACAGAGAGTATTAACCTGCTATGCGGACCGATTCGAGCCTGGGGAGCGGTCTCGAATCTCGGTTTGAAGCCTTACCATAGACCGGTAAGTCTCCAAACTCGCCCGGTGGTGTAACGGCTGAAGCCGTAACGCCACACCCACAGCCGGTTAATGCTCTCTGTTCTTCCGACTAATTTATTTATTTTTTTAAAAGAATATATATATCTTAGATATTCAGTGATAATAAAAAATAGAAGCCATTTTTCACTCTGGAAATTTACCTAAGTGAAGAATGACTTCTATTTTAATTTTCTAACAAAAGGTTGAAAGGTGAAAAACTAATATAACCATTGTTGTTAAAGATTTAGATCTAATTTTTTTAAATAATCACAAGTCTTAGTTTTAATATTCCTGCCATAAAAGAATAAACTAGTTGGAAGAGCTGAGCGTATTCATTTGCCGCGAAAGTGGCGTTATTGCTTCAGCAATTACACCACCGGGCGTGTTGAAGACTCGCGGTTTTTGCGAGGCTTCAACCGAGGTCCGAGACCGCCTTTTGGCTCGGACCGTTCCGCGCAGCAATTGAATACTCTCAGCTCTGGAAACGGCATACTTAACTAAACTTTCAACCTTTAGTTTTCTAATTTTGTATATTATCAACCATATTCGATTATTTGAAAGTTACTGAACTTTCAGCAACCCACTCATCTGTCGACACGCGATACATTTTTTCTCCATTGATTGTTGCTGACTTATCTGTGAAGAAAACTGCACCTTTGCCTAATGCTCTATCGGACGACTTCTTGCCTTTACTGTTATAGAGTTGTGCAATTTCATTGGCTTGCACGGTTCCTTTAACACTTTGATATTCTACCACGTGGTCATCATGAACCCACTCGTGTGTTGAAACTCTATGATGCCATTCGCCTTGGAAATATGCATAACGATCTGTATACCAATTAGACATTTCTCCTAAAGCTCTATCTTCAAACACTCCAGAGTTTCTAAATTTGGTTAATTCTTTAATTGAATCACCATGGGTCTGAATTTGAGAGTCATTGAAGTAAAATACTTTGACATCATCGGCTTTTACCCATTCGTTATCGCTGCCATCAAGTTTATAATACTTAATTCCATTGATTTCGTTTAATTCCTTTGTAGAAAAATCAGTTATTTCTTCTGTTAGTTTCTTTTCACCTGTTTTGGTGCCATTCAAACTATAAATATTTAATGATTTTTGGTCAGTCATGATATTTGTTTTATCGATTCCAGTTACATTTGAATCTCCTTCATCTGTATCTGTCCCAGTATCTGAAGAATCTTTTACTTCAACTTCTGCCGTTACTGCCGTTTCCGGATTTCCATTGTACGTATAAGTTACTTCATAAGTTCCAACCTTTGAAGTATCAACATTATTTTCAATCTCAAGTTGATCAATGGAAATTGGTCTATTGAATTCATCCGTTGCACTTATAAAATTATCATTTTCATTCCATGAACTGTTAATTTCTATGTCTGTACTCTCTACTTTGATAACTGGGTCATACTTATTGATAGTATATGGCTGTGTGATTGTTGTTGTAATTCCTGACATTCCGGAACCCAGTACAAGATTAGGCAATTTCTGCACCAATTCGATCGTGATTTCACCTGAGTGATTCCCATCAATAGCTTGACTACTACTGAGTAAATCATCGAATTCAATCGTTCTTGAATCTTGATTATATACGTAATCTCTCTTCTCACCATTAATCGTTATTTCATTGATTGTTATTACACCATCTTTATTATTACCCACATACGATGACAAATTCAGAACTGAATTATACGCATCTAAAGGAATGGCATTTTGTTGAACACTTACATTACTATCAACGTGTTTAATACCTCGTATATTAGATAAAACGTCAAAATTAGTTATCTTATTACCTGATAGGAATAAATAATTTAATCCCTGCACTTTATCAAGCATTGAAATATCTTGGATTGATGTATTACTTATCGTTAAATGCTTTAATGCAGTCACGTTTTCAATTCCTTGCAAACTGTAATATTTATTACCGCGAAGCATTAAATCCGTTAGTCTTGAATTTTGTAAATCATTCATTGTTAATCTATCAGCAGAAAGTGGTTTCTCTATCATTACAGCAATAGCAACTCGCAAGTTTCTGTCTGGCATGATTTCATTGATATTTTGTGAACTATCACTAATCTCCTCTGCCCTGACCGTCTCTACCCTCATCAGATCAGAAACCAATTTTGGATTCACCATAGCTGTTGTCATCAAAGTTCCTGCGGACAATCCAGTTGCCGCCATCATTATCTTTCTTTTCATACCATTCACCTCCCTTTTTGTGAGTTATTTAACTTGTAGATTATCTTATAAAATTACTTGTTACTTTGTCACGTTTCAACACAACACAAAAAAACAGACCTTATCAAATTTCGATAAAATCTGTTTCTTAAAATACTATTTAATCATTTTCAGCATCAACACGAGCCGTATTTTTACCATGCTTATGTTCATATCTGTAATACAAAATGAATCCGACAAGACCGAAGACAACTGGTCCAATCATTGTCCAAAGTGCATCAGTATAGGCACCTTCCATAATTGGTTGAAGTACCGTGAAGATAACTGCGAAAGCTAAGACTAAGAAGACAATTGTAGTAACTGTCCACATAGCTTTTTTGTTTTTATAGAATAAATATGGTTTTTCAATATCTTTATTCAAGTTAAAGAATGGATATGCACCAACTAAGAACAAGTAAGGTACAGTAGTTGAAACGTTAGCCATCAATGTCAAAACATTATAAAGTGCTTTGGCGTTTTTACCACCCATATCAACAATCAAGATAAGGACAATAACAACGATAGCTTGTACCCACATTGCATACGCAGGCATACCATGTTTGTTTAACTTAGTTACTTTAGCAGGCCAGAAATCTTTGGGAGTACCTAAAACGAAAGATTTCAATGGTGAATAGATCAAAACGAAGAATGCACCCATGTAAAGAATGAACATGTCAAAGCCTGTGAAACGTGCTAGCCACTCACCTAAAGTAAGAGCGGCAGCACTACCTAATCCGATATGTGTACCAAAGGTATAACCAAGGTTACTCATCATAACATAAGTAATATTACCCAAGTTAACATTACCTTTTGAAACAACTGAATTCCAGTTAGCACTCATTGCCCAGCAAAGAATTGTTAGTGAATAAAGCACTGTAATTGCAATTGCTGAAATCAAAACACCACGTGGGAAATCTTTCTTAGGATTCTTCATACTATCAGTAACACCACCGACAGATTCCATACCACCGTATGCAAAGATTGCATAAACGATAAATGAAACCATGCCTAGTGGAGAAGCAAATGCTGGATTTGCTGAGTGGACAAATGTATCTAGTCCGTGAATTGGTTCAGCAGTATGAAATCCTGACATAAAGAGTACTGACAAACTCAAAAGGAAGAAGACGACTTGTAAGACAATCATCATAATTCCCCCGAAATTTGAAACTTTAGCAATTTTGTCCATACCCTGTGTTGCTGTGTATGTGACAAAAACGATCCAGAGTACCGCAAGGATACCAATAACTTGTGTTGCTGAAAGTCCGAACATACTCCATGTTTGAGTTGTATCATGTCCAGCAAACATTGTCGATAAAGGAATCCAAACTTTTGAAGAAGTTGACACTAGCCAAACTTCCCATGAAGCTAGCCACATAAATGTACCAATGAAGGCCCATTTTGCACCAACAGCTCCATCAATCCATGAATAAATTCCACCCTTTGCTTCGTTAAAGGCGGAACCATACTCTGCCATCATAAATCCTACAGGTAGGAAGAAGAAAACAGCAGCAAATACATACCACAAAATACTAGCTAATCCCATCTGTTCATAAGCAACAGTTGTATTAGCAAATCCAAAGATTGCCGTAAAGATCATCATTATTAAACTAAATAATGTGATTGTCTTCTTCGGCGAATTACCATCATCCATTTTTAAAACCCCTCATTTAATTTTCAATGTACAAAATTATAATTTCTATAAATTCATATCTGTCTTGAAGTTTAGAGGTGAAAAATCAGTCGAGTCCGTAATTAATTGAGCAATGAGCTCTTTATAGCCATCAAGTGAAACTTTTGCCATTTCAAATGACGCTTCAGTTAAATAATTAGGTAATTTATCATCATCTTTGCTTAAGGCTTCCCGATCAAAATCATTTAACTTCTTACGAAGTGTGATATTGATGTCCTCTTGCTTGGCTTGGAAATCTTTTCCAAGTTCTTTGTAGTGACCGTCCAACAAAACACCAGCCAATTTGTAAGTCCAATAAGCTGACTTACTATCATATGGTAGCTCACCAAGTTTGTACTCTTCAGGCGTGTCGGTCATCCCCATATAGAATGGCACATAAACACTTTGTGAAGCGACACCCATGGCTAGCCATTGAACACAGGCGATTTCAGGAATCATATCAGGTCTGATCTGTAAGACATGAGACTCCTGAGTTTTAGCTAAACTAATTGGACGGTACCGTTTATTATTAGCAGAATGATTCAAAGGATCGAATTCGGTCTTTTGATAATGAGATGCTAAATAATCTTGTGCATCATCAACACTCAACAGACGATTGGCTTTCTTAACAAAAGCCAAATCTTCACTCTCAGGACTCTCATTTGTCTGACCTGAGAATTGTTGTTGCCCCCACCAAACACGGGGAGTGCTGTAAATTTCATCAGATAAATTATGTGTTCCAAAAATTTCTCTGAAGTTAAAACCATCAGGTCTAGTATTCAAATGATTTTCAGTAACAAATTTTTTAATATCTTTACGATACATAAAATTGTCAGAATCATTAAAATCAATTTCTTGAATTGCTAGTTGGTTGGCAACCACTGCATAACTATCGTCGGGGATACGTTGTGCAACCCAATAGTGACCCGATCCACTTTCGAAATACCAAACTTCATCTTTATCAGAGAAGAGCACTCCGTTAGTCTCACAAGTACCATGATCTTCTATAATTTTACCTAGTCGTAAAACACCTTCCCGAGCAGTTTTAACATAAGGCAAAACAACTGTGATCATGGCTTCTTCGCCAATACCATTTTTATCAAGAGGGTCAACGCCTAAAACACGTTGGTTTGAATAAGCACTTTCAGTAGCACTCATTCCAACGCCATATTCGTTAAAACCATCCTCTTCAAATAATCCTTCTTCAAAGGTCCATTCAGGAGTAGCAGAATATTTATAGCGAATTTTAGGCAGGTCCATTTTAAAGTCATTGGCTTTAGAAACGAATTTTTGATCATCAGTAAATTCTTTATGGTCGTGAATAACAAAGTGCTTAGGCCATGAAGCTTTGGCGTCTTCGTTTCTGCCGATGATAGTTGAACCATCAACGGTTGCTTTCTTACCAATCAAAATACTAGTACAAGCTGATAAAGAACTTTTATTATATTCTAATGCCATTACAATCACCTTACTTAAATTTTACTGCGGTACCATACGCTGCAACTGTTTCCATGTCTGCACTAATCGAGTCAGAATCAAAACGCATCATTACTACTCCGTCAGCTCCCATATCCATTGCATTTTGACGCAAACGGTCAATTGCAATATCACGAGCCTCAGTTAGTAATTCGGTGTAAGCTTTAATCTCACCACCGACAATGTTTTTGAATCCAGCGCCGATATTTCTAACTACGTTTTTCGATTGTGTCGTCAAACCAAAGACTTCACCGATAATTTCGTAGTCACGTCCAGGTACATGTTCAGTCGTCGTCACTAATATCTCGCTTTTCTCCATTACTTCACCTCACAAAAATAATTATTTCACTCCATTAAATAATGTAACACATTAACACCACGATATGGTTATATCTCGAGATTTATTGAGCAATAATTTTGACAATTTGTCGGAAACGTAAAAAGCGAGTTTTCCTTGTGGTTGTAAGCGTAAAGCATTATAAAAATATTTATTATAAAGCTTGGCGGTTTGGCAAATCAAGCAAGTGATTTCACAAGCTTTCGACTATAATTTAAAGTGTAAATATTTTGAAAAATACGTGGAGGTAATTATTTTGAAACCTCAAAAAAGACAGAATTTAAATCGAAAACAAATTATCCTTTTGTGTATTATCAGCTTGCTTTTTTTGGCATTGATACCTATTGCCATTTTCTCGTTACGAACTACTACTAGTAGTCCAGCGACCTCTAGAATTCAAACGGAAGTCCCAGTTCCAAAACGGGGAAAGTCGGCCTTAAAGCAAGTTCAAAATTATTCTGACGTGATGCATATGTCAAAACAAGACCTGGTGGATCAGCTCACTAGCAAACATTATTCAAAGTCTGCAATTAACTATGCCATAAAGCATGTGAAAATTGACTATGATCAAAACGCGCTGCTGAAAGGAAAAGAATATTCAGATTCTCAAAATATGTCAAAACAGGGTATTTACGATCAACTTATCAGCAAAGGAAAATTTACAGTTAAGCAAGCTCAATATGCGGTGGATAACTTACAAGTTGATTACAATCAGAATGCCCTGATTACAGCTAAAAATTATCAGCGTGACTTAGGATTCTCTCCTGCTAAAATTCGTGAGGTCTTAATTTCTGACAAGAATGAGAAGTTTACGGTGGATCAAGCTGACTATGCGATTCAGCATTTAAACGACTAAATTCACTAAATTGAATTATTTATTTTGAATGCCCTTGACATTAAGGTCATTTTTTTATAACATTTTACTGTTAGTGGGCATTCGCCAAATGGTAAGGCAGCGGACTCTGAATCCGCAATTTATTGGTTCGAACCCAATATGCCCAATTGTATGAGTTCAATAAGTTTCTATACGCCACTAAATCGTGGTATATAGACATTCTCACAAATTAAGGATTCTATAAAAATCAATGTAATTCAACTAAACCGGACCACTACCCGGACCCTTAAAAATAATATAAAGACAAGTGTGGGAGTTGGCCTAAAGCCATCGGTCGATTATGACTGGTGGGTTTTTTTATATTTTTAAATTAATTTCCTGATATGCTTGTATTCACACTGCATGTAGTGTATTGCAATAAGAATAAGGTAACAAGCACGGTATTGTGGGAAACAAAAAGAACTTTAAAAATCCAGTTCACCATAAACCTCTTTGAATTAATGAAGTTCTCAATCTAATCAAAAAAGGGAAGCCCTCAGGGACTTAGCCTTTGTGTACTTAAATTGTATCCATTTGAGGAGTTTTGCATCATGAAAAAAACATATCAAAATGAAAACACAAAAATTGTATTTGAACTTAATAAACCAACAAAATGGTATCAATGGTTTGTAATTGGTTTATTTATTCTTGGAATAATCTATTTAATTGTAAGGTAAAAAAAATAACAGATAAATTACCAGAATCACGTGTAAAATCAAATGAAAAATGGAACGAAAATAACAAGGAGCGTATGAGATACTTGCGTTCACAATCGTCCGCAAAAAGTTTTATTAATAACAGAGCTACCCTAAATGATATTTCAGAATTAAAAGAATTACTAAAAAAACGTGAAAGAAAACTAGAATAGCATGTTAAAAAAGATGATGTCGGTAGTATATACTTTAACAAATTATAAAGTCATCAAATCAGTTCGTATACTTTTCTTTTGGTTAACTATAATATCTTTCTTCTTTTCATCGGATTTATGTGTATTCTTCTTGTTACTTTGGATTTTGCTCTGGTTAATATCCTTGTTTTTAATATTTGTTTTACACAAATAAAAAAACAAAAAAAGTCCACCACCTTTATTATTTACCTTAAAGACCTTAATTAAAATTTGGTGCTTTAAATACTTGATTACCCAATTATCTAGTTTTTGAAAAAATATTTATCTTCCACTGGTATTAAAATTATCTACCAATTTCCGGTATAGAGATAATCTGAATTTAGAATGGTACATACAATATCGTGATTCTATTCTTTATACTTTTGATGATGTGCAGACAAAAACTTATGAGGAATTCGATTGGTACAATAACCATATAAAATCATGCTATCCAACTTTTTGGAATAATATTTCAGCTTCAGCCGTTTATCTTGTTTACACCAATATTTGTCACTAAAAGATTCAAGTGACTGGTAATTTATCACATTCCTTCTGATATACTTAAAATTAAAAATATATCGTTATGGGGGAAATTATGGAAACTTTATTAACAATTAGTGTATACGCTTTTATACTTATTTTGTTAGTTGTGATCGGGTTCTTTATTACTTGGCTAGTCGGAAAAATAATAAAAAAGCAAGGTCCAACCAGAACGGGAAAAATAGGCATGATAATTGCAGCTTCCTTTTTAGCTTTAAGTATAATCTCAATTTCAATATCAGCGACTAAAATAAATAATGCTGAAGCAGCTACTGAAAGAGTTAATAAACAAAAGAACAAAAATTTCAAATCTTCATCTGAAAAGTTTACAAAAACTTATTTGAGTGCAGGCGGAAAAATGGAAGAAATTGGTACTAGCGAATACCAGTATTGGGGCGATGAAATTGATAGTTCTGATGATTCTGATGATTTCGACGTTGATACTGTGGTTGCTGATGCAGTTTCTTATAACTCTGCTAAAATTTCAGATGCAAATGATGAACTTGATGTGCTTAAAAAAGCTTTAGGAAAAATGAAAACAAATGATACTGGTAAATATGATACCAAGGGATATGAGAAAGCTTATTTGCGAATTAAAAAACTAGGAAGTTTTGTATCATATCCAAATGGTAGCTATTATGATTTCAATGATAAGATGACCAAATTAGATGACGCAGTCAATGAATCTTATGACTGGATGTCCGAATAATTAATTCTCACACAAAAAATAAGCCTGCATTAGGCTTATTTTTTTACCAATTTTAAATACCTATACTCCATAGTATGCGTTCCTACGCTAAATTAGGAGTAATAAAATGACCGAAATAAAAAAAATTTAGACGAAAAAGATTCCACTGCGTTCAAAATCAATTATGACATGCTTATTATAAAATGGCTTATAGAACGACATTAAATATTTACGTCGAAATTACAAGTAAGCAAAAGAAAGATGCTTCTATAAAGTATGCTAAATATGTTAATATTTAAAGCCGGACTATTAGAAAATCGTTAGTCTTAATTGACTAGCGATTTTTTTCATATAATAACATCACACAGACATATTATTTTCTAAAAATTATCCAAAATCCTTTCCAGAAATATTGTTATAAATCAGTTCATTAATTTCATCATTATTGAACTCTGTTAACCAATGAGAGGCGTTTAGTTCAACCATCTCATATTTACCTTTCATATAACTTGCATTACGTTCAATACCCGCACGACTTATAGCCAAATCCTTGTTTCCCCAAATCAAAACGGTATTGGTCGTGATTACACTATAATCGACCTGATTTTTAATTTGGAATAAGGCACGATACCAATTGATAACACTCGTCAACATGTCTTCTTGTGAATAAAGTTTTAAGTATGATGCTATCTCACTTTCGTCAAATCCAGCCCATAGTTTCTTCAAAATTGCATAGTCATTTGATGAAATTAACTTTTCAGATTCACCAGGTACTTGGAAACGACTGACGTAAGCCCCCTTTTCTCTTTGAGTTGGATCATTTTGTAACGCCCAAACATAAGCGGGCCAATCTGGAACTGACAATGAAGTCCATGATAAAAGTTTTTCTGGATATTTGGCAGCAACTGTCCAGCCAACCAATGAACCGATGTCGTGAGCAACTAAATGAAATTTTTCATATCCTAATTCTTGGGCAAGGCTTACAACATCATTGGCCAATAAATCCATACTATAATTTTCAATTCCTTCCGGACGAGCACCTGCAGAATATCCTCGCTGATCTGGTGCCACAACTCGATAACCATTGTCAGAAAAATATAACATTGTACTTTCCCACATCAATGAACTTTCTGGAAAACCATGTAGAAACACAATCAAACTGCCTTTGTTTTCTTCACCTGACTCGCGAATGGTAAACTTCAAGTTGTTAATGGTCAGTTTGGTTTTAATAATTTTATTCATGATTGAACTTCCCTTCTCTTAATGTCTAAAATATAACAGTTGGAAACTTCAAAAATCGGGACAAAGAAGGAGGTATGTCCATGAACAAGCGCGACGAAGAAAAACAAATTATTTTTGAATCTTTAAAAGAAGCCCTGCTAATTTTAATGGAGAAGAAGGACTTTTCAAGAATTACTGTCAAAGAACTCGTTTCTAAGGCTGGTGTTGCTAGATCCACCTTTTACCGATACTTTCCTAACAAAATCGATTTAGTTAGATTTTTAATTCATGATGCTTTGATTAATTTTGATAAAAAGTACGCTCCTAAAACGATTGAAGAACGTTTCGAGTCACCTTATATGGATGAAGTCCGAAATTATGTTCAACAATATAAGAATCCAATTAAAAGTATTTATAAATCCGGACTATCTTATTTATACCTTGAGGAATTGAATAAACATTTGATTAGTTTGAAACCATATAAATTAACCATGAAAGAAAAAATCTACTTGTATGGTCTGGCAGGGGCACAATATAATATTATTTATAACGGATTTATCGATGCTATATAAAAACACGTTGGAAATTAATCCAACGTGTTTTTCTTTAACCATCGTTCTATCAACGTTTCATATTCAGAAATCAACTGTTCCTGTTCAACAAACTTATGGAGTGTATGAATGGATTCCATTTCTTCTTGCATAGTTTTGTTCTTAACTTCCAGTAATTTTGTCCGACGAATACCGGTTTTACCAAATCTAATAAGCCAATCGAACACTCTCTTTGAAGATTGAATTTCAAATATGTTTTGATGCAAAATTGTTGAAAGATGATCAGCAATCCTTATGCCATTACTATCCAAATCGCCAAGATAAGTCATTTTTAATTTATTATTAGATAATCTGATTAACAATTGATTGTATGCTTCGTTAAAATCATTTCCCGATTGATTAATCAACGGCCAATTAGGGTGACGATTATACAACCAAATAAACACTCCATTATTCTCAATAATAATTGCCTTGTCTGTCATTAATGAAACCTCTGTCATCCGTTCAATTTGCCAAGGGTTCAATGTTATCGGTTGTGGCAAATTAGTTTCAAAAATATTGGCACTGACGAAAGACATACCAACGAGTTTTGAGGTCAATTCATTAATCGGATGATCTGCAAAAATATGTTTCAAGATCCACTGATAATAGCGATAAATTGCTGGATTCTCTTTCGGATCATTCAGCGTATGAGCAGTGAATCCTAGGTCAACTGCCTGCTGTCCTCTTGGTGGCAAAAAAATATTATGTTCTATTTTATCGAACAAAACATCTAACTTTTCTGCACCTTCAGGTAAACTCTTTCCAGTCTCCGTTTGATACTTTTCTGTATAACGACTCATTTTTATGCCTCTTGCCAAATCATTGCTTCACGGACTATATTTTTATGAAATTTACCGTCATTTTTCTTAGCTGGAGCAATTACGTCATAGGCAATGTTTTCCACACCATCAGCTAAAACTTTATTTTGAGCACCGCTTGGCATCGTTGCAATAAAGTTGAAACCAAAGTGATCAATTGTCTTGGCAAACGACTTGGCTGTCTCTGGATCAAGTTTATCCGCAAACTCATCAAACATTACCATATGAGGTGCATCAATTTTCTTCGAACGGTTTAGAACCATCTTAGGGACTAATAACAGCGGAAGAACCATGGCCTGCGCCTTTTCAGCACCTGAACCACCAGATTGAACGAATTTATCATCTACCAGTTCAAATTCACCGACATCTGCCTGTTTACGGTGAATCCAAATTTGAAAATCTGACCACTGTCTGATATCTAGCAGTTGATGGGCTTCTTCCATAAACTGTTCATTATCATTGGCAACCTTGACATCATTTGCCAGTCTTTCTAGACGTTGTTGGACTTCTTTTAACAGTGCCGGACGATTGGACAAAGTATTGTCACGGGCCTCGTCAATGACTTGTTGTCCAACATTAACAGGATCCAATCAAACTTTCAATTGAATACCTTGAGACTTTTGAACGCCATGAGCCAACACTTCATTATATCCGTCAATTAAATCATATTGATCAGAAATTTGATGTGCTGCTGCCTCGATATACGTCATCTGGGCCGCTTCGTTACCTGAATTTAATTGCTCCAACGATTTCTCAACTGCCTCTTTATCATCCACAATTAATTTCTGCGCATGCTTAATATCGAACGGAACAATTTGTAAATCCCCATGATTGATAGAGCGCTGTTGTCTCATAGAACTGGCAATATCAGTGTGCCCACGATCTTCAAAAATCGAATCTAATGCATACGGATCAATTCCATTTTCATTATCATGACGAATGATATAACTGATTTTTGAAGAAAGATCATTAAAACTGTGACTACGGATATCGCTACGTTTAGAGTCAACGAACCTCATAGTTTCAGTAATCTTCTCCAATTCAATCCCATCAATCATATATGGCTCCAGAATTTTCAGGTCAGCTTCCGTTTGATCAGCCAATTTTGTTAAAATATTCTCTAACTCAGTAATTCTTTGAACTAAGCCTTCAATTCTAGTTTGAGTGGCTGTCTTTTTATTATTCAATTCCCGTTCTGATTGTTGATATTTGGCTTGAGCATCTTTGGCATTCACAATTTTATTGCCTAATTTCGGATCAATTACTAAAGCATCAATTTCTATTCTTAAATCCTCAATTTCTTTATTTTGTTCATCAATATCAAAATTCTTATATTCCAATTCCAATCTATTAACTGATTCATCGAGACCTTTTTTGATTACATTAAACTGATAATCCTGCTTATCAATTTCAGATTTAATATTATTCAAGTCTTTGTTGAATTGCTTCAACTGTTCGGAGATTTCCTTCAATTCTTTAAACAAGGCTTCAGTATTAAGAAACCTTTGCAAATCAGGATTAGTTGCCAACAAATCCTTTCGTTCCTGCTCTAATGCAGCGTGTCGCAAACTCATTTTGTTGGCACCAGCATTATGAACCTCCAAGTTATCTTGATGCAATCCTGGTCTAATTCGCCCAACTACCGGTCCATTGGTACGTAAATCAATTTTCCCATCCATATTCTCACGGATTTCAGTAACAATCTCAATGTCTTCACTCAAATGCTTTTGATTCTGTTGAATCCCATCATATTTAACTTTGAGATTCTTAATCCTACGAAGATAATGGTCTAAACCTACGACTAACTTATCGAGATCATTTCCCTGAGTAGCCTGTTGTAATTGTGTCAAATCAGTTAAGTCAGTAATTCTGTTTTGTAACGGAATCACTTGTTGAATAAACTCATTCTCGCGTGCTTTTAACTGATCCATTCTTTTCTGTGATGTTTCTAATTCAGCTTGTTGTCTGTCATACTGCTTCTTCAAACTTTCATAAACTGCCAAACGTTGCATTATAGATTTAACTTGATCTTGTTTACCATGACGTAACTCTTCAATAGTCTTTTGTTCAGCCATTTTCTTCTGCAAATCCTGTACTAATTCTTCAGACTGTTGCAGCATTGGTTGTAAAATTCCCAACTGTCTTACGTAATCGTCAAGTTTATGCTGGTCATGTTCCTTCATGTTACTTTGCTTTGTCAATTTGTCATGATTATCCCCATAAGGATCTAACGTTAATTCCTTCAGTCGATTCAAATTGCGCCAAAATATTTCTTTTTTTAGTCGTATCAAACGTTTTTCGGCTCGCGTCAACCTTTCAAGAATGGCCTTCTTCCGATTCACATCACGTTGCGTATTGGCCACGAAATCAATCACTTGCGTATCGATACCCTCTTGAGCATTTTTCATGGCCTCCAAAATAGGAGTCAAACGGGCATTACCAGCAGTTAGAATTGGAGATGCCAACAATCGATAAGTAATTGCCAATTGATTGAGACTTTTAGGATTAGTAAATCCATAAATTTTTTCTGAGACATAATTTTGAAATTCATTAACTTGTGAAAAGATCTTAAAAATACCTGCCAAATCCTGATTACGATCTATAAATTCATCTTTCTCAAGGCTCCGACCAACCTCATCAGTTGTTTGTATTGATAATTCATTACTCAAATCCTCATTAATTGCTACAAACCACCATGTGGGTTTTCTACTTTCACCGACAGCACGATGTGCACCAATACCCACAATTACTTGCCTTTTTTCTGATTCCATTAGCATATAACTATAACCGGTTCGAACTTTCATCGCCCCACTACCCCAACCTAACAGCATCCCTTCAAAGTTACGAGTGTCATTAGCACTATTACGCGTGGTCGTTTTGTCTAAGCGGTCTGTTCCCTTAGCAGGATTAAATGAGGGCGTCGCAATTGACCCATCAATTAACATTGGAAAGAAACAGTTAGCTAATGTTGTTTTTCCCGCGGCATTCTCACCAATCAACGTTAAATTGCCGTTCTGTGAGGCTGGCATATTTAGCATCGTATAATTGTTAAAATTTCTTAGATGAAAACTGACCGGTCTTAAAGTTTCTTTATTCATGTATCTGCTCCTGCGATATTTTATCTTCTATTGAAAAACGCTTGATGATTGGTGCCGGATAGACAAAATCATGTTTTACCTTAATCAGATCAAAGTTATTTAGGGATTCCTTCACCTGGCTAACGGTTATTTTTTTACTAGGAAATAGTTTTTCAATATTATCCTTGATCATCTGATTCAATTCATTTTCAGAAATACCGGCATGAATTTCATGCGCTACATCGATTGCAACTACTGCCGGTCTTGACTTAACTTGCTGTCGCTTTTTATCCAACAGTAAGGCATAGTCATCCCCACATTCCAAATCAAATCGGTCTAAATTTTCCCACTGTTCGGCAATCTTATTCTTTTTATCCAGCAATACTCCCCATAAGTGTGGTGACATTTTGGGACTAATATAACGATTGATCAAAAGAGCCTGATTAACTCGTTGAACATCTGACATAACAATCTCTTGCCTACTAGTTAACCGATTAATAATTGCCTGTGCAAATAAATTAAAGTCCGGACTGATATTCCAATATTCTGAGATTTCTTGATTTTGTTCACTCTGTACCAAATCTGGAAAATCGACCGTAAAGAGTTTGAACCTCTCAACAAATAAATCTGTAATCAAACGTTGAACTTCTTTTTCATCCAAATCCACAACTTCACTACGTACTTGACGAACGATGGTTTGAGTTAAAACTGCTCGGTCACTAGTATTGTTTTGCAATTCAGGTAAATTAATCACTGCTTTGAGCGTCGCCAGCAACACATGGACTGTTTCAGGGGACTCATAATCAGATCCAAGCGTTAACAACAAATTTTCCTGAATATTTTCAGGGTTGATGCCAATTAAATCATTCAAATAATTATTAATATGATTTTGAACAATTGTTTTCTTCAATGCTAATACTGCGTCAGTCATCTCATTAGTAGGTTTGATAGGACTACTTGTAAATAAACCTGTGTCAATTAGTTGATTGATAATTAAACGTTCCAAATTGCTTAATTTAGTTGTCATTTATCTGCCTCTATCCTAAAAATTAAAGTGAAAGCCATTAGGCAGCTGAACACTATATTTTTCATTCGTACAATGTAGCCAAATTGGTCCAGTTGTTGGGATAGCTGTTACATCCTTAACTTGTCTACCAAATGGCGCAAAGCTTTCATAATGGGTATAGCCAGTAGCACTGTACAAACGCATAATTTCATCACGTGCCATCAAGGAATCCAGCTCTAAGTCATGCTCAATAACGCCTGCTGTCGCACTTTTCATCACCAAATCCTGAAATTCACTCAAAGCATTCTGAACATTTTCTTCCACTGCATCATCTTCGGCAACGATTGGATTATCCTCCAGGGTAGCGATTCGCTTATTAGCGACATCTGCTTTGTAAACAATTGGTCCTAAAGTGCTGGCTTCCAACAAATCACTGGGGTCAGCTACTAGCCGATCTTGAGCTAAATGACGTGGAATCTGTTTGGAAACATTGACTGTTTGATAATGGGTTAACAACTGGTTAATTTGTTTAGTTAACTGTTTAATATCAACGGTTTGCGCTCTGATATGGTCATACTCAATACTCAACAATTTTATTGAACTCAAAATAGTTTGGAAAATTAAATAAATTGAATCATAACTGCTGTCAATCGCCGTAGCAGTCGGTTCAAAACTGGTTGATAATATTTGTAATTGATTTTGAACATATTCTTTATCACGTTGAGTTTGAGTTGTTAATTTCAACTGATTATTTATTGCCTGATCAACTTCTAAACTATCAGAACCATGCCGACTTCTAGCAACTTGGTCAGGAAAATTATTATCTTTAGCTAAATGTTGAATTAACGAACCTTGAGAAATCAATTTAGTATAGGCTGGCAATGCCTTTTGATTAAGCATTTGATTCAAATGTTCAGAAACTTTCCCACCGTGATTAAAGGCTAAGTCATTGGAAACTTCATCCAAATCCTCACCCAATTTGTGCATCCCTTTCATGACATCTGAATAGGCTGACATCATATTATGAAAATCATTGAATAATTTAGTATTGGAAGCATTTAAATATGGTTGATTCAATTTGGAAATCAATTCACAATATTCTTCGATTCGAGCGGTATTGGCAGTAACGGTACTCTCAGCATCCAAAACTTTCGGAATCATCGTGAGATATTCGATTCCACGACTACTAATTCGATAAACCGGAGCTTGCTGCATGTGATAAGTACCACTGACCATCCGTACACGAATTTTACGTGGCGATACTTCGATAAACTTAGCCTCGTCGACCAATACCTTGAGGACACTTTTTAAGACCGCATCAGTTATCTGACGTTCATCGGCTCTAGCATCCAAGAAAGTGGAATTATACTGATCAACAATAAAGCCCAGTGTCCTCGGAATATCAGCACTAGCACGATTGCCATATAAAATTGTTAGAATATTCCATCCCGCCAAAGGATGATCTCGACTACGTCCTAAATTTGTAGCTAATAGTAAACTACGCAAATCATTACTAATCTTTAACACCATATTTGTTTTCTCCAAAACTCTATTTGTACTTAAATTATGCCGAAACGAATATCCTTATGCAAGGATGGAAAGTGGTTTTAATTGAAATTACCTCAATTTTAAATTGCATGTCCAAAATAATTATATTTTTGGATCTTTAGTTTTGAATTCAAAAAGACACCTAAAAAATTCAGGTGTCTTTTTCATCTAGTGCAGAATCAACAACATTGTCATAGCAACAATAACGCACAAACAAATCTTTAAATTATGACGATTCCTAATTGATACGATAATTTCTTCATCACCATTAAAAACTTGTGCTCGAACTGGCCAAAAAACCCTTACAACATACGACAATGCTATAAGCAATAATAAAATTTCCAAAGTAAATAAAACCTTCATATAATGTAGTTCCCCATTCATTCAGATATTCCATAAGTATATCTTACTGTCTTTATTATCAGTAGGTTATGCCCATTGTTATTTGATATATTCAAAAACAACAAAAAAAATCATCCTGACATTTCAATCAAGATGATTCTCTCAAAAATACTACTACATTTTTTAAAATTACAACTGTCAACTTCGACCAAAAAGTTAAACAGTTATTTCAAACTATTTGGCACTTTCAACTTTTACTCTTTGTTCTGTTTTAACTTCTTTGTGTTGTGCATCGAGAATTTCAATTGCTTTTTCCAGTGATTCAAAAATATCGGTATTCAACAATTCCATAATCGGACTCAATCGGCTGTATTCATGTGACATCATATTTTTATTAATTTGCTCATCATTCAAGCGGCTCAATTTCAAATTATAATCCATCAAAGCATTTATCCGGATCTTGGAGTCGTCTAATTCACACAAAACATCATCGATCTTATCTATATCGTAAGTCCTAAGTGACTTATCAGTTTTATCTTCCACAGTAAATCTCCTCTTTTATACGAATTATTAGTCTAGCTCTATTTACACCCATCATTTTAGTAGCTTTTATTTTTAAAGATAGCCTTTTATCCAAAATGTACATATTATCTTTTTGTAAAATGAAAACGTTAAAATTATAAAATCTCATAACGGCTAACATTTTCAGAAATTATTCTCATATGTTACACTTATTTAGTTTTTCTCAAACAAATTTAGTGATGATTGACTATTGATCAATCTATCCTCAAATACCATTACCAAATTAAAGGTTGAAAGTTTAGTTAAGTATGCCGTTTCCAGAGCTGAGAGTATTCAATTGCTGCGCGGAACGGTTTGAGCCAAAGAGCGGTCTCAAACCTCGGTTGAAGCCTCGCAAAAAACCGCGAGTCTTCAACACGCCCGGTGGTGTAAGGACTAAAGTCATAACGCCACTTTCGCTGCAAATGAATACTCTCAGCCCTTCCAACTAATTTATTTTTTAATAACGGAATAATAAAATGAAAACTTCTACTTATTCAAATAAATTAGCTCTAGGCTTGTAACAACAATGGCTATATTAATTTTTCACTTTTCAACCTTTAGTTACCAAATATAAATAACCAAAGGAGCTTAGTAATAATAATATGAGACTATCAACTACTGAAACGCGCAATTATTTGATTGGCTTTGTTTTCATAATTTTTATGGTAGCGAGTGCTACAATTTTGAATGATATGGAAATCATCCTACCAGAAATTGGAGCTTTGACGGCCGGAACTTGGATCTATCAAAATGGTGGCTGGATCAATCAACCAATCAAAATTTTTCTTACTCCCTCAGGAACCGCTATTATTGGATTTCTAATTAATCAATTATCACTAACTTACGCTGAAAAGGTGCTATTAGGGTTACTGTTGATGCTTATTTTATTACGTGTCTTACATTCAAATTTGGCACCATCATTTGCCACAGGGTTACTGCCAATCATAATCAACGCAACTCACTGGTCATTTATCGTTGCTATTCTGCTATTCACTTCACTTTTAATGACTGGAGTTTACTTACAAGGCCACTACAAAGGAACTACACCAAGTACCCCAATCAAAAATGAGCATATGATAATCTTCACAATTATGGCAGTCGTTTGGGTCACAGCAGTTTGGTTCTTCGGATTTCCACAAATGGCAGCGATTCCTCCAGTAATGGTTGTTTTCTTTGAAGTTTTACAAAAACCAAATTACAGCTGGAGAATGGCAAGCAAGCATTTCATTGCTTTAGTTGGAGCTGCTACGATCGGCGTTTTAATTCACTTAATGATTGCGTCATGGTTACTATCAGCTGCCATATCATTGCCATTAGTTTTCGTCTTATTACAATTATTAAAAATCAAATTACCGGCAGCTTTTGCTTTCCCATTGCTAGCTTTAGTCCTACCCACTGGTATGTTCCATATGCTGCCAGTCACAGCGATTATTGCCTCACTATTTTTTCTGGGAACAATCGTGTTACTAAAGAAATTCATTAGTCCATATAGAATCGAATCAGAGATTAATGAATAGTAAAATATACCCTCTCCAGAGCCGTAACAGCAATGGTTCTATTAATTTTTTGACCCTTCATCCTTCAGGTGTTACATAAAAAAAAAGAAGTCATTTTGAACTTGGCCAATTGCTAAGTTTAAAATGACTTCTTTCTTTATTTCTAACTGAAGGTAAAGTTGAATACGCTCAACTCTGGAAACGGCATACTTAAATAAACTTTCAAGCTTTAGTTATTTCACAATACCTAAATCAATCATTGACTGAGCCGTTGCGATAATTGAAGTTTTAGCAGAACGAGGATTCCAGCCTAAGATTGATTTAGCTTTTTCATTACTAGTCTCTGCATAACCACCGACAATTGAAGCTATCATACGTAATTTAGGATTAGTGACTGCCGCAGCTTTGACCACTGCATTTGGTAATAATTTATTCGGTAAATTATCTGCATAGTCTGGAAAAGCTTCGCGTAAAATATTGGCAACATCCATCATTGATAAAGTTTCACCCGTCGTTGCTAAAAATCTTTCTCCATTGGCCTTTTTTGAAGTCATGGCTAAAATATGTAAGCTAGCAACATCTCGAACATCAACATAACCAGAGTTGACCTTTGGTAAAGCCTTGATTTTTCCTTCGAGCATTTCTTGAATTTGCACATTAGAATGAGAATACTTAGCAGAAAGAACTGGTCCCATTACTGCAACAGGATTGACTGTCGCTAGTTCCAACCCTTGACCGTTTTTCCTAATGAAGTCCCAAGCAGCCATTTCTGACATTGTCTTGGATTTTTGATAAGGATGAATATTTTTGGCGTCCAAATTAGTCCAATCCTTTTCAGTATAAGGTGTTGTTCGATTCTTATGACCTCCAAAAATAGCACCGTATGCTGAGGTCAAGACAACCCGTTTAATTCCGTTATCACGAGCCGCTTTTAAAACACGTACAACTCCATCAACTGCTGGGCGAATCATTTCCGATTCATTCTTGAAGTTAAGTTTAGGTGTTGGTGAAGCGACATGCATTACGTAGGTAGCGCCTGCCATGGTCTCTTCCCAATTGTCATCTGAAGTTAAATCTGCTTGAGAAAATGATAGATCAGTAAAATCTGTGATTCCACCATTCATTAACATCTCTTTAACAATTTCTTCTTTAGCTTGTGAACGGACTGTTGTTCTGACGGCATAACCTTGCCCAAGTAATTGTAAAATAATGTGGATGGCGATAAATCCACTACCACCAGTTACGACGACTAATTGTTTTTTCATAATTGATATTTCTCCTTAAAATTCTTTGATTTAATTTAACTAACGTTGCACATGTAACGCTTATGTGTTGTATATTAATAGCTAAGCAATCAATGCTCAAGTAAATCATGGACATCTGTGACAAAAAGGAGAAATTGTAATGGCAGCTACCAATCATTCACGACAAATCAAACAAGATTCGCAAATTTATTTAATAACTGCGCTTTTACAAATATTAAAAAATAAAAATCTAAACGACATCACAGTCACTCAAGTTGTCAAAAGGGCCGGAGTCAGTCGTATGGCATTCTATCGTAATTTTGAGACGTTAAACGACGTCTTAATTGCCTATTTCAAGCCTAAGATTGACGCTGAGTTTAATCTAATCATCAATAAAGTACCACCAGAAGAAAAGATTGCTGCCTTAGGAAACTTTTTTGCTGAAACATCTGACACCATGGAATTAGCAGTTAAAAGAAATTACGAATTTATCATTCAAAATATCTTCAAGGAAAATATGTTAAATTTTTATGATGCCGTCATTGATTGGAGTAATTTTTCTGCTATTCAAAAGAAGTATTGGACACGTTTTATGAGTGCTGGCGTCTATGCTATTTGGCGAGAGTGGCTAATTGACGGTCAAACAGATTCACTAAATGATATCCACGTTTTACTGTCGGACTTTCAAACATCTACGCTCAAGGCCTTAAAGGCAGAAGAAAACTTTTGATATAACCATGATTTTTTATAAATAAGTGACATATTAACGTTGTAGAATCGTTGAATTAGGCACAAAAAAGAAGCCATTTTTCACTTGGAAATATCCAAGTAAGAAATGACTCCTTTTTTTATCACTAACTAAAGGTTGAAAGCTTGTGTGAGTATACCGTTTCCAGAGCTGAGCGTATTCAATTGCTGCGCGGAACGGTCCGAGCCAAAGTGTGGTCTCGTTACTCGGTTGCAAATGAATACTCTAAGCTCTTCCAACTAATTTATTTTTTTAATGGCACGATTGATAAAACGAAGAATTCTAATTATTCAAATAAATTAATTTTAGGTCTGTAACAGCAATGGTTATATTAATTTTTCGTCTTTCAACCTTCAGTCACTAGTTGTAAAAGGAATTATCCCGCCTATTATTCGCCTGGATCAATTCGATCAACAACTGCTCGAGCCTCATCAGTTGTTTTTGTTTGCATTAAGTCATTTCGAATCGCTGAAGCACCCTTCATCCCACGAACGTAAATCTTAAAAAATCGTTGCAACGGTGCAAAGTGTCCCGGTATTCCCATGGCAACAAATTGGTCATATAAATCCAATTGATAACGCAAAAGTTCCAATAATTCATGACTCGAGTGTTCTCGTGGTTCTTTTTCAAAAGCATAAGGGTTCATGAAAATTCCACGGCCTATCATAATTCCATCGACACCAGGATGTTCATTTGCCAACTGAATTCCAGCTTGATAATCTTCAATGTCCCCATTGATCTGCAACAAAGTGTCAGGAGCATAAGCATCTCGCATCTGAACAAGTTCATCGATTAATTCATAGTGAGCGGGTACTTTGCTCATTTCCTCACGGGTTCTGACATGAACGGTCAAAACGGGCACTTGTTGCTTCAAAAGGAATGGTATCCAAGTTTCCATCTCTTCTAATTGACTGTAACCTAAACGTGTCTTAACACTGACAGGCAATCCACCTTGACGAGCTCCATCAATAATTTCTTTGGCTGTGTCAAAATGACGAATCAAATCACTACCGCTATGGTTTTTTATAACGGCAATATCAGGACAACCAGTATTGATATCAATTGCTTCATAACCTTGTTTAGCAACTTCTTTGGCAGCCTTAGCAAAGTCTTCACCGGAGTTACCCCACAATTGCACGATAGGCTTAGGATTTTCTTCGGGGTCAATATATAATCGTCCCTTTGCGGCTTCTTTAGCCAGCGGATGCGTAATACTCAAGGCATTCGTAAATTCAGTATAAAAATTATCTGGTGCCGCAGCTTTCATAACTACTCGGCGAAAAACTGATCCCGTCACAGCTTCCATCGGTGCCAAGCTAAAGAAAGGACGATTCTCTTGCTTAGCCTTCTCTGCGATGCGATTCCAGTAGACTGACTGGGTCACATTCTCACTTCCAATCAAAATTAATTACAATACTATCAACTATAACGGTAATTTAGAAGTTTAGGCAAGCATTATGTTCAAAAGTACTGTTAAAAATTATGGGAGATATTGTAAAGTGTGTGGGGCTTGCCGTTTCCAGAGCTGGGAGTATTCAATTGCTGCGCGGAACGGCCCGAGCCTGGGAAGCGGTCTCTGACCTCGGTTGAAGCCTCGCAAAACCCGCGAGTCTTCAACGCGCCCGGTGATGTAAGGACTAAAGTCCTAACATCACTTTCGCTGCAAATGAATACTCTCAGCTCTTCCAACTAGTTTAATTTTTTATGGCAGCAACATAATGATTAGATTAATTTTTTCACTTTTCAACCCTCAGTTCTAAACTAAATTTTCCAAATAGATTAGTTATTCCAAAAGCAGTTATTATCTAGTACCACTAGCATTATAAATATTTTTTTAAACAATTAAACCCTTCAATCATTAAATCCATTGAATCACCTAACTCAGTTGCCTCTGGTTCGATAACTAAATATTTTGTACCGGATATTTTTGCTGCTTCAACTATTTCTGCCCAATTATTTTCATCTTGGTTATCATCGAAATCAATCTCATACCCTTTCGACTTTGAAAGCGGTTTGCAATGAATAAATGGAACTCGGTCATGCATTCTTCTAATCTCTTTTTGAGGTATTAAGCCGCCCTCAAGACAGTTTCCTGTATCGATTTCAAAATTGACCGTAGAAGAAACTTCTTGAACTAGAATTTCATAGGACGTCTTTAATCCTTCTACCTTTTCTCCAAAATCATAATCATGTGTGTGATAAGTAAGATCCAGATTAATCTTTCTCAAGGTTTGATTCATCTCATCAATTCTTTTGACATGTCTCTCCCAAGTATCAATCGTATTTTCATTTACCTTATGCCCAGATTCCCAGGGTCCTCCAAGGGCAGCAATTATTATATGTTGATTGCCTAATTCCTGCTGATATTGAATCACATTTTGCAACCCACCATTTTGCATTAGTCGCCAAGGCACTTGATATCCAGAAATTTTTAAACCACTATTTTGAATCATGTTTTTCAATTCATTCGCTGGAAAAATTGGATCACCGTACAACTCTATTCCCGAAAATCCAGATTGCTTTAATTTAAACAGTGTTTCTTGCGGATTTAATTTAAAATAATCTAAAATCGGAAATAGCTCTGCTGAAATTTGCATCAAAACATCTCCTATGATGGGTCTTTTACTCTATTGGCAGCGTATACAAATGGCAAGTAAATGAATACCCCTGCGATGATAATTACGATTTGCAAAACTGATGCTCGCCAGTCTCCACCTGTTGCTAAAAATCCTGAAAGAATGGCTGGTGTGACCCATGGAACGACAACATATGTTTTGGCAACTAATCCGAAAGCTGTCGCAAAATATGCTAACGTTGATGAACAAATTGGCACTAATACATAAGGAATTGCTAGAATCGGATTAAAGACAACTGGCAAACCAAACAAGAGTGGTTCACTAATATTAAATAACGCTGGCACTGCCCCAATCTTGGCAATGGATCGATAATTAGCTTTATGAGAACCAATAAAAATTGCAATAACTAATGAAATCATCGTGATGTAAATATAACAATCCACGTATGGCTGAGTAACAATATTAGGTGCAACCTTGCCTGCTTTGACCGCAGACATATTTTGTTGAAATGCCGTTAATAAAATTGGACTTGAAACAGCACCCAAGACAAAATCACCATGAATACCAACAGTAAATAGCAAACATGTTAAGAATCCATAGAAAGTAATACCAAAGTAGTTTTGGAAGCCACCAACAAGTGGAGCCTGTAAAATTTTGATCATCAAATCTGGTACGTTCATCCCTGTTAATGCCACGATAGTTTCTTCAAAGATACCAAAAATAGAAATAACGAATAGTGCGGGAATTAAACCATTAAATGAGTTTGCAATTGCCGGTGGAACGCCATCAGGCATTGAAATTTTAAGCTTATCACTTTTACTGATCCATTCTAATAATCGAGTAGCAATTAACGCCGCAAAAATGCCCAAGAACATCCCTTCTGCTGATGTCTGTGTTTGAGTCAATACCGCCGAAGCTTTAAATGCTTTACCACTATTACTAGTAATTGTAATTATATTGGGAATCAGCGTCACAAGTGCAGCCACCGAAATAACGCCATCCAAAACGCCGTCTGACCCCAACTGCTTTCCCAAATAGTAACCAATGAGAAATGTTACGATCAATCCCATCATTCCTAAGGTTCCGTTATATGCCTGAATACCAATATTAGTAATGAACTGCCGGCCCGGAATATTCTTAAATAAACCAATTTTAGGATCCAATAACAAATTATTAATTAGAACAAAGAATGACGCAATAATTGTTAGTGGTAACGCCGCTCCGAAAGCATCACGAATTGAAATGATATATTTGTTAGCTGTTAATTTACCTGAAAAACTCGACAGTTTAGTAATAAATGCAGAATCCGTTCCCTCTTTTGACATAACCCTATCCTCACTTTTCCTTTTAAATTATTTCTGCAATTAAACTCAGCCATTTTCCAGCATTACTAATCCAAACTTCTTTATACGTGGCATTACTGAATCGTGGCCAATATGGTTCATCGTTATTATCTTTAGTTTCAATTCCCACTGGAATCTCGCCAATCATTTCACCAGACGAGACTGAATATTGTGACTCATAATGAGCACCTAATCCATAAATCAAAGATTGTGAAAATGGATTCTCACCTGTTAACCACTGCAACTGATTGACAGCCAATTGAATTAATTTTTTATTCTTCAAAAATTGTCCCACTATTGCGGCCGAACGACCTGTTGCTAAGATAATCCCGTTATTTCCTCGAAATGAGAACCAAACAGGAAATCTTCTGATATATAAATGTGGCGCTATCTTCACTCCTTGTAATAATTGTTGCTTAAAATCCATTTTGGCTGATTCATCAATCAGTAAATTCTGTTTATAAAAGCTAGCTTGATCTTCAGACTCATCGTCACGATAAATTCCTGAAGAAATCATCGGATAAGGTGAGGTAAATTTTTGTAAATATAATAAATAATTTCCATATAACTTTGTACTTTCAAGCCACTTAGCGTCATCAGAATTGTTTTCGCTCAATACTACTAACGCTTCACCATAAATATTCTCCCGTGATTGATGGTTAAAATGTTGAAAAACTAAATGATTCGCATCACGATAAAAGGCGCCCATTAATTTTGTGCCATCATCTAACTTCAAACCTTTAGTCTCTTGACATAACAATAATTTTTCCCCGAATTTTTCACTCAGCTTCAAATATTCAGCCAACTTCGTTCTTTGATACAACAAACCTGCCGCCCAGGCAACTGTCGCATTGTAAAGACTTGGCGAAGTATTGTAGGTATGCTCCCACATGATTGGCTCTTTCAAGTAAGGCGTTTTTTCAAACTGATCTTTGGCAAACTGAAAATCTGCCTTCGAAATATCTAATAAACGTTTTTTCCATACACTGTCATTAATTAACGCTGATGCCTTTGCAAACAACCCCGCAAACAAAAAATTCTCATACGGATTATTATGCACACGAGCCTGAGCATCATCCATTGTGCCGATTCGATTATCAGTCCATCGCGAAACCCCGGCACTAGTAGCTCGATAGCCATCTCCAAACCGAGTTTTGATCACAAAATCTAGTCCCCACATAGCTTCTTCAACTAATCTTTTGGCTAACTTAGGTTCTGTTTTTTCATATTTGTTAGCAATTTCTAATAAACTAACCGCAACCTCACCGGTATGAACTGTTTGTTGAGATAAATCACCCGCATCATGCCACCCACCGTTAAAGCTGGTAATATGCCCATCATGTTTAGCAATTACATCAGTATGGCAAATTCCATGAATTCCAGGAACCGGGTAACCACAGCGTTCTGAATATATAAAATTCAAAACTTTATAGACTGACTCTGTCCAGAGACTTAATGAATCATTAATTTTAAATGGATAAGACTTTAATTTTCCAATAATAATTTGATACTTGCCGGGTTTTTCAAGTACAGAAAAATCTGCAATCGCCACTAAATCAGTAGTTTCTTGGTCATCATCTAATCTAACCTGACCTTCAAAAACGACTTGTTGTGATTCATCAATTATTTGATATGCGGTACCGACTTTTACATCGACTAAAATCTTTTTATTTGCCTTAGATGCGAATCCAACTTGTGTTTGACTAAAATGATTAGAAGTTAATTTCCAGCCGATATTAATTTCAGATTTTTGGGAAATTGCTAGTTTGAAATCAGTCAATTTTAAGTCAATCTGTCCTGGCAAGTTTAAATATGATCCATTCGCTGAACTGGAAATATCTAATCCCGTGATAGAATCCCTTGGTAAGCCAGTTAAATCAACTCGATATTGATTCTTTCCAGGTTTAAGATTCAAATTGTGGAATCCATCACGTAAATATTTATCGGGAATTTTTTCCTTCCCATTATTTTTAAAAGCAATTGTTACGGCAGGATTAATGATATTTCGAGAACAGTTGTCAACTTTGAAAAGTAAATAATTATAACGTTCCCAATTCTCATTCTTCAAATCCATATGTGCTGTCACGCTGCCATACTGAATATAATCCCCATCAGCGGGTGCCCCTTTAGGCCAAGTATCATAGCGTGAATCTGAAAGCAGGCGCACATCTTCAGTATTTTTTGTAATCACCTTGCCCCTATCACGTTGTTCCCAATGACAATTACTGCTATTTAATGGAAAATTGGTTTGTTCAATAATATTTATTTTTTGGGAATTATCTTTTACCCTTAATGGTTCGTGTAAATCATTTGTTGAATCCAGCACATCATTTACATTCATGACCTATTCCTCCAATCTGCTAAAACCATGTAACCCTGCACCACGAAGTGCAATTAAATTTGGATCAAGACTACTATTCTTAACTCCTAAACTGATAAAACGCATCGTAGATTGGTTTTCTAGTAAGGGGTCTAAATGTCGCAATAACCAGCCATCATTAGTTACTCCGCCACCAAGAATGATAGCTTCAGGATCGGTTACTCTGACCATATTCATTACTAAAGTTGCAATTCCCTTTAAAGCTGTACCCACAACTTCGACAGCCACAGGATCTTTTTTATCATATGCCGCAAATAACTTATCAGTCCCAATTCGTCCACTTGCATCAATACTTAATTGTGAATTTGGATGGGAGCTCAATAAATCTTTGGCACGATTGCTCATCCCTAAACCAGATGCTAATGGTTCAACACAACCATATCGACCGCAAATACACTTAACACTGCTATTCATATCGACCACCATATGCCCAATTTCACCCGCATCAAAATGTTTACCGTTGATGATTTCACCGTTGATAACCATTCGACCAGCTATGCCAGTACCAATATTCAAATAAATAAAGTTTTTGGTAACGTTGCCAATTCCAAGCATTAATTCAGCTTCAGTTGCACAATAAACATCATTGGCGGCATAAACCGGTAACTTGAATTCCTTTGATAACTTCTGTGCTAATTCAATATGCTCAGCTTTTGTAGGGTCAATTTCAAACCAATCCCCATTTTTCTCATTAATTCGACCAACGGCACTGATACTAATAGCTCTAATTTGTTGAAGTGAACCTGAAGTCGCAAAGTAATTTTTCAAGGCCACTCTTATTCCTTCATAGGCACTGGATTGTGAAGATACATCTGAATGATATTTTTTCTGCGTCAAAACTTTCCCATCTGCAGAAACTTCTCCAATCAGAATCTTAGTTCCACCCAGATCAACCGATAAAATTGTTTCATTTTCCATTAATGTCACTTCCGTACGTTCTGATAACGTTGTCAAATATAAAAACGCTTTCATTTATTTACGAGTCAATAATATATCGGTAATACAACGCTGTCAATATAATTATTAGCTTTTTGAAAACGTTATCAAAAAACTATTGAAATTACCGAATAACTGCAATACACTAAATTCATAAAACGTATTTAATTAACACATGGTGGTGCTAGTTAACAATTTATCGCAAACATCCGCATAAATTGTATTTGGCAAATTAAAATTTAAAACAAGCCGGAAATAATATCATCAAAAATATTCCTGTTATTAAAAAAATAAACTAGTTGGAAGAGCTGAGAGTATTCATTTGCAGCGAAAGTGGCGTTAGAGCTTTAGCTCTTACACCACCGGGCGCGTTGAAGCCTTACCGGTATTTGGTAAGGCTTCAACCGAGGTTCGAGACCGCACTTTGGCTCGGGCCGTTCCGCGCAGCAAATGAATACTCTCAGCTCTGGAAACGGCATACTTAACTACAATTATAAAATAACAATCTAAGCAGGTGACAATGTGAATAAAGAAATCACTATAAAAGATATCGCAAGGATGGCTGGAGTCTCAGTCTCCACCGTCTCAAGAGTTATCAACAATAAACCAAATGTAACACCACTGAAGAAATCCAAAGTCCAACAAGCTATTAAGGAATCAGGATTTCAGCCAAGTATGTTGGCTCGTGGCATGATATCTAACAAAACAAATACTTTGGGAATCATCGTTCCTGATATTACTAATGCTTATTTCACGGCCTTAATTTCTCAAATTGAACTGATTACTCGCGGACTTAACTACTCCCTACTACTTTTTAATACTATGACTGCCGGTAAACAAAGATCCAATGATTCTGTCTCAACCGAAATAGAAGTCTTTCATACAATTCAAGAAAAAAAAGTTGATGGAGTTATTATCTTGGGTGGTGAAATTGATAAAATTAAGCCTGATCAACTATATATCAAAGCATTAAACCAACTGAATGAACAAATACCTGTGGTTATAGTGGGTCAACCGAATTCTGCAGTAACCTGCAAATTTGTCCCCCGTTATCAGGAAATGAGTGGCGAAATCATAACGCAGCACCTTCTTGCATCTGGTTACCAGAATATCGGATTTCTCGGTGGCGAACCTGATGTCGAAATCACAGACGAACGTTTACAAGGTTATAAAAAAATGATGTCTACATATTCTAATCTTGATTCTAAACTTATTTATTTGAATGATTATTATGTTCAAGATGGATATGATGGCATGTCCGAACTAATAAAGAAAAATCTTAAGATTGATGCATTGGTTACGATTAACGATCAAGTTGCACTTGGTGCTATTCGTGCACTAAATGACAATGATCTTCGCTGCCCTCAAGACATTGCTATTGGAAGTTGCGACGCATTTCCCAATAGTGCCTACTTCACACCCCGACTCACAACGATTGACCATCATAATATAACCTTGGCTAAAATTGCTGTAAAATACTTAATTCAATTAATTGAACCAAAAGGCCATGATTCCTTTCAATCAGATAGCCCTTTACCCGAACTAATTATTCGTGAATCGTGTGGACATAAATTAAAGGAAGAAAATAATGATAAATCCTAAAATCATTTTTATGGATATAGATGGAACTTTAGTTGACGATAATCAACATATTTCAAAATATACGAGTAATACCATCAAGAAATTTTTGGACTCGAAAGTTAAATTTTATTTAGCAACTGGCAGGATGTATCGTTCAGCACAAGTTGTACAAAAAAACCTTGACTCCAGAGTCGGAATCATTGCTTCAAATGGTGGTATTTTCACACTGAACAATAAATCTTATGCTCAACACTTTCCCGCAAACATTTTATCTCAAATTCTAAATATTAGCCTGCAGACTAATATTGCAACGTTCTTTTTTACTGATCACCTCGTTTTATATTCCAAAATTCTACCCGATTATTTCAACTACAGTGATAAAAATCGGGTAGCCAGTCCCAATAAAAGTGATTATATCAAAGTAAATTCGTCGGACCAGTTGAAACAATATGGAGATCAAATCGTCAATGCCATCATGATTGAAGACACTCATTTTGAGAAACTAACTTCGGCTAAAAGTCTGTTAGATTCCTTGGATATATCTGTTTCGTCGTCAAATTTGAATAACCTCGAATTAATACCTGCGGGAGTCTCTAAGGCAACTGCTATTGAAAAAATCTGTCAATCATTAAAAATTAATAAAAAACAAATATTATCCTTCGGCGATGGACTTAATGATTTGGAAATGTTCAAAACGGGAATCGGAATTGCCATGGGAAATGCCCCTGAAGAAGTAAAGAAACAAGGCAATTTTATTACTGACTCTAATTTAAATAATGGCATAGCTAACTTTTTGAATTCAGAAAGGATTATTCATAATGACTAAACCAACAATGCTCACTTACATTAATCAAGAACCTGAGATACTGTCAACAATCTTAGCGACTTATCCCGAACAGATCGACCCAGTAATAAAAAATGCTCCTGCAACTAAGCACTGGTTAATTCTGGCAACAGGGTCCAGCATCAATGCTGCCTACAGCGCTAAATTATATTTGCAAAAAATGACTGGAGCATTTATAGATATTGAAGAACCATACAACTACCTGAACTATGAGAAAATAAACCCTGATATTGATTTGGTTATTGGTATTTCTCAGAGTGGTCAGAGTACAGCAACCATCTCTGCCTTAAAAAAAGTAATTAAACAGAACCATCCCTTTTCGATTTGTGTAACTAGTCGTCCTGACACTGAATTGCCAATGGTTGCAGATACTACTCTAGATATCCTTACGGGATCAGAAAAAGTTGGCTATGTAACATTAGGATACAATGCAACGGTTCTATCTTTAATGCTATTAGGATTACGTTATGCCACAAAATTAGATTTGATAAATTCAGACATGGAGCAATCCGAATTAATGGCATTCAAATCCATTGTTCAAAATATTAGCCCAACAATCGAGAAATCTATTGAATTTTTCCAAAGATTTGCAACGGATTTCCAACTTGCTCCACAGTTTACAGCGATTGGCTGCGGTGCTGTTCTCGGTACACTAAAGGAGATGCAAACTAAATTCACTGAAGTAATTAGAATTCCTTCCAATGGATTTGAATTAGAAACATTTATGCATGGCCCATATTTAGGGGTTCATGAGAATCATCGCCAATTCTTTATTGAAACCAATTCAAATTCTGCAATTGTTAAAAAACAATTATCACTTAAACAATATGAGAGTCGTTCAACTACACATATTTTCACAATAAGTCTTACCGGAAAAAAGCCAATAATTGATGATGGTCAGACTTTGGAATTAATGAATATTGATGATGAATTAAAATCCCCCTTACTTGCGGTAATTCCTTTTCAAATATTTGCTTGGTACATTGCTAAAGTCAAAGGAATAAATTTGCCTCATCTGATTTTCAATGATTTTTCCGATATCGTTCACAACAAGACTGAAGCACAACAATATGTATAACTGTATTAACCTGCTTTGCCGTCTCCAGAGCTGAGAGTATTAACCTGCTATGCGGACCGGCCCGAGCCACAATGCGGTCTCGGACCTCGGTTTGAAGCCTTTCCAAAGAACGGAAAGTCTCCAAACTCGCCCGGTAGTGTAACGGCTAAAGCCGTAACGCTACACCCACAGCTGGTTAATACTCTCAGCTCTTCCGACTCATTTTTATCCTAGACAAAATGTTACATTGTTCCCACAGATTATGTAAATCCTTGATATATTAAGGCTTAGTTCATACTAATGACTTTGTAACTGATGATAAGAAAATAGCAGTTGTTATCCACTGGAAATTATTCCATTAAGTGAATAACAACTGCTTTTTATTTTGCATTTTTATTTTAATTCGTATTTATCGCCATACATCTTCCATTTTAAGGGTCGTTTCAATTGAAAGTTCTGTTCACGAATAAACTTTTTCTGCGTATTTATACGCGATAAATCCTGATGAGCCTTTTCTTGCTTCATAACCTTTGATCGAATCTTTAAAAATATTTTGAGGTACTCAGTCTGATTATGAATCTTTGAACCAGCTAATTTCTTAGCTTTCTTGCGTATCCCACCAAAGCTACTAGCATCATTTCCCGGACCATGAACGACTATAGCATCGTAATAAATATATTGTCCCAAAGGACCCAAGTTATCAGCTTTAGCTGCTTTGAGCACTGGTCGCATATATTGTTGATTCAAAATTATATCCTGAGCTTGAATAAATCGTTTATCATTAGCAACCTGATGCCATGCTTTGACAAAACCTTCACCTAGTCCCTTATGGCTGGCAGTACCCTCAACTTTTTTTAAAGCTGGCAAATACTGTACTAATCGATTATTTGGGCGTAATTTTTGATATTCCAAAACCACCTGTCTTAAATCACCATTTGCTGAAGTAAATCCAATAATACCAGTCGTATAACCACGGCCATCTTGGATATCTTCAATATATCGGTACTGTTTTTGATAATCCGTTGTGGAATTCTCGGCACTGCTGACTAAGGCAAAGGTTGTTCTACGTAATTGACCCGTGGAAATCGTCTTGTGAGACTGGTAACCATTTGACTGTTTTTGAGTAATTACGATTCCAAGTATTAATAACACTGCCAATCCAATACCAATTATCCAAATTTTTCTACGCTTGTTCAAAAGTATTCTCCACTAATCAATTATTTTGAAATTTCATTAACATCAGTTCGCTTAACAACATAACAGAAGCTATCACAAATAAAGCTCTCTTACTATTCTTCATCTAAAGGTTGAAAGGTGAAAAACTAATATAACCATTGTTGTTACAGGCTTAGAACAAATTTATTTAAATACGCAGAAGTTTTCATTTTATTTGTTACTGACAAAAAAATAAATTAGTTGGAAGAGCTGGCAGTATTCATTTGCAGCGAAAGTGGCGTTAGAACTTTATTCTTACACCACAAGGCGTGTTGGAGACTTACCGATTTTTGGTAAGTCTTCAACCGAGGCTCGAGACCGCCTTTTGGCTCGAACCGTTCCGCGTAGCATATGAATACTGACAGCTCTGGAAGCAGCATACTTAACTAAACTTTCAACCTTTAGTCCCCCAATTAATACTAAATATCCTAATACTTTAATGGTATTGCAAAATCATAAATATATCTATATCATACTTGTTAGACTTTAAAGAAATTAGGTGAAAACCATGGAATTAACAAACATCATGGCTTGTATGCCCGCAAATGATGTAGGACGTTTTTCAGCAAAATAAAATTTAGGAGTCTAAAATGAAAAACGTCCGTAACACCGTACCATCACTTTTATTGATTATTGTTCTCGTGGGATTTCCACAGATCAGTGAATCGATTTTCACCCCCGTCCTACCGCAAATCAGTATTAATATGCATGTTTCAGCGGGGACATCACAATTGACAATGAGTATTTACTTCATTGCTTTTGCCATCGGGGTTCTATTTTGGGGCCAATTATCAGATAAAATTGGCCGCCGTCTGGCAATGAATTTGGGTATCGTTGTCTACTTAATAGGAAATATTGGGTTATTTATCAGTCCAACATTTCAATTTTTATTATCCTCAAGATTCATCCAAGCCTTTGGAGCCAGCGTTGGTTCCGTCATCACACAAACTATTATGCGTGAAAGTTTTGACGGCATTGAGGGTGCCAAAATTTTCTCAAAGGTGGGAGCTGCCATGGCATTGTCCCCTGCCTTTGGTCCCTTGATTGGTGGCTTTTTGGAAACCTATTTTGGTTATCGAAATGTCTTCAGTGCCTTAATTTTCATGGCAATACTAGTGCTGCTATATAGCTATTCTAGATTGCCTGAAACACGTGATATCAATAATATTCAACAAACATCGCTACTCAAAGTAACTTGGCGTCTGTTGAAAGATCCCGTAGTCTGGAGTTATGGAATTCTAATTGGTGGCATCAATGGAATTCTCTTCGGTTACTATTCAGAAGCTCCATTCATTTTTATGGAACACTTCGGCTATTCGTCCGTTCAATATGGCAGTTTGGGTATGACCTTAGCTTTAGCAAGTCTACTCGGAGCGATTCTAGTAAACCTACTAGTTAAATACCTCAAGTCAGAAACGATTGCCATTATCGGTTTGACCTTTAGTTGCTTCTCAGGATTATTATTACTAATTAGCTTGCAGTTTAACCAAGCCTACCTTTTGATCCTGGAATTTTTCCTGATCTTTTTGGGCTTGAATACAACACTACCGATAACACTTAACTTAGCTTTGAAAGGCTATGAGGATGTTATCGGTAGTGCCAGTGGCATCTTTAGTTTTGGATATTACTTGATTGTCAGTTTTCTAACTTATCTCGTCAGTTTTATCCATAACGGTACTATTTGGTCACTACCGATATTTATTCTGTCGGTTACTCTTGTTATGTTGATAATTTACATACCAGTTGCCCTAAGAAAACGAATTTAAATTTAGAGGGATTTTATCTCTATTCGGGATAAAATCCTTTTTCAATTTGCAATGTAAGCGGATTAATGGAATACTAAACACATATCTTTAAGGGGGACCATTATGGTTGAATTATATATTGTCAGACACGGTGAAACTGACACCAATCATCAAGGAAAGATCAATGGCTTTGCGACTAATTTAAGCTTGAATGAAACTGGTAAAAAACAAGTTAACTATTTAAAAGAGCATCTCGATATTCATGATTTCGATGAAGTTTACTCAAGCCCTTTAAAACGTGCCTTTGAGACGGCTGAAATTTTGAATCAGGGTGTCCATGAAATTCAACTCGATGATCGTTTGGCTGAAATAAATTACGGTTCATGGGACGGGCTTCCCGTTGATGAAGTAATTGATGAGCATCCCGATGGCTTTGACGAAAACGGCTATATCACGGAAGAATACTTTAAGTATGCTAAAAATGGTGAATCCTATCAAGCGGTTTGGAAACGGGTTCAAGATTTCATCAATGATATGACCGGCAAAGGCGATGAGAAAATCATGATTGTCTGCCATGGTTTTGTTACTCGCTCATTCGTTAAATTGGTAACTAAAGCACCCAATATTGAAGATATCGTTGAACCGGATAACGCCAGTGTTACAAAAATCAAAATTTCTAATGCAAGTCATCGACCATATTTAGCTTATTATGGTCGCTTAGAAAATCTTAAATAATCTAATCTTAATAATTATTTACATCAAATAAAAATGAAATTGTAAGAGTTGAAGAGAGTTTTCCATCAGCTCCGGAAACTTGCTCTATAAATATTATTTTTCCAAAAAATAGGAGTAGCGGCTAATCCCATTACGGTTAGCTACTACTCCTATTTGATTTCTATTTTTCAACAAGTGGTACTAACATTTCACCATGAACCCCAGCATCATCTTTACTAGTGATGAATGATGTGTTTGGCCCACCAACATAGGCATAGTCGGACAGACTTGGTAACACCTCAGCAAAGGCTGAACCTTCCAATGCATTATATACGTCCATTTGATTATCAGCTGAAGCTTTGACAACTAAATACTTCCCAGCTGGAAATTCGATTAAACGTTGATCTGTTGAAGCCTCAGAATTATTTGCAACTTCACGTCCGGCGTAATAGTGGAATTCCCCATTAATTGCTTCATTGACCGCGTATTGATTATCGTTTAATCCATTTAATTTATCTAATAACTTATCGGAATTTATTTTGTCCCAGAATGCTGACTTCTGTTGACCCATTTCCATATATTCACCTGTTAAAATTGTTCCTAATCCTAAAACTGAAAATGCTGGTTTTGTTTCGATTGTGTAATTTGCCATTGTTGTTGGCCTCCTTAATTGATAGACTCAGTATACAAACTAATAGTTTCAAAAACTGACACTATTTGGAGAAAATTTCAAAATGAATAAAACTGCGCGTATAAATACGATTATGAGATATATTAATAATCGTCAATATTTTACCCTTAAAGAGCTGATGGAACAATTCAATATTTCAAGAAGTACTGCTATTCGTGATCTCAATGATATCCAAGAACTCGGAATGCCACTGACTTCTTCAGTCGGTCGTGACGGCGGTTATGCAGTCTTGCAAAACAAGTTATTGCCTGCAGTTCAGTTTAATAATGAAGAGTTGAAGTCGTTATTTGTCAGTTTTCTCGCGACTATGAATACTCAACTACCCTATCTTAAAAATCGGAATACTCTTACCGAAAAAATAATGGCAATTGCTTCTCAAAATCAACAGGATGATTTATTGACCCTACAAGAATTACTAGTGTTTGGACACACTAATCCCGCTAATACTGGATTAATTGAACTGGTCGACTTTGCACCGACTATGTTAAAAACACTATTGAATACTTGTTTGGTCAATCGACAAGTAGAAATAGCATTAAAAAATCAGAGATTTGCAGCTTGGATACGTCATATTTTCCAGCGTGAGAATGGCTGGTACGTTGATGCGTGGAACTTGGATGAAAAAAAATTTCAAGAATTATACATTCCTGATATTAAAGATGTAAAGCCCTTGGAAACTAATGATTCTTTGACAAATGCTGAACTAAAGAAAATCATTAGATCATCAAAACCCGATAATAATATAACAATTCAATTTAATAGAAAATCTATTTTGAAGTTTCAGCAACATCCACATCCAACTGAACCGCTTCAGTTTCTCGACGCGTTTCAACAATCTGCCAAACTGGAATGTTTCGTTGATCCGGCTGACCAAACTCGTATTGAAGACTTTGTCGGTTGGCTGATGTTCTTGGGAACAGGTGCTAAAATTATTTCTGCACCAGTTGAACTCACCAACGAAGTCAAATCTGAATGTGCCACACAAATTGATCAGCTTCCATAATCATTTTCAACGGTATTATCACTTTAGAAGTATCTTTTTTAAATCAATCATTAGATTCTACTGTCGTAAACTAGTAGTATATAAGGATATGAAAAAACACTTTTAAACAATTAAAGAGGTAATCTAGTTTGACAGAATCAACATTTTGGTCAACCATTTCAGACCAAGCAAAAGCAGAGCAACGTCCTTTCTTTACTATGGCACCGATGGAAGCTGTCAGTAACACCGTCTTTCGTCAAGTTATTACACAGGCCTGTCCCCCAGATACATTTTTCAGTGAATTCGTCTATGCAAAAAGTATCACTGATACTAATACCAAGTTTCCCGTTCATGGTCGACTCTACGTTGATTCTCGAGAAAAGAAACGTCCCGTGGTTCAACTGTGGGGTAATGAGGCCGAGGACTTTGAAAGAGCAGCTGCATCTTTGAGAGAACAAAGTTTTGAGGCTATCGACATCAATATGGGGTGCCCTGACGGTACTGTTATCAAAAATCACGGTGGCAGCGACTTAATTAGAAACCATCAATGGGCTCAAGATGTAATTGCAGCAGCCAAGACTTCTGGATTGGCTGTCAGTGCCAAAACTCGACTTGGTTACAGTAAAGTTGAAGAATTTAAGGATTGGATTCCCTTCCTATTACAACAACACGTTGCCGTTTTAACAGTTCATTTACGAACTAAGATGGAAATGAGTAAAGTTCCGGCACACTTAGAAGTAATTGATGACATGATAAAGATGCGTGACGAAATTGCTCCAGAAACTTTGATTCAAATTAATGGTGACATTCCCAACTATCAAGCTGGTTTGAAACTAGCACAGGAACATCCCGGACTTGATGGCATCATGATTGGTCGTGGCGTGTTCGCTAATCCCTTTGCTTTTGAAAAGGAATCCAGGAAACATTCACTGAATGAATTATTGGATCTGCTACAAATGCAATTAAACCTCTTTGACGATTTTTCCAAGCATTATGATATGCCACGATTCCCTTCACTCAAGCGTTTCTTCAAAATCTATGCTCGTCCAGAATTGGGTGCAACTGACTTGCGAAATGCGATGATGGATGCTAAATCCACTGATGATGTTCGAAAGATTTTGGTTGAGAAGGATAAATATTTAAAATAAGATAATAACTTTTCCCCCTTAAATCAAATAGGCACTGTAATCCTTCAAAATAAGATTACAGTGCCTATTTGATTTGATATTCTAAAATTGACTAATTTTTATATATCTAAAAGTTGAAAGGTGAAAAACTACTATAACTATTATTGTTACAGGCATAAACAAGTTTATTTAAATAAGCAGAAGTATTTATTTTGCGGTATTTATTTTATTTGTTCCTGCCATAAAAAAATAAACTAGTTGGAAGAGCTGAGAGTATTCATTTGCAGCGATAGTGGTGTAATTGCTTCAGCAATTACACCACCGGGCGTGTTGAAGACTCGTGGGTTTGCGAGGCTTCAACCGAGGTTCGAGACCGCTTTCTGGCTCGGGCCGTTCCGCACAGCAATTGAATACTCTCAGCTCTGGAAACGGCATACTTAACTATATACTTTCAACCTTTAGTTATATATCCTATTTCCATTTAATTGGAGCATACCAGCTACCACCGTGATTAATTAAGGCACTGATATCAAAGTCCAAACTGAATAATGTTGCGAATGCAAGCACTAATCCAACCACAACAAGAATTATTCCCCAAAAAGCAATTTTTGAATTAAATTTAAACAAGTCCATTTCTGATTCCCCCAACATTGAATTTTCTAAATAGATATTTATTAAAACTGAAAAGTTTCTGAGTTAAGAATGCAAAGAGTTGCTCAATCAAAAGCGCACCGCCTAAAAATAACAGACTAATCCCCAGTTGAAACCCAGCATATAATAAACCAACCTTAGTCATAACAACAAAACTACCAACCAGCGTCCATCCACCAGCTAGCAAAAAACTTACAGCAATGAGTAAAACTGCCAGCAGTAAAAGTATTGGTACCAAATATGCTGCCAACAACAGAGGCCCCCAAACCGGCAATGATCCAATCAATAAAGCACTCTTTAAACGATCACTAGTTTGTGGAATTTCCACGTCATTGTCTGAAATGATTTCAACTAATACTTTTTTGACACCACCAACTTTTTGAACCGCTTCTTCTTCGGTGGATCCGTTTTCAATTAAATCATCCAAATATTCTGAATAATATTCCAGATAATCATCCGAGTTCTTAACGCCAAATTTTTGTAATTGTTTTTTTAATGTTTTCAAAAAAATTTGTTTATTCATCAATCTCTGCTCCCTTTATAAAACCAATAATTTTTTCAACTTGTCCCCATTCACCAACAAAATCAGCAATCTCCTGTCGGCCAACATCGGTTATTTGATAATACTTTCGGAAGCGATTATTGTGGATTTTACTTTTAGTCGTAATCGCCTTCTTTGCCAGCAGTCGCTTTAAAATTGGATACAATGTCGACTCTGATACTTCAATCAACGGAGCTAAATCGTTGATGATGGCATATCCATATGATTCTTTTCGCTCTAGCTCGGCTAATACGCAAATATCTAGTAACCCTTTTTTTAATTGTGTATTCAAGCTTCATACCTCGTTATACAAAGTATTATGTAATAGGATGTATTAATTGTCAACAACAAAAAATAACCATATCAATCAAAAAAAGATTGATATGGTTATTTTTTGTAAATTATTTTAAATTCTTTTTTATATAGGCCGTGGCTTTAAAATTAGCTACACACGCTTTTCATACATATGCAAATCAATCGCAAAACCGGCGTGCAATTCTCATATCTACGAAAATGCTCGGGAGCTGACCGTCCTGTCTCCACTCTCTCTAGAAATCGGCATTACCCGGTGTTCTAGGATAAGCAATGACATCTCTGATATTTTCCATACCTGTGATGTACATGATCAATCTTTCAAATCCGATACCGAAACCTGAATGAACTGTACCACCGTACTTACGCAACTCTAAGTACCACTTGTAGTCGTCTTCATTCATATCAAGTTCAGCCATTCTTGCTTCTAGTTTATCAAGACGTTCCTCACGTTGTGAACCACCAATTAACTCTCCGATTTCAGGAACTAACAAATCAGCTGCAGCGACGGTCTTACCATCTTCATTAGCACGCATGTAGAATGCCTTAAAGTCTTTTGGATAGTCTGTGATGAAAACAGGCTTCTTGTAAACTTGTTCTGACAAGTAACGTTCATGTTCTGAATCTAGGTCAAGTCCCCAGTATGGTTTAACTTCAAATTCAACATCGGTTGCTTTTTCCAAAATATCGATTGCGTCAGTATAAGTTACATGGGCAAATTCTTCGCCAGCTGTAGCTTTCAAACGATCAATCAATGTGTTATCTACGTTTTCGTTCAAGAAGTCGAGTTCTTCTTTAGCATTGTCCATTACGTAGTTGATAACATACTTCAATAACTCTTCGGAACAATCCATTTCATCTTTCAAGTCAGCGAAAGCTAGTTCTGGTTCGATCATCCAAAATTCAGATGCATGACGTCCAGTATGTGAGTTTTCAGCTCTAAATGTAGGACCGAATGTATAAACGTTTCTGAATGCCAAAGCAAATGGTTCAACTTCTAGTTGTCCACTAACTGTTAGGTTAGTTTCTTTTCTAAAGAAGTCTTCGCTATAATCAACTTTTCCATCATCCGTCTTTGGTACATTGTTCATATCAAGGGTTGTAACTTGGAACATTTCTCCAGCACCCTCAGCATCAGAACTAGTGATGATTGGTGTATGAATATAGACGAAATCATTGTGTTGTAGGTATTCGTGGATAGCAAAAGCAGCTAGTGAACGGATACGGAATACTGAATAAAATGTGTTTGTTCTAGGACGCAAATGAGCAATTGATCTCATAAATTCATATGAGTGAGCCTTCTTTTGCAATGGATAATCAGCGTCAGAAGCACCTTCTTCAATAATCTCAGTAGCATGGATCTCAAAAGGTTGTTGTGCTTTAGGAGTTAGTGCCAACTCACCGACAACCTTGATAGTTGTACTGATTGGGAACTTAACAACGTCAGCATAATTTTCCATATCACTGGTCATAACAACTTGCACATTCTTAAAAAATGATCCGTCATTTAATTCGATAAATCCAACTCGCTTTGAACCTCTAATTGTACGAATCCAACCAGAAACAGTGATTTGGTCACCGTCAGCAAATTCTTTTTTGTATAAATCTTTAACTAAAACGTTTTGCATTGATTTCTCCTTATATTCTCGGAATACTATAGACGAAAAAAAGACCTTCCATCCCCATAAAAGGGACGAAAAATCTTTCCGCGGTACCACCCAAGTTTTTTATAAAAAAACACCTCAAAGTACATTAAATACTTGCCAATTATAACGTACTGGTCAACGTAATAGCCTACTCTCGAAATTTCAGCTAAAAAGAAAACAAAGATGTTTTTCCTATATACCGACACGCCAAGCTCTCACTATCCTTGACTCCCTGTGGATAAAGTATATAGTACTCCTTCTTTTAATATCTACTTCATATTAATTTTCTTAAATGTAGCATATTTTTATACAGGTTGTAAAGTACAATATTGATATACTCGTGGTGCTAGTTAAATATCTCGTCTACAGAGTTGGGAAATATTCACTAGCTGTGCGGACCGGCTCGGGCCTGAAGTGCGGTCCCGACCCTCGGTTTGGAGACTTACCACAGACCGGTAAGTCTTCTAACACCACTTCCACGGCACACAAATATTTCCCAACTCTTCCGACTAAGTTAATCTTTATTAATTGAATGTAAAAATATTCAATTGCTTTTATACAGCTTCTTGTAAACTATAGAATACAATTGATGCGAATATTTGTGAAAAGTTGTCAACTAGCACCATGCATATTGATATAGATATTTTAAAAATGGGGTTAAATTTATGAAAAAATCAGTAAAATGGCTACTTGGCATTGTCATTACACTCGTTGTTCTAGTATTAATCATGCTGGCTGTAGTTAAAAATAAGGAGTATCAACCATCCACAGTCGCTAATTCAGCAGCTGAAAATAGTACAATTGTGGACAATACCATCAAATTTTCCGGTGATGATAGTAAGCCAAAGGTCATCTTTTATCCTGGTGCTTTGGTTGATCCAAAGAGTTACAGTATCTGGGCAAACAAGGTGGCACAAGCGGGTTACAGCGTTTATATCGTCCGTTTCCCACTTGATTTAGCAGTTCTTAATGTTAACGCAGCTTCTAAGGTTCAAGGAAATTCTAACTATGTAATTGGGGGACATTCTCTAGGTGGAACGATGGCCTGCCGTTATGCCAAAAATCATTCTAAAAAACTTAAAGGTGTCTTCCTTTTAGCAAGTTATCCTGAAAAAAAAGGTGATTTACATGAAATAAAAGTACCAATTATCTCACTAACTGGAACTAATGACGGTGTTTTAAACTATACCAATTACAAAAAGGCTAAAAAATTACTCCCAAATAATACAGTTTATGAACAAATCTCTGGCGGTAATCACGCTGGCTTCGGTAGCTACGGTAAGCAAAGTGGCGATAACAAGGCATCAATCAGTAATGCTAAACAACAAAATATTGTAAGTAAGTTGTTAATAAATTGGTTACGTCAATCAATTAGTGAATAAAGTAAAACGTTTTCATAGATTTCCACAAAAGCGCATACATTTTTGTTATACTATTTCTAGTTGTTACATCTTTTGGGGGAATTATGACTATCTTAATTAATAAAAATATCAATTTATCCGCTGATTCGGAAACATTTGTTAAAAAATATATCAATTACGTACACGGTGTTAATCCGAAAGATATTTATGAGGGTTTGAACAATAAACAAATATTAAAAAACAAATTTATCTTTAAAATTTATCAACTTGAGAATTTAGATCTTGCCGACGTCGACTTACATGTCACTAATAATACTGTTTATGTCTTAGCTCGTTTCTGGAATTCCAAAATAATCAACATTGGAACAGTTCCCTTGACTAAAGGCTTAAAATTGGCTTTAGCACAAGATTCGTACCCTACACTTGCAATTTCCGGTGGTAGTTTTAAAAAGGTTGTCACGAACGAATATGGCGAGGATAGCGTTGTTGATTGTTTCGAGCCATACCAAATGACTTTGATGGTCCATAAGGCTGAGCCGATCGACAATCATGTTGAGAAAATTGATACCATTTATCACTATGCTTTCAAGAGTGAACAGAGTTTAGTTACTATTTCTAAAAATATGATGCGTTGTTTTGCAATCTTTGGACTGATTCTAGGATTAGGATTCATGTTCCTTGGTTTCTTTCTAACTGGCTTGATGGTAATTATCGCCTTCTTCGGTGTTAATTCCTATACGTTATTGTTGGCTGATACACATATGCAGACACAACGTCAGAGAGTCAATTCTTAAACATCCCTTGTGGGTGTTATTTTTTTGCTTCTAGCTGTATAGTTAATGGCAAAATGAATTGAGGTGATTTTTTGAAAGATAGTTTTGTCATCGTTGTTAGTGGCATTATGGGCAGCGGTAAAACAACCTTGATCAACGCTTTACATGAGAAATTACCTAGTAAAATTATTTCTTTTGATGATTACAGTATTGATGCTCTGCCGTCAGCTCCACCAATCGACACACCCGTCAAAGATGCGGTAAATCAGTATGACATCAGTGCATTAATAGCTGATTTAAAAAAATTCTATAATCAAATTCCATTTATCCTAATTGATTTTCCGTTCGGATACGAAAATGGAATTCTAGCACCCTATATTGACCGAGTTGTTTATATTAAAACACCATTAGATATTTGTTTAGCTAGACAAATTATCCGTGACTATCAAAACAAAACGACTGAGGAAATTATGGAATGGCTAAAAACATATATAACTTTTGCACGTCCAATTTTTTTAGACCATGAAAATTTTATTAGCAATAGTGCTGATTTGATTATCGACGGTACACTTCCTTTAGCTGATAAAGTAAACCTATCTTTGAATCTAATCAAAAAAAAGAACCCATAAACATGGATTCTTTTTTTTATTATTTTTTACGCTTATATCCAAAGGCTCCAATAATCGCTAACAATGACGTCCCAATAATACCTAAGACTCCACTTCTAGCAACGCCCGTTTTTGGTAAGAAACCTTCACTAGCCGCGTTTGTTATCGCTTTGTTCGGTGTAGAAACATTACCACTGTTACTAGCCGTTTCTTTAACAAGTGATTCAACTCTAGTTGTTGCCGGAGAAGTTACTGAATCATTGCCACCCTGAATGATTTTCGGTGCTGAGTCCGAAGTATCTTCGTCTTCACCATCAATAACTAATTCAGGGAACGGACTCTCTGATCCACCATCTACATCAGGTCTCAGGTTTGGATCCTCAATGTCTACATCTGGATCTGGGTCTGGATCTGGGTCTGGGTCTGGGTCTGGGTCTGGGTCTGGGTCTGGGTCTGGGTCTGGCTTCTCTGGCTCTGGTGTCTCTGGTTCTGGTGTCTCTGGTTCTGGTGTCTCTGGTTCTGGTGTCTCTGGTTCTGGTGTCTCTGGTTCTGGTGTCTCTGGTTCTGGTGTCTCTGGTTCTGGTGTCTCTGGTTCTGGTGTCTCTGGTTCTGGTGTCTCTGGTTCTGGTGTCTCTGGTTTTGGTGTCTCTGGTTTTGGTATTTGTGGAATTTCATATGAACCATCTTGATGATCCCACCTGTGTGTTTCTCCTCCAACTATATTTACATCATTTGCAACAATATTTCCGTCCAAATTTTGATGTACATCGACAGTTGCTTGGGGTGCCAAAACACTACCCTGAAAAGTTGCATTCATACTAATCAAATTTTTGAATAGTTTGTCAGGTTGGTTACTGTCATAAAAATTCCAAATCAAATGATTATCATCAAAAACATCTGTTTCTTTATTGCTTCTATATGTACCATCGTCATACTTTATTTTGATAGGCGATCTCATATCATATTCTGAAGCTCCTTCAGTATCAACATTAATAATCACTGTTGTTCCCGATTTCTTACTACTTATTCCATCAATTGTAAGAGGTGTGTCCATATTCAAAACATGTGCAGGTAAATTAATAACAATTTCATTTCGGTTATTTGGTGTAAAATCTTTTAAATTTACTGTGCGACTATTTCGATCCCCAAGATCATACTCGTTTAAGTCGTATGCATCGTGCTCAATTAAATATACTGATCTCGCACTCAACTCTTCAAAGATACTTTCAAAATCAATGTACACATTATTACCCTTGTCCTGATATATTTCATCACTTTGCAAGTGATCAAGATCTATTTCATTAACTGTCATTTTTGTTCCCGAAACATCAACATTAAGGTTACTCCCAAAAACGACCTTGTTGCTTCTCATATCATCCTTATCAATAAATGAACTCTTAGCAATCATGTCTAAGTCTTGAATATAATGAATATCTTCCTCAAGAGATTGGGTGTGATTCTTTGTTCCAAAATCTACTTGTCCATCTAATACCCCCACTGCCAGATTTCCATTAGTATGAGCCGTCAGAGATGCCGAACGTGCAAAAATATGGAAGTAGGCCGCATAACTCAACCAATTCATGTTTGCTGAATCAAAGTCTTCTTGAACCGTTCCACCATCTTTTACGTCATCATTATCAATTCTAGTAAGTGTTCCAAGACTCTGATCTAAATCATTTATACTCGTAGCTTGTATTTTTCTAGTTTTAACTGAACTATGTAGCATTGGTACATGTACAACTGAATTAGTTAATAATATTCCCATTGATAATCCAGTTGCTGTCATAATTATTTTCCGTCTCATATTCTCACTTCCCTTTATGTGATTTTCTTAACTTACTTTTAGCTTAATTATATTTTATAAATTTACTTGTAACTTTGTCACGTATAAACACAAAAAAAACTGGCAATCATTTTCTGATTTCCAGTTCCTTCATAAAACAAATTTTCTTTATTTTTTATAGATTCCTTTATCTTTGATATACCAAGCAACGTCATCTGGTACAAAGTACTTGAGTGATTTTCCATCACGAACACGTTGCCGAATAACCGTCGAACTGATTTCAATCACTGGTGTATTAACCCACAAAACTGGATAATCTGACTTCTTTTCAAAGCCCTTACGACAGACTCCAACAAAATGAACTTCTTTCACAAGTTCATCAATATGGGACCACTTTGGAAGGTTTTCAACCATATCGTAACCAACAATCAAGTAATACTCTGTATTAGGATTACGTTCTTTTAAGCGCTTGATAGTTTCATACGTATAACTGATACCACCGAGGTCAATATCAGTCATATCAAGCTCAAAATGAGGATTATCCCTAATTCCATATTTGACCATATTGATTCGATCATCAACACTGACTTTGGGAATATAGCGACTGATACCTCGATGTGGCGGAATTTTATCAGGAATAAATAAAATTTTATCGAGATCCAATTGTTCATAAACCTGTTCAGCAATCATCAAATGTCCATTGTGAATAGGATTAAAGGCTCCACTGAGAATACCCACATGCTTTTTATTAGCATTGGTTTGCAATTGTGGTTGAGCCCTAGTTTTCGTAATAACTGATGCTGCAGTATTCATAAATTCACCTGCTTTGACAAACTATTTTCAGTTATTATTATAGTCTTTAATTAAGCCAATTTTTAATATTTCGAAGTTACTATCCTCAGACCCATAATTTATAGTTCTCACTTAAAACCAGTTATAGGATATTTGATTAATTATTTTTTAAACTTTTGTGCCAATTATTGTCCAAATATTAAAATCAGCAAAAATGAGTTGTATCACACCTAATTATTCCCTTAAGTGTAATGCAACTCATTTTTATATGATTCGTCTATATTTAAAAATTTGAATCCATCAGAAATTATTTTATCTAATAAAACAGACAAATTAGTCGGAAGGGATGAGAATATTTACCCGCTGTGGGTGTGGCGTTACGGCTTTAGCCGTTACACCACCGGGCGCGTTTGGAGACTTTCCGGTCTATGGAAAGTCTTCAAACCGAGATTCGAGACCGCTTCTCAGGCTCGAATCGGTCCGCATAGCAGGTGAATATTCTCATCCCTGAAGACGGAAGCCAATTTATGATTTTGAATAATCGTAAATCGATTTCTGTAGTCTATTCAAGCCATCTTGAATCATACTTGTTGGACTTGCAATATTCATCCGAATAAAGTGTTGACCATCACCGCCATAAACGGACCCCGGTGTAACAATCAGACCACTGTCTTCACGAATAAACTTTGCTAAATCATTGGCGTCTTCAGTAATTTCTGCAACATCAAACCATAACAAGTATGTTGCTTCACCTTCAACCCATTTGATTTTAGGAATATTTTCTCCCATAAAATCTAAAACTAATTTTCGATTAGCACGTAATTTATCTTTTAAAGCCAAAAGCCAATCGTGTCCTTTGGTATAAGCAGCAATAGTTCCCGGAATAGCAACAAAATTAGGTTCAGCCAGCTCCTCACTGTTTAAACCACGACTCACTTGTCCACGAAGATTCTCATTTGGAACAATTATCGTTGCAGCGTGCATTGCAGCAACATTAAATGTTTTACTTGGTGATACTGCCACAACCACATTGTTCAAATACTTAGCATCTAGGCCAAAAATTGGATGATAACCTGATTCGTTCAAAGTTAAATCGCCGTGAATTTCATCGCTAAATAATTTCACATCATATTTGTTACACAAACTAGCAATCTGTATTAATTCGTCAACACTCCAAATTTTACCAACTGGATTATGAGGATTGCAAAGAATCATCAGATTCGTTAACGGATCACGTAATTTATCTTCGAGGTCAGAAAAATCAATCTTATATTGGTGTGTTTGAGGGTTATAAACCAAGTCATTTGAAACAACATGACGACCACTATTCACAATGGAATTATAAAAAATATTATAGACTGGAGCCTGCACTAAGACGTTATCTCCAAGTGAAGTCAAACGACGTACTACCGAAGAAAGTGCTGGTACAACCCCAGTGGCAAAAATCATCCAATCTTCATTGGGACGAACACCATGTTCTGTTTCATACCAATCAGCCACAGCCTTGAAATACTCCGCAGGAACTTCTTCATATCCGAATAATCCCATAGCAATTTTTTCTTGCAATGCTGCGATAATTTCCGGTGCGGTTTTAAAGTCCATATCAGCAATTGTCATTGGCAATTCGTCATTTTTAACATCCCATTTAGCTGAATTTCCAGCACGTTTTTTATTCAAAGTTTCAAAATCGTAAGTCATTTAGGCACCTCTTTGTGAAAGATTGGCGCTTACTTGAATATCTGTTTTGCTTGGATCAATTTCAGGATCATCGAAGATAATATTGTCAACTGAATCAACCTTAATCGTTCCACTGATAGGATTCTTGATACTCATAACATTAGTTGTGATATCGGCATCAATGTTTGAACAGTATTCAAATGCCAAATCCGTGCGTAAAACTTTACAATTGACCATCTTTAACCCATCGATATAGCAAAGACCCTGGTCACTTTCAATTGTACAGTTGATCAATGTTAAGTTTTTAGTATTCCAAGCTAAATATTCGCCACTGATTTTAGAATCGTAAACTGTTACATTTTCACAATTCCAAAAAGCATCTTTAGAAACAAACGTTGAATTGTGAACTTCAACATTTTTAGCACCATCAAAAACGTAATTTCCAATGACATCCAAATTTTCGGCATAAATATTTTCACTATCTTTACCAAAGTAATTTCCGTTAACCTGAACATTTCTCAGGTCAATCTTGTTACATGTCCACATTGTTTCCTCAGCATCAGAAAAATGAACATTTTCCAATTTAATATCTGAAGCACGACGGAACAATTTTGGTGCTTGTAATGCCGAATTTTTAATTTCAATGTCATGTGTATACCAAATACCTGAACGTGACATTGTTTCAAAAATACTATTATCGACCTTAATATGTTTTGCGTACCAAAGTGGGTACTTCCATTTGAAGACAACATCATCTAAAGTAACATCATCAACTTCCTTCAATGGTGATTCACCTTGTCCAAAAGTCGAATCTTTAATATCTGCGGTATGAATTTTAAATAGTGGACGTTCACCATCAAAATAACCTTCATTAAATTGTTTTCTCAATTTTATACTTCCTTGATTGTTCTTTTTATTATTTTTTTCTAGCACTACACATTAGTAGCGCAATATGACGTCTCCAAAACTGATAACTTCAAGACTACATATTATTTTAAATCCTAAGTTTAATTATGTTAAATACTTATCCTTGATAGATATCCATGTCTTTTAATTATATAAGTCTAATGAACCCTTACTCAATTCTAAAGAAACTATATTTAACTGAAGATTGAAAGGCGAAAAATTAATATAACCATTATTGTTACAAATCTAGAGTTAATTTATTTAAACAATCAGGAGTTTTCGTCTTATTATTCCTTCAATTAAAAAAACAAACCAGTTGGAAGAGCTGAGAGTATTCATTTGCAGCGAAAGTAGCGTTAGTGCTTTAAATTACACCACCGGGCGCGTTGGAGACCGCTTTCTGGCTCGGACCGTTCCGCGCAGCAATTGAATACTCTCAACTCTGGAAACGGCATGCTTTCAACCTTTAGTATTTAAACTTGAATCACTTACAAGTCAGTTTCATTAGCTGCTTGAAGTTCATAAAGCTCTGCATAATGTCCACCTGCAGCTAACAATTCTTCATGAGTTCCTCGTTCGATGATCTGACCTTTACTCAATACTAAAATCTGATCGGCATCTTGAACAGTTGATAATCGGTGAGCAATAGCAATTGTTGTTCGGTCATCCCGCATCTTCGAAAGTCCTTTGGTAATACTCTGTTCGGTTTGTGGATCAATATTAGCTGTGGCCTCATCCAAAATTAAAACTTTAGGATTTCTAACAATTGTTCGAGCAAATGAAATCAATTGTCTCTGTCCGGTTGAAAAACTGGCTCCACGTTCAGTAACCTTGGCATGGTACTTTCCAGGTAATTTTTGAATAAACTCATCTGCATCAACAAATTGACCTGCCTGTTCAACTTGAGCATCAGTGATTTTATCGTCAAACATTCGAATGTTTTTGGCAATATCTCCATAAAACAAATATGGTTCTTGAATAACTAAACCCAGCTTTTGGCGTAATTCCTGTGTTGAATAGTCCCGAATATCATGATCATCAATTAATATTTGTCCTTCACCAAATTCATAAAAACGTAGCAATAAATTTATGATTGAACTCTTACCACTACCAGTGTGGCCAACAAAAGCCACAGTCTGACCAGGTTGAACGATAAAGTTAACATCTTTTAAGACTGGTTTGCCAGGTACATAACTGAATGTCACGTGACGAAACTCAATCTTACCTTCACTAATAGCTGCTTTACTGTCCTCATTTTGTGCTGGTGCATTCGTTTCATTGTCAAACAACTTCATAATTCGATACCCAGCAACTAAGCCATCTTGATAAAATGACATGTAATTCATCACATCGCCCAAAGGATTAAAGAAATTTTGTTGATATGACAGAAAGGCATAGATCACACCAGCCTCAACTAACATATGCATACTCTGCCAGCCAAAACCACTCAACGAAATAAGCTCTGCTAAAACAAACATCAAACTAATTGTTGGATATAGTAGAAAAGCATTGACGTTGATCATCTTGTTGCGCATTTCAAAATAAGCACCGTTACGGTCCTCAAATTCAGCTGTCATTCGCTGTTGTTGCCCAAATTGTTGAATAATATTGATTCCCATCAGTGATTCATTCAATTTGGTATTGATTTGACTCAAATATTCACGTAAATGTTGATATATTTTAAAACTTAACTTTTGATATAACCAAATTAATAAATACAAAATGACAACGAATAGAGCAGTTGCCAAAGCTAACGTAACATTGACGGACATCATAGCTATGAAAGCCGAAATCATTGCAAAAAAGGCAATCAGAATCCACAGGAATAATGTCCAAAAGTTATAAAGTGTCTTCGTATCATTAGTAACTCGAGACACGATTGAACCCGCAGGTGTCGTGTCAAAGTAATTTAAACCTAATGCGTGTAATTTATGAAATAATTTGCTTCTGATTTGTTCGAGTGTTCGTTCAGCCCCCATTGCAAAGGCAAACTCTTCGATAAACTGCACAGCTGCTTTGATCAGAGTTCCAATTCCGTAAAGTATCGCAAAAATAACAATAATTTGTACGCCAGTACTTTGATTGGTCAAATAATGATCCATGTAATACTGCAACATTCTTGGCAATAACACGTTAATGACACTCAAAACTATGGCAAAAATAGCTGCGATACCAAATTGCTTTTTGAACAATCCAGCAAATTTAAATAAACGTTTTAACACTCGGAACTGATCTTTTCTCGTTAAAGAATGAATCTCATCAAGCGTTTTTTTATTCTCATCTTTCATTATTCAGCCTCCCCTCTAACTCAGCGTTTCGTTCTTGTAAATTAAATGTATCGGCATACCACCCGGGAGTTTTAAGTAACTCTTGATGAGTCCCTTGCTCTACCACGTTGCCGTGATCGACCACGATAATTTGATCCGCATTCTCAACTGAACTCAAACGACTAGCAGCGATGATTGTCGTACCATTTTTACGATTCTTCGCAATTCGTTGCTCAATATTTCGTTCAGTTTTAGAATCGACCGCTGATAATGAATCGTCTAAAATCAACAGTTTTGGATCACTCAAAACAGCGCGAGCAATAGCCAACCGTTGTTTTTGACCACCTGATAATGAAACACCTAATTCACCAACTTGTGTGTCATAACCGTCATTCATATCAGCAATATCTCCATCAAGATCGGCCACGTAACTTGCTTCTTCAACTTGTTTCTGTGTTGCTTTAATATCAGCGAAACGAACATTATCTCTAACATCCGTTGAAAACAAGAAGTTAGTCTGTGGTACATAACCGATCGTATCCAAATAACTGTTGATATCATATTTTCTAATATCAATTTTTCCAACTTTAATATCACCATCGTAATGGTCAAAATCACGCATCAATAGACTGATAATGGTTGATTTTCCACCACCAGTTGGACCAACGATACCAAGAGTTTGTCCAGCTCCCAATTTAAAATGAATATTTTCCAAAGCAACTGCTTCATCATCAGGATAACTGAACTTATCAATCTCAAAATTTAGCGTCCCATTAGGAACAGTCGTAAAGACATGCTCCGGCTTTACTAACGATGACTTTTCAGCCAACAATTCACTGATTCGATCATAACTGGCTGAGCCTCTTTCAAGTAAATTAAAGAGACTGCCGACTGCATACATCGGCCACATCAATTCAGCCATATATGTGATAAATGAAACTAACTGACCAATTGTGATGCGCTGATTCAAAACAGCTAAGCCACCAAAAATAATCGTCACTGTATAAGATAATCCCATAATGATGGTCGTCAAAGGATCAAACAGTGCATCCAATCGATATGAACGCTTATTAGCTTTGATATTTTCATCAACATATTTATCAAAGTCAGCTTCGTCTTCTTTTTCTTGACCTAAAGCTTTGAGAACCTTGATACCAACAACACTCTCTTGAGTTTTATTATTGATACTTGAGAAAGCCGCTTGGGAATTTTTAAACGCCGAGTGAATTTTTTTACCCAAGACATTTGCCATAACTGCTAGTAACAACAGTGGTAATACAGCTAACCCAGTCAGTTTCCAGTCAATCAACAGTCCCATCGCTAAAATCATCGAAGTTCCGGTAATCAACGAATCTGCCAAGGTCAAAATACCAGGACCCGCAACATCACGGACCGCATCAATATCATTAGTCGCATGAGCCATCAAATCACCCGTTCGCCACTTTTGATAAAATGTGGTATCCATACGCATGAAATGACGGAATAAACGACTCCTTAAATCACGCTCCAAAACATAAGAACTACCGTAAATCATCTTTTGCCACAAAAAGCGCAAGAGATATTGCACGATTGCAACTATGAAAAGTACGACCATATTCGTAACCAAAAAATGCATGGTCATATTCCGTTTGCTGACAGCATCAACGATATCCCCAATAATTCGTGGTGGAATAACGTTACAAATCGCTACCAAAATTAACGCAATCACACCTATTAAATATTGTTTCCATTGGCGTTTAAAAAACCAACTTAATCGAGAAAAAATCCCCATATTTATCTCACCACCTATAATCCCATTTTACTTTGATAATTACTTTACACCTTAGAGCTAACTTCAACTCAAGCAATTCGACTTTTATTTGCTTATGAAAACGTTTTTAGTTATATTTTGGCAGTTATTTTTGAATGATGCCCTTTTCTGACCTGAGAAATGAATTCTTAATAAAGATATTATAGAATTCACTTTAAGCGAAATTTAATTACGGTTTTACCCCCAAAAGCGTTAAACAAAAAAACTTTTAACAGTCTTAGCAGTCAAAAATAGTCATCCAGTTAGACGGTGAAATCTAACTGGATGACTATTTCAAATGTATTTTTAAATGAATTTCAGTTCTTATAACTTTTCAAATTAATATAACCATTGCCATTACAGCGTAAAGTCAATTTATTTAAATAATCAGAAATATTTGTTTTATTGTTCCTGTTATTAAAAAAAAACTAGTTGGAAGAGCTGAGAGTATTCATTTGCAGCGAAAGTGGCGTTATTGCTTCAGCAATTACACCACCGGACGTGTTGAAGACTCACGGGTTTTGCGAGGTTTCAACCGAGGTCCGAGACCGTACTTTGGCTCGGGCCGTTCCGCGCAGCAATTGAATACTCTCAGCTCTGGAAACGGCAGATTTAATTAAACTTTCAACCCTTAGTAGATAACTAACACATTATCAGGATATGAAAATTATCCAAGCAACTTAGTATTTTTAACATCATTGATTGTCTTAGTACCAGCAAGTTGCATAGTAATTGAAAGTTCCATATTCAAGTGTTCAATAACATCTGTAACACCTTGAGCGCCACCAAGATTCAATCCATAAATAATTGGACGACCAAGGGCAACTAAATCAGCACCACTTGCCAATGCCTTGAAAACATGCTCGCCACGACGAACACCACTATCAAAGACGATTGGAACTCGCTTATCGACTACTTCGGCAATATATGGAAGCATTTCGAATGAAGCTGGTCCACCATCTAATTGACGACCACCATGGTTAGAAACCCAAATACCATCAGCGCCAAATTCAATTGCCAATTCAGCATCATCTGGCGATTGAATACCTTTAACCAAGACAGGTAGTCCTGACATATCTTTGATCTTTTGTATATCTGTTGGTACGATACCTTGTTTTGCTGAAGCATAAATTTCAGAGATTCCTTTACCTTCACCATCGCCTGCTGAATATCCGGCCAAGTTTGGCATTGGTAGTGGGAATTGGAATTTATTGATGATATCTGATTCACGATAACCACCAAGAGTTGAATCAACTGTCAAAACGATAGCTTTAGCTCCAGCCTTAACAGCTTTCTTAATCAAAAATTCATTAAATTTATCATCTTTACTCATATACAATTGGAAAAATAATGGTGAATCTGGAGCAGCAGCGGCAGCATCTTCAACTGATGTACTTGCGTATGTACTGATTGAGAAAATTGAACCAGCAGCGGCAACACCCTTGGCAGTATCAGTTTCACCCTTAACATGAGCCAAACCATGAGCAGCTGATGGTGCTTGAATAATAGGAGTCTTCAAATCAATATCCCACAATTTTGTACTCAAGTCAGCGTGATCGATACCTTGAATAACACGAGGCATGATTTCCTTGTTATTAAAAGCCTCAGTATTTTGCTTTAGAGTCCATTCGTCCTCAGCGCCTCCACGGATATATCCAAAAGCACCCTTTTCATTACTCATGTGATCTTTAACTCTAGCCTCAAGACTAGCTAAATTTACAATTTCAACATGGTTCTCTGCAGTACTTGCTTCATACTTTTTATTACTCATCGGAATCCCGTCCTTTACTTTGCAATTTATTAACATGATCAGTTTAACCTACAATTGTAAATTATGCTGAGATTTGTTCCGGAATTATCAATTTGTTTTTTAATATTCATAAAATAATTTATTTAATATGTGTGGCGCTCTTAAATATCCCAGTTCTTCCGACTAATTAACCTTTAGTAACTGAAGATTGAAAGGTGAGAAACTAATCTAACCATTATTATTACAGGTTTAGAGCTAATTTACTTAAATAAGCAGAAGTCTTTATTTTACTGTTCCGCTATTAAAAAAATAAACTAGTTGGAAGAGCTGAGAGTATTCATTTGCAGCGAAAGTGGCGTTATTGCTTCAGCAATTACACCACCGGACGTGTTGAAGACTCGCGGGTTTTGCGAGGCTTCAACCGAGGCTCGAGACCGCTTTCTGGCTCGGGCCGTTCCGCGCAGCATATGAATACTCTCAGCTCTGGAAACGGCAAACTCACACATTATTACTATTTTTGACCAAGTGCATTGCTTAAATGCAAATACGCCACGAAATGAAAACAGATTCCTAGTAACAAAAATACCGCACCCAACGATACCCAGAATAGTGATGTGACGATTGCTAATATATACAACACCATACTGATCAAAGGATCAGAGTGACTTTTCCTAAACCGCGCTCGTTTCATTTTTTCGGACATCAATTCCGCGTGCTTTCCAACGTAAAAATACAAAAGTTGAAACGTACCCGATATAAACAACGCAATTACTGCATAAGCTATAAATGCCACTCTGATATCCCCATTATTTCCGCGGTTCAATGTCTCTGCAACTAACGCCATCGGGTAATTTATCAAGGTAATACTAAATAACATCAACAGATTGATTAAATTTAACCGCCGATCAATTGATTTCAACGCTTGAAAATAATCGTGGTGAAACAACCACAATGTCCCTACGTAAAAATATGAAACGATATACGCTACCAATATTGGCCACTGTTGCAGCATCGCAATTAGTAAATGTCCCGTTTGAAATTTTGGCACAGTAAACTCCAAAACCAAAATAGTAATTAAAATGGCAAAAACGCCGTCACTGAATGCTAGTAAACGATCTTTTGTCACAAAGAATCCCCTCTTTAATTAAGATCAAATGTTTGATTCGTGACTATCTTATTAAACAATGTCGGACAAACTAGACAGGTAATTATTGCCGCCAACGTGATTGCTCCTGATTGAGCGGTTGTAATTAATTTCAAATTTTGACCGACTTGTAAGATTGGCAAAACCAAAGTAATAGTAGTTGACGTGACGATTGTCGCAGCAATAGCATAACGGTTACCAAAACGTTTGCGGAATACAAAGTAAACGATGGCTTTAGAAAGTAGGAAAGCTACTAAAAATATTGGAATCAGTAACAAGGCATCCTTATTCACAAAGAGTTTTCTTAAATTAAGGTTTACTCCAGTAGTAATGAAAAATACTGGGATGAAGAACCCATATCCCATTGAACTTAATTTTGCCTCAGTATCCTCCTTAGGTTTCAACAGTTTCATAACCGCACCTGCCAAGAAGGCACCCAAAATACTCTCAGCACCAATCTGCTCAGCAAACGTTACCAAAGTGAAAATCAAGAAAAATGCCAAACGAATATCCAACTGTGTCGTCGACTTATCGATTTTATCAAAGAAAACATAAACTCGATTAAATCGATGCAATAGGAAAATTGCTATTAAAAAGATGACCGGTAATCCTAAAACTGAAATGTAGTGTTGTTGTTGGACTGCCGAATAAATCGTCAATGCAACTAAAGGAATAAATTCCCCAAAGGCTGACGTTAACAAAATTGTCTGGCCATAATTAGTATTAAGTATGTTTGCTTCTTTCAATAGAGAAATGATCACACCCAAGGCAATCGTACTAAATAAAATTACGGCTAAAATGAATTGACTGAAAATTCCTGTCTCATATAAAATGGCACTCAAAATAATCGACATGATAAATATCGACATGAATCCACCAAAGGCTGTTCCCAATGGTGAATAAGTGGTTTTGTCCTTTTTTGGTTCCAAAAGTGAAAAATCAATTTCCATTCCACCTAAAAAGATCAACATAATAACGCCCAAATTGGCAATATATTGTAAACTCTGACCTGGTTGGACAATGTTTAACCCCGTTTTTCCAATGATTATTCCCATAATAATTTCAGAAATTGAGGTTGGCATTCTCGTTAAATGAAATCTGGCGGTAATTAATGGTGTCGCCAAAGCTGCAAATAAAACAATTAATAATGCAAATTTCTCCATGATCATACCCTCTTATTAATTTGCTACTTAAGCATTCTATCAGACATTTAAAACAAAAAAATTCAAGATTTGATAAATATTTTCACTAATTATCTTAATTTACAACAACGACCTTACCTAAATTGTGCCCACTCTCCAAATATTCATGTGCTTCTCTGACCTGATTCAAGCGATAAATTTTCGTTGGGGCAACTTTTACCTGATATTTATTAATAAAATCAAGCATCTCATTAAGTTTTTCACTAGTCACTTCACCCGATGATAATGAAGTCAAATAAGCGCCCTCGTGAATATCAGAAATGGGATCAAAATCGTCCATATACCACTGGCCACCAAGTTCACCTGTGTTGCAGACAATTCCCTGTGAGTTGACATGATTGAAAGTATCCTTTAATGTCTTGGGACCAACTAAATCCAATACTTTGTCATACTTTTCAGTAGTCTGCAATACTCCATTCTGATCTTCAACTGCCAAGTCATAACCAGCATCCAATAAAACCTGTTCCTTGGCTTGTTTACGAACTGAACCAGTTACTTTAATCTCTGGATATTGGGCTTTAATCAAGCGCAACGCCGCAATCCCCACGCCGCTGGCACCTGACCGAATCAAAACCGAATCTTCAGCTTGTAAATTTAAAGTTTTTAATGAACCAAAAGCGGTGTAAAAAGTCTCTGGCACAGCTGCCAAATCAGCCCAATCCAACTTTGTTTCTACCGGATAAATTTGTTCATTGGGCAACAGAACATATTCAGCATATGATCCGTCAAAAGCACGACCCATTTCACCCATAATTGAAATCACTTTTTGTCCATTCTGCAATTCAGTGGTCGTACTTTCAGCCACAACTCCCACACATTCAATTCCTAAAATTCGTGGGAATTTTACACTTGGAGACTCGCCGTCACGCGTAAAAATTTCTGAATGATTGATACCAAATCCTTTTACCTGAACTAGTGACCATCCGGACTTAACCTTCGGTGTAGGAACTTCTTTATATTCTAAAACTTCAGGTCCACCAGCTTTTTCAACCACAATTGCTTTCATCTACTCACCCTCCAAAAATACCAATTAAGATAATTATAATCTAGGCATAAAAAAAATACCTGAATCTAACTTCAGGTATTTCTAAATTGCTAAACGTACCAGAGCTAGGGAAATGATTCCCACAATGACGATTAACAGTAATTTTTTCGTTAATATTGCGGTTAAAACAGTTGGAATTGAGGCAATTAAATTGGCATAGTCAATTGTTGGCAAGTGTCCCAAATTTTGATGGAATAGATTCTCAAACCACAAGGCTGCCATAATTGTAATTGGTACGAATCCTAAGAATTCAACAACTTTGGCTGGTAAATTGAATTTCTTCAACAAGACAAATGGCAAAATTCTTGATAACCATGTCACTAAACCACAGGCTATCAATGTCCACAAAACAAATTTAGTCGAAGGCATTTTTCAAGATCACCCCTAACCCGCAGCCAATCAAAGTTACAACCAAGATCAGCAAATCACTCGAAATAAAAATTAGTCCAAAATAAACTAGTGGCAACATTGCCAAAACAACGATTAATTGTACTTTTAATGAGATTGTCTTGTCACTGATCAATTGCAAATACAACAAGCCAATAAACATGGCAACTAGGGCAAAATCCAAGCCTAATTTTTCAGGATTACTAATAATTTTACCTAACATAGCACCAACCATTGTGGACGCTGCCCAAACAAGATATGCCATCAAATTGACGGTATTAAACCATTTAAATCCCAATTTTCCGTTAGTAAAATTAAGTTTGTTCATACTCAAAGCAAAACTTTCATCAGTAATCAGACTACCAATTAAAATGTTTTCAAAAATAGAATTCTTTTTGAAGAAATTAGCTGTGGTCATACTCATCAAAATCATTCTAGAATTAACCAAAAAGACTGATAAAACAATTGAAAAAATCGGCGTCCCAATCGCCAATAAACTGACCAAAATAAATTGTGCTGAACCAGCGTAAACAATCAACGACATCAACGTCGCCATTAATACGCTCATTCCAGCCGATGCTGCCACGATTCCAAACGAAATTCCAATGCCAATGTAACCAAATACCGTTGGAAGTGTATCTTTCATGGCAGTTCTAACGCTCAAGCTGTCATCCATAAGCTATCCCCCTTTTTATGTAGAACATTATAATAATTTTAATTAAGTTAAATGTCAATTAGGGTTTTGGTGGAGGCCGCATCCGGCTGACAGATATTTCACCTGCTGTGGGACCGGCTCGAGCCGAAATACGGTCTCGACCCTCGCTGCTGATGAAATACCTGTCAACCGAATACTAACATTTTGGTATATCTAGGGATTACCCTTTTATATTTTTGTGTCACGGTTGATCATGAATTTCTTAATATTAAAAAATCAAATAAAAGTCACTCCGCTGAAGACTGTTCTTAATAAACACAACAGTTATGTGGCGTTATAACGACTATTTTTGATTTCAAACTATCAATAGAATCATATCTGAATATTGAAAGGTAAAAAATTTATACAAAAACTTGTTGTTACATACCTAAAGCTAATTTATTTAAATAGCTCAGAAATCTTTATTTTATTGTGCCTGCTATAAAAAAAACAAACTAGTTGGAAGAGCTGAGAGTATTCATTTGCAGCGAAAGTGATGTTAGGACTTTAGTCCTTACATCACCGGGCGTGTTGAAGACTCGCGGGTTTTGCGAGGCTTCAACCGAGGTCCGAGACCGCTTCCCAGGCTCGGGCCGTTCCGCGCAGCAATTGAATACTCTCAGCTCTGGAAACGGCATACTTAACTAACCCTTTCAACCTTTAGTTTTATAATTAACTAAAGGTAAACGGTTACTTTTCATACTATTATAGTTATAATTTAATTGTTAATAATTAAAAAGGAGAGATTTCTATATGAAGAAAGCAATTTTTGAAAAAGTTGGTCAAATGAAACTTGAGGATGCTGAAAAACCAACTATTCAAGCTGATGATGACGTAATCATCAAAGTTGTTCGCGCTTGTGTCTGCGGTTCTGACCTTTGGGCATACCGTGGTTTAGAGGATAAAGCTGAAAATTCAGAAAATTCTGGTCACGAAGCTATCGGAATTGTCGAAGAAGTTGGATCTGAAATCACGACTGTTAAACCGGGTGATTTTGTTATTGCTCCATTTACTCACGGATGTGGCTATTGTAAAGCTTGTCGTGCTGGATTCGACGGCGACTGTCAATCACATAGTGACAACTTCAGTAATGGCAATCAAGCTGAATATATTCGTTTCCAACATGGTCAATGGGCTTTAGTCAAGGTTCCCGGCAAACCTAGTGATTATTCAGAAGGTATGCTTAAATCACTCCTAACTTTGGCTGATGTTATGGCAACTGGTTATCACGCTGCTCGTGTAGCAGAGGTTAAACCTGGTGACACTGTTGTTGTTATGGGTGACGGTGCCGTTGGTCAATGTGGTATTATTGCTGCCAAGATGATGGGAGCCACTAAGATTATCTCAACTAGTCGTCACCCTGACCGTGAAGCTTTGGCTAAGAAATTTGGTGCTACTGACAATGTTGCTGAACGTGGTGATGAAGGCGTCAAAAAGATTTTGGCTTTGACAAATAATGAAGGTGCTGACGCTGTTTTGGAATGTGTCGGAACTGAACTTTCAACTGAAACAGCTATGAGAGTCGGTCGTCCTGGTTCAATCGTTGGTCGTGTTGGATTGCCACATACTGGTAAAATGGACGTTTCATCATCATTTGGCAAGAATATTATTCTTGGCGGTGGTCCCGCTTCAGTTACAACTTATGACAAGGAACGCTTGTTGAAAGCTGTTCTCGATGGCGAAATCAATCCGGGATTGGTCTTCACAAAGAGCTTCAGTCTTGAAGAAATCAATGATGCTTATCAAGAAATGACTGATCGTAAAGTTATCAAAGCATTGGTCGTTGTTAGCGACTAGAAAATAAAATAATATTTCAACCTTTGGTAATATTAAAAGAAGGTGTTTTCAACTTGTAATTTCAAGTAGAAAACACCTTCTTTTTGATTTAGTAACTGAAGGTTGAAATGTGAAAAAGTGATATAAACATTGCTGTTACAGTCCTAAATTCAATTTATTTACCAATTTAGTTAAATAGCAAGAGATCACAGTCGGACATTCTTATTATTAAAAACCTAAAGGTTGAAAGGTGAAAAACTAATATAACCATTGATGTTACTGGCCTATAGTTAATTTATTTAAATAATCAGGAGTTTTGTTTTATTGTTCCCACCATTTAAAGAATAAACTAGTTGGAAGAGCTGAGAGTATTCATTTGCAGCGAAAGTGGTGTTATTGCTTTAGCAATTACACCACCGGTCGCGTTGGAGACTCGCGGTTTTTGCGAGGCTTCAACCGAGGTTCGAGACCGCTTCCCAGGCTCGGGCCGTTCCGCGCAGCAATTGAATACTCTCAGCTCTGGAAACGGCATACTTAACTAAACTTTCAACCTTTAGTTAGTAAATACTATTCATCAATTTGCTTTAATCTCAAATAAACTACTTTCAAAGTCACTCTTTTTGGTCTTTTGACTACTAAAACGGACTGGTAAGCCAATTTTCATTAACTCATCACCATACAAATCATAAGAATCATTAATAGTATATTTAGTTTTAGTATCCAATCCATCTAATCTTACTTGGTCATAACCCATATTTGGATGACTTAGTCCTTTAAAATAACATACTAGAGCTTGCTTTTGATTCACCGAAGTAACCATCCAAGCATCAGTTCCTTCCAAACGAGTATTTAGGCGATAAAAATTTCCATGGGTAATCAGTTCATCATACTTTTTCTTTAATTTAATCTGACGCTTTACTTCTGCTTGTTCCTCAGACGACAAATCTAGTAGATTCATTTCATATCCAAAGGTCCCAAACAAGGCAACATTTCCTCTTGATTGCAATGACGTTATTCGACCCGTTTGGTGATTAGGTGACACTGAAACATGTGTACCAATGGATCTGAGTGGATAAACATAAGATTCTCCGGCTTGAATTTGATGTCTTTCATAGGCATCTGTATCGTCACTACCCCAAGTTTGCGGCGCATAGTATAACATCCCTAAATCAAATCTACCGCCGCCACTCGCACAAGATTCAATCAATAATTTTGGATACTTTTTTAACAGACGCTCATACAAATCATAAACTCCTAAAATATACCGATGGAAAAATTCACCCTGCTGATCAGAGTTCAAGTAATTTGAGTAAGGTTCTGTAATATTCCGATTCATATCCCATTTAAGGTATTCAATTTTGGTACTAGATAAAATTTTATCCATCTGCCCAAAAATATTATCAATTACTTTGGGATTACTAAAATCCAACAAATATTCATTTCGACCTAAACTATATGATTTATTTTTTACACCAATTATCCATTCCGGATGTTCCTTAAAAATGGGAGTATCATCAGAAACTGCCTCCGGTTCAAACCATAATCCAAAATCCATACCTAATGCATGAATTTTCTGTGAGATAAAATCTAATCCATGTGGTAACTTATCAAAATTCACTCGCCAATCACCTAGTGAACCCTTCTCACCATTACGTTGTGCAAACCACCCATCATCTAAAACAAAAAGGTCACAACCAAGAGTGGCCGCTTTAGTGGCTAAATCAATAATTTTACTTTCATTAAAATCAAAATACGTTGCTTCCCAATTATTAATAAGGACTGGAGGTTTTACATCTTTCCACTTAAATTCAATCAAATGATCTCTAATCAAATTATGGAAAGTTTGACTCATCTGATTTAATCCATTACTAGAAAATGTCAAAATCGATTGTGGTGTCGTAAAACTTTCTCCAGCCTTCAATTCCCATTTAAAGTGTTCATCGTTGATCCCCGTCAATATTCTGACTACACCATAAGAATCTAGCTCAACGGTTTCCTTATGATTACCACTATAAATAGTAGAAATTCCATAAGCTACACCACTACTTTGGGTTGTTTCCGGATTAACCAACGCAATAAATGGATCATGGACATGACCACTAGCACCTCGAGAACTGCTAATTTCTTTAATTCCCTGATGAATTGATTCCCGATTCACATGCTTTTCTCGAGCCCAATTGCCATTTAGAGTAATTAATTCAAATTGTTCATTGGGAATATCCAAACAGTTACTCTTGATATTTTCTAAATTGTAAATTTTCTTCCCATTATTTTTAATCGTTGCATTTTTGATTATACTGGCATTATTCAAATCAATCGTATAATTAAGACTTAATTCTAGGTCGCTATACTGATCCTTTAGACTAATTATCAGTGTCTGACATTCATCATTTTTATATCTAACATGGGGTAAATTTTTGATTTCTAACGCTCCATCAATAATTTTATAACCGACATATTCAAAGTTGGAAATACTATCTCCGGTCGGATAATCAATCTCAAAAGCGGGCATCCGATAATCACTAGTTCCATATTCTGGGTATTCTTGCATCAACTTTGACAATGATGAATTATCATCACCAACAATTCTTTTCTCTCCCCATGCAAAACTAGTCTGAATAGTATTTTCAATTGTTCGATGTGAGGATATTTTGTCGCCAAAATAAATATGCTCTAGCTTATTCATTCTCGGCATAACTCGAAAAATGTAACTTATTTTCTGGTTACTCAGATAAAATATTCTTCTCTTTTGATCAACTTGAATTAAATCAGTCATAATTTCTACTTTTCCACCTATTATTTCATTTCATATATTGAACCATCAATATTTGTTGTTCCACAGATACTATGTAAAAACATATGGATTTGATCTTCGTTTGGAAAAATTCTAGAAGTAAATACTTTCTCACCATTATTAATAAATATTTCAATTGATGAACAATCCGTATAAATTTTTAAATTTAATTTTTCAGATAATTTGTAATCAATTTTTCTAGTTACGCCATACTCAGTTGCTACTTCCACACCTGATTGTGAGCGGTCAATCATAATTTCATTTTTCTTCTTATTTAGAATGACTCTAAATCGACGTTGATCTAACGCATCAGCAAATAAATCTAACATAAGTGCATTGGAATCATTAAATTTAACTGTTAGGTCAAACTCATTAGACATTTTTTTTAACTTAAGGTCAACTGTTTCATTCTCAAGACGTTCATTAAGTGAATGACAATTTTTTCGTAATGAATTCATTTCCTTAATCGGTATTTGATATAATTCTCCATTTTTAATGTGCAGTTCTTTGGGAATCGTCATGCATCCCGAATAATGATATTTTTCAGTCGGATAGGCGGTTTCAGGTAATCCCATCCAAGAAATAATGATTCGTCTGCCATCAGGGGCTAACATCGTTTGACTAGCATAAAGATCAAAGCCATTATCCAATTCATTTAATGACTCATGTTTAAAATCGGTTTGTGGTAGTGAGACCTGATCTCCCAACAAGTAGCACGTTTGATAAATATTTTGATACTGACTTCCAGAACTTTTTAATCCTTGTGGGCAAAAAATCAGCATGCCTTTGTCATCTATTTCGAAGTAGTCCGGGCATTCCCACATATATCCCAGTTCCTCGTAATTAGTTTTTAATTCTCCTAGTGAATGCCATTTTTCAAAATCATCACTCTGGAGAATCAAAGCAGTTCCAGTCAAATTTTTTCTCTGCACTCCCAAAATCGCATAGTATTGGCTGTCCTTTTGCCAAACTTTAGGATCTCTAAAATGAGCCGTGTACCCATCAAAAGTTCCTTCAATGATTGGAGAATTACTCCTATGAACTTGATTATTCTTATCCATAAAAGCTGTTAACTGATATGGAACACGAAGCCAATTATTATCTGTCTCAGTATTAATCCACGTATTGCCTGTGTAAAACATCAGCAACTTATCATGAACGGGAATGGCACTACCGGAATAAGTTCCATATTTATCGTATTTCGTATCACTTTCAATAGCAGCACCTAAATCCTGCCAATTAACTAAATCATCTGAAATTAAATGTTTCCAACCATGTTGGGTATAATGTGGCGCCTTTGAAAATGCCATTGGACTCCATTGATAAAATAAATGATATTTCCCATTGAAGTAAGAAAATCCATTTGGATCTCCCAATGTACCGGATTCACTTTCAATATGGTACGTCTGTCGATAAGGACTTGCTTGAGCAATGGACTGCTCCTTTTCAACATCTGAAATTGGCACATCAGATAGATGAGCAACCATATTTCTAAATTCTTTGATTCTATTTGTCATCGTATTTAACCTCGTTTAATCAACACTCAATTGTTCCGTGGGAACTTCGTCCACAGTCTTTTTAGTTGCGGCAACTTTAGATTTAGACGTCGAAAATTTGGATACTAACAATGATGCTAGAAAACCAACAGCGATACCTATCAAGTTAGTTAGAATATAATTGAGATAACCATTATTTTGTGGAGCAGCAATAGCAATACCAGGTAGTCCAGTCGTACCAAAAGCAACAGCCGTTAATTTTGTTAAATAGATGTAAGCTCCAGCAGTTGCACCACCGATACAACCACCAATCAATGGATATTTATTTTTAATATTGATACCGAATAATGCTGGCTCAGAAATACCAAATAAAATTGAGAAGAATGCTGAAATTGAGATTTCACGTGCCTTGGCATCCTTTCTATTCAAGAAGAAGTAAGCCAATACTCCGCCACCTTGACCCATTAAAGCACCTGAGAATAAGGGATTAAGAAAATCGTATTTAGTCGTTGAGATCAATTGAGTTTCAATTGCACCGAACATATTATGTAATCCTGTAATAACAATCAACTGCTGGATTCCACCGAAAATAATGTAACCAAAGATACCTAATGATTGCGACATCCAAACTAATCCGTTGGTAATCCAAGTAGATAATGTGACTCCAATAGGTCCAACAATCATGAATAGGATAAATGATGAAATTAAAATTGTTAACATTGGTGAAAGAACAAATTGAATGACCCCAGGTAATTTCTTTTGAAAGTAATTATCCAATTTAGCAATAACCCAGCCCATAATTAAGGCAACAATAATTTGACCGCCAAAATTAGTTAATGATAATTTCCAACCAAAAATATTGGCAATAATTGCTTTAGCAGCACCAGTTTGAACATCGGACATTGATGGCAAAGAGGCCGACATCATTACGGCTCCTATTGCTAGCCCCAAAACTGGTCTACCGCCATATCGTTTAGTAGCTGAATAAACAACAATCAGGGGCAACATGGCAAAAATACCGGATGATCCTAAATTTACAATCGTACTAATCCCGGAAATACCTGGAAACATTTGAACCAATGATTGTGTACCAAAGATTTTTTGAGTTAAAAGATTATTCAACCCAATTAAAATACCACCGGCCAAAATACCCGGTAAAATCTCTGTAAAAACACCTGTCAGATCATCAATAAACTTTTGAAAGAAGCTCTTTTTATCTTCCTTCTTAGAATCCTCTTTAATCGTAGTCGAACTATCAGAGTCAACGGAATAATATGGTATACCTGTATGTTGAATGAAGACATCGGTTACCTTATCAACTAATCCAGCACCAAAAATTATTTGTAATTGACTCTTATTAAGATTAACTCCCTTGACCAATTCAATTTTTGACAAGGCTTCCTTATCAATCTTACTAGTATCCTTTAAAGCAATTCTCAGCCTAGTTGCACAGTGAAAAGCCTCAATGGCATTGTCCTTTCCTCCAATTGCTGGAAGAATTTCATCAGATATTTTCTCATATAACTTACGATCATTCTTCATGACTTAACTCCTCAAATTGATTTAATTTATTTTGTTCATTAATTAACTTACAAATGTATTCTACAGCTAGAGTAAGCGGTTTCAAATGTTATAATGTTGCTATAATATGTCGAAATGTTGAATGGTAAATAATAATGAAAAAGAATTTTGTCTTCAGTAATGAAAAATATAATCCATATCTATATCTAACATCTGGTGGTTACGAGGCCACTGTTCCTTCACATCGTTATGGACCATTAGGTAGATCCGGATATATGTTGCATTATATTTCCGATGGCAAAGGCGTCTTTATTAGCAATGATGTTAAATATCATTTAAAAAAGGGAGATTTTATATATATCGAACCAAATAAAACAGTTACTATGATTGCTGATAAAAATGATCCTTGGAGTTTTTATTGGATCCGATTCACTGGTGAATTACTCAAACAATACATGTCCCAAATTGATATTTCTTATAAAAATCCTGTTTTCTCTATAAAAGATACGCCAGTTGTACCACAAAAAATTGTTGAAATAGTAAATTATTCTCAAGAGAAAAATAGTAGTGACTTCTTATATTCAGCCAAGCTCCTAAAAATTCTTAACTCACTATGTAACGCTTTTCCAAGTGATTCCAACAGCCATTCATCAGATCCAGATAAATTGTATACGCAAGCTTTATATTACATCAGAAATAATTATGAATCCGCCATTACAATTAATGATGTTGTTGAATATTTAAATGTCGACCGAACTTATCTATTTAAACTTTTTAAGGAAAATATGAATATCGGTCCAAAGGAATACTTGACCAAATATCGACTTAAGAAAGCTACGGAACTACTAAAGGTTTCTAGCGAATCAATTACTTTTATCGCCCAGTCATGTGGTTTTTCGACTTATCAACGTTTCACTAGAATTTTTCATAAATATATTGGCTGTACACCATCTGAATACAAAGATAATCATTAGTAACAATCTGACATGACTAAGTTAAATCCAACTTCATAAAAATTATACAAAAAAGGTTGATGCCGTTTTTTTTAACGACATCAACCTTTTCCCATTATAAAAGCATCTAGTTATTATCTTCGTCTAGTTTTTTAATAAGCTTAGCTGGAACTCCACCAACCAAGCTATTATCAGGAACATCCTTAGTAACCACGGCCCCAGCAGCAATCACTACATTATTACCAATGGTTACACCAGGCATGATTGACACTTTTCCACCGATCCAGACATCGTTGCCAATTGTCACTGGAAATCCCTTACCCAAGTATTCTCGACGACCTTTGGCTGTCATGGGATGATTAACTGTATAAATATCAACATTAGGACCAATCATGACATTATTTCCGATATTAACGGGAGCAATGTCTAAAATCGTCAAGTTATAATTGCTCAAGAAATCATTGCCAACATGAATATTCTTTCCGTTATCACAATTAAACCGGCTTTGAACAGAAATATTTTTCCCATATGATCCCAAAATCTCTTTGATTTTTGAGGTCTGATTTTCGGGTTCAGTTGCTGAAATTTCATTAAATTCCTGACAAAGTTTGGCTGCATTGGCTTTTCTCTGAACTACTTCGTCATCCAAAAAGTAATACCACTCACCATTATCTAATTTCTCTATCTCACGCATATATTTCACCTCAATTAATAATTTAACACTTTGCGTTTGCTCGAGGTCAAATTAATTGGTGTGCTTATAATTTCGTTGCTTCTTATAATGATGATAATTCTTCTGATGTGCGTTTGATACAGCGGGAACTTTGAGATTACGATCAACTTTCGAACGACCGGTTGCATAGTCAAATTCGATGTTATTCTGAATGTTCCACAAATAACGATTGAATTTCAAACTACCATCAGTCGATATTGCTTGAACCCAGACCCCTCGGGCCATTAACTCTTGCCCACGAAAAATCGGAGTCACCTTATAAATAACTTTCTTATTTTGAGCAAGCGCATCTCGAACCTTTTGTTCCACTTGCGTCATCGTCTTTTGATTTGAAAATTCCGTCTGTGTAAATAAATTATAAGGATTATCAATACTACCAAGCTCACCTTGCTGCGTTTGACCAGACTTGTTTAAATTAAAAGTCATTGTGTATGCAATCAAATGACCGCGATTTTGAGGGATAACTCGCATATTGTCGACATACTTTGGTTCATTATGCCAACCGGTTGGACGCCATACTTGTTCAGTTCTAGTATTGGATCTACCTAAATTGTTACGGGTTAAATATGCAGTTGCTGTTTTCGTTCGATTTAAGTTATCCAGTCCACTGTAATCAATATGGGATTGATCAAAATCAGTCTTTTTAATATTAGAAGGTTTATCGTTGTTGATAATTTTAACTGGCTTTTCACCTGATTTATAAGTCCAGCCACTAATCTGTTTTGTTGTTATTTCTGATTGTTTCACAGTTGATGTGGTCGTGTTTTGACTGGCTGAAGTTGTAGAACACCCCGCCAAAAACAAGGGTGTCAGTAATAACAGTAGCATGCTCTTTCGCAAATTTATTTCCCCCTAAAATGCCATTTGTGATTTAATTTTCAAATAATTATCGGCCAGAATTTCTCGCGAATCTTTAATGTAATTAACATTATCAATGTCACAAATATTGTCCAACTTATTGGTCGTAATGATGATAGTTTTATTCATTTCCTCAGTCATCTCACGCAACCAATTAAACACCGTTTGGGAATCATCTAATCCAATTCCAACATCTGGTTCATCAAACAAATATAATTCTTTATCAACCATCAAGTTCATATAAATCAGAACTAACTTTCTTTCATTATCTGCCAACTCATTGAAATGCTTATGTAGTAAATTACGAATTTGTTCGGGAATTTCTAAATTTAAAGTTTCATTTAATTGACGAACAAACGACAATATCTCTAAAATTGTTAATCCAACACGAAATTCATTATCCTGTGCTAAATAAGCAATCTTTTTAAAATTCGGGAAACCAATAAAATTTCCGCCACGCTTAGTATCTGCAATCTTGTCTAGCAGCGTTGTTTTACCGATACTTTTTTCCCCTAAGATAAAGTTTAACTGACAATCTTCAAAATAGAAATTAACATCTTCAAATAAAAAGTTCTTTTTATATCGGCAATAAAAATTCTCAATTTTCATCTATTTCAAATGACTTTTAATCGAAATTCCTTTAAAAATCATTCCTCCCATTAATAAGTATCCGCTAGCAATAACACTCAAAAAAATAATCTCACGAAACGAACTACAATGAATGTTATACAGCTCATAAATCAGCTGAAACGGGTTAATAATTGTTAAAACATAATTCAACAATCCGTGTGGACGTAATCCTAATAGCAAGATGCCAATAATAAAAAATCCACTAATCATAAGATTGAATATTCCCTGTCTTAATTTCAAAAGCAATAATCCCGACATCATCGCTGAACACAGCAACGCTGAAAGAAACGAGACTAAGAAACCATATACGAAAGTAACTGCAGAGACATGTGTAATAAATAAAGTGACAATCAAGTTAAATAAAAATATTTCTAATTGAATCACTAAGAATTGGACTAATAAATTGGCCAAAACAATTGAATGCTTCGACCCAATTAAGTAAGTTAACGTTTTAAAAAATCCACTTTCACGTAATCGAATCAAGTTGATTAAAAAACCATTGAAAACAGTCGTCACAACAATATATGACCAGTAGATGTACAGCGCCTCATTATCCTGAAAATCTTCTGTTTTATTAAGAAAGACCATTATTATCGGTGCAATTAGCGTATAAATGAAATAGAATCTTTCTTTCATGGCAATCCGAGTTTGGATTTTAAAAATAGCTAAATCATTTTCGAACATTAAATTCTCCCTATCTTTATCTGTTCAAACATTAGTAAAAATTAATATATTTTAATCAAACTGTCAATTGGCATTCTGGTATAAAAGTTTATGAATTAGTTATTTATTTCAAATTGATTTAAAAATCATTTCATTTGAGTAACAATAGTGTCATTTCAATAAAAATCGGGTATGATATTGAAAGAAAATTTTGACGGGGAAAAGCCTATGAATTACTTACTACTACTAGTGTCAATCGGTTTTGAAGTTTTAGGGACTTCACTTTTAAAGAAGACAGACGGATTTAGCAACCTTTGGCCTACTTTAGGAACGTTGGCCTCATATTTTATCTGCCTCTTCGTACTTTCACACGTTTTAAAACGACTACCACTTAGTTTGACTTATGCCACTTGGGGTAGCGTTGGATTAGTTCTTGTGACTGTTGCCGGAATCGTTTTTTATAACGAAACAATCTCCATCCCATCTATTGCCGGACTTATTTTAGTTATCTCCGGCACTGTTTTAATTAATGTCTTTTAATGATGTTCTGAAAATCATTGTTATGAAGTTTTAGTTAATTATGCCGTTTCCAGAGCTGAGAGTAATCATCTGTTGCGCGGAACGGCCCGAGCCAAAGTACAGTCTCGGACCTCGGTTGAAGCCTCACCACAAACCGGTAAGTCTCCAACACGCCCGGTGGTGTAAGAGCTGAAGCTCTAACGCCACTTTCGCTACAGATGATTACTCTCAACTCTTACAACTAGTTTGTTTTCTAATGATACGGAAAATAAAATTAACGATTTTGATTATCTAAATAAATTGGCTCAAGGTCTGTAACAACACTGATCATAGCAAAAAAAGCTTTCAATCCACTAGAAGTAACGGTGAACTGAAGGCTTATTTTGACGTTAATAATTTATACTACCTATCTGCTGTTTTTACGATAATGTTTGATAACAAAACCTGCGATTACAACTAATGCAAGAATAGCACCTAGGATTATCCAGAGATCCATAGCACGATCAGGATTCTTATGATTGATCTTGGCCATTTGCTTCTTTGTTACGACGAAGTTGCGTTTCAAATTCCAATGATTCTTACCATTGTTGGCTTTAACACTCAAATACATCGTATATTTGCCTGGTTTTAAGCGTTTGTTTTTACTTGGTCCGGTCACAGTATTGACATTAACTGGATAATAAAAATCACTGTTAGGTGCCATTGACATAGCCTTTTTATCTGATTTCAGAATAATTTTAGAACTATTTTGAGCAGTAACCTTGGCATCAACGGAGACTTTATTTTCCAAGGTTGGAACATCGTTATCCATTTCTCCATCAACCGAAATTTGACCATTATTGTCAGTTTCAAAAACTTTAACAAACTTCAAATCAGGTTTTACGGCATCAGTATTTTGTTGTAGCTGTAATCCTAAAACATAGTTATATTGATTTCTTAATGTGACACCTTTAGGTAATTTTTTATCATTATTTATTTGATTATTTTCCTGAACAAAAATTCCACCCAATAACTCACCTGAAAAATCTCCTTTGGGAGCGTCTAACTTAATGGAAACTTCTTTCGATGAATTAGCGGCTACAGTGACTTCTTTGGGATAAGTCACAAGTTTCTCAATATTGTATTGTAAATCGCTATCTGGGGCTATGCCATGGTCATTGTAATCGATCACACCATTAATATCAGTGGCAGCACGGTTCACTGAGACTTTGTACGAATGTTCCTTGGTGTCAGTATTATTAATTTTAAATTTAATGGTCTCACTTTGACCCGGAGTTACCTTTAAATCATAGTAACCGATATTTTTTGAAATCTGATTGCTAGGTAACTCAGGGGAAATACTATAATTGACACCGTTCGGAGTCGCAGCTTCAACTGTTCGATTGTCAAAAACAAAAACCAAAATAATGCTTGCTATTAATGTTAAAAAAATTGTCAGATATTTTTTCATAATATTACCTCTTCGAAAAAAAGAGAAGCATATTGGTTTAATATACCTCTCTTCGATTCAATTTTTAAGCTGGTGCATTAGATAATGTCCAAGACAAGTCAGATGTGTATGACCCACCGATATTACCAGCAGGTACCTTCAATGTGGCATCGCCACTACCATAACTAGTAGTGAATGAACCAACACCTGTACCAGTTGCGGCGTTCAAAATTGTTACTGGAGCACTAGAAACCGGCGTTGCTGCTGTGAAAACAGGCAATGTTGAAACGTTATCGGCATCGTCAGCCTTCACAGGAGTTGCTGAAGAATCAGCTAATGATAGGCTTGCACCTTTCAAAGTTGCTCCGCCAGTCGTTCCATCAGTAAATGGTGTATCTGCTAGCGAAACCGTCCAACCTGTTGGTTCACCTGGGTTAGCTATTTGTAATCCACTTGAAAAACTAGTTGAAGTATAACTCGTATCGTCAGCACTTGAATCAACCGTACCAAATCCAATACTTGGTGCAGCCTTAATTGTTATGGTTCCTGGTGTAATTGCTGCTGAAGCCGTTTCTGGTGTCGTCGAGGTTGTTGGTGCCGTCGTAGCTGCTTTAGCTACATAACCACCAGCTCCAACCGAAACTATTCCTAAAATTGCTCCACCTATTAATAAACTATTTCTTAAAATTTGTTTCATTATATTCTCCTCCATATCTGATATTATTTTATCGATATGAACCAGAGCCTATCATTTAAGACAGCCCCATCATCCAAGGCTCCTGAGAATAACCTTATGGCCATCTGTGAAGATTTTTTCAACCTCCACACTGCAAGTTATAGAATCAATTCGATTGTGAATCAAATATTAGACTGTTAGTGTACGAAAAGTAAATTATAATAGGGGTGTGGGCCGCCTCCAGTTTCCTGTGAAATGGTAGTTCTGCAGTGAGGACCGGGCCGAGCCAAGGTCTCGTCCCTCGCTTTGAAGCCTTACCACAGACCGGTAAGTCTCCAAAGTCGCCCTGTGGTGTAATGGCTAAAGCCATAACGCCACCTTCACTTCAGACTACCATTTCACAGGAAACCTCCGGCTAAGGTATTTTTAATCAAATAGCCACTTATATTTTAAATAATGACATAAATGTGGTAGTTCCATTGCTCGCGATAAGTCCGTTTCTACGATCGAACCTTTTACAATAGAACCGTTATCACTGTGATTTAAAAACATTTTTATACTTTTATTCTTTATTACCATCTATCAAACAATAAGTTGACCTTCAAATATTGAGAATTTCACACTTCGAATATATTCTTAATAGCTGAAGAAAGAATCTTTAATGATTAGAGGATGTCATTTAATATGTCGGAAATAAATTCAACAAACAGATCAATCATCAATGTCGTTAATATTATTTGGAGTTTTAATCCTAAATCCAAACAAGTTTTAGTCTTATTGATTCAAAATTCTTTTGGCAACGATTCTGGTCATTGGGGACTGCCTGCAACTATACTGCGTACGGATGAAAATGCCGAGGATGCTTCCTTACGTTTGATCCGGGAGAAAATCGGAATCGAATTGCCTGATTTTTATACTGAACAATTAGCTACTTTCAGTAATGTTCAACGTATCAGTGATCACCGAGAAATCGCCTTAACTTACATGACCTACTTACCCTCCATGCCTGATTTGACCCCTGGTTATGGGGCCAAAGATGCTGAGTGGTTTAGCGTTGATTATTTGCCTGAACAATACTTACTGACATATCACGATTTGCAATTCAGGACTCTAGCTGACAAAATATCGGAAAGTGAATTTTATAACAATATTGAAGAATCCCATGACAACAGCCATTTGGCGGCTGATCATGCTCTGATACTGCGCTTGGCCTTCCACAGGATAACTAATCGTCTGGATTATTTACCAACTATTTTATTGATCCTAGGGGACAGTTTTACTCTCAAACAGGCTCGTGAAGTTTATGCCACATTTTGGAAAGAACCCTCTGTAAACATTGACAACTCAAACTTTCGCAAAACTCATGCCCATCTCTTTAATGAAATTGGTATGGAACATGGCAAGAGTGGTCGTCCGGCCAAACTATATGAGCTACGCGGATAACTTGACCTTGGAAAAGACTAATGATAGTCTTTTTTTATGCTATTTAAGGTATTTTTTACCTTTAATAAAAATAGTAATATTTTATATAATTTATGGAGGTAAGTTTTGGATTCACAAAAAATCGAAACTACACAAAAAAGTGGCCTTAAATTGTTAATGGTTATTGGGACTGCTTGGTTATTCGATGCTGCTGATGTGGCATTGTTATCATTTATCATGCCATTAATTAAACAAGAATGGAGTTTAAGTGCCAGTCAAATCGGTTTGGTCGGTTCGATCACAACTGTTGGTATGATGATTGGGGCTTTCCTATTTGGATATTTAGCTGATCGTTTTGGTAAAAAAAATATCATGATGGTCACATTACTGGTCTTTTCAATTAGTAATTTATTATTGGCTTTAACAACTGACGTTAACCAGTTTCTTCTGGTTCGTTTCATAACTGGTATTGGTCTTGGGGGAGAATTACCAGTTGCATCAACTATTATTGCAGACTCATTCTCGGGAAATAAACGTTCTAGAATGCTCATTTTGGTGGACAGTTTCTGGGCCATCGGTTGGATTTTTGCATCCCTACTGGCCACGTTGGTAATGCCAGCCTATGGTTGGAAGTTCACTGTAATCATCACTTCCGTAACGGCGTTATACACATTAGTTTTGCGTAATCACTTACCCGCTGAAACTAATGTAAAAAATGACAAATTGAATCTTCGCCGTGCCATGAAACAAATTTGGTCACCTGAATTTCGTCGTTCAACTCTATGTTTGAGTATTCTTTGGTTCGTAATCATGTTTGTCTACTACGGACTATTTCTTTGGTTGCCAAGTATCTTGATTCAACGTAACTTGTCAATCTCTCGGAGTTTCTTATACACATTTATCACTAGTTTTGCCCAATTACCTGGTTATTTCTTAGCGGCCTATTTGATGGGTAAACTAAGTCGTAAAAAAGTTTTGGCAATTTATATTATCGGAACCATCGTTGGAGCATTCCTTTTTGGTACAGCTCAAACTGAAGCAATGGTTCTAATCAGTGGCTGTCTACTATCCTTCTTCACACTTGGTGCATGGGGAATTATGATTGCCCTAACACCCACACAATACCCAATCGAATTACGCGGAATGGGCATTGGTTTTACTCAGGCCATCGGTCGTATTGGAGCAACTATTGGGCCTTATCTAATTGGTTTCTCATTGGGTATCGGTATTAATACAACGATGATTTTCTTCTACTTCATCTTAGCTTTAATTATCGGTATTGCTGTTCTTACTTTTGGAATGATTGATACAGATAGAAAATAATATTTCGAAAATTAGTTAAAAAAGAAGTCGCTTCTCACTTGAAAACATCCCTTGGACTAGGGAATATTTGAGATGAAAAGTAACTTCTTTTTTTAGTCTTACTAAAGGTTGCAGGTTTAGTTAAATATGCCGTTTCCAGAGCTGATAGTATTTTTTTAACAGCGGGAATAAAATGAAAATTTCTGATTATTTAAATAAATTGACTCTAAGCCTGTAATAGCAATGGCTAGATTAATTTTTCATCTTTCAACCTTCAGATTCTTATTAAACCATGAAATAATAATAATTTTTGTAAACAGGTCTGAGAAAAACCAGAATTTCTTGATACACTTTACTATTACAATACTGCTGTTTCTGAATGATCTTTAGTTAAATGTTCAATTCGACCGTCAACTTTGAAATATTTCTCAATCAAATCTTTCAACTCAACAACGGCCTCATTGGCACGTTTTGCTTGTTTTTCATTAATAGCTTCAATCACTAAAACAGAATCGGTTGTATCCTCTGTCAACATCGTTCTCTGTGCTTCACGCCAGTTCAGACAGCGGCAAATGGCACCAGCATCATCGTAATAAATGATTTCTCCTGGTAATGCAGGTGAATTTTCTGTTGCACCTAATGGTTTGAACCCTTCTCCACCTTTGGCCTCTCCTAAATGCATATCACCGTCGAAAGCTTTAATATTTTCACCGCCGCATGGAACTCCATATTTCAATGAAATACTATTATAAATATCGACTAGTGGATTGATTGGTGAAAATTCACGTCCCTGACTAACTCGTTTCAATAAAGCTTCGATTGAACAACGGACACCTTTTTTAGTCTTGAATTGACGAAAAGCCTCACGCCATTCATCAATAACTTCATTATCTTTAAAAGATTCATTGGTAATGAATTTTTCCGATTCATCAGATGCATCTTTCAACAATTTGGCAAAGTAAGGATCATCTTTTTCATCAACGTGATTGTCGATACCATGAATTACTAGCGTACTGATTTGTGCCTCAGGAAATAATTCCCAAAATTTTTCGTCTACTACTACTTTTGTCATATTAATTTTCCAATTCCTTTTTTAAAATATAATCTGTCTGAGTTGAAGTTCCCATGACAAATTTGTGTGAACTATAATGTTCAAATCCCATTGCTTGATAAAATTTTTGTGCAGCAAAATTCTTTTCCCAAACTCCGAGCCAGAGCCTTGGTTTCTTTAAAGATTGCGCACGTTCGATGGCTAACTTCATCAAAACCTCTCCAAGTCCTTTGCGCTTATAGGAAACTCGAATATAAATACGTTGAACTTCTAAGAAATCATCATCCATAGGCTCACTTTGTGCATCAAGAATATTAACTTTTAAATATCCGACTAACTCATCATCAATATATAAAAAATAAAATTCTGAGTTCTTATCAGTTAACTCTTGCCGCAAAGTGTTCAAATTGTAAGCGCCTTCGATATACGCCTTCATATTTTCCTCAGTATTATACGGTTTAAATGTATCCGTATACGTTTCGACACTGAGCCTTTGCAAAGTTTTCAAATCATCTTCAGTACATCTTCTAATTGTAGTCGTCATCAATATATCCGTTTATTACCCTTCTTCACATATTCCCAGTTCTCCGATATATTGCCTTCAACAATATTCAAGAGTTTAAAAACTTGCTTTCGTTCGCTAGGTGACAATCCATTTAAAGCAATTTCATTCGAGTAATGCTCTTCGCGATAAAGTATCGGATAGGTTTCTTCACCTTTTTTTGTCACATAAAGTTTCTTTTCTTTCTTATTATCTTCGGATTGTTTCCTAACGATAAATTCATTCGTCTCTAACTTTTTAATTGCCCGTGCAGCAGTCGTGCGATCAACTTTGATCATTTCAGCGACTTTCTCCTGAATAATCCCTGGATGCTCATAAATTCTAGCTAAGTAGATATATTGTCCTTTTGTTAAATCGTATTTTTTAAATTCAATATTACTGATTGAATCAAGCGACCGCGCTATTACACCTATTGATCTCAAAATGTCTTCCACATCAATGCCTCTCTTTCAAACAAAAAATATTGTACAATTATTTTGTTGTACTTGCAACAAAAAATCTAATAAAAAAACTGACATTTACCGAAGCAAATGCCAGTCAGAATTAATCTTTTCTATTCAATTTTAATTGATGGCATAACCAACATTATGTGCAAATTGGTCAATTTGTTCCATATATTCACTACCATTGTCTAGTTTTGACAATGTCTTTTGGATTTTACGATCATCACGTAATCTACCAAATAGATATTGGAATGAATAATTCTTATTTAACAAATTATATGTCTTTAGAACAAAATCTTTAGAATAATCCTCTTTATCTAAATCCTTTGCATTATTAATATCGGTATAAAGCTCCGATAAAATTCTCTTTGCCTCAGTATTGTCATTTAGTTTCATCAATACACACCACCTAATTAATTATTAAAACCCACACAGGTTCACGCTAATGAAAGCGTTTACTCTTATGCCTGTGTACCTATTATATAACTTATGGTCGTAAATTTCACTTAAATGCCAAATATCTCTAAATTAATTATTTTCTGTATTAAAATTATGTTTTATTTGTGGCCAGATCCATTTATCGGAAGCTGCTATTATAATGCCGTTAAAGATAAATGAGAAAACCGTCCCCACATTAACTGAATAGACATTATGGATAGCAATACCCGCCACAATAATAATTATAATTGGTGGGATGAAATCAACAAGTTGAGCTGCTGTTGAATTACCTTTCAAATACATAAACCTTAAAATATTTGTTGTATCGTCATTCGGATGCATCACGATATTAGCTCGTTGATACAATGAGATGGCAACGCAGAAAAATACGACTCCTAAGCAAGATAAAAATGTTCGAATCAAAATCGGTAAATTTGGGACCCCAATACTATTTAGCAAATTGGTAAAAATATTCACAAAATAACTGAAAAACATAACATAAAGAATTTCTCCAACCAATCTTCGACCATCAAAATGTTTGATCAAAAATTGATTTGTGACAGCATTGACGACTCCGATGATAAAAAGTAACAAGCCAGTATTCCAGCCAAACCATTTTGTCATATTAACTGCTCCAGCGGTCCATAAGCCACTCCCCATATTGGCAGAAATACATAAACCATTTCCAAAGGCATTTAAAATCAGACCCGATATCAGTCCAATAATTCTTGTTTGTATTGAATTCTTGATACAATCACCCTTTCTCAATGATGATTATGTTACATCAAAACTAACCGCAGACACAAACGACATATAATCAGTGAGGTAAATAGACACTGTAATCCTTGGATTCCTCTCCTAATTTTGATTATGGTAGTATCTCAGTAATTACTTTTAGAGCTTTTGTGCGAATCATTAAATATTAAAATCAGCAAAAATGAGTTGTATCACTCTTAATTATTTTTTTAAGTGTGATACAACTCATTCTGTTTTATGTAATTTGATTAATATTCTCAGCTCTGGAGACAGATAACCTATTTCAATAGTCCCTTGTCAGTTAAATAATCATGAGCAACCTTAGAAGCCTTTTCATGCTTCACAGTTACCAAATAATTCATCTTTTGCATGTCTGATTCAGTAATTTTTCCACCAAGCTTGTTGAGTGTTTTCTTAATTTCCGGATGTTCCATAGCAAATTTCTCGGTCATTAAAGGTGCTCCTTGATATGGAGGAAAATGATTCTTGTCATCCTTGAGTACGACTAAATTGTATTCTTTAATTTCTGGATCAGTCGTATATCCGTCTACCAAATTGACCTTGCCATTGGCGATTGCCTTGTAACGAATTGAAGGCTCCATCGTCTTGGCACTGGCAATATCTAAACCATACGCCTTCTTGATACCTGGAAAACCGTCACTTTGCTGATAAAAATCGGGATCAAATCCAGCATGCAACCGATGCTCAACTTTCTTCAAATCACTGATAGTTTTCAGATTATATTTCTTGGCAAAGCTCTTGGTAACAGCCAAATCATATCCATTTTGATATTTCATTGGCGTCAAGTATTCCATATTGGCGTCCTTCTTGATTAACTTACGCGCCATTTGATAAGTTTTCTCAGGATTATGGCTGACCTTTTGATTAGTTTTAACTAATGCCTGCAATACTGTTCCGGTAAACTCTGGATAAATGTCAACTGAGCCGGATTGCAAAGCCTTGTATAGAAATGATGTGCCTCCAAAATTAGGCTTCAATGAAACTTTCATGTTCGGATGATCTTGTTCAATCAACTCTTTATACATGTTTATCAAAATTTCCGGCTCACTACCCATCTTACCAGCAATCGTGATATTAACAGGGGGTTTGACGATACTACGATACCCAGCAAATCCTCCAAACAAGACAATTAATGTGGCAAAGATAATTCCCATCTTTCGCAATGATAATTTTGAAATAGCTTTAATTAATGCACTGAAAATTAATGTCAGAACTGCCGACAAAATGGCACCAATCAACAATAGAGCATTATTATTTGTTTCAATACCCAACAATATATATGTACCTAAACCACCAGCACCAATTAATGCGGCTAAAGTGGCGGTTCCAATAATCATAACCATAGCAATTCTGATACCCGAAATAATCATCGGCATAGCTAATGGTATTTGAAATTTAACTAATTTTTTGGTTCTTGATAATCCAAAGGCCTCGGCAGCCTCATCCAAATTCGGATCGATTGTCGTTAAACCGGAATAGGTATTTTGAAAAATTGGCATTACCGCGTAAACGACCAATGCAATAATAGCTGGCACCGTTCCTATTCCAACTATTGGAATCAAAATACCCAATAATGCCAAACTTGGAATCGTTTGTAAAATACTAGTTATTTGTAATATAATCTCGGCAATCCGCTTGTGTGTCATTAGAACGATTGCCAAAGGAATCGCAATTATTGCCGCAATAAATAGTGAAATCAATGAAATAGAAATATGTTGTCCTAATGCTTCCCAAATTCCACTGCTTTGAGTTTGCAAAACATGTATAATTGCACTCACTATTTCTCACCTTCCTTTGCCAAGAAATCTAGTAGATCAGAATTAGTAAGTTGATAATTTCTTCCATCATTATCAAAAATAACTATCCCATTATTATTTTTCAATTCAGTCGCCATACGGTTGACTGAATCCTCTTTCAACAAAGTAGAATTAATTTCGGTATCGACAGGCTGACCAAAACCAGCGTCAATAATTTCTCCGACAGTGGATTGCCCATCTTTTTCCAGTTTGAAGAAACCTTTAACAAAATCATTCTTAGGGTGATTCAAAATATCGTCACGATTCCCGATTTGTTCCAAGTTCCCTTTACTCAAAACAGCAATCGTATTTCCTAACCGAATAGCTTCATGCATATCGTGAGTAACAAAAATAAATGTCGTCTGTAATTCACGATGCAATTTCAAAACCAGATCCTGTAATTGTGTCCGTGAAATTGGATCCAAGGCACTGAATGGTTCATCCATCAATACCATTTTGGGACTAGTTGCTAAAGCACGAATAATACCGACTCGCTGCTGTTCCCCACCAGAAAGTTCATTTGGCATACGTTTAGCATACTTTTCGGGATCAAGTCCCACTTTCTTTAAAAGGTCCCAAGCAACCCGCTTACGTTTATCCTTAGTCCAATGTAATGAATCCGGTTGAATAGTAATATTTTCTTCAATTGTTAAATTGGGAAATAAGGCAATATTTTGTAAAACATACCCCATATTTAAACGCATCTTCTGCAAATCATACGTATCAATATTTTTACCATCAATTAAAATCTGTCCTGAAGTCGGTTTTATCAAGCGATTAATCATTTTTAAAGTTGTAGTTTTTCCACTACCACTAGTTCCAACCATCACAAAAAAGTCCCCATCTTCGATTTCTAAATTCAAATCTTTGATGGCAGAATTATTATCATACTCCTTATAAACGTGCTCAAACTTTATCATAACAAATCTCTTTCATGTAACTTTTTAAGTAGCATGAATAATATAAAATAACTAGTGTTTTGTGTCAAACGTTATGCACAGTGCGTAATTAATTGACTAATTTACTAATTCAATTTATGATATTACTTGTAAAATCAAAAGTTACAGATATGAGGTAGTAAAAATGAGAGTCTCAACGCGTTTCAGCGATTCAGTTCATATCCTTGCATTCATCGAAATCTATCAAGACCAGAGGCTATCCAGTGAATTAATCGCAAATAGCATCGAAACTTCCCCTGTTGTTGTTCGACGTTTGATGAGTACTTTACGTGAAAGCGGCCTAATTGCAACTAAGAAAGGTACAGCTGAGCCCAAATTATCCAAGTCGCCACACGAAATCACTTTATTAGATGTTTATTTGGCCACCGAACGTGCCAAGCAGCTGTTCACACTTGATACAAATACGAACCCCGACTGTATAGTTGGGGGAAATATTCAAAAAGTCTTGGGAAGTTATTATGAAGATGCCAAAATGGCGGCTTTAAGAAAATTCAATAATGTTTCCTTACAAGATATTATCGAAACTATCTTAGTGGAACAAAAAGCAAAAGAGCACAACGTTCAATGACGTTGTGCTCTTATTATTTTCTATAATTTTCAAGCAAAAATTCTTTCAAAGGTGTGGCCGAACGTTCCATTATCAATTGATAATCGGAACTAATATCGTTTAATAAACCTCTTCCACCAGCATCATACATTGATGATAGCATGTGACCTTCGTTACCTTCATTATAAATTTCAGCAAATTCATCTAAACTAACTGGTTGATACCCAATCGTAGATCCTGCAACTTCAGACAAGACCTCTGCCAATTCTGGCATCGTGTAATTACGGTCCTGAGTTAAAGTATAAATTCTTTCGTTAACCAACAAATCCTTTGTGGCCGCCACCTTGGCAAAAGCTTTAGAACTGTCCTCCAAACTGATAAATGACAAAGCCTGATCCTTCATTGGATAAATAACATTCTTGCGCTCAATCAATTCAGGCAAGTATGGTACCAACGGGTCAGCATATAAGGCATTCTTAACGATTGTATAGTGAAGACCACTTGAAGCTAATCGCCTTGGTAAATAGCCATAAAACGCCGATAAGTCAAATGGATTATCCTCCTGATCAGCGATGAAACCCATTGCTAAAATATGACCTACCTTGGCTTTTTGAGCGGCTTGAATCACATTTTCCAACTCACTAACACGACTAAAACTGTCATGACTTTTACTGGGAATGTAGATTAAAACATCCTTATCACTAAAGGCATTAACTAAAGTATCCTCTTTCATAAAATCGATTGGCAAAACATTAGCACCAGTGTCTGAAATATGCTGCGCCTTTGCTAATGTATGCACCCCAGCAGTTACAACATTGCTAGGTACAAGTTTGATTAATTCGTTAAAAACATTGCTTCCTAAATGACCAGTTGCTCCAGTAATTAAATAATTCATTTTATCTACCTCCTCAATTGTAAAATACATGTTACTTCAATTGTTACACCTAGTCAACAACTTAATTTCTCATTTCTCAACAAATAATAACTCATAAATAATATAATGAAATAAATAGATTATGGAGGGATTTCTAATGCAAAAAATCATTATCGATCAAGAGTTTTGGGATATCTTCCCCGAGGTTGAAATTGCCGTTATGACGGCCAAAGGAATCGACAATCATAACGATGCCGACGTTCCGGATGACTTAATTCGGCGTGCTAACGAGGTTGCCAAAAAGTGGGTTCCTGACGACCCTATCAGTATTAATCCAGTTGTCAAAGCTTGGCGTGATGCTTATCGAAAGTTCAGAACCAAAAAGGGTGCTCGTAACGCTGTTGAAAATCTTCTGAAGCGCGCAAAAAATGATAAAGGTGTTGGTAATATCAATCCAATCGTTGATGTTTATAACTCTGTTTCGTTAGAATATGCCTTCCCAATCGCTGCTGAAGATTTAGATAAAATCATTGGTGATGTTCACTTAACCGTTGCTAAGGGTGGTGAAACTTTCACGCCAATTGGTGAGGATGAAATTGAGGAAGCTTTGCCAGGTGAAGTCGTTTACCGCGATGATAAAGATGTTATTTCCCGCTGTTGGGCTTGGCGAGACAGCGCACGTGTGGCCGATACTGACAACACTAAGAATCTACTTTTCTATATGGAAAACATCCAACCCGACCGAAAGAATGATCATTTAGCTGCTGCAGAGGCTTTGAAGACCCGATTTCATGATTATTTAAATATTGATATTAATGATATTACGATTCTGAACAAAGATAATCGTGATTTTGTATTTGTTAAATAAATTAACTATATGCCTGTGACGAAAATGGTTAGATTAATTTTTCAACCTTCAGGTATTAACAATATTAATTGATGCTAAAAAAATAGAAGTCATTTTCTACTTGGGAATTACCTAAGTAAAAAATAACTTCTTTTTGTTTTACAATCAAAATCAATAATAATTCAGAAGACAACTTACCACTGCTCATGATTCCACAATCTTCCGTCCACTTCACCTTTTAACTGATCAGAACGTCGATTCTGTTCTTGAATAACCTTTTTCATGGCAACTAAAAAGGCTCGGTTTTCATAAGCTTGTTGTTTTTTTGAAAGTTCATCAACTTGTTTTTCGAGCCAAATTCCATTTTCATTATCATCCATACTTACTCATCCTCCCCTTGTTTAATTAAACCAATGGTACTTTTTAATTGTTCTAAATCTTCACGTCGTTGAATAAAAGTATTCAAAATGGTCTCACAGTCTTCACAACTGGTATCGTTGAAATTCTTGAATCGATCAGTGAATTCTCGTTCAAACCATTTTTGACGACTGCTAAGGGTATCAGGATATTCTTGTGTTAAGTATCGTTGATAATCAATCAACAATTGCATCTGCTCTTGATCACTAAAATAACCAAATTGAGAAATAGTAAATGTGGGTAGAATTTGCATCTTAGCGCGATTGGCTATTGCCCGATACGGAGCCATAATTTCATCAATTGTTATATTTTCGCTACCACCACGACGAAATTCTTTCAGTGGCATACCTGTACTAACAACAATTCCAAATTCCTTTTCTCCTAAATTGTCATCACCATCACCGTAAACAAAATTACGTGTGAGTACTTGGTCCTCCCAATGTTTTAACCCCTCAGGAGCAGCATACCAATAAAGTGGGAATTGAAAAATTATCCGATCATTGTCCCTAAGTAATGCCTGTTCTTCATTAACATCGATTTTTGCTAATTCCTCGACATGATGCCAGGTAACATCTTGTAGTTTTGCACCTTGCATCAAAAATTGTTGTGTCTGGGAATTATTAATCTCTGGGTGTGAAACTATTACTAAAGTCTTCAATATTAACATCTCCGATCATTACTAGAATAGCAAAAAAATCAGAATCTTTAAACCAAACAAAACTGCGGAATGATATAATTTAAAAGATAGATTATTTTATAGTTCTAAAGGCTGAAAGTTTAGTTAAGTATGCCGTTTCCAGAGCTGAGAGTATTTTTATGTCAGAAATAATAAAACGAAAACTTCTGATTATTTAATTAGCTTTACGTCTGTAACAATAATGGCCATATTAATTTTTCATCTTTCAACCTTTAGTTGTAGTTCGATTCAAATTTAGCATTCTGTTGCTAAATAATTCAATCTAATACTAGCATCATTTTTAAATATACAGTCCAACAAATAAGTAATTAGTATAAGTTTGTTAACTTCAATCAGTAAATAAATTTAGTAAGGAGGAAAAGTTGTGCAGAAATATTATATTGTTGATAGTTCTATTCTCCCAGAATCCTTTGATCGGGTAATCAAGGCACGTAATTTACTGGAAACTAAAAAGGTCCATAACGTTAGTGAAGCGGTTAAAGAAGTTGGTATTAGTCGTGGTACTTACTATAAATATAAGGATTTAGTTTTCTTACCTGACGAAGATATGACGGATCGTAAGGCTGTTATCTCAATGATGTTACACCATGAGCAAGGAATCCTTTCAAAAGTCTTGGTTGACATCTCAGAATCCAATGCCAGCATTCTGACAATCAACCAAAATATTCCAATTCATAATATTGCCACAGTCGTTATTTCAATCGACATAAGTCACCTAAATGGCACTATTGATAACCTGATTGATAAATTGCAGTTATCTGATTTTGTCGACAACGTTCGCCTTATTTCAATCGAATAATATAATTGTTACGGATATTTGTAATAAATTTGCCATGAATTATCGGATAGCACCATGCGTAACATATTAAAAACTCCCTAAAATCACGTTAGATGATTTTGGGGAGTTTTATTTTGGCCAAGCAATATACATGGCAAGCAGGACATTGAGCGTACCGATAAAATAAAAGAATTTCGATGCCAGTCTGCTCTTAACGTGGCCTCCAAACATAAACAGCAAGAGTCCCAGTATAAAGACTGATGTTATCAATAAAAAATTCATTTTGTCACCTATTTTTTCGATTTTTTTGTTTTTCACTTTAATACTTTAAAGAAAAAATGTGACGAAATAATGAATTTGCTATGTAATTTAACGTACTTTTTAATAATTCATCTGAAGTTTGAATGGCAAAAATTAATATAACCATTATTGTTACAGGTCTAGAGTTAATTTATTTAAATACTCAGAAATCTTCGTTTTATTGTTCCTGTTATTAAAAAAAACTAGTTGGAAGAACTGAGAGTATTCATTTGCAGCGAAAGTGGCGTTATTGCTTCAGAAATTGAATACTCTCAGCTCTGGAAACAACATACTTTCAGCCTTTAATAATTTATCTTTTTGGAATTTCTCACCCACAGAAAATGCTCAATATCATGCAAAACTTTGGGATTCCTACGAGTTAGCGCACTGTGCTCGGCCCTTGGTCCCGTGAAGATTCGAGATTCATATGATTGATGTGGTCCCTTAAAGACTCTACGTAAAGACTTTGCTGCTGAAACAGGAACAGCCTTATCAAAGTGATCCTCAGGACTAAGTTGGCCCATTATATTCAATTCACGGATACGAAGATTTCTAATAGTTGAATTTGGTTCGACGTACGAATTAAAATCTTTACTAAGTTGATTGGAATATCGCCAATCATTTCGTCGATAAATATCTCTATTCAAAACTTGCATCGGTGCCGCAATATTTACTAGGGAATCTATTTGTGGTTGATTTTTTTTCTGACTATAATTTTCCAAATAATACATAATGGCATTATTTCCCCACGAATGCGCTACCGCATTAAAACGTGTAACGCCATATCTCTTATGTAAAACCTTTAAGATTGAATCAATCCATACCGCAGTATGATGGTAATCTGATTCATGATTATTCTCAAATAACACCTGAATTTCAGGGTTTCTAGCATCTTTTTGCCATTTTCCATACGTTATAACTTTCCCATTAGGCGTTACAACGATAGTTAAAGTTCTAGTCGCGTAGCCATCACGCTGTGACTTGTTTATTAAATAATCCATTGAATGTGCTGTCCCGCCAAAGCCATGGAAAAATAACGTTGGCATTTGTCTGGCGTCACTTGCTGAAACACTTTGTTCGCTAGTATACCCAGCCAAAATGACTGCAAGTAATAATAATAGTAATTTGATTTTTTTCATAAATTCACCAAAATTTGATTTATTAACAAAGTTTAAAGCAAATAAACTTATAGTCAACAAAAAAGAGCACTCGAAAAACATGATTAACTTTCGAGTACTAATCCAGACAGGCACGTTATCCAATTTTAGATTACTGTGCCTGTAAGGTTAAGCAGAAAAAGTTATGTTTTGTCGCGTGCTCGCGCTATTATCTTAATAAGATTTATATACCAGACTTTTTGTCTACTACATAATTCACAGTCGTTATAGCGCTATGTATTTTATTCACAAAATTAAAATTCTATAGGTTCTGACCTTTTTCCCAAGTAGTTTTAGATAGCATCAAACCTTTTTTGACAATCTCATCAAATAATTTATGTGTTCGATTTGAGATTTCAGCGGCTGTCTTCATATTACTCTCGGTCAAGAACTCAGAAACATCATCGTTGAAACCATCAATAACTTGATCAGTGATTTCCAAACGTTGACGTCCATATGATTGGCAACCATCTAAATATGCATGGATCATATCGGAATATTCATGGTAATGTGGCTCAATCATAACTGACAATGTCTTCTCTAACCAATAAACATTATTGATATCAACATCATTAGTTGTATTCTTGTAGTCTTCTGGTGTGTCCTTAATATTTGTATAGAAAGGCACATATGGACTGTATGCGAAGAATCCTAGTGATAACCATTGTATGGCAGCATGACTTTCATCAACATCATTTCTTATTTGAAGAATTGATGAGGCTTGGTTACGATCCATAGCGATGGAACGAAATTGACGCTGCTCCTCAGCCGTTCCAGAAGCAAATGTTCCAAATGGATCATACTTTGTACCGTTATAATGTGATGATAAGAAGTATTCAACATCTTCAATTGCCAACTTCTTACTTGGTCTTCTAACCATAGGCATATCCTGAGAAGTTGGTTCTTGATCAATTTCTGGATTAAATAATTTTTGACCATACCATGTACGAGGCGTGTTGTAATAAGCGTCAGCCTCACTTTGAGTACCAAATATCTCACGGAAATTAAAGTGTCCTGGTTGTGGATTCAAATGATGTTTTTCCACAAATTCAACTAAATCAGTAGCCACTAGAAAATTATCAGTATCATTAACGGCGACTTCTTGCATAACGGTCTGATTAGGTACGATTGCATACGTATCTTCAGGTAAACGCATTGCGGCCCAGTGGTGACCACCAGCAGTTTCCAATAGCCAAATTTCATCTTTATCATTGAAGGCGATACTATTACATTCACCAGTACCGTATTTTTCTAGTAAAGCACCCAAACGAATGGCACCTTCCTTAGCCGTCTTGACGTATGGCAAAACCAAAGTCAACATAGCTTCTTCGTCGATACCATCATGGACTAATGGATCATATCCTAAAACACGATTATTAGTTGCTGTCGTTTCTGTTGAACTCATACCAACGTTATATTCGTTAATACCAGCTTCTTCGTATTGTCCATCGCTTTGATCAGCCTGTGGTGTAGCGGTGTAACGATGAGCGTGATCAGGTAACGGCACTTTTACACCTGTAGTTATTGAGACATAAAAGGCATCTTTTTGATCTTTTGCTTCATGAGCAACAAATTTAATCGGATTGATTGGCGCATAGCCGTCTTCATTACGGGCGACAATAGTGGAACCATCCATACTAGCGGCTTTACCAACTAGAATTTCAGTACAATCAGAACTTGTGTTTTTCATTTACGTTCACTCCCTCTTTGTTATTTAGTATAAGATTAAATTTTGAGATAAGCCAGTAGGTTTATTAGAAATTTTATAATTTTATCTTGTCGATATTTAATCTCAAGGCTATACTGACTGGGTAATCAAGAATTTATTTAAGGAGTTCACAATGACTAAGACAATTATGCTGGCTTGTGCTGGAGGCATGTCTACATCCCTATTAGTTACCAAAATGGTTAAGGCCGCCAAAGAAGAAAAAATCGACGTAAATATTTTTGCTACAGCTAGTTCTGCCATCCCTCAAGAAGCTGAACTACATCATCCCTCCGTAATATTACTTGGTCCACAAATAAGATTTTTATTCAATAACATACTTAAAGAAGTCGATATTCCAGTTGAAATTATCGATATGAAAGATTACGGCACAATGAACGGTAAAAATGTTTTGCACCAAGCATTATCTTTAATTCGATAAATTAACTCTAGGTCTGTACTAACAACGGCCATATTAACTTTTCGCCTTTCAACCTTTAGGCAATTATAAAAAAAGAGACCTGATAATATCAAGTCTCTTTTCTTTTAAAATTTTATTTTATATTAAAGTACTTCAACAGATGCTGTTGTAACACCGTATGAAGGAATTTGGTTATTTGGCATAGCAACATCTAATTGGTTAGGGTTACTGTATGCAAATGTACCTGTATCATTAACTGTTCTGATCAATACTGTACCGTCAGAAAGTGTAATCTTAAGTGTTGTACCCTTAGGGAATACTGAAAGGTTAGCAGCAACACCGCTATAACCCATGTTTGAACCAAGTACGGCTGGATCATAGAAAGAAATCTTGAATGTTCCTTGTGATGTACCTGTTTGAGTTGTAGCTTGTGTAGAAGCAGTTTGTGTCTGTGTTGTTGTAGTTTGTGTTGTTTGTTGTGCAGGAGCTTGGTAACTTGTATCTTCAGCAGCTGCTTGTGTTGTTGATGTTTGTTGTGTAGCAGTTGTGTCAGTTGCTTGTGTTGTTGTTGCACCTGGTAATGTAACTGTTTCGCCTGGGAAAATCAAATCAAATCCACCGATTTCACGGCCATTTGCTTGTTCTAGTTCAGCGATTGTTACACCAGCATTAGCAGCGATATCTTTATAAGTATCACCTGCTTCAACTTGAACATGATTATTGTCGAGAATTACTGCAGCTTGAGCAGTCTTAGTTGATGCAGCGATTGCTGTTAATGCCATAGTACTTACTAAAGCGATTGATAAAACTTTCTTCATAAATAAATTACATCCTTATATTTAAAGTATTTTGTCTAGCCCTCATTTGCTATGTTGCATATACTAACAGCCTTTTATTACACAACAACGTCCATATAATTACAAATAAGCCATTTTCTGTAATCTTAGTAATACAAATGAAACAAACATGCGTTCTTTCGTTGATATAGAAGCAAACACAAAGTTATAAATTTAAACATATTTTATGACTTATTCTGAAAACTTTTAGTTATTTCATTAGTGTTTTTGTTATAAATACATTAAAAAGAGAGCCATAAATCCTATTTTACTGGGATTTATGGCTCTCTTTTTATGTGAAATTGGGACTAAAACATTGGAATAAGTAAGCTTTTTCCATGTTTGAGAATTAGCATCTGTTATACAAGTTCTTAATGTAAATGCCAAGCCTCTAATGTCTGAAAATCATAATTATCTATATTTTTTCATAACACTAATTTAATTACTGAAGGTTGAAAGGTGAAAAATTAATATAACCGTTGTTACAGACCTAGAGTTAATTTATTTAAATAGTCAGGTGTTTTTGTTTTATTATTCCTGCTATAAAAAAACAAACTAGTTGGAAGAGCTGAGAGTATTCATTTGCAGCGAAAGTGGCTTAGAGCTTCAGCTCTTACACCACCGGGCGTGTTGGAGACTCGTGGGTTTTGCGAGGCTTCAACCGAGGTCCGAGACCGCCCTTTGGCTCGGGCCGTTCCGCGCAGCAATTGAATACTCTCAGCTCTGGAAACGGCATACCAACTTAAACTTTCAACCCTTAGTTAATTACTATGTCTCTTTTGAAATTCGGCTATTTCTTTATACTCTGGTTCTAATATTTCTGACAACCTAATCCAGATAGGTAACAATTCTCGATACACTTCGAAATTTTTCTCATTTGGTTGATGAACATGTGTTACTCCTATCATATCCTTAACTGCCGAAAGATCATCGACGTAACCTAGTGCATACATTCCTAATACTGCAGCTCCTAAACATGAACTCTCAAAACTTTCCGGTATTGTCACTGGTTGTTCAAAAATATCGGCTAATAGTTGACGCCACAACGATGACCTAGCAAATCCTCCAGTTGCCTGAATGCTCTTAGGTTTGCCAGTGATTTTCTCAATCGTTAGCATTACAACATACAAATTATAGACGATTCCTTCCAAGGCCGCTCTGACCATGTGGGCACGGGTATGTTTTCTCGTCAATCCAAAATATGATCCGCGTGCATATGCGTTCCAAATTGGAGCACGTTCCCCACCTAAATATGGATGGAATAATAACCCATCTGAACCGGCTGGTATTTTTTCAGCAATTTGTGTCAAAATATCATATGTAGAAACTTGCATCTGTTCCGCTGTGATTCGTTCGGGAGCAAACAATTGATCTTTGACCCAGCGAAAAACAATTCCACCATTATTAACGGGCCCCCCGACGACCCACTTGTCTTTAGTTAAAGCATAGCAGAAAAGCTTTCCATCGGGATCAACCACCGGCTTATCCACTACGACACGAACCGCCCCACTAGTTCCAATTGTTACTGCGACCACACCCGGGTCAATTGCATTGACACCTAAATTGGACAATACACCATCACTGGCACCAAAAATGAATGGCGTATCAGCAGAAATTCCAAGCAAATTACCAAATCGTGAATCAATGCCAGTTATTTTATCAGTTGGCTCAACTAAATCTGGTAGTTGGTCACGTGTTATTTTTAATAGATCTAGTGCTTGTGGTTCCCAATCTAAGTTAAAAATATTGAACATCCCAGTAGCGGAGGCCATTGAATAGTCCATCTTATATGTTCCAAATAGTCGGAAGAAAATATACGTTTTCAAATCAATGAATTTTTTTGCTTGTTTGAATAATTCTGGTTTTTCATTTCTTAACCAAAGTATTTTGGACAAAGGAGCCATTGGATGGATTGGCGTACCAGTTTTGGCATAGATTTCAGCTCCCATACCATTATTTTTCAATTTCTCACTATATTTAGCAGCCCGGTTGTCAGCCCAAGTAATCGCTCGAGTCAATGGTTGGTCATCATGATCCATTAAAATCAAACTGTGCATAGCACACGAAAATGAAACACCTTTGATTTCAGTAGGATTAGCCTTACTCTTTTGAATCGTCTGCCCCATTACGGAAACAACTGCATCCAAAATATCATCCGGATCCTCTTCAGCCATATCAGGCACATCTTGATATAATTTATAGCCAGCATTGGCATAGGCAATCACTTTACCCTTCATATCGTAAAGAACCGCCTTTGTACTAGTCGTGCCAATATCAACCCCAAGCATATAATCCATAACCAAAAACTCCTTATTATTATAGTAGAAACACGTTTTAATTGTAAACAGAGAACAAAAAAGAGTCCACCCTTCACTTTTCGGACAAACTCACCTTGATTTATACATTCATTCACGTTTGGTGCTATTTAAATTAGTTATTCAAAAATTTGAATATTCACATGTCTTGAACTCTTCAGAGCTTTAGAAATATCCAACCATACTATTCTAATACCATACATATTTATTTAAAGATTGAAAGGCAAAAAATTAATATAATCGTTGTTGTTACAGACTTAGCGTTAATTTATTTAAATAATCAGGAGTTTTTGTCTTATTATTCCTTATTATTCCTTCAATTAAAAAATAAATTAGTTGGAAGAGCTGAGAGCATTCATTTGCAGCGAAAGTGGCGTTATTGCTTCAGCAATTACACCACCGGGCGCGTTGAAGACTCGCGGTTTTTGCGAGGCTTCAACCGAGGTTCGAGACCGCACCTTGGCTCGAGCCGTTCCGCGCAGCAATTGAATACTCTCAGCTCTGGAAATGGCATACTTAACTAAACTTTAGTTATTCATTTAAATTATCCCATTCATCATGAAGAATTCCATATTTAACAGAATCATAGTACTTGTCATTATAATATCGAACTTTACGTACACAAGCCTCTTGCTTCATACCAACTTTTTCAGCGACATGCATCATCCGTGGATTTCCGGACCATGTGGTTAAACCGATATGAGGCAAATCGTAAATTCCAAACAGATAGTCGATAAACAATTTCAAAGCTTGCGTCCCGATGTGTTCATCCCACAAGTCATCACGATAAACAATAATACCCATATCCAACCAGCGCTCTAAATCGCCGTCTTCAAATCCTGCTCCAACGGAACCAACAATTTTATCATCAAAAGTTATCACGAGATGATTTTTATTATGAATCCAATTTCTATACGCAATCACATTGACAAACTCTTCCTTACTTGGCAAAACGTTATGGAAATATGGTCCATTATATTTTGCCCATTCAGGATCTGGATTACTATATGCAATTTCCCAAAACTCTTCCACTTCTTCTGGTTGAGCTGGTCTGATTTTTACTTCAGCCATTTTTTTACCTCCAGAACAAAAAAAGACTTGCCATAATTATACGACAATTAATTAAATCTAAATAATTATAAAAATATTCTTAAACAATTTTTTTAATCTAATGTATCTTGCTTGTTAAATATGCTGCCCCAAAGCTACTGGAAGCATTAACTGACTATACGTTGCCCTCTACACTCCGAAAATGACATATTTAATTACACACTAATTTACAGATTATCTTACAATTTTTTAAAAAGATTTATTGAATTTAATCTGTATTCAAATAATACTCGTTAGCAATCTTCATGATGATTTCCAATTATCAAGCAAATTTAAAACAGGTAAATGATTCTGATTTTCTATACACCTACAAAATGTTGAAATCACAAGTACCTTATCCAAATTAAATTTCTCAAAAGGACATGTTAATGAGGCAGTCTCCGACATATTGGAACAATAGATTACATTATCAATTCAAAGATTATTTCCTGAAGGTTGAAAGTCTTCGTTTTATTGTTCCTGCTATTAAAAAAATAAACTAGTTGGAAGAGCTGAGAGTATTCATTTGCAGCGAAAGTGGTGTAATTGCTTCAGCAATTACACCACCGGGCTCGTTGAAAACTCGCGGTTTTTGCGAGGCTTCAACCGAGGTTCGAGACCGCTTCCCAGGCTCGGACCGTTCCGCGCAGCAATTGAATACTCTCAGCTCTGGAAACGGCATACTTAACTAAACTTTCAACCTTTAGTTATTTCTATAATCGTCAGAAAAAAGGAATACCGATTAATTCGGCATTCCTTTTTTATACAAAGCTAGTTAGCAGCTGGTTCTCTACTACCTAATCTTACCTTTTCAACTTCATGACTTTCATCAAGATCTTCTTCTTTAAATCCGAACAAGTAAGTACATGTAAAGGCAACTACGATTGTTGCAGCTGAAGCGATTAGATAACCTGTAAAGCTAGCGTCAATACCCTTAGGATTGATAAATGATGCGAAACCGATCAATGAACCGGCAAAGCCCCACATATCAACATGCAATAGTCCAGTTAATAAACCACCGACAGCACTACCGATATTAGCAGTCCAGAAGATACGTCCATATTTCAAATTAATACCATACATTGCAGGTTCTGTAACACCAGCAAAGGCTGATAATGTAGCGGCACCGGCAATTTGTTTCATGTCAATGTGGTTCTTAGTTTTAATAAAGACAGCCATTGCAGCGGCACCTTGAGCAACCATTGTTGTAGAAACGATAGCATTCAAAGCACTATGTCCAGTTGTCGCAATTTGACTGGCAACGACTGGAATAACGGCCCAGTGTAAACCAAAGATAACCAAGCATTGATACAATCCACCAATAATTAACCCAGATATAGCTGGACTGATCTTCAATAAACCAACGATACCAGCAGCTAAGTAAGAACTAAGTAATGTAATAATTGGTCCAACAATAACGATAATTACAGCACTGACAATAAATACTTCTAGCAAAGGACTGAGAATCATACGTAACGACATAACGATATGTTTCTTGAGCCATGGTTCGATTTTAGCAGCAATCCAAGCTGCAGCAATCATTGGGAAAATTGAATATGTGTAATTAGCAATATGAATTGGAATACCAAAGAATGTTGCATTGATATTCATAGTTGTGGTACTTGTCTTTGTAGCAACTTGTACCAAAGTTGGGTATGCCAAAACACCACCGATGACACCCATGATGATTTGATTTGCACCCAATCTCTTAGCTGCTGTAAAGCCAACTAGAATTGGTAGGAAGTAGAAGACTGAATCTCCCATCGCATTGATGATCATATAAGTAGAACTTGTTGCAGAAAGCCATTTAGCAGATACGATCAAAGCTAAAAGACCTTTCAAAATACCTGAAGCAGCTAACAATCCAATGATAGGCATCATGCTGGCTGTGATGACACCGATTAGAGCACTAAAATAAAATTTTGTCTTTGGCCAGACACCCTTTGGTGCTTCAACCTTTTCGTGTTTAGGAGCAGCAGAATCATCACCAAATCCGGGTCCTAATGCTTTCACAACGGCATCATAGACATCTTCAACTGCTGGTCCAATAACAACTTGATATTGTCCCCCAGCCTTAGCTACATCCAAAACACCATGCATATTCTTGATAACATCATCATTTGCTTTGTTATCATCTTTCAAATAAAAACGAACTCTGGTAATACAGTGAATTACATTTTCAACATTGGCAGATCCACCGACATTTTTAACGATATCCTTGCCCAATTGATTGTAATCTACTTTACCCTTTGGTTTAGCAACTGCTTCACCTGGGGCCATCGGTTCAACTTCAGCCACTGTAGCACCAGCCTTGACATTACCTTTAGTAACATGGATCTCTTTAACCATTTTTGCTGTATTAGTGATGGCTACAATAACATCTGTCACCTTACCAGCTTTCTTAACGGCATCAATATCCATCGTGGCAATTGTATCGCCAGCCTTAACATTGTCTCCTTCTTTAACAAACAGTTCGAAAGGAGCCCCTTTCAACTCAACTGTATCAACACCCATGTGAACTAAAACTTCAAATCCATCATCAGTACTGAGTCCAATTGCATGTTTCGTTGATGCGACTAACATAACTTTACCTGAAACTGGAGCGACGATTGTTTGATCGTCAGGAATAATTCCGTAGCCTTCACCCATGGCCTTTTCAGAAAACATCGGATCATGAACTTCAGACATTTCAACTGCCTGTCCAGAAACAGGAGCAAGCATTTTAATACCTTTCATAGAAAACACCTCCTTAAAAATTATAGGAACCGGTTACATCCTTATCTGTTACTATAATACAACCTGTCCTGTATAAACATCAAGTTATAACATAAATTATTATAAAAAACGCGTCAAATTTACTTAATCGGGGTGTATAATCAGGATAGTACGAATGTGTTTAAACAAATACACGGACTTTATGCTATTTCATTCTAGATATCTTTCGGAGGAGTTTATTATGAAACCTATATATATTAAGATCACCGATTCGCAAATAATTTATGCCAACAGTGAAAATGCAATTGATGAAAAATCATTTGACCTTGATTCAAATATAGAGCTCAAACAAAACTTACAGGAATTCAAGGATTCCCTATCTAATTTACCTAACGTGATTGTGATAACCAATCCAAGTAAATTTCATTTAAAGAAGAATGCCATATTATTTCATGAAGAAGTCATTGACTTAGGAGCTGAGTTAGAAAATACCTTCCATATTCCAGTCATTAATATAGAAGAAATAATTGATTCCAATTTACTATTGGCCGCTGAAAAAGAGACTGATTACGCTTCATGGCACCTTGACTATTACGGACTTGCTCATGAAAAACGTCAATATGGACAAGAATCAATGCAGACTATTGGTAATGGCTATTTTGGACTTCGAGGCACATACCTTGAAACTAAAGCTAACGATGATAATTATCCGGCAACTTATATTGCTGGGGTTTTTGACCAACTATCCACTCCTATTAACGGCCGTGATATCATCAATGAAGATTTAGTCAACTTGCCAAATGCACAATACATTACTTTTAGTATTAATAATGGACAACGATTCACCATCAATGAAAGCGATATCAAAGAATCGAATCGATCATTAGATCTTAAATCCGGTCTTTTAACAATCAAGTTATTAGTTCAATTAGACGATGGTAAAGAGTTAAGAATTGTAGAAAAAAAGGTTGCCGATATGCAGAATTATCACGACTACTATCTGCAATATGCTATTGAACCAGTCAACTTCAACGGTAAAATTACTATTTATACTCAAATTGATGGCACAGTGGTCAATTCAAACGTCGAGAGATATCGTAATTTATCCAATAAACATCTCGTTATAGACCAGATTAATAATATCGATGAAACCGCTATTTTATCAGCACATACCGTTCAATCCGATATTAAATTGGCAATCAAGACTGACCTTAATCACCCAACAATTGTTAATCCAAAATACAGCATTCACAATAAAGCTGAAATTGCAGAACAACAATTAGAATTTACAGCCTCCGCTGGAGAAACTTATTATTTTGAAAAAGATGTCAGCACCTACACTTCTCTAGAAACTAAGGAAGATATTGTCGCAGTGGCCAAAAAGCATCAATTCCTACCAAGTTTTGCTGACGCTGCTAAACAGGCCCAAGAAGACTGGCAGAAGGTCTGGACACAAGAAGATGTAATTGTTACTGGTGATATTACTGCTCAAAAACTCTTACGCCTGAATAGTTACAGTATGACGACTGCCGCACAAAACAATGCCAACAAAGATCTCGATGCATCAGTTGGTTCGCGTGGATTAACCGGCGAAGGATACCGAGGTCACATTTTCTGGGATGAATTATTCGATATGAATTTCTACGTCCTACACAATCCCGAATTAGTCAAAAGCCTCTTGATGTATCGTTATAACCGTCTGCACGCAGCTATGGACTACGCTGGAGCTGATGGTTATAACGGTGCTATGTATCCTTGGCAAAGTGGATTATATGGCGATGAACAATCCCAAGAAGTTCACTTAAATCCAATCACCAATAAATGGGATCCGGATAATTCCAGAAAGCAACGTCATGTTTCATTGGCAATTGCATATAACGTTCTAAACTATTTCCATCTCAGTCATGATGAAAAATTCATGCAACAGTTTGGTCTTGAAATGTTGCTTGATATTGCAAAGTTCTGGATCGATATGTCTAAATTAGACAAGGACACCGGCAAATATACTATTGGAAACGTTATGGGACCAGATGAATTCCATGAAGGATATCCTGGAGTTAAAGAAAGCGGTCTTAAAAATAATGCATATACTAATATCATGGTCAGTTGGCTATTCAAGAAAATTGGTAACTTTATCAACACTGAATCTAGCGATGTTTTAGATAACAATTTCCGTAAAACTAACTTCTCTGATATTGATATTCAAAAACTTGATGATATCAGACATAATCTAAAACTCGATTTCCAAGGTAATATTCTGGGTCAATTCGAAGGATACTTTGATTTGAAGCGACTCGACTTCGACAAATATCGTCAGCAATATGGCAATATTTCACGAATGGATCGAATTCTAAAGGCCCACGAAGACTCACCTGATAACTATCAAGTTGCTAAACAAGCTGACACTCTAATGGCCTTGTTTAACCTGACTGATCAGGACTTTTTCGACATTTTGGCCGATCTTGGATACCCTATTACAAATCCAGAAATGTTTATCGATGACAACGTTAAATACTATATTGAGCGTACAACTCATGGATCAACACTTTCCAGAATCGTCTATTCAATGCTACTGTTGAAAGCCGATGATACCAAGACAGCTTGGAAACTATTCTATGAAGCCTTAACAAGTGACTACTACGATATTCAAGGTGGAACTACCGCTGAAGGAATCCATTTAGGAGTAATGGGAGCAACGTTAAATCTCGTAACCTCCTTCTTTGCTGGTATCGACTATCGTGGTGAAGTATTGGATATTAATCCAAATATGCCAAAGCAGTGGGATGAAATTGAATTCAAGATGAATTTCAAGGGTACAAAATTCAACTTCAGAATTAATTCGGATGGTATTTCAATCAAAGCCAACCGTGATACAGAAGTGATTTTTATCGGCAAGAAATTACCATTAGTTGCAAATCAGGAAATTCAACTTACTTATTAGATAGCGTGTTATGCTAACTAATTATTCCGTCTCCAGAACCGAGAAATATTCACAGGCTGTGCGGGACGACTCGAGCCTGTGAAGCGGTCTCGAGTCTCGGTTTGAAACCTTACCAAAACCCGGTAAGTCTCCAAACACGCCCGGTGGTGTAAGAGCTGAAGCTCTAACGCCACTCCCACTGCCCACAAATATTTCTCGGTTCTTCCGACTAGTTAGTCTGTTTTATTAATCAAAATAATTTCCGAGAATTCAATTTTTTAATTATACATAAAAATGAGCTGTATAACACTTAAAGAACCAAATAATTAGGTGTGATACAGCTCATTTTTGTCGATTTCAAAAATCTTAGATGAATATTTTTTATAATGAATTATTACAAAAATAATTGTCAGTATTAATATCAAAACATATTCTTTTACGCATGGTGCTAGTTGATAATTAATTGCAAATATTCGCATCAATTATATATTCCAAATTAAAATTTAAAACAGGCTGGATATAAAAAATGAGCCTTTTTATACTCAATTTATGCACGATAAACTAGTCGAAAGAGCTGGAAAATATTTGTGTGCGTGGAAGTGATATAAGGACGGGAGATTCTCCCGTTCTTATATCACCGGGCGTGTTTGGAGCCTTGGCGAACTATGTAAGGCTTCAAACCGAGGTTCGAGACCGTATTTTGGCTCGAGCCGTTCCGCACAAGCTAGTGAATATTTTCCAGCTCTGTAGACGGCATATTTAACTAGCACCACAGGTATTCTTTTAAATAAATTAATCAAATGTGCTGAGCTTATTAAAACAATTTAAATATTTATACGCAAACACCATCACTAAAAAAATTAAACATGCTAAAATAGTCATAATCTTTATGAAAGGGATATATACACATGATAGATCTGACGCAAGGAAGACCTATGAAAGTTATATTTTTGTACACAATTCCTTTATTATTAGGTAACTTTTTCCAACAATTTTACAGTTTAATTGATACCTTAATTGTCGGAAAAACAATCAGTGTCGATGCTCTAGCCAGCGTTGGTGCAACTGGGGGATTAACAGGTTTAGTCATCGGATTTGCTCAGGGTATGACTAGTGGTTTAACAATTCTTACCGCTAGAAAATATGGGGCTAATGATGAACGTGGGGTTCGAAAAAGTTTTGCATCTGGAATTATCATTTCAATCTGCATTGCCGTAGTCTTTACTATCCTCGCCCTTTTGATTGCTTATCCTCTACTTGTAGTGATGCAAACTCCAAAGGTGTTGATTCATGATTCATTTATCTTTTTGGAAATCATTTTTGCAGGAATATTTTCTTTTGTTGGTTTTGATTTTTTGGGAAATACGATGCGGGCGCTTGGTGATTCCCGTGTTCCACTCTTTTTCTTAATTGTAAGTACTGTTCTAAATATTTTGTTGGAACTTGTCTTCATTTTATACTTACATATGGGAGTTGCTGGTGCCGGGTTAGCTACTGTTCTCGCACAAACAATCACCTTTATAGTTTTATACTTTTACATTAGGAATCATATTCCGTATTTAATTCTAACTAAAAGCGATTTCAAAATCGATAAGGCTGAAATCAAAGAATTGCTTCAGATTAGCTTACCTATGGGATTTCAGTCTTCAATTATTGCTATTGGTTCAATTATCTTACAAGTTATGTTGAACACTTTGGGTGCTAACGCCGTGGCTGCCTATACTGTTGCCGGTAGAGTTGAACAAATTGCTACCTTGCCTGCCTTCAGCTTTGGTTTAGCTTTAGTAAATTACACAGCTCAAAATCTTGGTGGTAAAAAATTTGATCGAATCTTACAAGGAGTTAAAGATGGTATTTTGATCTCAGTTTCTGCCAGTTTAGTTATTGGTGCCTTCCTAATTTTCTTTGGTCGAACTATTTCCCACCTCTTTATGAATGGTAATCAAGAAACTGTTTTACATCTGATTCAAATTTATTACTATTTCAATGGTTCCAGTTACTTTATTCTTTCAATATTATTTATCGTTCGCTACACCTTACAAGGTCTGGGCAATCAAAAAGCTCCCACTATCGCCGGTATTGCCGAGCTTCTAATGAGAGTTTTTGCGGGTATCGTTTTAGTTCGTTTATTTGGATTTTACGGAGCTGCGATGGCCAATCCACTTGCTTGGATCGGTTCGGTCTTAGTATTAGTCAGTACTTGGAAAATGGAACTTAAAAAACTTAGAAATCTCAAGAACCTTTTGGGAGATGATGATGGTAATAATGAAAAACTCGAAAGTTAATGGCTTTCGAGTTTTTTAATTTAAAGCATTTGCACATTCATTCAGAGCATCTTCAACCGCTGGAATTTGATCAACATAATTCAAAAAGGCGTGGGCCAAACCACCGTATCGAATATATTTGGCTTCACAACCTGCCATCCCAATTTTTTGGACAAAAGCCTCATCTTGCAATCTGAATGGATCAAATTCGCCCGTTAAAACTAGAGTACGTTTAAAATTCAACGGATCTGCGTACAATGGCGATAAAATTGGAGCGGTTAAATCAATTTCTTTATGATCAGTATAATAATTGGTCATAATCGTATCCAATGACTTGAATTGAGTATAATTGTTATGCAAAGCACGACGCTGTTCAGCTTTGATAGGTATTAAACGGTCATTCCATAACGAACCATTGTGATTTGAACCATGAACAACGGTTGGATAAAATAACACATGTTTATAAATTTCACAGATACCCATTAAATGACACAATTGACTGACACTCAAGGCAATTGCTGCCCCAGCTGAATCACCCGATAATGATACTTCATCGTATTTATGACCAATATCTGACATAACTGATAAGACATCTTCAACACCTGATGGAAAAGGATTTTCCGGTGCAATACCATAATCCACACTGTAAATTACTCCTGCAAATTTAGTGGCTAAAAGCTGTAAAAATGGTAAAGTATCTTCTGGAGTTCCACCATAAAACGCCCCACCGTGAAGATAAACTAGAGCCTTAGAATCTACCGTTATATCGTTACGATAAATTTTCAAATAACGAACGTGACGATTCAAAGTATCTGTAAACTCTTCATCAATCGACACGTTAGGGTAATTTTTCGTGGGAATATCATCATGACTGTTTCCATCCCGCAATTGTGTTAAATCATTTGGTAAACTAGGTTCATCGGATAAGCCCTTCAGATGGTCATAAATTATAGGTTCATATGAATGAGCGTCAATACGATCTTTTACTATCATCTGAACATTTCTTAAATGAGGGATATCAACTGCATCAATTTGATTCAAACGATTTAGTTCTACGTTATAATCATTTTTAATCATAAGAATTACCATCCTTTTTGTGGCCGTCTCCAGATATGACAATATTCATCAGCTGTGCCTTCGCTGCCCAATACTCTCATTTCTTTCGACTAATTTTTAAACTAATTTATCTACACCTATTATGCACGATGTTTAAACATATTTTCTATCTAAATTTAATAATTATTTTTATCAAGTTTGACTACTTATTCATTACTGAGGAGGAATATTTTGAAAACAGGTATACACTTATCTGCCCGCCAACAAAATTTACAAGCTATTCTTGATTTGCTGGATGAAAATGAACAACTTTCAGCCAAGGAATTATCAGCCTTAACTGGTTTAAGTATTGTTAGTATTAATAAATTATTAGGAATTCTCCTTTTAAATACCGCCATTATTACCACTGACTACATCAATACCCGAGGCCGCCGTGCTAAAATATATCGTTTGAACTATGACGCATATCAGCTAGGAATTGTTTCTTTGGTCGAAAATGGCTCAGATATTAAAGCCACATATTTTTTAACTAACCTAAAAGGTGAAATTTTGCAAAAAGAATTCAATAATCAACCGATTACCTCAGTTGATCAATTGACTAAATTCATTAAACTACAAGTGACCACTCATAAACCAGAGAAAATCATCATTGGAGTTCCCGGGGCTGAGTTAAACGGCTATCTCCAGATCAGTGATGTAAAATCACTACAAGGTATCAATTTGTCACTGGCAATTGAGACTGCAACCGATATTAAAACCGTTGTCGTTAATGATGCTAATGCTAGTACTTTTGGTGCAGCAATTGAATTAAATGAAAGCCAAAATATTGCTGTTGGCATGTACTTCCCAAATAATTTTGAACCTGGAGTTGGCATTGTCATTAATAATCACTTAATAAACGGCGCTGATGGTCTGGCTGGTGAAATCGAATATAGCAATATCAATCATGACACTACTCTATCTCAACAAATTATTCAGCATATTCAAAATATTATTAGCTTCCTTAATCCAAATTTGATTATCGTTTATGCCAAAAAAACGCAGCTTTCAAACTTACAAACTGATCAAATAAAACAGACCATTCAACGAGTATTGCCATTACATGAAAAATATCGAATCGACTTTGAACGTAATTTTGAAAACGATTATCGTACTGGCTTAGCAACTATTGGTCGACACAAAATCCTAAATGATTTAATCACTGATTGAAACCGCTTTATCAATTTGGTACAATAGCCCTATCTTAATTAATTAAGTTTAAAAAGGGAGCCGATTATGATTAAATTGATTGCATTGGATATTGATCAAACATTGTTAAATTCACAAAGTAAAATTACCAAGGATACTAAAATAGCGTTACAAAGGGCTCTCCAAGAGGGCATCAAGATTGTTCTCTGCTCCGGTCGTCCTTTAGCTGGGGTCAGCCCATTCCTCAAGGAATTGGGTGTTTCTGGCGATGAACAATACGTTATTACTTATAATGGTGCTTTAATTGAAACAGTTTCTGGAAAAATTATCTCTAAGCAAATATTAACCAACGCTGATTACCGACGCATTGTTAAATATGTTGAAGCACACGACATGCAATACTATGTTTTAGACGATAACAGTAACGTTTATACATCAAACCATGATATTAACCGTATCGCCGTTGTTCAAGCTTGGGAAAATAGTGCCGGTATCTTTGTCAGAACACCTGATGAATTGCCAGCCGACTTCGAAATTCCTAAGGCTGCAATCGTTGGAGAAAAAGAAACTCTAGATGGCTTTGAGAAACAATTGAAACAAGAATTTTCAAACGACTACTATGTTGTACGTGCAGCCGACAACTTCCTAGAAGTGATGCATCAAAACGTTAACAAAGGTAGCGGTCTAACACAATTAACTGAACTTTTGAATATCAAACCGGAAGAAGTCATGGCATTCGGAGACGAACAAAATGATTTGCCAATGTTTAAATTTGCTGGGACTGCCGTTTGTATGGGAAATGGATCAGATTTAGCAAAAGAAAACGCCGATTACGTCACTGATACAAACGATAATGATGGAATTGCCAAAGCATTGGATAAATTTATTTTTTAAATGCAAAAAGCAGTTGCTTCATTTACACATTTCCAGATACAATCAGCAATATAATGTTTTGAAACTGAAAGGAATTTACTATGACAATTAAGTTAGTTGCAACGGATATGGACGGAACTTTTTTAACTGACGATAAACATTTTGATGTCGAACGTTTTCGTCGCGTCTACGATTACATGACAAAAAACGATATCACTTTTGTTTCCGCCAGTGGTAATCAATATTATCAGTTAAAAAATTTCTTCAGCGAATTCCCCAAGACCCTTTTTGTAGCTGAAAATGGTGCTCTTGTTGGTAGTCATGATGAAATTTATAAGACCGATACTTTTACCGCGGACGTAATTGCTAAGACAATCAGAGTCCTCAATAGTCTCGATGATGTTCAATCAATTATGTGTGGCGAGAAATCCGCTTATATCGAAAAGAATGTAACTCCAGAATTTTATAAAACCAGTAAATTCTATTTTCCAGAAATCACTAGTGTTGATAAATTAGAAGACGTCAATGATGGCGTGTTGAAATTTTCAATCAGTTGCCCTATGGATGAAACTGAAGCCTACATGGAAAAATTATCGGATATGATTGGTCTAGAAGTTTCAGTTGTTACAAGTGGTCATGGTGATATTGACGTTATTCGCGCCGACGTCAACAAGGCTACTGGATTAGATTATTTGTCAGAAAAGTTGCATATTCAACCAGATGAAATGTGTGCTTTTGGCGATGGTGGCAATGATTTAGAAATGTTACGTTATGTTGGACACGGCGTTGCTATGAAAAATGCTTCACCAATCGTTCACCAAACTGCTCCGTTTGAAACTGTGGATAACAATCAACAAGGTGTTATTCAGCATTTGGAAGAATTATTTGAATTATGAGTATTCTCTGACTTGTCAATTAATAAAAAATCTTAAAATTAATTATTAAAATTTGAATGCGAAAAAAAAAAGAGACACCGTAATCCAAAATAGGATTATGGTGTCTCTTTTTTTTAATGACTGAAAGTTAACCATTTTGTTCCAAGGCATTCTATAACAAAGACGCTAAAACATCTTTTTCTTCATTTGTCGTATGTCGCAGTGACTTGATTCTTCTAACCGTTAATTTGGAAACTTTTGATTTGGGTTCATGCTTAATTATTTGATAAATTTTATCCTGATCATACGGAAACACTGCTGCATACAACCAAGTCTGCGCCATTTGAACGTAATAATCGTCACTGGAAATATTGGTAGTTAAATCGAGCATCTCATTTCGATATTCAGCAGTATTATAGAATTTCAATAGAAATACTAAACCACTCCGTTGCAACCAAGGATTATCACTATTCAAATACTCTTTGATTTTAGTCATAAATTCTGGCAAGAATTTTTGAACTTGCTTAAAATGAACCACCATATCGCAGGTTGCCCATGAATTTGATTTTCCCAAATACGCATCACAATAATCTTCAAATGCCGGTAGTGACAATTTCAAATTGCTGAGTACGAATCCTTGAATAATTACAACTTCATAATTTTCAATTCCCGCCATTTCCATGAAAGCATCTGGAGAGCCTTGACTGATTTCTTTACCAATCTTTTTTAACTCACCCATGGAAATTCCCAGCACGTTATATGCTGTTGGTACGATTTTAACTGCACGCTCGCGATATTTCTGGTCGCTGAGACTTTCCAATTCCATTAAAAATTTTTGATAATCATCATTTGACCAAGATAATTTTTTCAGATCCATCAGCATCAAAGACACCTCCATCAAATCTAGTTATTCAGAAATTAATTTTCGTAATAACGTTGTTTTTCCAATTCCCAATACTTCTTATCCTCATCATTAATTTCACGCAAAACTTTACATGGATTACCAACTGCAATTACATTGTCTGGAATATTCTTCGTAACAATAGCGCCAGAACCGATTATGACGTTATTGCCAATCGTTACGCCAGGGTTGATAACAACATTTCCACCGACCCAAACATCATTTCCAATTGTAACTGGTTTACCGTACTCGAAGGATTCTCCACGAATGGCAGCATCAATCGGATGACCTGCTGTATATATTCCTACTCGTGGTCCAAAAAAGACGTTATTGCCAATCTTAACATTAGCGATATCCAGAATAATACATTCATAATTAGTGTAAAAATTATCGCCAACCTCAGTATTACAGCCATAATCTGTGTAAAATGGTGGTTCTAGATACACACCTTTACCACTCTTTTTGAACAAATTTTTGATGATTCTTTGACGTTCCTCAGGTTGATTTTCAGTCGTATGATTATATTCTCGGACTAATTCTTTGGCCTTCTTAAAATCCTTACGCAATTCGGGATCGTGAGCAATATATAAATCGCCTGCTAACATTTTTTCTTTTTCTGAGCGCATAAAGTTTCTCCTATCTAAAAACTGGTTTACTGTTACGATATTGAATATCTTCAACGCCATCTAGTACATTGCTGTAACGAGCGGCAGCAAAGAAATAATCTGATAAACGATTGATAAATTTCAAGACAAAATCATTGATTGGCTCTTCTTGCATTAATCCAACAATTTCTCTTTCAGCACGTCTGGTAACTGTGCGTGCCATATGTAAATTAGCAGCGGTTTTGGATCCTCCAGGTAAAATGAACTTCTGGATTTTTGGTGTTTTATCAGTATACTCATCAATCTTCTTCTCCAACCAATCAACTGAACCATTGTCATCCTTGAAGATAAATTCATGTTTCTTATCTGTTGGAGAAATTGCTAAATCAGTTCCACAATCAAATAGTAACTGTTGAATTTCTTCTAATTCTTCCTTCAATACGATAGTTTTATCGGATAAATTAGCAATCACAACACCAACTAGAGAATTCAATTCATCAATTGTTCCATATGAATTGATTCTAGGAGCTGATTTATATAACACATCATTTCCAATAATTCTGGTCTGGCCTTTATCGCCAGTTCTGGTATAAATTTTCATTTTTAATATTCCTCATACAATCTGTCTACTTAAAATAGCGCTTTCACAACGTAAATTCATAGCGTTATGCCTGGTAGCTATGTATAATAATAGCATGTAAGCGTAGTCATGTGAATTTATGGAGGGAAATCTATGCAAGATAGTTTAACATTACAATTACTCGGTGAGTTCATCGGAACCCTAGTTTTAATTTTACTTGGTGATGGGGTCGTTGCCGCCGTTAGTTTAAAGAAATCAAAGGCCGAGGGGGCTGGCTGGATTGCCATTGCCTTAGGTTGGGGATTAGCTGTTACATTAGGAATTTATTGTTCAGCATTTTTAAGTCCTGCTCATTTAAATCCGGCCGTAACTTTAGGTATGGCAATTGCCGGGGTCTTCCCTTGGTCATCAGTCATTCCTTATATCATTGCTCAAACATTAGGAGCAATCGTTGGGGCAACCATCGTTTGGCTTAATTATTACCCACATTGGCAAGAAACTGACGACCCAGCAACTATTCTAGGAGTATTCGCCACAGGACCTGCCATTAGAAATTATTTCTTCAACTTCTTAAGTGAATTTATCGGAACATTTGTCTTAGTATTTGCTCTATTAGCATTTACACGTGGTAAATTCACCTCAGGATTAAATCCAATTGTAGTCGGATTGTTAATCACAGCAATCGGTTTTTCACTTGGTGGAACGACCGGTTATGCCATTAATCCTGCCAGAGATTTGGGGCCAAGAATTGCCCATCAAATCCTACCTATTGCTAACAAAGGTAAATCTGACTGGGCATACAGTTGGGTTCCTATCTTTGGACCACTAGCTGGTGGTGCCGTTGCAGCATTTGCCTACTTGTTGATTCCGTAAAAAGATTGACCAAACATGGTCAAATTTTGAGTATTAAAGTAAATAAGAGCTTGAGTCCAAATACGGATTCGGGCTCTTATTTGGTTTTAAAAAAAATACTTTGCTACACGTTTACGTTTCATATTTAACATCAATAACTGAATGTTAAACGATGAATAAATGTAATAAATTATCAACTAGCACCATGCGTTAAATAATTAGAAGTCTTCGTTTTATTATTACTGCCAATTAAAAAAACTAGTTGGAAGAGCTGAGAGTATTCAATTGCAGCGAAAGTGGCGTTATTGCTTCAGCAATTACACCACCGGACGTGTTGAAGACTCGCGGGTTTTGC
>NZ_BJDF01000005.1:115768-156320 GCF_005404815.1 Companilactobacillus huachuanensis
AAAAAACTAGTTGGAAGAGCTGAGAGTATTCAATTGCAGCGAAAGTGGCGTTATTGCTTCAGCAATTACACCACCGGACGTGTTGAAGACTCGCGGGTTTTGCGAGGCTTCAACCGAGGTTCGAGACCGCTCTTTGGCTCGGGCCGTTCCGCGCAGCAAATGAATACTCTCAGCTCTGGAAACGGCCTATCTCATTAAACCTTAGTTTTACAACCTAAATAAATCATACTTTTTCTTATAATTATTGAACAGTCTGATCCAACGTTTACCGACTACCCATAATAAAACTGCAGTAAATAGCGCATGAACAAAGTCAAAGTAAAAACTAGCAATAATTGACGTAGCAATGCTCTTGATAGTTATAGGATTAACGAAACCAATAATATAATAAACATCCATGATCCATCCAAGTAAGAAGCCACTGGCAAATCCCCAGACCACTAAAAGCCAAGTGGGAATATTTTTATTCATCATCAAACCTGAAATCAAACCAATAACTCCTAAACCAAACATCTGCCAAGGCGTCCAAACTCCCTGACCAAAATACATGTTTGAAGTTAATGCAATAATTGTCCCCATCAAAAATCCTGTCTCTGGTCCACTGACGATAGCACCCATAATTAAGATAAATAACTCTGGTTTAACAGCAGGTACAGCTGCAAAAATAATCCGACCTACAACTGCCAAGGCACAAATTATGGCAATAAAAACAACTTCACGTGAATTATGATTCGATTTCTCAAATTTCCAAAAATAAATACCTAAAGTTACAATTAAAAATCCAAATGAGAATAAGAGATAATTTTTACTAGCAAAAATCCCCATCAATACTAGGACGGCAACTGCTAAGATTAATAAAGCAACTGATTTACGATTCAAGATTTGTAATATCCTTCCATGTCAAAGCCTGTGGAAAAATATCCCGCAATGCTTTATTTATTTCTGTTGTATAAAAAAACTTATCACTGAAAAAGCTTACTGGATCAGAAAAATCACTCAACTTTCCATCAAACATCATCGCAACATGGTCAAAGGAACTGGCCGCAAAAAGTAAATCATGACTATTAACTAGCAGAGTTCCACCACATTTTTTAAAGTCATACAACAATCTCCCTAGTTGCATTCTTTTGTTAGGATCCAATCCCTTCGTTGGCTCATCCAACAAAAGAACTTCTGGATTTTTGATGAATCCCAATGCAAGTGCCAAGAATTCCTGCTGACCTCCACTCAAATCGTAAGGACTTTGACTCTCTAAGCCATTCAACGAGAATTTATCCAAAATATCACTAATTACTTTGTTACTATTACTCTGTGTAATCTGATAATTAATTTCAGCTTCCACTGTATCTTTCATAAATATCGTTGCGGGATTCTGTGGCAAAATAAAGACATTTGTGAACAAACTATCATCCAATTTCTTGCCTCGATAACGTAATTTACCCGACTGTTGTTTCAGTTGTTGCGTCAATATCTTTAACAGAGTAGTTTTTCCCATGCCATTCGGCCCGACAATACAATATGATTGACCCTGACATAGTTGCAAACTAACATTGTCGACAATCTGTCGGCCATTAAAATTAAATCGAAAACTGATTTTATCAGCTGTTAATACCGGTTTATCCAACCACCAAAACTGACCTTTACTTCGACATTTCAACTGTTGCTGTTTTAATTTAACCGCCTTATTCAACATTTGATTATCGAGAGGCACTGATACATCCAATTGTAATTCCAGACTCAATCGATCAACTTGTGGCAAAAAGTTTCGATAATGTTCATTCTGAAAGATTGTCTTTAGTCCTTTTTCAATTGGTAAATCAATCAATAGAGTTCCATCTTCCATTACCAACAGACGCTTAGTAAATTTGGTCACTTGTTCCAATTCGTGTTCAACTAAGATAATTGTCATATTAAATTCAATATTGACCTTATGAACCATTTGCAATAATTTTTCTGCTGCAATGGGGTCTAGCTGTGCCGTTGGTTCGTCTAACAATAGAACTTCCGGTTTTAAAATCAAAGCACTAGCTAAATTAACGAGTTGCTTTTGACCACCAGATAACTGTTCAGCTGTTTGATCCAGCAAGTCAACGATACCTAAAAAGCTGGCAACTTCGGTCACTCGTAGCTGAATATCATTCGTCGTATAACCTTGGTTATCCAAAACGAATTTCAATTCATCCCGGGGTGTTTCCATGATCATCTGATTATCGACAAATTGAGAAACATAAGCGAAACTCCCCGTCTGTTTGATCAATTGTCCATTAGTAATTTTCCCAGTCGCTAATTCCGGCATCATCTGTTTCAAAAAGGTACTTTTTCCACTACCAGTGTCGCCAATTAAGGTTATAAAATCACCCTTCTGAAGTGAGAAGTTAATTTGTTTTAACGATAATTTTTGACTGTTATTGTATCGGAAGCTGTAGTTCTCGAATTGTAAAATTTCCACCATAAGTAATTCATGCCTCCTGTCAATAATGGTAATAATATGAATAGACAATTAAAAATTATAATTAAAGCTACACCGTGTGTTGAAACTTTCAAATTGGCAGAACCAAATCTGATTTTCCCCAGGTGCAGAGCTGAAATGCTTATATTAAAAATTACGGAAACTAATCCTAGAATTAAAATAATGACGTCACTTTTTTTATATTCCAAGTGTCCCAATTTACGATGTCGCTGTTCATAACCTTTCAAAATCAGCGTGTCAGATATATTCATAAACTTGGCCACTGCTTTGTTAAGAACAATTTCATTCAAGCTAGCAGCTTGCTTGATTCTTTTCAACAACCCCTGTTCATTACTCTGATAATTTACACGAAATTTACTAATAGCCTTAGTTTCCGTATAGATTCGAATAATTTGAGGAATAAATTTCACCGTTAGAATAAAAATTATAGCGATGCTTTTAAATAGATTAGCTAACAGCTCAAAAATAGTTTTGATACGTATCAATGAGTCATACAAATAAAATGCCCACAATAAATTCACAAATGAAATCCCTAAAACAACCGCGTTAAGCAATGATTCAGTCGTAACTCTCACAAATGGCATCTCAAACAATAAATTGGTTCCACGCTGATTCAAAATCAAGTTAAATAATATCGTTATTAAAAATATAATCCCGGAAAATTTTAAGTAAGATTTAACTTTTTCTGGCCGCGTTAGTACGACCATAGCTATCAAAGAAATCAATATTCCAACCAAAATAATTGGATTGTTATACAGTAACGTAATCAAAATAACGTTTAGCAAATAGACGAACATTGTAATGCTATTGCAGTTCTTCTGAAAATTCTTAATCCATTTATTCATTACGTCACCTCCTTAACAGTCAATATTTCTATTCTAACTTACTAAAAGTAAAAATCGAAATCTTTTATTATTTTTATCATACGATTCAATCAAAATATCAAAAGTCAAGCACATCAAAGTAGAAAAAATTTGCTATAATGAAAATCGTTGTATAAATATTAGGAGGAGAACAATGAAAAAATTTGCTGCATTCTTAGCTTCATTGTTGATGTTGTTAGGAGTATTCGCTCCAGCTGCTACAACAACTGTTCAAGCTAGTACTACTAAAAATATCAAAGTGACTTACACTTTGAAAAAGAACAAGAAACAAATTGCCAAGAAAACTGTCACAGTTAAAAAAGGCGCTACTGTTACTGATGGTCTGAAAAAAGGCTGGAAAGTAACTGACAAAGGCGGTTTTATTTCAAAAATCGACGGTCACAAACAAAATAATAAGAAGAAAATTTACTGGACTTTTACTGTTAACGGCAAACAAGTTAATGTTTCTGCTGACAAGAAGAAATTAAAGAACAAAGATCACGTTGAATTTAAACTTTCTAAATATAACGGTTAATTAGATTGAAAGTTGATTAAGTAGGCCGTTTCCAGAGCTGAGAGTATTAACCTGCTATGCGGACCGGCCCGAGCCTGAGAATCGGTCTCGACCCTCGGTTTGAATCCTTGCATAAACCGCAAGTATCCAAACTCGCCCGGTGGTTTAATAGTAAAGTCCTAACGCCACAACCACAACCGGTTAATACTCTCAGTTCTTCCAACTAATTTATTCTTTATTCAGAAACTAACTCGATAAATAATTTAGATATACTAATCAAACTCAAATTTATAATGTTGTAATATCATTTATGATTGCTTCATTAATAATTGATGAAAAAGAAGTCGCTTTGCACTTGGAATGAATGTTTTCTAAGTACAAAATGACTTCTTTTTTTGGTCTCTAAGTAATCATATAACTCTGGAGGTATCCGAATTAATTGCGTAACTAAACTTAAAGAATTCCCTTAATACTAGGGGAATTTTTTAAGTTTGGTTATAGAAGTATTTCAATAATTATTTTTAAAACATTTTTGTCAGTCATTTAATATTAGAAATAACAAAACAGTTGTATCTAAATTATTTAAATAACAGAGGTCTTCGTTTTATTGTTACCACCATAAAAAAATTAAACTAGTTGGAAGAGCTGAGAGTATTCAATTGCAGCGAAAGTGGCGTTATTGCTTCAGCAATTACACCACCGGACGTGTTGAAGACTCGCGGGTTTTGCGAGGCTTCAACCGAGGCTCGAGACCGCTTTCCAGGCTCGGGCCGTTCCGCCCAGCAATTGAATACTCTCAGCTCTGGAAACGGCATACTTATTTAAACACTTTCATCTTTTAGTTATTTTCCCTTATAAACCATGAAATTGCGGATGAACTTGTACCTGCGACTATGACTGGCCGAATAAAAATAACCAAAAACACTGAAGAATATCGCACCAATTAGATTAACGAATAAATCCTTCATTGTGTCAATTAAACCAATATCTAAATAGCCACCTTTAATCACGACATTTTTATTATCGGTTGTATGAATCGTTGTATAATCAATCTTTTTTACATGACCAACAGTGTTGGGTTTATTCGACAGTTCCACACTGTTCACCTTTTGAACAATTCGGTCCTTTTGCATATCGGTGTTCAACCACTGATCAGCTGTGAATTCGCCAAATTCCCACATGATTCCAATTGTCATCGAAAAACAAAATGATGTTATTGCAATAAAAATTGGTGTTAATTTAATTGATGTCATCCCTTCATTCAGTAAATAAATCGATGAAAAGCCAACGCCAGCAGCCAGAAATCCATTCAATATATGCAAACCAGTGTCCCAAAATGGTAAGTATCCATAGAGGTCACTCAGTTCTCCTAAGATAGTTGAGCTAAAGATGAATGAGATGATAACAATCTCCAAAATATCGGGAATCATTATTTTGAATTTGTTCTCAATAATGGCAGGAATTTCAAATAAAATTAACGTCAATAGGACAATCATAATTTTATTACCCTGTCGCATCCAAATTTGACTCCCCAACATTATCAAAGCAATCAATCGATATAAGACATACACTATTTTTACAAATCTGCTGGCATCATTTGTTGAACTAGTTAACCATTTGATTATTATCATCTTTTCACCCTCAAAAATTCCGTACTCTTTTAGATTCAGTCGGAAAAAAAGTACCTTATAATAATTAAATTATAAAGTACTTCTACGTTATTTAATCTTCAGACTCTTTAAATTATCTTCAATTGTTGCTAATGGTGAGTCAACCTCTGCCAAAGTGGCTGCGATATAAGCCCCTTCAACTAAAGCCACATCATACTTATGAATTGTTCGGTCAGTCATTTCCATCAACATTTCCAAATTCATCTTAGAACTGCCAAGATCATAAAATGCCAAAATTTCATCACCTGTATTATCATCAACAGCCTGTTGAATTTTTTCTAGTGATGAGCCAATACCATTTTCGTCCGTTCCACCAGCAATTGTGATTGATAAGTCTGGAGCAGCTTGAGAAATAAGAGCTTTGACACCTTTAGCAATATCGGCTGAATGTGAAACAATCAATATTCCATATTTCATAATTAAGCTCCCATGATTTCGATTAATGACTCGAATAAATAGGCACTTGATTGAGCACCGGGATCAATATGACCCTTGGATTTTTCTTCCAAATAACTGGCCCTACCTTTTGTAGCAACTAAATTCTTCACATTTTCCAAAGCATTGTCAATTACTTTTTGATCAAATTTATTAACCTTCAAAGCATCACTAACTGGTTGCCAAACGTCAATCATCGTCTTCATACCAGTGTCAGATTCTCCACGACGCTTGAGTCCATCTGTACCAATTTGTAGCAAATCACCTAATTCAAGATTATCGGTTTTAACAGCCTTTGACATATCCAAAAAGGCAGTTCCATACAAAGGTCCAGAAGCTCCACCAACTTTTTGAATCATGGCAAAAGCAGTTGCCTTATATAAATCGGACAAATTCTCCGGATCTTTTTTCTCAAACGCAGCGGTAATAGCTTCTGCTCCACGTTTCATATTTGTACCGTGATCACCGTCACCGATAGCAGTATCTAATTCATTCAAATCCGTCTGATTTTTCTCTAATTTTTCAACGAATAAGTTGATCCATTTTTTAGCATCTACTAATTCTAATTTCATAAGTTTCCCCTCTCTACCAAGCAATTGTTGTCACTGGTTCATTTAGATATTTAATCCAAGCAGAATCAGCTTTCATAATTGTCAATGAGATACCTTCCATATCCAAAGACGTTACCAAGTTGCCGACTTTACTAAATGAAACTTTAACTTTTTTGGCGGCTAATTCATTTAAAACGTCGTTAGCAAAAATGTATTGTTCCATTAAAGGCGTACCACCCATTCCATTAACGAGAATTGCAAAGTCACCATTTTGATCAGGAAATTCATTCATAATTTTCTCAATCAATTCATTAGCTAATTCCTTGGCTGGTCTGATTTTTTCAACTGCATAGCCACGTTCGTTGTGAATTCCAATACCATATTCAATTTCATCATCGGCTAGTTCAAAACCAGGATGGCCGACAGCTGGTACAGTAGCCGCATGTAAGGCAATTCCAATTGTCTTCGTACTATCGATAACTTTTTGACCAAGGACAGCCAAATCGGCCAAATTCATTCCTGAACGAGCAGCAGCACCAATAATCTTTTCAACTAAAGCAGTTCCGGCAACCCCACGTTTACCTTGTGTAAATTCACTATTCTTCACCGAAATATCATCATCAACAACAATTGTCTTAATTTCAATATCGTCAGCTTCGGCCATTTCCTTAGCCATGTCAAAGTTCATAACATCACCGGAGTAATTCTTAACAATTAACAAAACTCCTTGACCTTGGTTGACTGCTGAAATAGCTTCGTAAATTTGATCTGGAGTTGGCGAAGTAAAGACCTCACCGGCAACAGCAGCACTGAGCATCCCATCGCCAACGTAACCGGCATGCAATGGCTCGTGACCACTACCACCACCAGAAACAATTCCGACTTGCTTATTTTCTTTGAACTTCGAATCATTTCTAACCACAGCAGTTGTCCCATCAATCTGCTTGACCAAATCCGCATTAGTTCTTACGAGCCCAGAAATCATTTCTGGTACGATATCCTCGACATTATTAATAATCTTTTTCATTTCCTTTTGCCCTCCTTGTAATCGCTTACTTTCCTATTGTATAACATTTACGTTTTAAATTCCGCTTTCAGTTTAGAGGTAAGCTTACAAGACATTCAGTGATTATATTTTTAGTTACAGACTGAAGATTGAAAGTTGAAAAATTAATCTAACAATCGTTATTACAGACCTAGAGCTACTTTATTTAAATACTCAGAAATCCTCGTCTTATTGTTCTGCTATTAAAAAATTAAACTAGTTGGAAGAGCTGAGAGTATTCATTTGCAGCGAAAGTGACGTTATTGCTTCAGCAATTACACCACCGGGCGTGTTGAAGACTCGCGGATTTTGCGAGGTTTCAACCGAGGTTCGAGACCGCTTTCTGGCTCGGGCCGTTCCGCGCAGCAATTGAATACTCTCAGCTCTGGAAACGGCATTACCTAAACCATTACTGGACTCTTTCCAAATCAAAAGATTCCCATATGATCACCTCTAATTGTCATTTCCTAAAATATCATTAATTTCTTGGGCATAAAGATCCGATTTACCACCATAAATAGCTTGCAAGCCACCACTAACGTCTAATACGGCGGTCGCACCGTTATCTGTTAAAGTCTTTTTATCAACTTTTCCATTATCGGTAACAGAAATACGTAATCTTGTTGCACAGGCTTCGACACTCTCAACATTTTCTGCACCACCAAGTGCTTTAATAATTTGGATTGATTGTTCGTGCAAACTTGTTTCCTTCGTTGATGATGAATTATCTGCTTTTTCTGATGAAACGCTTGTATCATCGTCGTCATCATTCATTCCTGGGATAGCAACGTGGAACTTGGAGATACAAAATCTGAATACTACATAATAAAGTACAGCCCAGATACATCCAAACCAAAGTACTGTTGGCCAATTTGTCTTATCCTTTCCTTGTAAGATACCAAAGAGTAAATAATCGATAAAACCTCCTGAAAATGAATTACCAATACGAATATTTAAAATATCAGCAAAATAGAAAGATAATCCATCAAGAAAAGCATGAATTACATAAAGCCATGGAGCAACGAATAAGAATGTATATTCTAGTGGTTCAGTAATACCTGTCAAAAATGATGTAAGACCACCTGAAAGATATAAACCACCGTTTTTCTTTCTATTTTTCTTAGGAATTGAATGATACATCGCCAAAGCTGCAGCTGGCAATCCAAACATCATAGTAGCAAATCTACCAGCAAAGAAACGCGTTCCGTATGTAAATAGTCCTACATGATTTGGATCTGCTAATTGTGCAAAGAAAATATTTTGAGCACCAACAATTGTCTTGCCGGCAACGTGAGCAGTTCCACCAAGAGATGTATACCAGAATAAAGGATAAATAGTATGATGCAAACCAACTGCACCTAACAAACGTAATAAGAATCCATATAAAAATGTACCAATACTACCCATTTTGGCAATTTCAGTACCAACGGAAGTCATTCCGTTTTGAATTGGAGGCCAGATCATGTAGAAAATAGCCCCGATAAAAATAGCTGCAAAAGATGTAACAATTGGAATAAATCTTGATCCACCAAAGAATCCTAAAAACTGTGGCAACTCAATTTTACGATACCTGTTGTGAAGATATGAAACCATACCACCAATCACGATTGAACCAACAACACCAGTATCAACAGTTGTTCCTTTGGGTGAAAACATCTGAATCAAACCAGCAATCGTTGCTGTATATACTAGAAATGCTACAGCACCAGAAAGTCCGGCCGTACCTTTATCACCACTCGCTAATCCGACGGCCAGTCCGACAGCAAATATCAAGGCAATATTTGAGAAAACAGCATTACCAGCAAAACTCATAACTTTCAAAATAGTTTGTAGCCAAGCCATTCCTAACCATGGGTATGCCTTAACTGCGGCATCGTTTGTTAAAGCTCCACCCAATCCAAGTAATAGACCAGCTGCTGGTAGAATTGCTATTGGTAACATAAATGCCCTACCAAGTTGCGAAAACTTTTTGAACATAATAGATCATCCCTTTATTTTTATTTCAGCGCTTTAATAAAATGGTCGGCAATTTCCATTGGTCTTGTTATTGCCCCTCCAACAACAATCCCAGTTGTACCCATATCTTGGATTTCACGTGCTTGTTCTGGAGTATGAATCTTACCTTCAGCAATTACTGGAAAGCCGGCATCAATATAATTCTTAATCAATTCCGTATCAGGACCATCTTTTTTGACACTTTCATCTGTATATCCGCTCAAAGTGGTACCGACAAAATCTACTCCCGCCTCATAAGCATTCTTACCTTCTTCAAAAGTTGAGGTATCGGCCATCAATAATTGATCAGGATACTTGGATTTAATCTCCTTGATAAATTCAGTAACAGTTTTACCGTCATGTCTCGGTCTCAACGTACAGTCAAAGGCAATAACCGCAACACCTGTCTCATGTAATTCATCAATTTCTTTCATAGTTGCAGTAATGAAAGGTTTCTCTGGTAGATAGTCTTTTTTAATAATGCCGATAATTGGCAAATCCACTACTGCCTGGATTTCTTTAATATCACGCACTGAATTGGCACGAATACCAACCGCACCAGCCCTTTTAGCGGCTAATGCCATCAGTGGCATAATTCCACCCTTTTCTGTATACAGTGGTTCTCCGGGTAAAGCCTGGCATGAAATAATCAGTCCATCGTGAACCTGTTTAATAAAAGTATCTTTGTCCATTATATATTCTCCTCCAACAATTTAAGTTTTGGATAATTTTCTCCACAACAGCAATATAAAACATTTTGTATGTTTTGTAAACCCTTTCTTTCAGTTTGGAAAATCATTTGAAAACTGTATAATTGGAATTGACATAAGATACGGAGACTATAAATATGGATTTTGACGCACTAATACAAGACAATTATCAAAAACTCACCAAGTCTGAAAAAAAAGTTGCCAAATTTATAACTGACAACAAAAAAACGGTTATTTACGGAACAATGGAAACAATCAAAGAAAGAATCGACGTTGGTGATGCCACAATTGTTCGTTTTTCTAAAAAGCTGGGTTTTTCAGGTTTCAATGATTTGAAAATTGCCTTAGCAAAAGCAGAAATTGCCGCAAATAATACTAATTCCGATGATTCGACACACGAATATTATGATGATATTGAAGACACTCTAATTACAACGTTGAAAGACACTAATGCTTTGATCAATAAAGATAATGTAGACTCAGCGGTGAAACTAATTAGTAATGCTCAAAAATTATATATATTTGGCGTTGGACACAGTGGTGAAATCGGGAAGAATTTTTCTAAAATGTTATTAAGAATTGGTCTGATAGTTCAGGCTGAAACCGACCCCCATTTTCAAGCTCAGATGGCTTCAATCATGACTAAAAATAATTTAGTGATTGGTATCTCCTTATCCGGTGAAACCAAAGATACTTATGATTCACTGACAATCGCCAAAAAGAGTGGCGCAAAAATAATATCTATAACAAATAGCAGTCTCTCGGCCATTGCACAAATCAGCGATATAACGTTACAAACTTCCATTGAAGAATTCTTGAATGGTGGCTCCTTAGCCGGACAGTTATCGCAATTGTACCTATGTGAAGTTTTACTTCGTGGTTATGAACGACAAAATAATATTGATGTCTTAGCTATTAGAGAAAAAGGTTTGCGTTCAATTATGAACAAGAAAATTAAGGACTAAAAAAAAAGTCTGCTTATGAAATTAAAAATTTCATAAGCAGACTTTTTCATTTGGGAAGCTTTAAATTTAGGCCAAACTAGCCTTAGGTAAAATATTAATAATATATAGCAAGATTACAAAGACAACGAACAATCCGTACATAATTGGATTGATTTCTTTTCTCTTACCAGCAGCAAGCATAGTAATTGGATAAACTAAGAATCCAAAGGCGATACCATAAGAAATATTATAAGTTAATGGCATACCAACGATTGTTAAGAATGCTGGTAATGCAATTTCAAATCTGTCCCATTGAATGCCTTTCATTGATTGAGCCATTAAAGTCCCAACAATAATCAACACTGGAGCCGTTACATTACTTGTAACGACTGTCAATAATGGTGAGAAGAACATTGATAATGCAAATAAAACGCCAACTGTAATAGATGTTAAACCAGTTCTACCACCAACGGCAATACCGGCAGATGATTCAACATAAGCTGTTGGAGGAGTTGTTCCAAAGACAGCTCCACTGACCATTGAAATTGAATCGGCCATCAAGGCATGACCAATTCTTGGCATCTTACCGTCTTTATCTTGCATAATGTCGACTTGTTCAGCCAAACCAATCAAAGTACCAGCAGTATCAAAGAAAGCAACTAGCAAGAAGATGATTACTACTGCCCAAAGCTGTGGTTCTCTAATATCACCGATATGTGCTACACCAACACCAAAAGTTGGCTTCAAACTGGGAATACCAGACACAATATGTGATGGAGCTGGAATCAACTTAGTTACTAGACCAACAATAGTTGTGAAAACCATTCCGATGAAAATTGAACCAGGAATCTTTCGTGCCATCAAAATTGCAGTTACTAGTAAACCGGTAATTGTTAACCAAGTCGTTGGATTGGCAAATGAACCGATAGCAACAAGTGATGATTTACTAGCTGTGATCAATCCCCCACCTTGCAAACCAACGAAGGCAATGAAGATACCCAAACCAGCAGCAACCGCTAGTTTTAAATCTTTTGGAATCGCATTAATAACAACCTCACGAATTTTCATTAACGAAAGCACTAAGAAAATCAAACTGGCTACAAATACACCAGCCATTGCTGTTTGCCAAGGAATACCCATGGCAATAACAACTGAGTAACTGAAAAAGGCATTGTCACCTAATCCTGGAGCAATTGCAATTGGGTAATTTGCTAAAACACCCATCAATACTGAACCAACCACAGCTGTCAAAGCCGTTGCTGTGAACAGTGATCCTTTGTCCATCCCAGAATCTCCCAAAACCTGTGGATTAACAAATAAAATATATGCCATTGAAACAAATGTCGTTAAACCGGCCAAGATTTCTCGTTTAACATTTGTTTGTGCTTCTTCGAGATGGAATAAACGTTCCAAAAAACTTAAATTCCCTCTATTATCTAATGAATTCACTATAAACGCCCCTTAAAAAAGTAATTTCTTTTTTGAACTTATCTAGTATTGCAAATTATTCGGATTTTTACAAGGGTTTTAGAAACATTTATGTGACGTAATATAAATATAGTTCGTGTTTTACTATAGTTTAATTAATTTTTAGAGTGATTCAAGGACAAAATCGCCCATGAAGATAGTTAAAGTTCGCGTTTTGATATTAAACCCAGCCTGATTTTTGCTTAATATTCATTCAAATAAAATTCTATCTTTTTCAATGTAAGCCTTATCATGTAAAGATTTTAACTCTTATTCGTTCAACTATTCACTAAAATCAAATCTATCTCCACTGAAATTACGAACAATCCATATAGGTTATTATCCTTAATTCAAAAAAACATCCTTGCTCAGAAAAAAATATAGCTATAAATAATTGCTAGAGTTATAATTAAATTAAATTATTTTTAATCTTAGGGGAACTTTTATGACACTACTACACTTTTTAAAATTCGCACAAAAGAAAACATGGATTCTTTTACTATTAATTCCCATCGCCTCAGGAGTAGAAATCTCTGTTTCTTACCTACTACAAGTAATTACTGACGTAGCAACTGGCAAAAGCCAATTATCATACGGCCTCTTAATTGCCATTGTCATTTGCTATATCTTGATTGACACAGCAGTTTACTTTATTGGATCTTATCTCCAACAAACTACTCTCAATCAAATTATTAATACCGTTCGGAATCGCTTGTTAACGAACCTTTTCAAACAAAATACTGGTATTGGTAATGACGTTCAAAAAATTACGAATGATTATTATAACGACTTTTCGGAAACCATTCCCGTTCTGCGCGATGATTATCTTCAAGGGACATTCACCGCATACAAACAAATCTGTCAGTTAATTATTGCTTTAACGTTGTCAATCATGATAAAACCTGCATTGACCTTAATTATCGTTTTACTATGTATCCCCGGGATTTTTCTGCCCTTCTATCAACAGAGTAATCTCAAGAAAAATAAACAGAACTTAATTCACGAATCAAAACTAGCAACTAGTATTTTACAAGATGCCACTAATGGTCTTAGAACTATTCAAGTCTTTAACATCCAAAGACAATTACACAATATTTTCCAATCTCAAAATCAACACTTACTAATTGCCCAGAATAATGATCAACTAACACGCAAGAAAGTCGGTACAATCAGTCAATTCATGAATGACTTTCTTTATTTGGGAACTTGGATTGTAGGAATTTATTTTGTTTTGAAAAAGGAAATCTCTCTAGGACAACTGGTTGCATTTTCTCAATTGATGATTTTTATCTCCGAACCAATTCAAACGGCCTCAGAAATTTTCAGCAATATTATTGGTGGAAAAACAGCTGCTACTAAACTGGAAGAAAAAATTCAGGATTCTAATGTAGAATTTAAAACTCAATCCCTACAAAAATTCGATAGTCTGACATATCAAGATGTTTCGTTCACTCAGGACAATAAATCAATTCTTAAGCAATTTAACTTAACTCTAAAAGCCCAGCAGCACTATTTATTGGTTGGTAAAAGTGGTAGCGGTAAAACGACTTTAATCAATCTTCCCTTTAACTCCCAAGTTGCTAAAGGACAAATATCACTTAATAACCAACCGATTAATAGCTATTCATTAAACGATGTTTTCCAACATTTAGGATTATTGGAACAGCAAGCACACATTTTTGATGCCAGTTTGAAGGACAATCTAACACTATTTAACACCGAAGATTCAACTGAACGGTGCTTTGCCGTTTTACAAATGATTGGTTTAACGAAATATGCCAATCCCAAAGCCTTAAATCAACATATTGATTCCCACAGTGGTTTACTTTCTGGCGGTGAAAAAAGACGTTTAGCTCTGGGACGTTTATTGCTAAGACAAACTGAATTCAACTTATTTGACGAACCTTTAACAGGTGTTGATCCCCGTACCTCTCAAAAAATCAGTCAAATCCTAACCGAATTAGATTCCGGTTGGTTGATTGTCACTCATCAATACGACGAGCAATTATTCCATAACGCCGACTCGATTATTATCCTTGATAATGGTGAGGTTCAAGCCACTGGGGATTATAGCGATGTAACGATAAACGATTGGTTACATAGATTGAATTTACTAACTTACTAAAAAAACCAGTTCATGAAATCATCAAGAGTTCACGAACTGGTTTTTGTATTTAAATGTGGCAACGACAACGATATAAACAAGAATTGCGTTTTCGAATTCGGCTCAGTCAATTACTCCCCACTGAGTAGGGAGCTTGTAAGAACCAGTACAACAAAACATAGCTTTTTCCGCTTAAAAGCTATGTTTTGTCACACTCTTTAATAATTTGTTTCTCGCATTGAAACTGGCCAGTCTTTAATCGAACGGTGCTTATCGAACTTCTTCAAGCCTTCTAATTCGGCATCAGTAAGTTTGAAATTAAATATATCCAAATTTGACTTCAAATGCGCTTCATTATTAGACTTTGGAATCACGACAATCTTCTGTTGAGTCATGGCACGTAACAATATTTGCGCTCCTGAAACATTGTATTTTTTAGCAAGTTCAGTAATTTCTGGTAGTTGAATCATCTCTTTAGCGTATTCTTCACCAAAGGGAGCCCAAGCTTCGTGAACAATTTCATGTTCAGCTAAATATGGAGCAATCTTACTTTGTTGCCAATATAAATGAGTTTCGATTTGATCAATTACTGGTTTAACATCGCTGTATTTTAGAATTGCATCAATCTGAGCAGGATTAAAATTGCTCAAACCAATTGCACGAATTTTTCCAGCCTTATAAGCATCAGCCATAGCACGGTATGTTTCAAGACTATTGCCCATTGGCCAATGAATAATCATTAAATCAATATAACCCATTTGAAGCTTTTTCAATGACTCGTCGATACCTTTAATTGTTTCGTCATATCCATCGGTTTGAGTCTTAGTCGTAATAAATAGATTCTGACGTACAATACCACTGTTTTTAACTGCAGCTCCAACACCAGCTTCGTTCTCATAAACTTGAGCTGTATCAATGCTGCGATAACCAATTTTTAGTGCCCTTTCAACACTTTCTTCAGTCAATGCGGGCGGTGTTTGAAAAGTTCCAAAGCCCATCACTGGCATTTGTACTCCATTGTTTAAAGTTACCTGTTCCATTTTTAGCACTCCTTTTTCGTAATCTTACTTATTGCCAACAAGTGTAATTCTTTGTCGGATATAAGATTCGTGCTCAATAATATCCAGCATACCTACAGCATAATCTGCATAACTAATATAGTTTTTACTATCATCTTTAGCACGATATTCCTCACCATCAACTTGATACTTACCGGTTCTAATTCCCTCTGGATCATAATTGAATGCTGGTGTTACATATGTCCAACGTATATCTGAATAGGAACGTAAACGTCTTAAACTTTCAACCAATACATCAGCCAATGGCAACCAATCTTTCGGATAATTTGAGCGATCTTTCAACATTTTAGTATGTTCTGAGTTAATGAATAACGTTCCAGCACCACCAACTTTGAGATAACGGATATTAGTGCCTTTTAAGATATTAGCTAGATGAGATATCCCATCAGTATGAACATAAAATGTTTCAGGGGTCCAAGCACTAATCGCATCAACTACAGCATCAACACCCTTTAAATCATTTGTGGTCAGATCCATAATGTCCTTGATCAACAATTGTTCAACACTTAAATCAATTTCTTCATGATTCTTATGAGCAATGGCTAAAACTTCATGGCCTCTACTTTGAGTTTCTTTAATCACGGCCCTTCCAGTTTTTCCAAAAGCTCCAATAACAGCTATTTTCATTTATTTTTCTCCTTCGTTTTTAAAATCATCTTTAACTTTCGTTGGTTAGTTTAATGGAAATCACCAGTAATTTAAAATGCTTATTTTAAATGATTAGTCATGTAAATAATGTATGGCTAATATCTTGTGTTAAACTTTGTTCATAACTGAAGGTTGAAAGGTGAAAAAGTGATATAAACAGTGCTCTGATAGTCCTAAAGTAAATTTATTTATCAATTTATTTAAATAGCAAAAGATAACAATTAGACATTCGTATTATTAAAAAACTAGTTGGAAGAGCTAAAAGTATTCATTTGCCGCGAAAGTGGCGTTAGGACTTTATTCCTTACACCACCGGGTATGTTGGAGACTTACCGTTTTTTTGGTAAGGCTTCAACCGAGATTCGAGACCGCTTTTTGGCTCGAATCGTACCGCGCAGCATATGAATGCTTTCAGCTCTGGAAACGGCATAACTCATCAAACTTTCAACCTTTAGGTTCATAAAACAATACATAGTGGATCGGTGAATAAAATGGATATTCGTGTTTTAAACTATTTTTTGATTACTGCACGTGAAGAAAATATTACTAAAGCAGCTTCCCTACTGCATTTAACTCAACCAACTCTATCACGGCAATTAAAAGGCTTAGAGACAGAATTAAATGTTGAACTCTTTCATCGTAGCAATCACAGTATTTACCTAACTAAGGAAGGATTATTATTCCGACAAAGAGCCCAAGATATAGTAAACATTTTTGAGCACACACGTGACGAATTGCAATCAACTGAAGAATTAGTTGGAACTATTGAAATTGGCTGTAGTGAACTACACAGTATGGCAGAATTGGCAAACCTAATTGATGAATTTCAAGAAGAACATCCCCAAGTGAAATTCAATTTAAGAAGTGGTAATAATAATGATATTAAAGGTTGGATCGAACAGGGTGTTTTAGACATGGGACTCTTAATTGAACCAGTTGAGATAGGCAAATATGACTTTGTTCATATGAATAGTAAGGAAGAATGGGGCATCTTAGCCCACGAAAAATCAAAATTTGCTAATTATTCAGCCATTCGTCCTGGTGATTTGGTCGGCACTAAGGTAATTACAATTTCCGATCGAGTAGTCCAAAACGAACTTGGCAACTGGTCCGGAAAATACGCTATCCAAATGCAAAACAAAGCCCGTTATAATTTACTATACAGCGCTGCAATGTTGGCTCAACAAAATCACGGTGTAGTAATTTGCCTAAAAACGAGCCAACATTTTGATGATTTAAAATACATTCCACTAATACCAAAATTAGAATTGAGTTCCGTTTTAGCCTGGCGTGGACAACAGCCACATTCAGAAGTAACGAACTCCTTTATTGATTTTATTCGCGAGACAAAAGGTTAAGCTTTAAGATAATTAAACTAGATTTCTTCAAATATAAAGAGTTATAGCAAACAACCTAAGATTAGTTCTGAGTAGAGATTAAATTTCCAACTTGAACAAATCTTAGGTTGTTTATTTTTTTAAGGGGAAATTAGAGTCCCTTTCTAGTCGGAAGAGCTGAGAGTATTCATTTGCAGCGAAAGTAGCGTTAGTGCTTTAAATTACATTACCGGGCGTGTTGAAGACTCGCGGGTTTTGTGAGAGACCGCTTTCTGGCTCGGGGCGTTCCGCGTAGCAATTGAATACTCTCAGCTCTGGAAACGGCATGCTTAACTAAACTTTCAATCTTTAGTTCTTTAAATCTCATTCTAAAGAAATTCATAATATGCATAACTAAAGACATATAATAAGTATTTTACATATCAGTGAACAGTATTTAAACTACATATATCGATTAACAAAACAATATCATTAATCGATTTATCTTTATTTTTATACTTCGAGGTGAAATATGTGAATAAAAATGATCTGCAAGCAAGATATCAAATTACTCAGCAAGTCTTAGATGATTTCCATACTTGGCAATTACATACTTGCAATATTAGAAACGATGTCTATTTCCAAAAGGATTTACCAATTTTACAGACAATTACCCAATTACGGATTATTGGTTTCAATCTTTTTGAAATTGAAGAATATCTAAATTCCAATCAATCGAAACAAAAAATACAACTTCTAAATAAAAAAAGAAGCGAAAGATTAACCATAATTCATAACTTTGAAAAGCAAATAACCTCAATCGATTATTTGAAATTCCAAATAAACAAAGGAGATTTCTAAAAATGGAATACATTACTTTAAACAATGGTATTAAAATGCCAAAACTGGGATTAGGAATTTTTCGTGTTAATGATTTAAATCAAGCTGAAGAGACTGTCTACCAAGCAATCAAGCTTGGATATCGTCTAATCGATACTGCGGCCGCTTATGGTAATGAAAAAGCTGTTGGTCAAGCAATTAAACGAAGCACCATTGACCGTTCAGAACTATTTATAACTTCTAAATTATGGCTAACTGATAATTCTTACGAAGGTGCTCAAATTGGACTCGAACGTTCACTAAATAATTTGGGACTAGATTACCTGGACCTATATTTAATCCATCAACCCGTTGGTGATTATTACGGTGCCTGGCGTTACCTAAGTGAAGCCTATCAATCCGGCAAGATTCGTGCAATCGGCGTTGACAACTTTACGCAACAAAAACTGGTCGATCTGATTAATTTCACCGACGTTCGCCCTGCTGTTAACATGATTGAAACGAACATTTTCAATCAGCGTGACGAAGATCAAGAAGCAATGATTGACTATAACGTTCAAATGGAAGCTTGGGCTCCTTTTGCTTCAGGTAATAACAATGTCTTTGACGTGCCACTATTAAACGAGATTGGTCAAAGACACGGAAAATCGAGTGCTCAGGTTATTCTTCGTTGGCTACTCCAAAGAAACATCGTAGCAATTCCGAAAACAGTTCATTTAAATCGTTTAAAAGAGAATCTTGATATTTTTGACTTTGAATTAAGTGATCAAGAAATGAATCAAATTAAAGCTTTAAATACAGGCAATGGGTTTAATTTACCGGAAAATGCTCAGTCATTTCAAAATACGTTAGATATGTTAAATCAATTCTCAGTTGAATAAAGGAAAAGGTAAAAAAATGGATAAAACTTCAACATACACACTAAATAATGGATACGAGGTTCCTGTCGTCGGATTTGGAACAATTATTCCCGATGGAGAACAAACAGTTTCAGCTGTAAAAGATGCAATCAAGAGCGGCTATCGTTTAATTGACACTGCTGAAATTTATGGCAATGAAATCAGTGTTGGTCAAGGAATTCGGGAGGCTATGGTCGAAAACAACCTTAAACGTGATGACATCCTAGTAAGTACCAAGGCTTGGTATACTCATCGTGGTTATGAAAAAACAACTGCCGCCTTCAATGAGTCATTAAGAAAGCTTGGACTAGACTATGTTGATATTTATTTGATTCACTGGCCTGCTAATGCTAAGTGGCATGATGATTGGCGTGAATTAAATGCTGATACTTGGCGAGCTTTGGAGGACCTGTATAAAGCTGGTAAAATTAAAGCCATTGGTGTATCCAACTTCTTAGCACACCACTTAAAGGCCTTAGTTGAAGATAGTACAATCAAACCAATGCTCAATCAAATCGAATATCATCCCGGGTTTGCCCAAACAGAAGCAGCAGAATACTCACAAGCTCAAGATATTCAGGTCGAAGCTTGGAGTCCCTTTGGCGGACCTGGAAGTGATGTTTTAAAGGACGTGACTGTTAACAAAATTGCGAAAAAGTATGGCAAACAACCTTCACAAGTAATTCTTCGCTGGCTGATTCAAAAACAGATTATACCCTTAACTAAGTCAACAAGTATCGGTCATATGCAAGATAATCTCAGTGATTTCGATTTTAAGTTAACTAATAGTGAACTAGCTACAATTGACAAGGCACCCTATAGTGGTGGATTCCAATTTGATCCCGACACGGCAAAATCATAATTACAATAAATAATTTTGAACAACATATAACTAGCTTGATTGTATTAAAAGGCCTAACTCTAATTTATTATAAATTCTTGTTATAGATTTAACTTACAAAAATAGACCAGATAAATTTATACGAAATTCATCTGGTCTATTTTTATAACATATTTTGACACTAAAAACAGAAACCTATTTAATCTAAAGTGACATCATTTGCTTTTACCCACTCATTTGTAGCAACACGGTACATTTTTTCACCATTAATTGTTGCAAACCTATCAGTACGGAATTTTGAATCTTTTGCTAAAGCAATGTTCACTTTCGAACCAGTGTCATTATATAATTGTGCTTGTGTATTTACAGTCAATATACCATTGTTTATTCTAGTAAACACCAGAACATCATCAGCTTTTATCCATTCATCAGTTGCGACACGATAATATTTTGTGCCATTAAAATCCGCATAACCACTATACAACCAATCCGTAGTCTGGGATAAAGCTCGATTTGATATAATTACTCCATTCAAATTTAATAGTCGCTTATACGAATCTGATTTAGTTTGTAGCACTCCTGACTCAGCGGTATATTCCCGCACATCATTAGCTTTAACCCATTGGCCATCAGCTATTTCGTAATAAGTTGTATCACCAATTACATTTTTCTTATTCGTTTTGTAATCAGTCAGTTCGTTTAATATTTTTTCTGAGGTTTTTTGACCATTTTGATTATAAATGGCAATTGTCTCTGCTTTTTTGGTTAACAAGTTTTTTTCAGCAATTGTTGAAATATTTGAGGAACTTGAACTAGAGCCGCCTGACCCTGAACCAGTTGATTTTGGTTTTACTGTAACCGTGACTGTTTGTTTACGCGTAAAGGTTTGGTTAGTATATGTGTAGACCACCTTGTATGTACCTGGTTTAGAAGTATCAACATCTCCTGAAATTGTAAGTGATTTATCATCAATCGATTTCTGTACATCGGCACTATCCCAATCAGTCGTTAAGCTTCCTAATGAACTTGGAGAGGTAATTCCAGTAACAAGTTGTTTGGAATCCCATGTATCGCCTTGTTTTAATGTTACTTGGTCCTCTTTTAAAACTAACGTTGGCAAGTTTATTACAAATGGTTGTTGCAGCACGCTACTAACTTGATATTTGGAACCATCACTAGTTGTATACGTAAAATCTACATCTATCAGAGCAGTATCATCAGCATCTATGCCTGATATAGTTACCTTTGGTAAGTCAGAATAATCAAACTTCGTAGTAGTACTATTAAGCATCTTAGCACTTGTTACTTTAATATTTGAAATATTACTACCACCTACAATATTGTTTAAATTTAGCGAAGTATCATTAGAAGATAATGTCCCAGGACCTAATTTTCTTATCTGATTTTTAAGATTTACAGTCTCAGGACTCACACTGACTAGTCGATCTATTGGTGAGAAGTTACTTATCATGTTTCCAGATAAATCTAAAGTTGTTAAGTTCTCAAAATCATTTCCTTCACCATCACCATTCAACCCAATAAAACTTATATCGTTAATTTTATTATTGCTTAAATTGAGATCAGCCAAATCAAGCATGTTCACTAATAAATCACCCATTTGATCAATTTTATTTCCACTTAAATTCAGACTTGTTAGGGAAGTGGCATATTCTAGACCGGACAACTCCTCATATGTCAGATTAGAATTTGATAAATCTAAACTTGTTAATGTTGCCAAATATTTTGGTGTGACATCATCTTTAGATACCCCATTTTTTGTTGCTACAATCGTCTTTAAACTGTCTGAAATATCATTTGTATCCTTTGTCATACTATTGCTATCTTCAGTAGCAGCATGTAACGTTGGTACATTAATATTCGAACTCATCAAAGCCATTCCAGCAGATAATCCCGCAACAATTAGCACCGTTCTCTTCTTCATATCAAACACCCCTCAATTTACAGTTATAATTATATCAAAGAAGCTGTATGAGTCAAATTAGAAAATTAAAAATTTAATAAAATGATTTTTAATTTAAACAACTAAAAGTTGAAAGTCGAAAAATTAGTCTGCCTATCGTTATTACAGACCTAGAGCTAATTTATTTAAGTAATCAGAAATCACAATTTTATGGCAAATTTTATTATTTCCGCCAAAAAAAATAAACTAGTTGGAAGAGCTGAGAGTATTCATTTGCAGCGAAAGTGGCGTTAGGACTTTAGTCCTTACACCGCCGGGTGTTGAAGCCTCGCGGGTTTTGCGAGGCTTCAACCGAAGGTCGAGACCGCACCTCAGGCTCGAGCCGTTCCGCGCAGCAATTGAATACTCTCAGCTCTGGAAACGTCATACTTACTTCAACCTTCAACCTTTAGTTAAACAAAAAAATCCTAGAGAAATTTTTTATTCTCTAGGATTTTTTATTATTCTTAATTTGTTACAACTGAATTATCAGAAATTTTAATTGTTCCATCAACAACATTGGCCTTCAAATTCTTGACCTTAATATTATCAAGATAGAATTCAGCAACTTTATCTCTAATTTGTTGTTCAATGATTCTACGTAATGGTCTAGCACCCATCGCTTCATCATAACCTTCATCGATCAACCATTCCTTTGCCTCAGGCGTTACTTCCAAAGTAATACCCTTCTTAGCTAAGTTACGGTTGACGTCATTTAACATCAATTCAACGATTTGATTCAAGTCTTTCTTAGATAGATGTGTAAATTCAACGATACCATTGAATCTATTCAGAAATTCTGGAGTAAAGTATGGTGCTAATTTATCCATTAATTTCTCATCTTTGTTGCCATGACCAAATCCGGCATTTGATGTAGCGATGATGATCGTATTCTTGAAGTCAACTACGTTACCTTGACCATCGGTCAAACGTCCATCATCCATTACTTGTAATAACAAGGTCAAAACTTGTGGATTAGCCTTTTCAATTTCATCAAGTAGAACGATGGAATATGGATTACGACGAACTTTTTCAGTCAAAGTATTGCCGTTATCTTCATAGCCAACATAACCAGCTGAAGTACCAATCAATTTAGAAACCGCAGTTAAATCAGAATACTCACTCATGTCCAAACGAATGATTGAATCTTTAGATCCAAACATATCTTGGGCTAATTGTTTCACTAACTCTGTCTTACCAACACCAGTTGGTCCTACAAATAAGAAACTACCAATTGGACGATTGCCTTCATCGAAGCCAGCCCGGTTCCGACGAATAGCCCGAACAACCATGTCAACAGCCTCATTTTGACCAATGACCTTGTCCTTCAATCGCTTGCCCATTGTCTTGAGTCTTTCAATATCACTAGCACCCATTTGAGAAACTGGAACGCCAGTTAATCTTTGGACTGATTCGGCAATATCATTAATCGTTGCGACTGGCTCATCAGTTGTCGTGTCGTCTTTATTTAATTTTGTCTGAATAGTTTCAATTTGCTGTTTCAAATCAGCAGCTTTTTCATAGTCTTCTTTAGCAGCGGCAGTAGCTTTATTTTTTTCAGCCTGTTTCAAATCCTTTTCCAAACTAACTTTATCAGTTACAGGATTTTTAGCAGCTAAGTGAGCAGCTGTCATGTCGATCAAATCAATTGCCTTGTCAGGTAATGATCTCTGAGGGATATATTGAACTGAATAATCAACAGCCGCTTTCAAAACATCATCAGGTAATTCGACGTGATGGTGATTTTCATAAGCCTTACGTAAGCCCTTCAAGATTGCCAAGGTAGCTTCTTTACTAGGTTCGTTAATTGTTACATCATTGAATCTTCTTGCTAAAGCAGCATCTTTCATAATCGTATTACGGTACTCATCCTGAGTTGTGGCACCGATAACTGAAATTTCACCACGACTCAATGCAGGTTTAATAATATCAGCTAAACCTTTACTACCTGAGTCTGAACCAGATGATCCAGCACCAATAATTTGATGAATCTCATCGAAGAATAGTACTACATTGCCGGCCTTTTTGACTTCTTTGAGCAAATTTTGAATATTCTCTTCAAAGGAACCACGATACTGTGTTCCGGCTTCAAGCGCTGACAAATCAATTGAAATTATTTGCTTGTCTTTGATTGCTTCAGGTACGTTGCCTTTGACAATAGCTTGGGCTAACCCCTCAACAACCGCAGTCTTACCAACACCAGCATCACCTACTAGAATAGGATTGTTCTTCGTTCTCCGGCTCAAAACTTCAGCCGTTTCTTGAATCTCTTTATCACGGCCAATAACTGGATCAAGTAAGCCATCTTTAGCCTCTTGAGTTAAGTTACGTCCTAGTTTCTCTAATATAGTGCCATTTTTTTGTTTAGTGCTATCACTAACCGGAATATTTTGACCAGCAGTTCTAGCTTCTTGATATTTAGCTAATTCTTCTGGAGTCAATTCTTGACCATTCACATAATACTTAGCTTGTGAATCACCTTTTTGTTGACTCATTAACCTATTAAAAATTTCGTCCATATTGTTGTTAAATGGATCTTCATCCCAAAATGATCTTGCCATATAAAGACCTCCTCACTTTAGATAATGCAACTCCAATTCACGCAGAACTCTCCACATTTCGATATCCTGCGCTTTGGCAATTGCCTCTATATCGCGCAAATTTATTGATGTGGCGGAAGATTGTTTTTTGTTGAAAGATTTATGCAGAGTCGTATAACCATACCCGCTTTTCTTTGCTATTACATATATTGTTAATCCGTTATCTTCTAAGTATGATTTAATATCTATTCGCATCTTTCTCCAACCTCCACACTTATAGTATAGCACGTTTGTAACATAGTACAAGTGTGGAGTATCACTTTTGTGAACTATATTAAAATAAATAGTTCTTTCTTAAACTTGATTAAAAAATCGGCCATCTCTAGTGCTAGTTGTTAATTTATTACAAATATTAGCATCATTTATATTTTCCAAATTAAATTTTGGAATTTAAAACGGGAAGTATATAAAAACAGTTGAATATTTTTACATTCGATCAATAACGATTAACTAGTCGGAAGAGCTGGGAAATATCTATGTGCCGTGGAAGTGTTGTTATGGCTTTAGCCATTACAACACCGGGCGTGTTTGGAGACTTGACGAACTATGTCAAGGCTTCAAACCGAGGCTCGAGTCCGCTTCCCAGGCTCGGACCGTTCCGCACAGCCAGTGAATATTTCCCAGCTCTGTAGATGGCATATTTAAATAGCACCATACGTTACTTATATATCAACAATTTGTTAGAATATAATAAATGAGAGGTGATCCTATGAGGGAACTATTAACAAACCTAAATCGTTTAAATCACATTTATGATCAACTCGACTTGCTTAATTTTCGAGCTCATCAAAATTTTCCTTTAACATTTAACAAAGAAGACAGCAAACAGTTGCTGCCACAAAATAAGCGTCTGTACTTTAGCTACTCCTATTTGAACAAAGAAAAAACACGTCTGACCAATTTAGTATTAAACCAAGTTATTGATCTCCGTGTTTCCCAATTTAGTAACGATTCCACTATTCACCCTCAATTGATCGACAAAGCTCTGCGTCTTAAAAATCTTGATCAACTTCATCGTGAAAACAATTTTTCACTGCCATCACGTAATCGAAAAATCAATAAACTAAAACAATTGATTTCAATGATTGAAGATGAACAAATTAATCCTTGCCGGGGTTATCTGAACCAAATCTATGTCATTCTGCTTTTAAATGATTTGATGCCTCTAGAGATCCGTTCAGAACCATATCATGCCGGTGAACTACTACATAACCCTGACTTTCGAACTAAACTATTGCAATTCGATTATGATCGTTACCTTTATCAAGAATTTCGTCCAGAAAACTATTTAAAATTTTTGATTTACAGCCTTACTAACCGTTTGCCTGATTACATTCGTTCATACGACGTTCGTGACATCAATCCTGAAGCAGCCGACTGTGGTTTTTCAAGTATTGCCTATGAAATAGTTATTGATGGTGTAAAGGAGTGCTACGTCACCTTCAAAGGGACTGAAGCCAATGTGGACCAAACAATTAAATCAAGAAGTAAGCGGTTTGAAAAATCTATTCTTGAAAATTATAACGACTGGGATTATAACGTTAACTCAATTTTGATTGGTAGTACTAAAGAAAACCGTCAGCTGCTAGTTGCGCGTGACTTTATCCGCTACTTGCACAGTCAAATTGCTTCACAATCATTGATTTATGGCATTGGTCATTCTTTAGGTGGTCATTTCGTTCAAACATTACAATTAATGGATAATAGTTTTGATGCCGGATATACGTTAAATTCGGCTCCTATCAACTTAAAATTAGTTAAAAATATTAAGCCTGATCTGCTTAGTCCTGAAAAATGGGAAAGAATCATGCAACTAACTGATGATGCTGATGGAACCAAATTCATTACCCCGGAATTGAATAACGAAATCAGAAGACTTCTGCCAAAAGACTATTCAGAAATTATTAATGAATATTTTGAACAAGATATGACACAGGTCTTTTATGAATTGCCGTTCACCATCTGGATTGGGCAAAAGTGGGAATACAATCTCAGTAATTGGAAGTACCCCTTCAAAAATCATCCCCGTGCCTATTTATCCAGCGGTGAGATCCATGCCTACCAAAAGTTTTTTGAAGAATTATTTAATTATTTATCAAACTCAGATAACAGTCGTCAAGTGGTCCGCAACAGCTTGGGATTTATCAACGCACGGACCAAAATCCTTCGTGAAACAATTGGTGAACAAAAAACGGCAAAGTATTTCTTTGATTATTCTAATTATCTTTATCAATCTGGATTATTTGCGGACCAACCACAAAAAGTCGGAAAAAAATTCATCGAACAGAATAACTCATTATTCCGTGGTTCGTTACGCGAGTGGCCTTTCTTACGGAGTCTAAACCCTGATATGTTCAGCTTAGCAACCTATTTCCACGTTATAGATGGTGCCAAGCATTTCCTTAATCGCACGCCACATAAATTATAAAAATTATAATTTCATTAAAAAAATACTTGCTATTCAAATTTTAGGTGACTATAATACAAACCAACAAAACGTTGAAGAAAAAAGTAGAAATCTCAAGTACGCTTAGTGAGTCATGTTTAGTGCAAAGTGACCGTCAAGAGAATTTCGAAAATCATTTCTGAGTTCGATGCCGATATGTAGGTTATCGTGGTTGCCACCATTATTTGGCTAGCGGATATCATAAGTCCGTTAATAAAGTGAGTATTCTTCAAATACCCAAAAAAGGTGGTACCGTTCTATTTGAGCCCTTTTCCTTAGCTGGAAGAGGGCTTTTTTTGTACCCAAAACAACGTTGTTTGTATAAAAATTGCTTAAGAGCGGTTTTTAATTAAAAAAAGAGGTGGTAAAAATGGATTCTGACATTAGTGGTATTAAGGGCCCAACACAGATTAGAAACAACATTTTTAGGAGGAAATTTACTTATGAAAGACGATTTAGAATTAACAGGAGAAAAAAACAATAAAAAGAAAGTTTTACATTTACTCGTAGTCAGTTCCTTAATTTTTGGAATGTTCTTTGGCTCTGGTAACTTGATTTTTCCAGTCCACTTAGGACAATTAGCTGGTAACAATTGGCTATCAGCAGCATTTGGCTTCGCGATTTCCGGTTCCCTCTTTCCATTACTAGCAATCATGGCCGTTGTTGTAACTAAGAGTGATGGTTTATATGACCTTGCTCGTCCAGTCGGCAAATTCTACGCTGCCTTATTCCTAGTTTTGGTCCACCTCACGATTGGACCCTTGTTTGGTACCCCACGTACTGCTGCAACAGCTTTTCAAATGGCTGTCCAACCATTTTTACCTGCAAAATATGACACCGTCGGGATGTTGTTGTTCACCGCAGTATTCTTTGGCCTCGCATATACTTTAACTGTTCATCAAAATCAATTATTAAAATACGTTGGGAAATATCTCAACACTATCTTTTTGGTATTATTAGCCGTCGTATTCGTCGTTGCTTTCTTACATCCAATGGGTGGCTTGAACCATATGCCAACTCAAGCATATCAAACTAATTCAACCGTCAGTGGTTTACTTGAAGGATATAACACTGTCGATGCCGTAGCCTTACTTGCTCTGAGCGTTACATTCGTTCATGCCGTTAAAGGACTTGGTTACAAGGATCGTGAATTATCAGTTTTAACCGCTAAAGCCGGTTCATTGAGTATTGCCCTAGAAGTCTTAGTCTACTTTGGATTAGTTTTATTAGGTGCTTTCAGTTTAAGCAAACTAACCTTATCAGCTAATGGTGGTGTGGCACTTTCACAAATCGTCAATTTCTACTTCGGTAGATTTGGTGCAGCTTTCTTAGGCGTTTTGGTTACTCTAGGCGTTTTCACTACTGCGTTAGGATTAGTTGCATCATTTTCACAAGACTTTCACAAGTTATTCCCCAAGATCAGCTACTTAGCTTGGTTAAGAACAACAACCACTTTGTCATTCGTCGTTGCTAATGCTGGGTTAGACAACATCATCGCTTGGTCATTGCCAGTTTTGATGCTACTTTATCCACTATCACTTGCTTTAATCCTCGTTTCATTGACCGTCCATGCCAAACCATATGCGGGACTTGTTTATAAAATGACCATTGCATTCACTGTATTGCCAGCTATCTTCGATATGTTAAATGCCTCACCAGCTGCCGTTACAAGTGTGAATTTCGTCAAAACAGTGTTAGCTGCCTATCATCAATACGTTCCTCTAGCTAGCATGGGACTTGGTTGGGTCGTACCTACATTTGTTGGTTTCTTCTTAGGATTGCTGTTGAGCAAACTCGGAGTTTTTGCCAGTGCCAACGAAGCCGTCGAAAGTCGTGATTAATATGGATTGTCAAATAATTAAAACTGACTCACAGACTGATTTTGACAGTATCCGTCAAGTTTACTATCAGACATGGACTTACTCATATGTTGGCCTCGTACCACAAGCCTTGTTGGATAATATCAACTTAAAAACCACTTGGCATCCAGAAAATCGAATCAACAACACTTTGGTAGCATTAACAAAAGATCAACAAATCGTCGGCGTCTGCACGTACGGACCCGCCAGAAGAAAAAAATACCTTGGTTACGGAGAAATATATTCATTATACGTATTGCCGCAATTTCAACATCAAGGTATCGGGCAAAAACTTTTCCAAGCAGCTTTAGATATCTTGCAGAAAAAATTTGATAACATTTATTTAATTGTTTTAAAAAATAATTTCACTTCACGTGCTTTTTATGAACTGTTTGACTTTGAAGCTACCGAAGATTTCATTGCCGATCAAACAGAGTATGGCATGTTGCATGAAGTTGTTTACATCAGAAATTAATAAAAAGAGTCAAGGATGTTCACCGATTAATCTAGCGGTAAATATTCTTGGCTCTTTTGATGTTAACTTTATACGTTGTGCTAGTTAAATATTTCAACTCCAGAGCTGCCAAAAATTCGAAGATCGTACGAAGTATCCCACAAATATTTTCCAATTATTACGACTAATTGTCTTTTATTTAACGGATTTTATATAGTTTATTTAAACAATCAGCGGTCCTAATTGAATTATTCAGACTATAAAAAATAAAATAGTTGGAAGAGCTGAGAGTATTCATATGCAGCGAAAGTGGCGTTAGTGCTTTAAATTACACCACCGGACGTGTTTGGAGCCTTACCGATTTTTGGTAAGGCTTCAAACCGAGGTTCGAGACCGCTTCCCAGGCTCGGACCGTTCCGCGCAGCAGATGAATACTCTCAGCTCTGGAAACGGCATCCTTCAATAAACCTTCAGTTAGTAACGTTAACTTCATATACATTGACCAAATTATTGATATTTTTTTGTACATATCGAAATTGAAGACCATCTAATTTGATAGTAATCTTTAATTCTGAAAACGATTACTTTTAAAATTAAGGAGAGATGAATGTGTTAGTAGGAAGTATAGAAGCTGGTGGAACTAAATTTGTCTGTGCAATTGGGGACGAAGATTATCGAATTCAAGATTTCACACAATTTCCAACAACCACCCCAGAAGAAACGATTCAAATGGCAATTGATTACTTCAAAAAATTTGATATTAAAGCCTTAAGTATTGCCTCGTTTGGACCGATTGAGTTGAGAAAAAATTCATCCAAATATGGCTACATCACATCAACACCAAAGCCTAATTGGCATGACACTGATTTTCTAGGTGAAATGAAAAAATCTTTCAATATTCCCATATTTTGGACAACTGACGTTAATGGCTCAGCCTATGGCGAGTATGTTATGTCGACCCTCGCCAACGAAAAAATCAACTCATTAACTTATTACACGATTGGTACTGGAGTCGGTGCAGGAGCAATCTCGGACGGTAAATTTATTGGCGATCTTGGACATCCCGAAATGGGACACACATTTTTACGTCGCCACCCAGATGACCTAGCCTTTAAAGGCATTTGCCCATATCACGAAGATTGTTTGGAAGGATTAGTAGCCGGACCAACATTTGATGCTCGCTTAGGCAAAAAAGGCAAAGACGTTCCGTTATCCGACCATACCTGGGACATCATGGCTTATTATGTTGCTCAAGCAGCCATCCAAGCCACATTGATCCTCCGTCCAGATAAAATAGTCTTTGGCGGTGGCGTCGTGAGTGAATCATTCTTAGTAAAAGTTAGACAACAATTCAAGGAATTACTAAATGATTACGTCGAAGTACCAAATTTAGAGAAGTACATTCAAATGCCAGTAGTCAAAAACAATGGCTCAGCAACATTAGGTAATTTTGCCTTGGCAATTGAAGAATTACAAAAATAGGAAATTAAATCATATCTCTTGAGCCACTTGTATTGTGGTGAAAAAGTTAGTCTTTTTTCAATATGAAGGATTATCCGGTAGCCCAACAAGGCCACCAGGTAATCCTTTTTTTAATTTGTCAGAAATTATCAACTGAACCATTTATCGGTTTTATCAACGAATGTAATATCAGGTAAAATTCATCTATAATCCGAGAATATATGAGTCATCCATGTCTATTGTATGTTATTTAACCTTTAACTATTTATGTGAACATATTGAAATTAATGAATAAATCCGGAATATTATTAATTTTTTTATTAAAATAATAATTAAATATAAATATAAGTGCTAAACTCAAATTTGGAAATGTTTCTTTTAAATATTTCAATTGAACTATTGGATTATTGAGGAAAGTTTTCATGAATTTCAATAAATAATTGAAATCCGACTTAATTTAGGGGGGATTTGAAATTGAAATTAAGAAAGTATAAGCAACATAAATACAATAGGAAACTGATGTACACCATTATTTCTGCAGTATCTATTAGTGGTGCCTTACTGGCCGTTCAGGAAAAAACAGCCCTAGCAGATACGACTGAGGAAGTATCTGTTTATAGTAAATCTTCAACTGAAGATGGCAGCAACTCAAATGCAGTTACTGAATCTACTAGCAGTAATACTGACAATAAAGGTATATCTGGACCTTTAATCCAAAATGGTAGTGGTTCCTCAGCTGTTGGTAATGACAGCAATTCAACTGGTTATTCTACTGCTGCTGGTGATGGCGGTACTTCAACTGGCAATTTTAACGCTGTTACGGGTGGCAGTACTGAGGGTGATTCTCAAGGTGATACTACTGCTTTAGATGCAAATAACTCAGATCAAACTGATCCGAAGGATACTACGTCGGTTCATACTCTTCCAACTAATTCTGATGGCACCATTACAAATACCCAAGCTCCTGATGCAACTCATTACTCAACCATTGAAGAAGAAATGTTAAATGATGAAGTAGTATTTATCGTCAAGACGTTTAACAATGGTGATATCTACTCAGCTGAAATACATACTGGTTTAGGGAAGAATTTCTACCAAACCGAGGATCAATACATAAATCAGAGCCAAATGCCAGCATTAGCATTAGTTCGTGCTCCCGGAACTGACGCCGGTACCTATCAAATATATATGAATTCAGAATTTATTACAGCTTTCAACGAACATGCACAGAATCTATCTATAGACCCATCAAAGGTTCAATTAGGAACGTTTACCATTGCAAAACAACCTGTAACCATCACTGCTAACCCTAATTCAAAATTTGAGGGGGAAAAAGATCCAGAATTCACTGCCAAAGTTGATTATTCAACCGATAAAACCCATGAAGCGGCCCTCAACTATACTTTAAAACGGGAACCTGCCGAAACACCTGGTACCTATAAGATTTCGATAGTTTTGGGCGACAATCCAAACTATTCTATTAAAACTGTTGATGGAATTTTTACTATTAAACCTAATAATTTAACTTTTAATGGAAATGGAATTACCAAGGACCAAGACGCCGCAGTCGGAAGTTTCATTACCCTTCCTAAATCTGGATTCTCCCGACCTGGTTATAGACTAATTGGTTGGAACACAAATCCTGATGGTAGCGGCGTTGAATATAAAGTAGGATCTGATTATACAGTATCGGCTAATACTCAACTTTATGCTCAATGGACAACTAATCGTAGTTCTGGTTCCAGTACCAAAGATTCTAATAAGGACAATAGCAAAATTAATTATAAGAATCAGACAATCTCCACTTACGCTGATAAACCAACAGTTGATCTTTACAAACTAAGTAACGACAACATCATGTCAGTTATTACTAACCGTGTCTTGGCTCCCGGAACTGACTGGTTTAACGATGCTACTATGATGATTGATGACGTCGGTTATTATCGTGTCGCTACTAATGAGTGGGCAAAAATGAGTCAGGCTTATCCATATGAAGACCTTAATCTTTACATTAGAACCTACAATGATTCTGAAAAAGAGCTTTATAAAGCCGAGGATGAGTTGATTGCTAACAGAATATTGGCTCCAAGTAGCAGTTGGATCACCGACCGAAAAACTTATGTTATCAACAACTCTAAGTACTATCGCGTTGCAACCAATGAATTTGTCAGTGCCAATGATGTTTATGTGTACTCCCCCGTTAGTTTAATCGTAACTGTCAACTCTAATACCTACGCAAACATTTACAACGCTAAAGGTCAACTAGTTAACAATAGAGCTTTGAGAAACGATACTAGTTGGAAAACCGATAGTATTACTTATATTAACGGCGACAAATATTACCGTGTGGCAACTGATGAATTCGTTAAATCTTCAGATGTTGACGTTAATCATTAATTATAAAGCGGAAAATATTCGTTAACTTATTCAATTTAAAAAATGTTTGATCGTCGATTTTTAATATGCAGGATTATCTAGTGGATCGATAATGCCACTAGACAATCCTTTTTTAAATTTTTCAAAAATTTGATTAAATGTTGAAAAATCCATTAATTATTTCACTCAAAAAAGCTTTCAAATCTATATGTTCAAATGTAGATTTGAAAGCTTTTTCCATTTTTTATATTTAAAATAAACCAGCCGGAGGTCATCAGTAATATAGTCCAGCAGTGGAGGTGGCGTTAGAGCTTTAGCTCTTACACCACCGGACGACTTTTGAGACGCGATTTCCGGCTCAAAAGCGAGGTTCGAGACCGCACTTCGGCTCGGACCGGTCCCCACAGCAGGACTATATTACTGATGACCAGAGGCGACCCCACCTACTTCCTATTAAAAAAGTTATAAGCAGAACCAATTAAGTTAGCATCATTGTGATATTCTGCTGCAACCAAGGTTGGAACAATCTTTATATCATCAACATCATTAACCAAATTCTTAATTTCAGAATCAAGTCTTTGAATGAATTCACTGTTAGCTGACACCCCGCCACCAATAATAACTGCTTCAGGATCAACTACAAATTGTAAATTATAAATAGCCCGTGCTAAATTTTGATAAATATCATCCGTATATCGTTGAGCCACCGGATCACCCTGCTCAGCTAATTCCAAAACTTCTTGACCAGTAAATTTATGACTTGAATCAGCGCTATAACGTTCAGCCATATGCACTGCCGTTCCTCTTAGACTGAGACGTTCATTCTTGTCATCAAGAATCATCCCAAATTCACCGCCCAACAAGTGTTTGCCATGAATAACTTGACGATTTAGAACAACCGCACCACCAATACCCGTTCCAATAATAATGAAAATAACATCGCTCATATCTGAGGCCGCACCGACGGCAACTTCGGCAAGTGCAGCACAATTAGCATCATTTTCCATCGTTACTGTCAGATTCAAGATTCTTGCTAATTCTGCTTGAATCGGAAAATTATGAATATATGGCAGAGCACTGATACCACCAATTACACCAGTTTCCTGATTAACAGCACCAGGAATGCTAAATCCAACACCATCAACCTGTTCAGACTCAAATTTTTCTACAATGTTTTGAATGGCATCGTAAAATCCAGCTAAGTTTTTAGGAGTAGCGACTTTTCCCTTTGAGGTCAATAATTGTTGGGTCTCATTCCAAAGCCCATATTTGATACTCGTACCACCTACGTCGATCGATATTATTTGTTCCATGCTATTTCTCCAGTTCAAAGCCATTATTTTTTGTTAATTCTTTAAACCACAAGCCACTTTTCTTAACTGTTCGTTGATAATTATTATCTAAATCAACGCTGTAAAAGCCATAACGATTTCGATAGCCATTTAACCATGACCAACAGTCCACAAAAGTCCACATATGATAGCCAAAGCAATTGCTGCCGGCTTCAATACCACGATGTAATTGTTCCAAATGTTCCTTGATGAAATCAATTCGATACTGATCCTTAATCATACCAGAATCATCTTTAAAACGTGACTCATCTGCAACTCCCATGCCATTCTCACTAACATACCATGGAATATTGCGATATTTGTCCTTCATCATCATGGCAATATCGAATAAAGCACGCGGATAAATCTCCCAGCCTCGATATGGATTGATTTTCTTATCTGGCCAATCATATGGTTCATACAGATCCTCGGGCATTTCTGCCGGAACCTTGGGATTGGTTGGTGCCTTCACACGCCTTGGTTGATAGTAATTGATACCGATAAAATCAACTGTGTTCATTTTAATTAATTCGGTATCTTCCACTTCAGTTACTGGCAATAAATTATTTTGTCTAAATAGTTCAATCAATCCTGCAGGTATTTTGCCCAACACTGCTGGATCCAAAAAACTCTGCGTATTAATTAAATCGGATGCCTTCTTAGCTTGCAGATCGGCACTCTCATCGCTACGACCATACGCTGGCAAAACATTTAAAATAATACCAATTCGACCGTTGATTCCACTATTACGGAATTCCTTCACAGCTAAAACATGTGCCATCAGCGTATGATATCCAACTTGAACCGCACGTTTCATATCGACCACTGCTGGATAATGGAATTTGTACAAATAGCCACACTCAATATGAACCATTGGTTCGTTAAATGTCGTCCACTCAGTGATCAAGTCGCCAAACTGTTCAAAAGCAGTTTTAGCATAGAATGCAAAATCATCAACGGATTCGCGATTTTCCCAGCCACCTTTTTCCATTAGCCACCAAGGCATATCGAAATGAAAAAGATTAATAATCGGTTTAATTCCATTGTCTAACATTTCTTGGAAATATGCTCGATAAAATTCTACAGCTTCATTATTTAGATGCTGTCCGTCTGGTAACAAACGAGCCCATGAAATTGAGGTTCGATATGAATTCATACCAATTTTTTTCATATTTGCAACATCTTCACGATACAACTCATACGTATTAGACGTATCACTAGGCCCTTGTTTATCATTGAATTTTTCGGGACTTATTTCAAACCACTTGTCCCACGTTGTAGCAGATTTGCCATTCATCAAACTATGTCCTTCAGTCTGAGGAGCGGAGGCAGCAGCCCCCCAGAGGAATTCCTTGGGAAATTTCAGCATAATATTTTCCTTTAAATGTATTTATTTCGATACTCTTTTGGTGACAATCCACAAATAGATTTGAAATTACGATAGAAGTAGGCCGTTGTTGTATAGCCCACATTATTTGCAATCTCAGCAATGCTTTGATTATTATTTCGTAAAAACTCTTGGGCTTGTTGAATACGATATTCATTGAGATACTTTGAAAAGCTCATCTTAACTTCTTTTTTAAATAGCTGACCTAAGTAATCTGGGTTCAAATGTAATTCGTCGGAAACAATTTTTAAACTCAAATCGTTATTAAAATCACGATGAATCAGCGACATAACTTGTTTAATATTTTCCGAATATTTCTGATCATCGACTTTGTTGGATAATTGTTCGATTACTTCTGTAGAAATATCCATGAGACTTTGTAAATCAGTAGCATTATTGATTCTAGTTACATATTCTTGATATGTCTGGGCGTCGAAATTTATTTTTACATTCACTTCCGAATAGATAAGAAAAGCAATTTGACGAACATATGATGGACTGGCGCCTCGTTTGGTCAAATCAGTAAAGATATTTTTCAACTCCTCAATTAATTGCTCGTATTCCCCCAAAGCAATCGCTTGTTTTATTTTTACTAGGGATACTTTTGGTAATGTGGCCTGTTTCAACCAATCGACACGAAGGTTATTATTACTAAATTTATTGCTCTTTTCATAAAATTTATATATCTTTGCAAGCCGGGCAGCCTGTTCATAACTCTGACTAATATTTTGCCAATCGTAGACCGTTTCTCCAACTGTGATAAATGACTCACCATTGATATACCCTTTATCCTCAAGCTCTCTAACAAACTTGAGTAATAAACCTCGACCACCAATGAATCCAATAAATAAATGTCGATCATGCTCAAAACTCAATACTTGACCATATTGTTGGCATAGCTGTTCGACTTTCGAAAAATCATTGAGACGATTACAAGCAATAACTGTCATGCCACTTTTTATAATATCGGGCGTAATACGTAATTGATGAAATAGCAAACTTAAATCTGCTTGATCAATATCGCTTTCAAATAACCGCTGAATTTGGACGTTTAACGAGACTACCGAAGCTTTTTGAATGGCCTTATGTGAATCCAAAATATTCTTAACTTTAGCTAATGACGCGACTAATGCCTTAGAATCAATCGGTTTCAAAATATAATCAATCGCTCCGAGCTGCAATCCAGTTCTCACATAGTCAAACTCCTGATATCCAGAGAGAATCATAAATTCGAATTTTTTACCTGACTCCTGAGCCATTTTAATTAAATCCAGTCCACTAATTCTCGGCATATTAACGTCGGTTATGATCAGATCAACGTCGTTATCCTCTAAAAACTCCAAAGCCTGTTTCGAATTTCGAGCTGACTTAACAATCTTAAATCCATAATCCGACCATTTAATGATTTTTTCCAATCCCTTTAAAATCATATATTCATCGTCAACAATCAGAATCGAGTACATAATTTATCCCTCCAAAATTATCTGCATCGTTACTGTGACCCCACCAAAATTGTTATTCATAACTTTCATTTCAAAATCATTTCCAAATGCACCTGTCATTCTGGCCTTAACATTCATCAAGCCAATTGATACATCACCTTTTACGAGACCGCTTCCTTGGGCAGACAATTTATCATTCAACTTCTCAAGTTGCTCATCACTTAACGGTGTACCGTTATCGGATACTGAAATAATTACAGTATTAGCTTTTTTTCTGGCCTTAATATGAATGGCATTGTCGAAACGTTCCAAATCAATCCCATGCTTAAAATAATTTTCTACCAATGGTTGAACGATAAATTTGGGGACACTCAAATCTTTCAAATCGTCAGCCAAATTAAACTGATATCCCAATTGATCTGGGAAACGCATTTGGTAAAGATAGATATACTTTTCCGCAAACTCAAACTCTTTTTCCAGAGTAACCGTACTTTCCTGACTGATATTATTCCTCAACAAACTAGCAAAACTAAACACAACATCGGCCAGTTCCGTCTGGCCCTCATTAATTGCATACATGCGGATATACTCAAGTGTATTATATAAGAAATGCGGATTTATTTGTGATTGCAATGCCTTCATATTGGCATCTTTTTGCGCCAATTCCAATTGATAGATCTGCAAAACATATTGATCAATAGCATCTAGCATATCGTTGATTCCTGTAGCCAAGGTATTGAGTTCCCCTTCTTCACTGGGAACGGGTATTCTCGTTTTCAAGTCTCCACCGGAAACCTTTTCCATAGCCTTGGTCATAGATTCCAAATGTAAAGTGTAGTTGTGGAAAACATACTTCAATGTCCACCACAAGAATGTATCAACCACGGCCGCCAATAATATGAAGAATAAAATTGTTAAAACTATCTTTCGATAGACCACAAACTTGGGGACTAAAGCGACAATATCATCCTGATTATCAGCTTTTTGTGTTTTCACAAAATACTCATTTTCTAAAGAATGTATCAAGCTCTTACCTTGCTTGGGATTATTAATCAGACTCCTTTTCGCTACTGGCATAAGGTTGGAGTTATAACTATATCTAATTCTTCCAACACTCGTGACTACGAAAATCTGCATTCCTTGACTATTATGTGCCTGTTTCAATGAAGCATTTAATCTTTCTGGACTGAAATTAACAATGACCGAACCATAAGGTTGATAAGTTGAATCGTTGATCAGAGAGGTCCCATAATATAAACCTTTGGATTCTACTTTTTTTGCAGAGATCCGACTGCCACTGAGATTCTGGGGATTCATGCTGATTGACTCTGACTCCTGATTTAGTGATAAAGTCACTTTGGTAGCCTTACTATTTCTCAGAAAGTCAGCTACTTGATTGGGTAAATAGTAGAAGTAACTGCTGCTAGAATGACTCTGACTATAATCCAGATAGGCTTCAGGATCCATTCGGAAAAACGCCTCTAAGTTAGCAACACGATCCTGACTCTGATTGATATTCTTGGTTAAATTATCAACTTGGTTTTGTTGGGACTCAACAATAGATGAACTTCGATTGATACCTTCATTCAACGTTTGATCCTTTTCAACATAAATATCGACAATTCGAAAGGCTGACATCAAAATCGCAAATAAGGTAATGGTGATCACCATTACCTTAATGTAAAACGTCATTAACTTTTGAAGATTGTAATGATTATCAATCATATTTAAGACCCCAATTAATTCCCCTATTAATTCAGTTCATCCACATGCTTAATCCAGTTTTGACCAACAAATTGTGTATAAATTACTATCAGACTGACCGTTGCAAAGAGAATCAATCCCAGAAATTTGTAAGTGATCCCTAAAATAACTACCAAGCCAATGATTTGTTTCAAGTTGTCGAAAAAATTGAAGAAATAATGAGCACATGCCAATTTGAAACTGTTGATAACATTGATATCAAACCCAGCTTTAATATTCAATGTGTATCCATAAATACAGATGATAGCTAACAGCACAATTCCAATGATGAAGTCGATTACTAGAAATGGTAAACCAGGTACTTGAACTGATAAGAACAAACTATAACTAAGTATAAATGCTACCGTGAAAAATGAGTAGAATAACTTATTTCCGATGGTAAACTTCTGTTTAAACATTACCCACGCCTTTTTCCAAGTCATTTGACTATAATTATATCCATAATCATAGAACAGCTCATTTATAACCATTAGGCTCGGTCCAACTCCTAAAATGAGTCCTCCGGCAAAGCTCAGTGCCCAGAACAATAGATTTAATTTAATGATCGTATACGCTTTAATAAACAATTGTTGAACAGCTTGGGAAACCATATCTCTACCTCTGTCTTCTTCATTAAGTATGCCGCCTCCAGTTGTCAGAAATATAGTCTGCTGTGAGGACCGGTTCGAGCCAAAGTACGGTCTCGAACCTCGATTTTGAACTTCGCACAGTCCGCGAATTTCAAAACTCGTCCTGTGGTGTAATGGCTAAAGCCATAACACCACCTTCACTGCTGACTATATTTCTGACAACCTCCGGCTAGGATATTTTTTCACTTCATTTTTGTTAAACTTTTAAATTTATGACTAATTTATTCAAATAATCAGGGGTCTTCGTTTTATTATTCCTGCCATTAAAAAAAATAAACTAGTTGGAAGAGCTGAGAGTATTCATTTGCAGCGAAAGTGGCGTTATTGCTTTAGCAATTACACCACCGGGCGTGTGGAGTGAACCCATGAGGTTGGACACATGATCCAAACCTGGAGGGGTTCACTATGATTAAGTACAATCTGGATTTCAAAGTCAAAATAGTAAATGAGTT
>NZ_BJDF01000006.1 GCF_005404815.1 Companilactobacillus huachuanensis
TAGTCATCTACCTCATTAAGTGGATTATATCAAAAAAGCACCCATAACTGGATGCTTAAAAAACATTATAAATATCTTATGGACTTTTTCAGCAGCCTCGCGCGAGACCTTGGCTCGCACCGGTCACATAGCATGCGAGACTCCCTCGTTCCCTCCGGCGGCAGGCAGAGTTGACACAAGCTATAATCTATAATATATTATTAGTGAAATCATATTATACGACGTATAATATTATAGAAACGAGGAGATAATATGGCAATTCAAGTTTCGACTGAGATTCTTGAGGGTTCAGTTTTAGCTCTGTTGACCAAAGAGGATTACTACGGTTATGCGATTACTCGAGAGGTAAAGAAAGTTTTTCCAATCTCAGAATCAACTATGTATCCCATTTTACGTCGCCTAAAAAAAGAAGATTGGTTAAGTACCTACGATGAAGCCTATGAAGGTCGAAATCGACGTTACTACAAGGTTACTGATCAAGGCTTGAGACGTTTGGAAGAGATCAGAAGCAATTGGCAGGAATTAAAGGCAGCTACGGATGCTATCTTGGAGGGGAATAATGAAGAATAAAGCGATTGATACTTACATTGATGAATGTGAAATATATTTACATCAATTAAGTGATAAAGAGAGACAAGATGTGCTTGAATTTTATCGAGAGTATATTATTGATGCGAATTTACAATCATCAGATGCCATCATTAATGAATTGGGGACACCGAAACATTTAGCTCGTAAGGTTTTGGCTGACTATTCAATCAAAATGTCCGAGGAAAATTATCAAAATGTTGATAATGGACAGATGACTAGTAATCAACGTTTTTCTAAAAATTTAAAAATGATAGGCTTAGTTATTTTAGCGCTGATGGCATCGCCCGTTGCAATTATGATTGCAATTATTTTGATTCCATTGGTTGCGGTATTCTTAGGCCTAATAGTTTTATTTATTCTACTATTCCTATTCATGGTTGCCATGTCAGTCGTCGGCGGAATCGGAGCAATATTTATTGGACTATCAGTTATTTTCCAATCATTTGGGACAACAATTTTCTACGTGGGAGCAGGTCTCTTAATACTTGGAGTCGATTTCTTTATTATTCCGATTATTGTTGCATTACTCAAATGGTTCTTCAGTGTTATCGTAATTTTCTTCCGTTGGCTAGGTAAGAAATTATTGCACGGCAGAAAGACTCCAATGAAGGGGGAAAATGAAAATGCGTAAGTATTTCGTAACCGGATTTTATCTACTGATCATTGGTGGGTTATTGTTGCTTGGCGGTGTTTTGATGGGGGGCAGTCACTCAGTTATTTGGGATCATGGATTCAAAGTTGCTCAAGTTAAGGATGAGACTTATCCACTATCCGATTTTAATAACATTTATGTTGAAGGTCGCGATGCCGATATTAATATTAAATTCGGGGACCGGTATAAGATTCATGTTGACGGTGACAGATCACAGGCGCCTACTTATAAGGTGAAAAATGGAACTTTGACAGTCACAGGCAGTAACAAAAGGGGGCGTATTGGCGTTGATGTTTTAGGCAGTGAGAAAATAACAATTACTATTCCGATGAATAAAACTTTGGACAATGTCGAATTGAGAACGGCCAATAGTAAAATTAATATCAGTGATGTAACGATAAATAATTTGGTTAAAACGGCTAAAGATATGGATTATGATGCTGATATGTCCTTGAGCGATGTAACGGTACATAATGCCGATAAAATTAATTTATATAACGCTGATTTAGAAATAAAAAATTCTAATATTACTAATATTTCACTAACGGCCAGCACACGTTCTGATATTGAGGCTGATAATACAACCTTAAAAAATGCCACTATCAATTTAGATCAATCGAATTTGAAAATTAATAATTCCAACATTGATTCAATAAAAGCTTTATCCAATCATGGAAAAGTTGAAATTAAGAGTACAACTCTGATGAACAAGAATCTCGTCAGACTTTTCAATACTGGACGTTTTACTGGTGAAAAATTAACTGTCGATGGATTGAAACTCAACACTGACAAGGGAATTGTACGTTATTTTGATAAGAGCTATGGAACTAGTTATGAAAATAAAACTGATGCTGGTAATTTACTTGATGTGAAGGCCACCAAAGGAAATATTACGATTAAGTAGATTAGGTTGTTGTAGTCATCTTTGTTATAATGGCGTTATTTATTGCGAGGGATATTGATGAATACTAACTTTAATCGAATATCTGCCATAGAAGTTCGTCGAGAAGCCCATCGAGCTTTTCGAAAAGATATTAAGGGAAATATTTCCTTGAACGTAATTCCAATTTTATTGAGATTCTTGGCAGTATTTTTTGGAACCAAACTTTATACAACCTGGATGGCTAATTTAAATGTTAATTTGGCTGACCCCGGGCAAGCTAGCCGACGCTTATCAGAAATTTCAACGGAGATGGCGAACAATCCAAGCTCGGCTGATAAATACATGTTGACGTTGACACCGCAAACTAGTGTGATTGTTTATGCATTTATGTTTTTCTTTATCATGGTTTGTGTCGGAGTATCATATACAATACTTGATAAGTTACGAAATCCAGATTACCAGATCAATGCTTTACGGGATGGACTACAAGCATTCTCAGGGCGTTACTTTTTCCCAATGCTTTTCATTACAGCTTTGTTTGGCTTGTTTCTTGAGGCTGGATTCATGTTGTATGTTATTCCAGGTATCTGGTTCTTGCTGATTTTCTCACAAGTATTCTTAGTATTTAAGGATGATGTGGAAGATCAAGGAAAATGGTCATTAAGGATGGCATTTTCAACTTTTAGTCGTAGTTCAGTTTTGATGCGGGGTTATAAGTGGACTTATTTTTCATTGTGCTTAGAGTTTTTCTTCTGGGAAATTTTGAATGCATTTACACATGAAATATTATCCGTGTGGTTGCAACCTTATGAACAATTGACTATGACAGTTTTCTATCAAAAAGTTTTAGAGAACAATCAAAAGAATCAACAAAAATAATTGAGTCCTGATGAATATTTAATTCGTCGGGATTTTTTTAGTATGCAAACAGGCACTGCAATCCGATTCTGGATTACAGTGCCTGTTTATCTTAATGCTTGAAGTTGACCATGTTTTGTCAGACCTTCTAGTTTATCTATTTTCAACGAAAATGTAATCGATAGCCTTGGCACCGATTGTAATGTTGGTTCCATCTGCTTTACGAATAACTAGAGAATTATCGAATTTCTCATGTTTAATAATTTCTATAGTGTCATCAATTTCCAGATTTAGGCTGCCGAAGTATTGTAAGAAATCATAATTATCAGAAACTCTGACGATTTGGACTTTGGCACCATCAGGAATCATGCTGAGCAACTTGTCGTCAGCATCGGTTTCTCCTTGACCGTTACCAGGAATAATACCACCATGTGGACAACGTTGTGGATGGTCCAAAAAGTCGTTTAGATGGTCCACTAGGTCGTCATCTGAAGAATGTTCTAGGGCATCAGCATTATGATGCACATTATCGACCGGATATTTGAGACACTCATGTAAAAAAACTTCCCATAATCTATGAGTGCGGACTAGTTTTTCAGAAACCTTGTTTCCCTTTGGGGTCAACACAATTTTGTTATATGGGGAGTGGGTCAAATAGCCTTCACTAGCCAACGCATTTAACATTTCTGTTACTGAAGGAGCGGAAACGTTCATGATTTCCGAAATACGTTTGTTAGTTATTTTTGTGAAGTCATAATTTAATTCATATATAGTTTTAAGATAATTTTCTTTGTTAGGGGACAATTTTACAACCTTTCGTTTAACCTAATAATATTATTAGCCATTCTATTATAGCGCATATCGCTCAACTTTGATAATGGATAATGTTAAAATATTTTCGAGGAGAGGAGGGATTTTTATGAATGAACCAAAGCGTCGTTTTGACTGGTTCGGTTTTATTATCGGATTGATTTCTTTATATGCTGGTTATTTAGTTATTTGGTACCCATTGAAAAGTTTGTCAACTGTTGCCGTAATTTTTGGAGTTTTCGTTATTTTGCGTGGGGTCTACCAATTGTGGTTTGGATCACAGATGACACGATTCTTGGGTGTTCGCAGTGGTTGGACCATTTTTGGAGCCATTGTTAATATTATTATCGGTATTATTTTCATATCTCACATTCACGTGGGAGTTGCAGTAATCGTTTATATGTTTGCCATCTGGTTCTTGTTGGATGCAGTTTTCCAAATTCTAACATCACGTCTTTACCATTTCTTTGGTAAAAAATATTACATTTTGATTGTTATTGTAGCTTGTCTAAACTTGCTATTTGCTATCATCTTGTTATTTAATCCAGTTTTGGCCGGAGGTTTCATCGTCTTTATGTTGGCATTTTTCTTCTTTGCCACCGGAATTTCCGAAATTATTGAAGCATTTTAAATAAAAGCATTTTCTACGTTTGGTAAGTTTGCTAAAATGTAGAAAGTGTTTACGCCGTCTTAGCTCAGATAGGTAGAGCATCACCATGGTAAGGTGGGGGTCGTCGGTTCAAATCCGATAGACGGCTTTATGTGTGTTTCACATAGTTTTATAGTCGGCTTTAATAGTCCCTCAAGCGTTGATATTATAACGCTTGAGGGACTATTTTATTTTTTACACAATTGCTAATTTAATATCCCATACTTCATCAGTACAATTTTTTATTTGTATTGACCATTGTAAAAGTAATCTTTTAACTTGAAGCTTAGTTTTCCCTTCCAGTACGTAGGGGACTGCATAATCAGCATATCTTTTTGAGAAACGTAGTCAGGATAGGGTACTTGGTACTTTAACATTTTATAGCTGTAAAGAAAATTAGGGTCATTCACACGTTTTAAATTGGCGTGATAATTCGAAACCGTCATAAACATTATTATTAGATAGGCACAAGCAACACAAATTGCTAACGCTTTATGCAATAAGTTAGCAAAGCTAATTTCGTATAATGATATTGCCTTGTTTAGGAACATCACACATAGAATGAAAAGAAATACGAATGAACTAAAATATTCTCTTACAAAAATTGGAGATAGGATAAACATAAATGGAATAAATAATGCAATTGAACTAAATAAGTAAAAATAAATATTTATATATTTTAATCCCTTAAAGATTATTAACACGCTTGCAATTAAGTAAATGTAAAAGAATATTGCGGCAACACTATCTAGTAGAGCTAAGTTACGATTAATGTCATGGATTCTATCGATATAGTCGATTGAGCAATTGAAATGTATATAAATATTTATGAACAGGTAGTAGGCAATAAATAAAATCGAAGCAAAAATTAAGGTGTACTTCAATTTTATATTGGAAATTTGAACAATTGAGATGCCAATAATTGATGAGGCAATTAGGATTATAACAACATAGTTGAAAGTAACCATCCAAAAATGAGTGATGTAAACATAGTTTCTAATGTACTGGTCAAACGTTGATGCAACCTGACGATAACTGCCGCTAGTTTGATAATATGAGGGATGAGTAAACATGATTAATCCGGATAAAATTGCACCCGTAGAATAATAATACGCTGGTTTTTTGGAAAGATTATGATTAGTCAGTTTATTGAAGTATATAATGAATATTATTGAAATGATTCCCACGAATACTTGATACAAGGTCATATGTTCAACGAACAGACCACCCATTATCGCTATCAAAAAATAGATTAGTGAATTAAGTTGGTGTTTGGTTTTAACGTATCGTTCAAATAACACGCAAAAAAGTAGTAGAAGGGTGATTGGTGGTAAGTAATTAGAAAAGCCCGCGAACCAGAAGAATACGTTTCGGATATATCCGGATTGAATAATTATAAAGATTGCCGAAGACATTATTAGGGACAGTGTTTTCTTGCCGGTTAACTGCCAAATACACCAAATAAATAAGGTTATAACCCCGGCGTAAATTAATCCTGCAAAGATAGGACTATGCATCATCGATATTTCAAGGATATTTCCTAGATATCGACCGTTTGAACTGCCACCATAATTTGGATTTGTACTAAAGAAGTTGTGATGTAATAAGTATATTCCTGACTTTCCCCACCAGAAGTAATCGTCACCTGAAGGAATGATCATAAATGAAATTGCGAAGAAGTATATATAAATCAACCCTAGGATAAATTTGTTTGTGTTTCTTTGTCTGAGTAAATTCCCCATAATTTATCCCTCCTAAAGTAATTTGTTTTAACAAACAAAAGTATGATAGATGTAATGCGAACATATGTCCAGAGAATCTTTGTATTTTAATCTGAAGGTTGAAAGGTGAGAAAGTGATATAAACATTTTTGTGACAGTCCTAAATTCAATTTATTTAACTAGCACAACACGTTACTTTCAAATAATCATGCTATATAGAATCCAGTACCCTCGGATGGATATGAATAAAATTCGTAAAATGAAAAATAGTTGATATGAATTATAAATGTTAGAATAAGATAAGTTAAATGTTGAATATCGGGAAATAATCCTTTTTATTTGGATGTGCGGTGCACCTAGTATCTAAAACTAGCTAATATAATTTACAAGACTAAAATAAATGATATTATTATTCAGTGACTTAAATACGAACGGTACTTAAGTCACTAATCCAACCATAGGGGGCGGGAGAATGTATCAAATACTGACTGATTCAGAATGCGATTTACCGCTAGATACTTTAGTGGCAAGTAACGTTGTCGCCATCAGTTTTCACACGAAAATTGGTGATCAAGATTTAATTAATGATTTTGGTAAAAGTTATGATATTAATGACTTCTACAAACAAATCCAATCAGGTACGATGCCTACTACGACGCAAGTTAATGTCGGTGAGTACTACGAATTTTTTGAACCATATGTCGAAAAAAAGATGCCGATTGTTTACGTCGGATTTTCTGGTGGTCTAAGTGGGTCAATGTCCAGTGCTAATCAAGCTAAAGAAATGTTGTTGGAAACTTATCCAGACGCTGATATTCGTATTGTTGATACACTCGCTGCTAGTGGTGGTGAAGGTTTGATGGTTCTTAATGCCATCAGATTGCAAAAGTCTGGAGCTACCTTAGACAAATTTGTAAAATGGTTTGATGAAAATAAAATGTTACTTCAATCATGGTTTACAGTAGATAATTTAAATTATCTTTATCATGGTGGCCGTATTTCAAGAACTTCAGCTGCTTTAGGAACACTCTTGAAAGTTAAACCAATTTTGGATGTTGATCCTGATGGTAAATTACGGATGGTTTCTAAAACTAGAACACGTAAAAAATCATTGATTGAGATAGCTGATAAAACGCTCGAGGCAATGAAGAGTGACCCAGATCAACCAATCATTGTTACAACAAGTGGCGACTATGAAGCCGCAGAAGTTGTCAAAGCGCGGATTATTGAAAAAATCAGTACGGCTGATGTTCAAGTTCATCCGATTGGAATGACGATTTCTAGCCATACGGGATTTGGTTGTGTGGCAGTCTTTGCTATTGGTGATGAACCAAGAAATTAATGTTAAATTCTTCCCCGATTTAACGATTACGAAATAAAAAATGGACGTCTAACAAATTTTGTTAGGCGTTTTTTAATGTGTCGTGGTCTAGTCTCTTATTGTTCTTAAAAATGATTAAATCCTGATTTGACAATATTTTAGAGTAGCGCAATAATTTTCATAAATAAATTATTACCATATTTGTAACAGATAATAATTATTCTAAATTAATGAGGGTGGTTTAGTTAATTATGTTAATGAAAAAGGGAAAAGAATGGGCTTTATCTTGCGTTGCAGTCAGTGCAGTTGCACTTATGGGAATGGGTACAACAGTGTACGCTGATTCAACAAATAATGATAATACCAATTCTGAAAATACAGCAGATACAAGCTCAACAAAGACCGGTGCAGTTAACAATGCACTTGGCAGTGTTGCTACAACTCAAGTAGCAAACTCTAATACAGCAGTAACTCAAGCAACAAATGATGCCGTTCCAGATGGTGGTCACGTTAGTGATGATTTTTCTAATGAAAGTCAAAATCAACTTGGCTATGCATCTAATTTCCATGTTTTTGCTAATGAAGCACATTTGAATGCACATACGAATGGTAACGTTGCTGTCGGGGATTTTTACGGTAATGTTAACTTTGGTACTAATATCAAAGATGGCGCACTAGAAAAAGAAGTTTCTTATATCCAAACACCACATAACATTGCCAGCAGTTCTTTTGTAAATAGCAATGAAACACGTGCAAATAAAGTTGTCTTTGGTGAAGACAATGATATTGATGTAACAAATCCTAATCGTCCAAGTATTAATGGAACTAATTTGGATCATATTACTGCTAGTGGTGACGATGACGCGATTAATGCTGATGAAATTTATCAAGATAAGAATGGTAATGAATATATTGATATTAAAAATTATCTTAATGATTTTTTGAGCAACAAGTCAACGTCACTAACTAATAAGACACCGCAGTTAACCGTTACGGATAGTGATTTTCCAGATAAAAATCAACGAGTTATCAACTTACAAGATTATGCAGTAACTGATGATAATAATATTGTGATTGATTTGGACCCAAGTGTTCTCAATACGGATACACCAATTTATATTTATGGATTGTCTGCTGATAAAGGTGGCACTAATATCATTATCAACGTTGATACTAAAGGAGCCAATCCTTATAATGTTAACTCACAAATTAGATTGATTTATAACGATGGAACAGCCAACAATAATGTTGAACGTCCTAATCAAGAGACCGAATTTTTTGATGATAATCACTTACTTTGGAATTTCTATGACAGTACTGCCAGTGACAAACTTTATACCGGGCAAGTTAATATCAATCGTCCTTTCCAAGGCAGTGTTTTAGCACCTAAAGCGACAGTTGAAGTCGGTCAAAACTTAGATGGCAATATCGTCGCTGATAAAGTTATCATAAATGCTGAGACTCACCGTTGGGATCTACAAGATAATTCAGATAAAGAAACTGAATATGATAAACCTGTAACAATTCCTGGTGAAATACCCGATGGATGGAATAATTTCGAAAAGCCTAATATTGATAATCCCGATATTCCTGAAGAAGAAAAAGATATTGACCCTGATACAGGTGGATTAGTTGATCCTGAGGAACCTAGCACTGAAAAACCTAGCACTGAAAAACCAGATACCGAGAAACCTGATACTGAAAAACCAGGTACTGGCGAAGAGGATAACAATACTGAAGATAACAACGGCAACGAAGAAGACAATAATACCGATGAAAACACTGATGGTGAAGGCAATTTAATTACTAACGGTGGTTCTGAAGGTAGTGATACTAATAAAGATTTGAGTAATGGTTTGTTACCTGGTGTTGTTGGCAACAATAAGGATGAATCACAAACTCCAAGCACAAGTAATACAAACGAATCTGGAACATTGCCACAAACAAGTGAAACAACTGGAATTTTAGCAACTATTGCTGGATTGATCTTGTTGGCATTCGGATTGATTTTGAAAGCAACACATATTAAAAAAGAAAATTAAGTGATAAAGTTGTCGTTGAGACAAGTCTATATGACTATGTCTAATCCGCATATTTAATTAAAAAAAGTAGCAGGCCAGATGGCTTGTTACTTTTTTAGTATTTAACTAAATATTAAAAGTTTAGTTAAGTATGCCGTTTCCAGAGCTGAGAGTATTCAATTGCTGCGCGGAACGGCCCGAGCCTGGGAAGCGGTCTCGAACCTCGGTTGAAGCCTCACAAAAACCGCGAGTCTTCAACGCGCCCGGTGGTGTAATTGCTAAAGCAATAACGCCACTTTCGCTGCAAATGAATACTCTCAGCTCTTGCAACTAGTTTGTTTTTTAATAGCCGAACAGTAAAATAAAAACTTCTGTTTATTTAAATAAATTAGCTCTAAGCCTGTAATAATAATGATTAGATAAATTTCTCACCTTTCAACCTTCAGATAAAAAAAAAGCAAGCCAGATGATGGCTTGCTACTTTTTCTTCCGAGAATTGCCTGTTAATAAATATCTTACGTAAGGAATTAAACTCAGAATCCAAATAATTAAAACCGATAGAATACTGACGACGATATAACGCATAAACAAGGCCGCTAGACCGTGAATGGCAACATGATTAGTAAACCAAGGTTCAACGTATAAAATTAAGAGGTTGTGGACTAGATAAACACCAAAAACTAATGGTGATAAGAATTCAAATACTTTAATCGTTGTTGGTGATTTGACGTGGCTTCCCCATTTTTGTAAGAGAATGAAGGCGGCAATGGACATGATGGGGATGAAAATTGAAGTTACATAATAGCCATTGTTAGGATCATTGATTTGGGGGACAGCGGTAGATACGAAATTTCCACTGATTCCAGCGAGTAAGAAAATCAAAATTAGAACTAAATTATTAGTGTTTTCAACCTTTACCTTTGTCAATAAATATCCTAGGATGAAGTATCCAGTAAAACCACCCACTAGGAAGAAACTAGCTACTGGCGAAAGCTCTAAGACTGTTTGCATATCTTTAGGTAGAAGGACTGCCAACGATGGTAAAAGTGAACAGGTGACAAGCCAGATAGCTGTAACATAAACTAGCATGGTTGTAGTCGCACTCTGAACGAACGTCTTGATTACTGGTGATAGAATGTAAATTCCAATTAAGGGATACATGAACCAGAGCGTTGGAGAAGTGGGATGGTAAAGAATAGTTTTGACGACATTGAAAACATTATGGAATGACAACGAATGCGCATAAATTCCCACGACAATGGGTGAAATGATCGACCACATGATAAAAGGAATTGTTACATGTGGGATACGCTGTTTCCAAGTGTAAGTAAGCGATGTTGTTTTACTACTATTTAATAGCAATGAACCTGAGATCATAAAGAATAGAGGCACACTGATATGTGCTAAATAATTAAGAATTTTGGTTATTTGCCATTGCCCCGTACCGATATTTTGCATCGTATCGATGGCAGAAACATGAATAAAAATTACTAAAAAAATAGCAATAACTCGAATAAAATCGAGGTAGAAAATACGTTGCTTTTTGTTCATTAAGAGCCCCTCCAATTTATGTACGTAATATGCTGTTTCCAGAGCTGAGAGCATTCATTTGTATAAATTAGTCCTAGAGACGACATAATTTAATGCGCTCCTTTAATAATAGTTGAAAACCGACTGAAAATGAAGTATTAGCGTATGATATAATGACAAAGTAAAATTATTGATTGGAAGAAGTTATTATGCGCGTAGGAGAATCCCCAGGAACTGATTTTGTTAGATATTTAATTTGGATTGCATTTTCAATTGGAACTTTAATGCTGAAAAATAATGCAGCTAATCAAAAAGGCTTTGATACACCGATGGTCATTGCATTCTTTGCTGTTGGTTTGGTCACCCTATTCTTGATGATTAGAAAATATGTCCGTGAAGAGAAGTCATTTTCAGATACAGCTGATGGGTTTGTTTACTCATTAGTTTCAAATATCGGATTAGTTAGTTTGATGATCATCATGGTCTGTTTATTGAGGGTCATGGTCAGCTATTTGCAAGTAACTGGTAAATTACCTAGTTTTGCTAACGATGATGTTTTGAGTTCTGACCAGAATGTTTTTCTATTCAATATGGTCGCAAATGTCTTTATCGTGGCAGTTCAACAACAGCTAGTTCAAACAGGATTTTTCTTTAATTATTTCTTTAGAAAGAGTTCTGCATACAGCGCCATTATGGGAATTATCTTCAGTGGTATTGTTGCCGGTTTGATCAGTTTACCGGGTTCAATCTTGCAATTCTTTATGATGATGGCCTTGGGCTGGTGTTACGCTTTAACTTACCTATATACAAAAGACGAAAAAATGGCTATCTTCGTGGCGATGGTCAGTGCCGCTGTTGGTACGATTATTATTTAAGTTAAATTATAGTGAAATCAAAAGAGGCTATATCCAATTATTTACGGATATAGCCTTTTATAGTTAAAAGTTAGCTGTCTCCAGGACTGAGAATATTTAACTGCTATGCGGACCGATCCGAGCCTGAGGGGCGGTCTCGAATCTCTGTTTGAAGACTTTCCATAAACCGGAAAGTCTCCAAACACGCCCGGTGGTGTAAGAACGGCAAAAACCGCCGTCCTAACGCCACATCCACAGCGGGTAAATATTCTCAGTCCTTCCGACTAATTTCTTATGAATTTAGATTTTCAATTATAGGCAAATTATAAAAAAATGAGTTGTATGCACACTTAAAGAATCAAATAATTAGGTGTGATACAACTCATTTTTGCTGGGTTTAATATTATTGACTAAAGGTTGAAAGTTTGATGCATTATGCCGTTTCCAGAGTTGAAAGTATTCATATGCTGCGCGGTATGATTCGAGCCAAAAGGCGGTCTCGAATCTCGGTTGAAGTCGAACCTCGAACCGGTAAGTCTCCAACACTCCTGGTGGTGTAAGAGTAAAGTTCTAACGCCACTTTCGCGACAAATGAATACTTTCAGCTCTTCCAACTAGTTTTTTAATAATAAGAATGTTCAATTGTGATTTTTTGCTATTTAACTAAATTGGTAAATAAATTGAATTTAGGACTGTAACAGCAATGTTTATATCACCTTTCAACCTTCAGATTTATTGATTGTTTAAAAACAATTAATGAAATACTTCTATAACTGAAGTTTAAAAGGGGAGGGGGGAATTAATCTAGCCATTGTGATTACAGATTTAGAGCTAATTTATTTAAATAAGCTGAAGTCTTTATTTCATGATTCGGAAATCAAATCAGCAGGTTCGTGACTCAAGAGTGGTGAAACCTCTTTATCAACACATAACGTCAAGCTATGCATGGCACGCGTACAAATCGTATACAAGACATCAGTACTTCGTTCGTCTGGATAATTTTTTGCCGAGACATCATGTCCAATAACGGCGTCGAATTCTAATCCTTTAGCCAAATAAATTGGTAAAACGAGGATACCCTTGGGAATTGAACGATAGTCGGCATCAATTAAAGTAATAATTGATTCATCACTGAAATGAGTATAAATCTGTTCAGCTTGAGCCTGATTACGAGTCAAAATAGCCACAGTATCATATTTTTTATTCAATTCACGGGCAGTATCCTTCAAACCTTGATAGTAATCGTCATTGCTGAAAACTTTGATAACGGGGTCTTCACCTTGACGTGAGAAAGCTTTGACCTCATCACCATTTGGCAACAATTTCGTGGCAAACTTGGTTATTTCCGCAGTTGAACGATAGCTCTGATTGAGTGTGATAGTTGTAATTTTTTTCTTACTGAATAATTCGTTGACTTCAGTTACTAAATCTTTTTTACGATAAGAACTAGTCAAAACGTCTTGAGCACGGTCGCCTAATAAAGTCATTTTGGCATTGGGAAAGGCTTGAGAAATATATTTCAACTGAGCCATCGTGTAATCTTGAACTTCGTCGATAAAGATATGTTGAATGGCATGATTAACGCCACCGTCAGTAATCAAATCGCGTAAATACAATACTGCGACTGAGTCACTGAGATTAAGATTATGAGATTCAATGTGGTCGTCGATGGATTCGACCATTGTTTGCCAAACATTTGTAGGAACAAGGTCCTGATCCATTTCATTCAATAGGAAAGAGTACTCCTTGTAAGGATTGAAGAAATAATTATTGACCAAAGCGTTGTAAATTGGAGCGTAACGTTCGCGTAAGAATTCTTCGGCAATAATATCACGTTGGTCAGCTGATTCCTCAATATTGTGATCAGTGATAATTTGTTGAAAATCTTCATCTGATAAATTATCAATTTCAGCTTGAACCCAATCTTGGTTGCGGTCTTCATGAATACGTTTTTGGAGTCGTTTAATTAAAATGTTTTTTGTCTTTAAGAAACGGTCAGGAATATGATAAGCGTGATTGATTCCATCATAGATTTCTGAGATTTCTTCTTTGGTAAAGAATGATTTACCGTCAAAAATAATATCTTCAAAGTGGAGGATATGCTCTGGATGGGATTCCTCAAGTTCAGATAATTGGTCAAGAAATTCGCCGCTTTCCTTTAGTAGACGAATTTTGACAGTTGTTTCTGGTAAATTTCGTTCGTCTTTTTCATAACGTTCAAAGAGTGTTTCAACATGGATACCGTTTAAACGTAATGAAAGAAATTCATTCAAAGTGACTTGACGCATATTTCTTTCACCCAAACTAGGTAAAACTTCGGAAATGTAATTACTGAAGAGTTTATTAGGTGAGAAGAGGACGATGTTATCAGCATTCATTGTTGAACGGCTGTGGTATAGAAGATAGGCGACCCGCTGTAGGATGGCTGAAGTTTTACCGGAGCCAGCGACACCTTGGACCAATAAGACGTCTGAGTGAGTGTCACGAATGATGGTATTTTGTTCTCGCTGGATAGTTGAAACGATATTTCTCAAATATTCGTCACTATATTCACTTAAAACTGATTGGAGAATTTCATCGCCAACAGTTTCATTTGTATCAAACATTGTCCGAATATTATTATTAACGATTTGAAATTGACGTTTTTTCTTGAGATCAACGGTTGTGGGTCCGTTAGGAGTTTGATAATGAACATCTCCCAAGACGCCGTTATAGTAGATACCAGAAATTGGTGCTCGCCAATCGTAAATCAAAAATTCGCCATCGTCATCTTGAAGTGTTGAAGTTCCAATATAGAGAGTATCTTCTTCACCGTCTTCGACAATATCGATTCGTCCAAAGTAAGGCGATCCTTGCAAATTTTCGAGTTTTAATTTGTTATTATTTAAAATATTTTCATTTTCAACGGCTAACTCAACTAATTGTTTCTGCTGTTGAACCGAAGCGTTAGTTTCCATTTGGTCATCGATTTCAGTCGTATTAACTTTGGTATTCTCACCGTAGTTACGTTCGATTCGGCTGGTTTCTTGATGTGCTTGAGCGATGCTAATATCAACACGTTCAATTTTTTTGTCAATCTTGTCAGCGACGACATTGACCCGTTCTTGTTCTTCTTGTTTAGATTGATTAATTGACATTGAAATACCTCACGTTGACAATTTGTGGATTTTTAATTATGCTAATAGCAATTAGAGTACATTAAAGCATAGACATTTTTGAGTACTAATTCAAGTAAGTTGGTCCAGAGAATAACTTCTAGTCTGAAAAAGTTATCGACCTTGTTTTAGGAAATGGTATGGGTGGTCACCTTATAACTTTTGAGTGGTAGAGTAGTCTCTACAAAACAGGTGGCACCACGTTTAAGCGTCCTATTATATTTTTAAATATGATAGGGCGCTTTTTTAGCTGAACGGATATTATAACACCTTAGAAATATCTTTGCATTAATGAATCCAGGAGGAAAAAACATGAAAACAAATACAATTTTAACTGGGGATCGTCCCACAGGTAAGCTCCATATTGGACATTACTTAGGTTCATTGAAGAATCGTGTGAAACTTCAAAACGAAGGTAAGTACAAGATGTTTATCATGATTGCTGATATGCAAGCTTTGACAGACAATGCTCGTGACCCTGAAAAAGTTCGTAATAGTTTGATTCAAGTTGCTCTTGATTACCTTTCAGTAGGAATCGATCCAGCTAAAACTAATATATTGGTACAGTCACAAATTCCAGCTTTGAACGAGTTGACAATGTACTATCTTGATCTAGTCAGCGTTTCACGTTTGGAAAGAAACCCAACTGTTAAGACCGAAATCAAACAAAAGAGTTTTGGCCAAAGTATTCCTGCTGGATTCTTAACATATCCTGTTAGTCAAACCGCTGATATCACTGCTTTTAAAGCTGATACTGTGCCAGTTGGTGACGACCAAGAACCAATGATGGAACAAGCACGTGAAATCGTTCGGACATTCAACAATACATATAATGTCGATACTTTAGTTGAACCAGAAGGCTATTTCCCACCAAAGGGTCAAGGTAGACTTCCTGGTATCGATGGCAATGCGAAGATGAGTAAGTCACTAGGTAACTGTATTTATTTGTCAGACCCAGCAGACGTAGTCACAAAGAAAGTTATGTCAATGTATACTGACCCCGAACACATTCATGTTGAAGATCCCGGAAAAATTGAAGGTAATACAGTCTTTACATATCTTGATGCTTTTGGAACAGATACAGATAAAATTGCTGAATTGAAAGAACAATATCAAGCCGGTGGTCTAGGGGATGTCAAAGTTAAACGTTATCTAAATGACGTATTACAAGAAATTCTCGAACCAATCCGTAATAGACGTGCTGAGTATGAAAAGGATATTCCTGGAGTTTACGATATTCTTAAAAAAGGTAGCGAGAATGCTAATATTGTTGCTAACCAGACATTGTCAGAAGTTAGAAAAGCAATTGGTGTTAACTACTTCGACTAATTCCGCCTCCGGGTTCGAGGAGGAGAGGTAAACCTGCTATGGGGACCGGTACGAGCCGAAGAGCGGTCTCGAACCTCGATTTTGAGCCGAAAACCGCGTCTCAAAAGTCGTCCCAGTGGTGTAAGAACGGGAAACCGCCGTCCTAACACCACTCCCACTGCTGGTTACCTCTCCTCCTCGAACCCTCCGGCTAGTGTGTTTATATATGCTTTTAATTATGATTGAAAAATATTTAATAGCTCGATGCATATAACTTTAGTTATATGGTCGGGCTATTTTTGTCTTATATTGGTACCTTAATGCATTGAAGAACCAGTTAAACAAATTCGATTAGAAAGAACGGAGGTTGCCAGTGATTTTTGTCCGCAATGAAGGTGGCGTTAGGGCTTCAGCCCTTACACCACAGGACGACTTTTGAGACGTGGTTTTCGGCTCAAAATCGAGGCTCGAGACCGCACCCCAGGCTCGAGCCGGTCCCATAGCGGACAAAAAATCACTGGCAACCGGAGTGGCCCCCAAGTAAACCGCTTTCTGAAAAGCAACAATAAAATTTATGAAAATAAATAGTGTCTGACTCTTGATATTGTCAAGAGTCAGGTGTAAGATGGCATTTGTTCTTAAAAAAAGAAAAGTTTTTTTAAATAAAATGAGGTGAATTTATGGATGATTATAATTTAATTGGTTTCGTAATGAAATATACGTCTGTCAAACGTCGGATTGCGTCCAGTTATTTGAAAGATAAAGGGCTGAATGCTTTTGAAAGCATTATCTTAGCAATCGTTTATAAGAAAGGATCTTGTACTCAAGACAGAATAGGTGAAATCACCCTATCTGATGGTGCGAGTGTCGCTCGATCTTTGAAAAAACTTGAGAGTTATGGATATGTTTTACGTAAACCTGATCCTGATAATGGTCGACGAAAAATCGTCACGATTACTGAAAAGGGTGAGGACCTTTATGGCAAGGTTCGCCACGATTTTCACGCAAGTAATGAAATAATGTTTAAGGGAATTACTTCAGAGGAACAGGCACAACTGGAGAACATATTAGAAAAAGTTTATAAGAATTTAGATAGTATCAAGATTCCTGCTAAATAGAGAAGAGGATTTTATTATTATGGGTAATGATAAAGCAATTGTAGATGCACATGGCAAACCATTTAATCGTAATTTATTGGTTCTAGTGCTTCTAGTTGGTACGTTCTGTACTGTTTTAAATGGGACGATTTTAACAACCGCCTTTCCAACATTGATGAAAGAATTCAGTGTTACAACTTCAGATGTTCAATGGTTAACAACTGGATTTTTGATGGTTAACGGTATTATGATTCCGGTTACTGCTTGGTTAAGCAATAACTTCAGTACAAAGATTTTATATATTATCGCTATGTCGACTTTCTTAGTCGGTACAATTATGTGTTTCACTGCTCCAACTTTTGGAGTAATTCTTGCTGGCCGTTTGATTCAGGCCGTCGGTGTTGGTATCACAATGCCACTTATGCAAGTTGTTATGTTATCAATTTTCCCGGCTAATCAACGTGGTGCAGCCATGGGACTTGGTGGTTTGGTTATTGGACTTGCTCCTGCTATTGGACCTACACTTTCAGGATTTATCATTGATAACTGGTCATGGAGAGATCTTTTCGGAATGATTATTCCTATCGTTGTCCTAGTTTTGATCTTGGCTTTCATTTTCATGAGACCCGTTATTAAAACTCATCGTACCAAGCTGGATGTTTTGTCATTGATTGAATCAACACTTGGTTTTGGTACGATTCTTTATGGTTTCTCATCAGTTGGTAATGACGGTTGGGGTTCAATGACTGTTCTTGGTTCAATTGCGGCTGGTATTATTTTCATTTTATTATTTGGTTTTCGTCAATTACACATGAAGACACCATTCTTGGAATTACGTGTTTTCAAGGAGAAAAAGTTTGCTGTTGCTGCCGCTTTGTCATCAGTTACTAACATGGCTATGATCGGTGTTGAAATGGTTCTACCATTGTATCTACAAATTGTTAAAGGCATGTCAGCGTTCCATTCCGGTTTAACATTGCTACCTGGTGCCTTGATGATTGGTATCATGAGTCCAATTACTGGTAATGCTTTTGATAAATTTGGACCCAAGGATTTAGCTCGTATGGGTATGTTCTTATTGACTGCCGGTACAATTCCATTCTTGTTCCTAACAAAAACAACACCAGTGCTCGATATTGTGGTACTTTACATGGTTCGTATGTTTGGTATTTCCATGGTTTTAATGCCTGTTACAACTGACGGTATGAATGCTTTACCATTTGACCTAATGAGTCATGGTACGGCCGTTAATAATACTGTTCGTCAAGTATTCAGTTCAATGGGTACAGCTATTTTGGTCAGTGTTTTAACAAACGTTACTAACAATTTGAAGCCAGGAAAAGCCATTTTGACTCAAGCACCACTTCAATATAAGAATGACTTCTTCAATGCAACATTGAGTGGTTATCACGCTGCCTTTGCTGTAGCTATTTTATTCTGTGTTGCTGGTTATTTGATCAGTTTGTTGGTTACAAACAGCTCTAAATCAAAGACTATTGACACTGATACATTGAAGAAAACAAGATTGGCAGGTGAAGAATAATGGTTCTTATTTCAATTTTAATTTTTGCAGGTTTAGCTTATTACTTTGCCGTTTTCTTGAGCAATAAAAAAGTTGGATATTCATTATCATTCACTTTCATCGCCTTATTCATCGTAGGATTAGTGCTATTAGTTTCAAATGAGTACAATCACTTTGGTATGCAAAAAGTAGTCAGTGAAAAGACCCATCAGATTCAATCAGTTCAAAAGGGTTCGAATCTTCTATTAAAGAAAGAATTGGGTACTAACGGTAAAGAAGATGTTTACATTTATCGCACACCTGAAACAGCTACTAAGAAGAAACCTACTACAACTAAAGTTGATGTTAATGTTACAAATAAAGTCAAGACTGGAAATTATTCAGCCGCAACTTTGGAAAAGAAAACAACTCGTTGGGAGTATAAGAATGGTTTTTATTCATTCTTGTTCGGTATTTCCGACAATAACAAAGAATTTGTCAAACAAACAAACACCTTCAAAGTTGGCAATGATTGGTTAGTTTTGACAACTACTCAAGCAAGCCAATTGCAAAAGAAGATGAAGAGTAAAGCCTTCCAAGCACAAATGAAACAAGAAGGCGCAGACTACGTTAAGGCTGCTGTTATGAAGGCTATGAAGGCTAATCCAAAGATGACAGCAGACGAGCAAAAACAAGTTACACAGCAAGCTGAAGCAGCATTTAAGGCTGAATCGCAAGCTAAGTTGATTCAAGAGATTAAGAGTCAAAAGTAGAGAGTGGTCACCAATTATCAAGCAGTTCTCTGTCGTAACTCGTTTCAAAATTACAGTCTATATAAATTCTGACCATCAATTAAATGATGAAGGTTTAGGTAAGTATGCCGTTTCCAGAGCCGAGAGTATTCAATTGCTGCGCGGAACGGCCCGAGCCAAAGTGCGGTCTCGAACCTCGGTTGAAGCCTCGCAAAACCCGCGAGTCTCCACACGCCCGGTGGTGTAATTGCTGAAGCAATAACGCCACTTTCGCTGCAAATGAATGCTCTCAGCTCTTCCAACTAGTTTATTTCTTTAATAATAGGAACAATAGAACAAACAAATAAGGTTCCAAAACTCTAAACAGGAGTTTTGGAACCTTATTTGTTTGTTCTATCTAGAAGCTCTAAAGATAAAAACCAGTATAAATACATTGTGATAGTTGATAATCTGTTTACCAAAGAACCATTTCTCAGCTCTGGAGACGGAATATGATTTTTAAACCATAGTTCTACCAAATTAAAACGCATGCTACCAAATTTGATCAGGGGTCTTCAATATTTTTTTGATTTTAATTCGATAACAAGCAACGCCTAATATTAACCAAATTAAATCAACCACTAAATCCCAATAAATCAAACCATGGCCAGTAACTACATATCGAATGGTTTGTGAAAAGGGGAAAAAGTAACTCACGATTCGTAACCACTGAGGATATTTTTCGACTAAAACCAATGTTCCAGCAACGATAGTTGTTAATGCGCCAATCAAATTCATGTAGAAGTAAGGATTATCCATTTGCCAAGCTGCGATAGTTGCTAAGAATCCGACAATCATACCAGAAATTATGATGAGCGGTGCCATTGAAATTGATCTAACTAGTAAGGGAATTGGCGCTTTCAAAAATTCTAGAATAATTAGGTTAATAATTATTAAGACTAACCCAGCCAAAGCAGATGTGAGAATTTTATCGCCCCAATATTTGATGGAAAATGGTCGATTGACTACCAATTCACGATCGATTTTTAAAGTTCGATCCATAATAAATAATTGTGCGATGCTGGACATTGCTAAAGAGCCACCTGATAAAGTTGTTGTAGCGATGGCGACTGACCAGTTGAAGGTATTTGTATATTGAGCATTGATCAAAACTAATAAACACAGGTTGATCATCGGAATCAGGATGAAATATACGAAACGTGTTTTCCAATTTTGCAAATATGATAATGAAGAAAATTGAACTTTCATATTACATCAACCCCACATTTCCAGTTCGTTTTGCAATGAGAATTACTCGATTAGCTACGAACCAGGTTATGACAAGCCATAAGATACAACTAGTCAGAAATGCAAAATAATTGAATGTTGTGGCTTGATTAAGTAGGGCATGAACTGGTGCTGCGATGGGAATTAACCATTGGAAGGGAGCTAGGATCGGCTTTAAAATTGGAGCCGTTGAAAATAGACCGGATAATAGTAATAGGGGAATCGTCACGAGTTCTTCATAGACAATAGCGTTGGTTGTGAGCAGGAAGAAAGCAGCAATCAAAAAGTCCATCAGTGAAGCCGATATCCACAGAAACAAGATTAAAAGAACGATTGACCAAGATATATTAGTATGGTTGACACCTAGAATAATTGCCAAAAGATAAGATATTGGGAAAGCCAGTAATCCAAAACTGGAAGCAGGCAATAATAATGCCATCAAAGAAATACGGCTATCAATTCTAGTATTGGTGATGTAGGGTAATGTTCCTTGAAAGCGTTGAAATCCAATGCATCCCGCTGAAGTAGTTGCGGATGACCAGAGTCCAAAGACACCACTTCGTAACCAGAGCCCAGGATCATTAAGATTATGAGTTGAGTATGCCATTACAAATTGTAATAAAAATAGTGAAACGGTACTAGAAATCGTCAACCAAATAAAGTATTGGTTAGTTGCATAAATTTTGAAGTGAAACCAAAAGAGCCGGATAAAACGCATAATTAAGGCCTCCGTAATTTCGGTGCAATAGCCAAGTATGATTCTTCCAAAGTTGCCGGTCGGTCGATATGGTGAATGTCAGATTGTTTGATTAGCTCGGTTACGGTACCAGCAGAGAAAATTTTTCCGGCTCCAATTAATAAGACTTGGTCAGCTAAGGACTCAATTTCACTCATAGTGTGACTTGTTAGTAAAATTGCCACTCCTTGCGAAGCTAATTGCTTGATGATCCGATGAATTTCGGCTGAGATTTCCACATCTAGCCCAGTAGTAGGTTCATCCAACAATAAAAGTGGAGGATTACCTAATAACGCTCTGGCGATATGTAATCGCTGCTTCATACCACGAGAGAAAAACTGAACCTTTTTGTTGGAAACATTAGTTAATTCGACCAGTTCTAATACACGAGCAACCTCAGTACGTTGATTTTTACGTGGAACCCGGGCTAAGTCTGAGAAAAATAACAGATTATCTATGGCACTAGCTCGACCGTAAAACCCCAATTCACCCCCAAGGACGATGCCAACTTTGGAATCAAATTTATCTTGATAACGATTGACGCCATTGATAATAACTTGACCACTGGTAGGAATTAAATAACCTCCAACCATTGATACTGTGGTTGTTTTTCCAGCACCATTTGGTCCCAGCAAAGATACTATTTCACCAGCATGAATATCAAAGCTAATATTATCAACAGCTTTAAAATCGTCCCCATGAGATGAAAAAGTTTTACATAAATTTTGAACAGAAAGAATGATAGACGAGATAATAAGCATCCCCTTTAATGAGTAATTAAGTATGCCGTTTCCAGAGCTGAGAGTATTCAATTGCTGCGCGGAATGGCCCGAGCCAAAGTACGGTCTCGGACCTCGGTTGAAGCCTCGCAAAACCCGCGAGTCTTCAACGCGCCCGGTGGTGTAATTGCTGAAGCAATAACGCCACTTTCGCTGCAATTGAATACTCTCAGCTCTTCCAACTAGTTTTTTTATATAGTGGGAATAATATAATTAACATTTTTGATTATTTAAATAAATAAGCTTTAGCTCATAACAACAATGGATATAAACTTTCACCATTCAGTCTTCAGTAAGTACCTGTAAGAACTGCGGCTTGTTGAGTTAATTATAGGGTATGAAAATGATAAATCAAGAATTAAGTTAGAACGAAACTAATCTTATTACAAAAAAACACATAAAATAATTGGCAATCATTTTGCGGCCACTTCTTGAATTTGATTATGGAAAATATTATTCCCATTGGATTATTTTTTTAATTGGAAAAATAAAAAAGAAGCTATTTTTTCACTTAGAAATCCCAAGTTAAAAACGGCTTCTTCTTTTGCCAATGACCAAAAAAGATATAAAAAGAATTGACTATTTTTATATTCAATTAATAACGATTATTTAGTCGGAAGAGCTGGGAAATATTTATGTGCCGTGGAAGTGTTGTTATGGCTTTAGCCATTACAACACCGGGCGTGTTTGGAGACTTGACGAACTATGTCAAGGCTTCAAACCGAGGCTCGAGACCGCACTTCGGCTCGAACCGTTCCGCACAGCTGGTGAATATTTCTCAGCTCTGGAGACGGCAAGATCAATATTAATAACACGACCAAATTTAGAATATCTTATTGATTATCGGTTCTTTTTTGATAGCTTATTCTGGAACATATTCGTTAGTGGCGACACGATACATCTTGATACCGTTGACTGTAATGTAGCCATCGGTTCTCCAATTACTGCCAGCTGCTAAGGTTAATGTAAGCTTTTTACCTTGAGAGTTGTAAACGGCAGTTTTAACGCTTAGATGAATCTTGGATTGATCAACGGAAGGTGTAAAGGTAGTTGCCGAGTCAACTGCTAAGTAACCGTCACGAGCTAATTGATAGTAAGCTTGACCATTAATTGCAACTATCTTGTTGTATTTCCATTTAGTACTTGAAGCAAGTTTCTCGCTAGTAGGTTGGCCTTTGTCGTCAACTAGGTTAAGAGCAACGTCGTGAGTGATAAGTATTCCGGTCTTAGTTGAAGCAACTGCATCATAATCATTGGCTTCGATAAATTCACCATCATCTAGAAGATAGAATGGTTTGCCGTTGATAATTGTTGTTCCGTGAACGTTGATATCAGTCAAATCTGGATCGTTGGTCAAATCATGGATAGCGACTTTTTCATGATTATTTGAGGTAGCTGGATGTTTTGGATTTGGAGCTGGTTTTACAATAGGTTTTGTAGTATCAGAATCTGTAGAGGTTTTAGGAACTGAACTATAAGCCAAAGTAATCGTCTGTGGATCTTGGGTGTATGCACCTTTTAGAAGAGTGGCTGGACTAGTTAATTTGTATCCGGAAACGTCACTGTCAGTGGTTAAATCAAAGGCAGAACCAATGGTTGTACCGCTGATAGTTTTAGTTAGGGGAGCACCATTGACCATAATTGGAGCACCGGTAGAATCGACATAATTAACAGTTACAGTTGGAGCAGCTTGCCAGATTAGCGGTTGATTAACGGTTGTGGCATTTTCAAAGTAAGTGTTGCCAAGGTTTTCTTGAATCATAGAACCTTTAGTAAATCCGTTGTGATAACCATAGTTGCCGTAACTTAAAGTTTTTGCCGTAGGGTCAGCGTTATTTAAAGTGAAATCGTCGCCACCAACACTAGTCAAGTTTCCGTTCTTCAAGTCAGCACTAGTAGTTGAACCAGAATATGTGTATTGCGGTGCAAGATCAATGCCACTAGGATCAAGGAGCTTTGGTGCTGTGAAACTAATCGGTTGACCGTCCACAGCATAAACTGGTGTTGGGTCGGTAACAGTGTTGCTGACGGCATCAATCATAACGTTCTTTCCAGTTTCAGTACCTTTTAAAGGTGAAAAGTCACTGATAGAAGAATTGTCGAATTCAATCAAGTCGAGACCCTGACCATTATTAGCAAATTGATTGATCGTAGGTGCTAATTCGTTTAATTGAGCTTGATTAATTCCGTTAGTATCAGTACTACCTTCGAAATCTAAGGTGCCTGCGACGGATAGATCAAGTTTGCTGACCTGGCTGACATCAATTTCTTTAGCAGTCGAATCGCTGAAGTTACCAGCCAAGTCCAAACTAGCTAAGGGGATACCGTTCAATGGGGTTAAATCTGGATTAGCATTGGTGTCAGATGCCAAAAGAACTTGGACTCCGACGGTTGATTTAGCAGGTAAAAGTGTCAGATATTGCATACCATTGAGACTTTCAATTGGAGTACTGTCTTCATCAGATATGTAAGAACCAGGAATGGAAGTTGAAGTAGGGCCATTTGGGTGAGCCAATTCGTAATAATCCATTGATACGAGCAAATATTGACCCGTATATGATCTAACATCACCAACCGTTAAATTAGAAGTATATGGAATATTCAAAGCAAATTTTACGGCACTTTCCAAATTAGGATCAGTAAAGGTGATGACTGTGTCATTAGTTACATTGCTTGGAATTGCATATGGAGATGTAGTGGTACCTGTGGTCGTAGTAGTTGCAGTCGTTGTACCTGAAGTTGCTGAAGTTGAAGTGGAAGAAGCTGGCGTAGTTGTCGTGGTTCCAGAGGTTGCGGGCGTTGAGCCAGTGGAAGCCGGTGCAGTAGTGGAAGAAGTTGTTGAGGTTCCAGTAGTTACAGGAGCTGTCGAACTAGTAGCTGGTGTTGTAACTGTAGAAGAAGTTGTCGTGGTTCCAGAGGTTGCAGGTGTTGAGGCAGTAGTGGAAGAAGTTGTTGAGGTTCCAGTAGTTACAGGGGCTGTCGAACTAGTAGCTGGTGTTGTAACTGCAGAAGAACCAGTCGTAGTTCCAGATGTTACGGGCACTGAAGCAGTAGAAACTGGTGCAGAGGTTGCAGGAGAACCTGTTTTGGCACTAGTGACTGTTGTTGCAGTTGAACTAGATGTAGTTGGTGTCACTGTGCTAGTAGTGGCAGGTGCTGCTGTACCTGTACTGATTGTGGTTGTAGTACTAGTAGTTGAGCTAGTTGGAGCTGAAGTTGTCGTTGGCGTCGCAGACGTGGTACTTGAGGCGGCTGGGGCACTTGTTGTTGGGGATGAAATCGTGTCAGCCTTAACAGTTTGTGATGACATGACCCCAAGAATCATTGCAGAAAATAACGAAACACCTAAATATACACATTTTTTATTTAATAACATTTTATTCATCCTTCTTTGTTTTGAATTCGACCCTATCTTAGTTTCCCATTGAACAAAACTGATAATACTAGCGCTAGACAAAGTGGACGATGAAAAAATGTGAGTAAAAAGGTGATTCTAATTGGCTTTATATGAATAGTTTTGTAAGCTTATTAAAGGCACCTTAGATGAATTGAGAGTATGGATCTATTATGCAGTGATCAAAGTTGCACTCAACTATTTTAATTAATTTGTTGATTATTATTAAATTTATTAATGTTGTAAATTATTTCTATGGATACATTAAATAGACAATGATTTATGTTATTACGATGAAGTTTTAATTGAATTTAATTATTGTGCTAGTGAATATTTTTCAGCACTGGAGACGGTATATTTAATTAGCAGAGCACATTATATAAATACGATTCAAGAAGAGGTGTGATCGTGGAAAAAATATTCGAAGTTAGAAACTTATTTTATCAAGTTGGGGAAACCAAAATTTTAAAGGATATTAACTTAGAAATAGAGCAAGGAAAATATTTAACTGTGGTTGGTCCTTCAGGAAGTGGAAAAAGTACATTTATGCGAATTTTGGCATCAATGATTAGTGCCACTACTGGGGAAGTACTGTTCCATGGCAAGGATATCGCTACGTTTGAACCAACTAAATATCGACAAAAAGTTTCATACGCCTTTCAACAACCAACACTTTTTGGAAAGACCGTCCGAGACAATTTAGCTTTTCCATTTGAGGTTCGAAAACAAGAATTTGATGAATCTAAAGTTATTAAATATCTGGAGATGGTCAATCTCAATCAAACTTATATCGACAAGAGTGTTAATGATGTTTCTGGAGGTGAAAAGCAACGAATCGCATTATTGCGAAATCTACTTTTTCAACCAGAAGTGTTGATAACTGATGAAGTGACCGCTGGTCTTGATACGGAAAATAAGGCAATTGTACATAAGATGTTGAATGAATTTAATCAGCGTGGGCTAACAATTTTACGTGTCACACATGATGAAACTGAAATTGCGAATGCTACAGATAAAATTACGATCAAAGACGGGGTGTTACAAAATGTCTAATTTAACAGTTTCCAATTCTACCTTGGCGCTCGGATTTAGTTTAGTTTTAGTAGCCTTAGTTATCGGCTATGTTGAAAAATTACGTATAGATAAAGATATTATTATTGGTGTTATTCGTGCCATTGTTCAATTATCAATAGTTGGATATGTTTTGAAATTCGTTATTAAGGCAAACGACAATTGGCTAACACTGGCTTGTTTTGTCATAATTGTCTTGAATGCTTCGTGGAACGCTGCTAAACGTGGCAATGGTATTCCAAAGGCTTTTCAATCGTCACTTTTGGCTATTTTTGTTGGGACGACGATTACTTTAACAACATTGGTTTTAACGGGTTCAATTAAGTTTGTTCCCGCACAAATCGTTCCAGTAACAGGGATGATTGCTAGTAATATCATGGTTGCCATCGGACTTTGTTATCGCAATATGAAACAGACTTATACCGATCGTCATCAACAAGTTTTGGAAAAATTGGCTCTGGGGGCCGATATAAAACTGGCTTCATTAGATATTTTGCGAGATTCGATCAAGAGTGGGATGCAACCAACGATTGATTCAATCAAAACATTGGGATTAGTTAGTTTACCTGGGATGATGTCAGGATTGATTTTCGCTGGGGTCGATCCTGTCAAAGCCATAAAGTATCAGATTATGGTGACGTTTATGTTACTTGCATCAACAAGTATTGGCTCAATTATTTCCTGTTATTTGGGGTATAAACAATTTTTCAACGATAGAAAACAACTACGTGATGAATAGATTATTCAGGAATATTAAAATAGGCCTACTATGTAGGTCTATTTTTTTATATAATTGATACAATGGGATGTGATGTAGATTTGAAGTTAGCAGTTATAGAAATTGGATCTAACTCCATTAGAACATCAGTGTATAGATCTTCAAAAAAGAATCGTTTTAAGACTTTGAATCGTTGGCGTGAGCCTGTTAGACTCGGAAAATCAATCACTCAGAGTCGACTTTTGACTAATGATCAAATTGAAGAAACAATTGATGTTTTAAAAAAATTTCAAACTCGAATTGAAAGATATCAAGTTGACCGGACGAGTTTAATCGCTACGGCCGCGGTACGAATGGCTAAGAATCAAGACCAATTGAACTTCGCTATTCTTAAAGAAACTGGCTTACAGCTAGAGATTATCAATGAAAAAGAAGAAGCTTACTATGATTACGTAGCCGTTAGAAGTACGATGCGTATCAAGGATGCTTTAATCGTCGACGTTGGTGGCGGTAGCAGTGAGATCAGTTTGGCTAATAAGGGACGTTTAAAACACGGCTTGAGTATACCGATTGGTGCAATTTCAATTTCGGATTTATATTTGGCGAGTGATCCAATCAAAGAAAACCAATTACAAGCAGCAAGAAAAGATATCAGTCAACGTTTAGAAAGTCTCGATTGGATGAGAGCCCCGGCAACATTTGTTGGTCTAGGTGGAACATTACGGGCTGTTACAAGTATTCTGAATCGTGAAGGTAAAAATAAAAAGAACCTACACAATTCTGTTATTTCGCGTGACCAAATTGATGAATTATTTGATCAGTTGATTCACGCCTCTTTGGAAGAAAGAAGCCAAATCAAAGAGCTTAGCGATGGCAGATACGAAGTCATTTTAGGTGGAATTTTGATAATTTCTGAAATTATTAAAAAAACCCCCTCTAAGGAAATCCGTTTTTCGAATTTCGGCGTTAGAGAAGGTTATGTATTTAACTTTTTCCACAAAATGAATCTTCAGGATAAACAGTAATTACACACGACTAGGAATAGTCTTTTGAGCGGTAGCAATAATGTGACCGTCCATCTTGTGTAGCAATTCATTCATCCAAAAACCATTTTCCAAATCAAGATTGTCATCTAGGGCAAAGACTTTGAGTAAATAATCATGGGTTTTGTCAGGTGGATAAGGTCCATTGTAGCCATCGGTCACATCTTTGGGGCCATTAACTAATGGGCTAGCAGAGCTATTCTTACCTTGAACAATTGGAGCATTCGCAGTTTGACTGAAATTTTCAGGTAATTCAACTTGAGAACTAGGGATATTTGCGGCTGTCCAGTGGATCCATTCGAAACCACAAACAGGAATTGAATCAGGATCGGTGAAAGTTAGAGCAATAGTTTTTGCGTCTGCCGGAATGTCTGATAATTTAATTGGGAAACTGATAATTGGTTTCCCATTTTTTATATCTTCAGATGAAGCATGTTTGCCATATTTATCAGGCAAAAGGTTATTGGGTAAAGATACTGTTATTTCCATATAAAAATCTCCTTATATTGAGGTATGAATAATGAAAGAATTAAAAATTAACGAACTTCCTGAACTTATTGTAAAACAGGTCGAAAGTATTGAACAACAATATAATAAAAAAATAGAAATCTTTGCGAATTACATACAACAGAGTGTTTTAACACTTGATCAAGCTGATCATAGTATTAACGGTGATACGATCAAAGTTACGATTACTAATGAAAAGTATGGGGAATTTGTTTTAAGTCATGAACTCCATCATATTGAACTAGAACTTTCAGACGAGCCAAGTATTTCAGCTGCTTTGACAACTGGAAAGCCAGACCGGGATGGCCGAGTATTAGCCATTGCCAATTCAGTATTTGAAACGCTTGAACACGTAACTGTAGTAAAGCGTCAAAAAGAAGATGGTACTTATACTGATGAGATCAAAGCCGAATACTTAAAAGGTATTGAAACTGCATTGCACCCTAAGGTTGAGTTAGATCGAGCTAACATGCGTTTCTATCGTACATTGATCATGTTGGACGGAATGATTTTTGGCGAACACAGTCGCGATATTGAATGGCAACAAGATTTTGCAATGTCATACAAGTATGCTGATAAAATGGCTAAGATTGCTGAAGAAAATGATCTATCGGTTCCATTTCAATTTCGCCGAGCACTAGTAAATATGTTAGATGCCTACAACGAAATCATTATTTCAAACGGTTATCAAGGTTTACATTTCCATACTTTCCTAAATATCACACCAGTTGTATCAGAACGCCAGTTGCGTTTAAGTTTAAACCAAGTTTATCAAATCAAGCACTCTGAATATAAGAACCGAGCAACCGGACGAGATGGCTTTGCTTTGATTGGAATTAATGATGGGCAAAGTGTTGAGACTTTGAATTTGGATCCGGAAAAAGTAACCCCTGAATTTTATAAAACATTTTATCAATATACTGTTGAGGAAGTGTTTAAAGAGCAGGGCACCAATTATTTGATAAGGTAGTTGGATGCCGCATTCGATTGTGCGTGATGGAGCCAGCTGTGGGACCGGTGCGAGCCAAGGTCTCGCGCCTCGATTTTGAGCTTCGCATAACCCGCGAATCTCAAAATACGTCCGTGGAGTAAGGCCGGAAAATCACCGGTCTAACACCACGACCACTGCGGTCTCCATCACGCACAATCGAATGCTAGGGTGTTTGGGGATTTGATGAATACAATTGGCAATAACATTTTGCATACTTCTAGTTCATTGAGAACCTTGTAAGACTTCGATTTTGGTTAGAATTATAAGAGGATTAAGTGTTATATTCATTATTTCTTTTACTTTTTAATTCATTAACTAAAGGTTGAAAGTTTAGGTAAGTATGCCGTTTCCAGAGCTGAAAGTATTCATATGCTGCGCGGTACGATTCGAGCCAACAGGCGGTCTCGAATCTCGGTTGAAGCCTTACCCCGAACCGGTAAGTCTCCAACACGCCCGGTGGTGTAAGGACTAAAGTCCTAACGCCACTTTCGCGGCAAATGAATACTTTCAGCTCTTCCAACTAGTTTTTTTATAACAGGACTGTTCAATTGTGTGATCTTTTGATATTTAAATAAATTGAATTTAGGACTGTCACAGCAATATTTATATTACTTTTTCACCTTTCAACCTTTAGTCATTAAATATTGAAGAATTAAATACACTAGCCAGATGGAGTGAGAAATTATACCAGCAGTGCAGGTGGCGTTATGGCTTTAGCCATTACACCACAGGACGACTTTTGAGACGTGGTTTTCGGCTCAAAATCGAGGCTCGAGACCGTACTTAGGCTCGAACCGGTCCGCACAGCAGGTATAATTTCTCACTCCATCTGGCGGAAGATATAGCAGAAGATATATAGGAGGAAAAGACCTATGTCCGATAAGATTGAAGAGTTTAAAGAATTGCTGGCGCAAGCTGAATTTGTTACTTTTCTAACTGGTGCTGGTGTATCTGTACCATCAGGGATTCCTGATTATCGTTCAAAAAATGGGCTTTACAAGCGGGAGAAATTTAACTTTCCTCCGGAATATATGCTAAGTCATGATAATTTGGTCAAACATCCTGATATTTTTCATGACTTCGTTATTCATAATATGTATTTTCCAGAGGCTCAACCGAATATCATCCATACCAAAATGGCGGAGATCAGCAACCAAAAGGGTGCAATCGTTACTCAAAATGTTGATAAGCTACACACTAAAGCTGGCGCCAAGAATGTCGTAGAATTTCATGGAAATTTGTATGATAATATTCACTGCTTAACGTGTGGCAAAGAATTTGATTATCAATATTATTTAAAAGATTACCGTCATCATGAAGATAATGGGATTATTCGTCCCGGAACAACTGTTTTATATGGCGAAAATATCAATCCAGTAAACTTTCAAAATGCGGCACTTGCAGTCCAAAAAGCAGATCTATTAGTTGTCGTGGGTACGAGTTTTAAAGTTTATCCATTTGCAGGCTTATTGGAATATAGTTCACCGAAAGCTAAATTGGTCGTAATTAATAAAGAAGATTTAAACTTAGATTCATCCATTCTGGCAATCTCAGACGATGCCACAAATGTTTTTTCACAGATATAAAAGTTTGAAGAAGTAAATTAGTGGGCAAGGATGAGAATATACTCATCCCTGTAGACGCCCGTAAGTAACAAATATAAAAAAATGCTATACTTAATATCAATTTAGTAGCGGTGGAGGTTAATATATTGACTCAAGAGAAAAAGACTTTTTACATTACAACACCCATTTATTATCCATCAGGAAAATTAACAATTGGGAATTCATATACAACGATTGCAGCGGACACTTTGGCTCGTTACAAGCGTAATGAAGGCTACGACGTTTTCTTCTTAACTGGAACTGACGAACATGGTCTCAAAATTGAACAAAAGGCCGAAGAAAAGCACATGCAACCTAAGGAATATGTTGACATGATGGCCAAAGGTATCAAAGAACTTTGGAAATCATTGGATATTTCTAATGATAAATTTATTCGTACAACTGACGAATATCACGTTAAGGCTGTTCAAAAAATCATCGAACGTCTAATTAAACAAGGGGATATTTATTTAGGCGAATATGCTGGTTGGTATTCAGTTGATGATGAAGAATATTTCACTGAATCACAAATGGCAGAGGTTTATCATGACGCTGACGGTAATGTCACTGGTGGTAAAGCTCCTTCAGGTCACGAAGTTCAACTTGTTAAAGAGCCTTGTTATTTCTTTAAAATGAGTAAGTATGCTGATCGTCTGTTGAAGTATTACGAAGATAATCCGACTTTTATTGAGCCAGAAATTCGTAAGAATGAAATGATCAATAATTTCATCAAGCCGGGTCTTGAGGATTTGGCGATTTCTCGGACAACTTTCAACTGGGGTGTTAAGATTCCAAGTAATCCCGAACATGTCGTTTACGTTTGGGTCGATGCCTTATTGAACTATATCACTGCTCTTGGTTATGGTAGTGATGACGAGTCATTATTTAACAGATATTGGCCAGCTAACGTTCAATTTGTTGGTAAAGAAATCGTACGTTTCCACACAATTTATTGGCCAATTATTTTGATGGCTTTAGATATCGATTTGCCTAAACAAGTCTTTGGTCACGGTTGGTTGTTGATGAAAGACGGTAAGATGTCGAAGTCTAAAGGTAACGTCGTTTATCCAGAAATGCTAGTTTCACGTTATGGTCTTGATTCATTACGTTACTATCTAATGCGTGCAATGCCATTTGGTAGTGATGGTGTCTTCACTCCTGAGGATTATGTTGATAAGATCAACTATGACTTGGCTAATGATTTAGGAAATCTTTTGAACAGAACGATTTCAATGATCAACAAATATGACGACGGTAAAGTTGTAACTGTTAAGGCTGCAACAGATTTAGATAAGGAACTTGAAAAAGCTTATGCTGACACGCTAACTGACTATCGTAATCATATGGATAAGTTCGAATTTCCTGATGCCTTAGCTAGTGTTTGGACATTTATCAGCCGTGCTAATAAATATATTGATGAAACAAAGCCATGGGTTCTAGCTAAAGATGATAGTAAAAAAGCTGAATTACAATCAGTTCTTGGTCATTTGGCCGAATCATTGCGCCTCATTGCCTTGTTGATCAGTCCAGTTATGACACAAGCACCAGTTAAGATGTTTGATCAATTAGGTCTGGACTATAGTAAAGATAAGTCACTTGATTTTGGTGAGACAGTGGTTGGTAAAACTGTTACTGCTAATCCAGAACCAATCTTCCCACGTCTTGATACAGACGAAGAAGTTAAATATATCAAGGATAAGATGGCTGAAGAACAAGCTAAAAATGGTAGCGGTAAATTGAGCAAGTCGGCTCAAGCCAAAGCTAAAGCTCAAAAAGAAGCCGATGACGAATTTCCTAAAGAAATCGAATTTGATGATTTTGCCAAAGTTAAGATGGTTGTAACTGAAATCTTGGATGTTAAACCATTTGAAAACTCAAGCAAATTATTACAATTCAAGCTTGACGATGGTTCCGGTGTTGATCGTCAGATTCTTTCCGGAATGCACAAGTTCTACCCAGATTATAAGGAACTTATCGGTAAGAAGGTCCTTGCTGTTGTTAACTTGAAGCCACGAAAGATGGTTGGCGAATGGAGTAACGGAATGTTGCTTTCAACTGAAATGGGTGACGAAGTTAAACTAGCTATCGTTGATAATTCACACAAAAATGGGGCTATTTTAGGCTAATGAAAATTTTTGATACACATACACATTTAAATGACGAGGCTTTTGCCGGGAAAACTCAACAATTCATTGATAATGCTAAAGAGTTAGATGTTGTTGAAATGGCAATTATCGGTTCAAATGAGGAATTTAACATTGAAGCAATTCGTTTGGCTCAAAATTATCAACCATTACACGCTGTAATTGGTTGGCATCCGGAATTTGCTAAAGAATACAATGAAGAACAATTGGTCAATCAAATCAAATTACCCGAAGTGGTTGGAATTGGTGAAATTGGACTCGATTATCATTGGGAAGAAGATCCTGACCCCAAGATTCAACAAAAGGTCTTGATCCAACAATTGGATGTGGCACAACAATACAACATGCCAGTTTCAATTCATTGTCGAGATGCTTTTGATGATATGTATCGAATTTTAAAAGATCATGACATGTCAAAATCCGGTATTATCATGCACAGTTTCAACGGGAATATTGATTGGCTCAATAAATTTTTGGATTTAGGTTTATGGATTTCATATAGTGGAGTGGTTTCTTTCAAGAACGCTCCTGAAGTTCAAGAATCTGCTAAAAATACGCCACTTGATCGTTTGCTCGTTGAAACTGATGCACCGTATTTAACGCCAGAACCATATCGTGGTCGTCCCAATCAACCGGCATATACGCGTTACGTTGTTGATGCCATTGCCAAATGCAAAGGTATTACACCTGATGAAGTTGCTGAACATACCTTTAATAACGCTCACCAAGTGTATAATCTATAATTATGAAAAAAATAAAAGAAATTATTGTAGTTGAAGGTAAGTCGGATACCAATCGTTTGAAAGATTGTTTTGGCGATGAATGCGTCGATACCTTGGAAACAACTGGATCCGCATTGAGTGAGGAAACAGTCAAACGAATCAAGATTGCTCAACAAAAGAGGGGTGTAATTATTTTTACTGATCCCGATTTTAACGGCAATCGTTTGCGGACTATCATTCAAAAGGCTGTTCCTGATGCTAAGCAAGCTTTTTTACCTCGTAACAAGGCGGTCCCTAAGCACAGTGATGGCAGTTTAGGAATTGAGCACGCTAAAGATGCTGATATTAAGGCCGCTTTGGCAGCTGTTTATACCCATAGTGATGAAGAATTTGCTGAATATGATCATACTGACATGGTTGATCTTGGCTTAATAGGTGAACCAGATTCACATCAACGCCGGTTAGCCGTTGGCTCGGAGTTAAAAATTGGTTATACGAATGCTAAACAATTTTTGAATCGGCTAAATATGTTTCAAGTTGCTCCAGATGATTTACTAACTGCGGTTAAAAATTTTGATAAGGGAAGTACTCATGACACAAAATAGATTAAGTATTGCTGATCCTATTCGTACAAATGATATTTTGCGTAAATATAAATTACGTGCAAAGAAAAGTTTAGGACAAAATTTCTTAACCAATGAAAAAGTTTTGGACGCCATCGTTGATGCAAGTGGCTTAAAGTCTGATGAAATTGCGATTGAAATTGGACCTGGTATCGGAGCTCTTACGGAAAAACTGGCTCAAGTAGCTGAACACGTTTATGCTTTTGAAATCGACGATAAATTGATACCTGTTTTGGCTGATACGTTGCAATATTACGATAATATTGATGTTATTAATCAAGATATTTTGAAGGTTGACCTCGATGAATTTGTTAAAGATAACAATTTAGAAGGTAAGACTATCAAGGTTGTAGCCAATTTACCTTACTACATCACGACACCAATTATGTTGAACTTGATTGAAAGCGACTATCCGTTCCAAACCTTAGTTTTGATGATGCAAAAGGAAGTTGCTGAAAGAATCACTGCCAATCCGGGGCACCGTGAGTATGGTTCATTATCAATTGCCGTTCAAACACAGATGAATGCTAGAATTGACCGCATTGTCGGGAGTAAATCATTTATTCCGAGACCGAAAGTCGATTCAGCAGTAGCCGTTTTGGATAGATTGCCTAAAGAACAAATCGATATTGAAGATCCTGAATTTTTTAACAAATTAATTCGATCAGCTTTCATGCAAAAACGGAAGAGTTTGATGAATAATATGTTAAATTGGTTAGGCCGTACCGATGAAAATCGTGAAAAAATCAAAAAAGTTTTTGAAAAATGCGGAGTTGCTGAAAATGCCCGTGGCGAACAGGTTTCAATCGCACAATTTAAGCAAATGGCAGTCGAATTTAGCAAAAATTAGATTAAAAATATATTATTTTATTGTAAATTTCAGTGATACGTGGTAAAATTTCACTCCTAAGGAGTGATTATTATAATGCCAACATCATTAAAGACAATCAAGAGTCGTTTGGATTCACACTTAGGTGAGAATTTGACCATTGTCGCACAAGCAGGTCGTAAAAAGGTTGTCCGCCGTCGCGGAACTTTATCAGAAACATTCCATTCGGTTTTTGTCGTAGATTTAGATCAAAATGAAAACTCATTTGAAAGAGTTTCATACAGCTATGCTGATTTACTAACAAAATCTATTGATATTCAATTTGATAGTGATGAACCTGTTGAAGCAGATTCAGAGTCAGATTCAGACGTTGAAGCTGAAGCTGAATAAATATAATAAGCGTTCATTAGATGGGTTTGAGCATTTTTGTTCAAGCCCTTTTTTTGTTGTGCTTTTTAGTGCCGGTATATTGAAGGATGTCGCCTCCGGTTGCCAGAAATGTAGATACCCGCTAGTGGGACCGACTTGAGCCAAGGTCTCAAGTCTCGATTTGAAGCCTTGCCACGGTTCGGCAAGTCTCCAAATTCGTCCGTGATGTAATGGCTAAAGCCATAACGCCACTTTCACAGCGGTACTACATTTCTGGCAACCGGAGGCTGGGGCTTTTAAAAAAATCAATTTTTTTATTAATAATGTTTAAATATTTAATAATGGACTATTTGATGGGGACTGCATGAATAATTTGGTGCCAAGTGCGTAAGGTCAAGCTCATTGGTTCCATTATTTGATGGAATTATTTATTTTAAGTACGGATTTCAATCTTAGAACGCAAATCTTAGATGAAATTTTATGAGAATATTTTGAAGTAATCATATACCTGATTTAAAAAAATTAGTCGGAAGGGATGAGAATATTTACCTGCTGTGGGTGTGGCGTTATGGCTTTAGCCATTACACCACCGGGCGTGTTTGGAGACTTACTGGTCTTTGGTAAGGCTTCAAACCGAGGTTCGAGACCGTTCTTTGGCTCGGACCGGTCCGCATAGCAGGTAAATGTTCTCATCCCTGTAGACGGTCAACTTTAGAAACCAACTCTCAGCTCCGGAGACGGCATATTTAACATTACTTCGAAAAAAACATGAATTGTTCACTGTTTTGCTTTATAATCTTGTAGGAAGATATGTTTTTAGGAGAAAAAAAGATGAAAACACGAAGAAGCGAACGTTTAATTGATATGACTCGCTATTTATTGGAACGACCACATACACTGATTTCTTTGGCCTTTTTCGCTGATCGATTTGAATCAGCAAAGTCATCGATATCTGAAGATTTAGGAATTTTACGCAGAACTTTTATGATTAGGGGAATCGGAGTTCTGGAAACATTGCCTGGAGCTGGTGGCGGTGTTATTTTCACACCTGGAATTTCCAAGAAAGAAGCTACTGAATTTGTTGAAAGCACCTCAAAACGTTTGGTTGAACCTAATCGAATTTTGCCTGGTGGCTATTTGTATTTGACTGACCTTTTGGCTGATCCCGAACTATTGAGAACAGTTGGGAGAATGATTGCAACACAATATTCACAGAGTTCAATTGATGTTGTTATGACTGTAGCCACTAAGGGTATACCAATTGCCCAAAGCGTTGCTAATTTCTTGAACATTCCATTTGTGATTGTCCGTCGTGATTCAAAGATCACTGAAGGCTCAACCATTAGTGTTAACTATGCCTCTGGATCATCTGATCGAGTTGAAAAAATGGAACTTTCTAAACGAAGTCTTGATGAAGGATCACGTGTCCTTGTCGTCGATGACTTTATGAAGGGCGGCGGTACTATCAACGGATTGCAGAGTTTAATTTCTGAATTCAATGCAATTTTTGTTGGTGCTACGGTCTTTGCTGAGAACATCAATATTCATAGTCAATTTAGTGATGCTGAAATCACTTCAATATTTAAGGTAACTAAAATCGATACACATAATAAAATTTTGAACGTAGAACCAGGGAATTATTTAGCTAATACCGATTTCAGTTATTTTGAATAAATTCTTGATTGAGCAGTCATATATAATAATGCTATTATATATAAGGATATTTGAATGACTGAAGGGAGTTTCTGATGTCGAATCGTTATGTAATAATTCTTGCTGCTGGAAAAGGCACAAGAATGAAGTCGAGATTGTACAAAGTTTTACATCCTGTTGCTGGTAAGGCTATGGTCGACCATGTTCTAACTCAAGTAGAAAAGGTCCAACCGGACATGATTGAAACAGTTATTGGGAATGGTGCTGACAAAGTTAAAGAATTACTTGGTGACAGAACAAAGTATGCTTTGCAGTCTGAGCAATTAGGTACGGGTCATGCTGTCTTGCAAACTGAAAAAGATTTAGGTGATAAAGACGGTATTACTTTGGTTGCTACTGGTGATACACCATTGTTCACTGCTGCAACTTTTGAAAAACTGTTTGATTTTCATGAAAAAGAAGGCGCTGCTGCCACTATTTTGACAGCTCATGCTGATGATCCATTCGGTTACGGTCGTATTGTCCGTGATGGCAATGGAAATGTTGAAAAGATTGTTGAACAAAAAGATGCTTCAAGAAGTGAACAAGAAATTCAAGAAATAAATACTGGTGTTATTTGTTTTGATAACAAATTGTTGTTCGAAAACTTACATAATGTTAAGAACGACAACGCTCAAGGCGAATATTATTTACCAGACGTAATTTCAATGCTTAAAGAACAAGGTAAGAAGGTCTCAGCTTACGAAATGGCTGACCTCAGTGAATCAATGGGTGTTAATGACCGAGTTGCTTTGTCTAAAGCTGAAAAAATTATGCAAACAAGAATCAACGAACAACATATGCGTGATGGTGTTACAATCGTTGACCCTGACAATACTTACATTGATGTAGATGTTGAAATTGGCAACGATACTGTGATTGAACCTAACGTTAAGATTTTTGGTAGTACAAAAATTGGTTCAGAATGTATTATTGGTTCTGGTTCAAGAATTTCTGATTCAGAGATTCAAGACAATGTTGAAGTAATTAGTTCAACGATTGAAAATGCTATTATGCACAAAGGTAGCAATGTCGGTCCTAATTCACACCTCAGACCTAATGCTGAAATTGGTCGCGATGTTCACATTGGTAACTTCTGTGAAATTAAGAATGCCAAGATTGGTGACAGAACTAAGGTAGGTCATCTATCATATGTTGGTGATGCTACACTTGGGACTGATATTAATGTTGGTTGTGGTGTTGTCTTTGTAAATTACGACGGTGTAAAGAAGTGGCACAGTAATATTGGTGACCATTCATTTATCGGTAGTAATTCAAACATTGTTGCTCCAGTTGAAATGTCTGATCACTCATTTATTGCTGCTGGTTCAACAATTACAAACGACATCCCTAAGCATGCTATGGCTATTGCGCGTCAAAGACAAACTAATAAAGAAGATTTTTGGAATAGATTACCACTATCAAATAGTGAAGATTGGGAATAAGGGTGAATAATTAAATGTCATTTCAAAATAACGAACAACCAATGAAGATTTTTGCATTGAATTCAAACAAGCCTTTAGCAGAAAAAATTGCTAAAGAGGTTGGCGTACCACTAGGAAAGTCATCAGTTACACGTTTCAGTGATGGTGAAATCCAAATTAATATTGATGAAAGTATTCGTGGTTCCGAAGTATTCTTGATTCAATCAACTTCAGCTCCAGTTAATGACAATTTGATGGAACTATTGATCATGGTTGATGCTTTGAGACGTGCTTCAGCTTCAGTTATCAATGTTGTGATTCCATATTATGGTTATGCTAGACAAGACCGTAAGTCACGTTCACGTGAACCTATTACTGCTAAATTAGTCGCTAATATGTTAGAACGTGCTGGTGTTGACCGTGTTCTTGCACTTGATCTCCATGCTGCACAAATCCAAGGATTCTTTGATATTCCAGTTGATCACTTGATGGGTGCTCCATTATTGGCTGATTACTTCTTGTCAAATCATCTTGAAGAAGGCGCAGTTGTTGTTTCACCTGATCATGGTGGTGTTACACGTGCCAGAAAACTTGCTGAATTCTTGAAGACACCAATTGCCATTATTGATAAACGTAGACCTCGTGCCAATGTTGCCGAAGTTATGAACATTATTGGTAATGTTGAAGGCAAACGTGCCATCATTATTGATGATATGATTGATACAGCCGGTACAATTTCATTAGCATCACAAGCACTTATTGATGCCGGTGCTACTGAAGTTTACGCTTGTTGTACACATCCAATTCTTTCTGGCCCAGCTATCGAAAGAATTGAAGCATCACCAATCAAAACTTTAGTTGTTACAGATTCAATCAACCTTCCTAAAGATAAGATCATCGGCAAGATGGTTCAAGTTTCAGTTGGACCACTTATCGGTGAAGCTATCAAACGTGTTCATGACAATGATCCAGTTAGTCCATTGTTCAATACTCGTTTTGAAAGAAAAAGTAAATAATAAAAGAATAGAGAGTGAAACAAGGGCGTCCAGCTCCCGAGCATTTTCGTAATTAAGTGAATTGCACGCCGAACTTAGCGGGCGATTTACTTAATTACGAAAAGCGGAAGGAGTTGCCCTTGTGTAACTCGTTATAGAGCCACTGCAGAGTAGTGGTTCTATAACTGTTCGATATTAAAAATGAAAAGAGAGTTTGTAATCAACCTTTGAAGATTACGAACTCTCTTTTTCTATGTATAGGTATATTGAATTAGCAAAATTAAATGTAAGCCTTTTCCGTAAGCTATGTAATAACATCAGACTTCGTGATATTATGAGCAATAGATAGGCCGATTCAAGACCGAATTGGGGTGATATGATGAAACAGTATAAAGTGATTGTTTGGGGTCTCGGTAATGTTGGCCGGGCCGCAATTAGAATGATCCAAGAAAAGGAATCTTTGAAATTAGTTGCCGCAGTTGATGTCGATCCAAAGAAGATTGGCAAAGATGCTGGAGAGATTTTTGATTTTCCAAAAACTGGCGTTACGGTAATTGCTGATATTGATGAAGCATTGAAACTTGATGCTGACGTAGTTTTAGATTACACACCGCTGGTTCGTGATGAAAAGGGTGGCTTTACGCCAAGTGCAGTCGATGTTTGTCGTGTCTTGAAAGCTAAGAAAAATGTTATTACAACTTTGCCAATATATTACTCACAAGCAACGACACCAGATCTTTACAAGATGATCAATGATACCGCTAAAGAAAATGATGTTTCGTACTTACCAACCGGTTTGTTACCTGGAGCTTATGCATCATATATTCCAACGGTATTGGCAGGTTTAATGGGTCGTGTCGATAAAATCACAGTTCAATCAGGTGAGGATGATCAACACAATTATTCAAGTTGGGTCAAAGTATTTGGTTACGGGATGGATCCTGATAAATTCCCACAAGATAGACTTAAGTTAGGAATTGCCTCGTATTATGTTTCAGGTGTTTACGAAATGGGTGAGCGTTTAGGATTTAAGTTTGATGATATGAAGATCGAACACGAGTGGTACACGGCTCCCGAGGATTTGCATCCAACATTTGGAACAGTTAAAAAGGGAACCCTCTGTGGTCATAAGTTTACAATGAGTGGCATGGTAAATGGTGAGGCCAAAGTAAGCTTGATATATGTACATAAAATTTGTGATGATGTTGTTAAGACACCAGCAATTGATAATAAGATTCATATCGAAGGGATGCCAAAATCTTTGGATATCACGATTGATGGTATGATGCCTTTGGATGAAAGCTATGTTACTAGTGCTGCACCAAGTGTCAATGTAATACCAATGGTTGTTGATGGTACCAGCGGCTTCATACAGGCATTAGATTTGAAAGTTGTTACACCGCTCAAATAAAATGTAGTCAATTTTCTAGCATTAAAACAAAGAGACACTGTAGTCCAATTTGGATTACAGTGTCTCTTTGTTTTAAGTGGAACAGTTATATCTATAGTTGTTTTACATTATTACTGATTTTTAAAATCACTAAATTAATACCTATTGTTATGATCGTTTCTCTGTTGGTATCTCAATAAATCACGGATCTGTTGTAAGTATTCAGTTTGTGGATCAGGTATTTCGTCACCATTTTGATCAAACTTACTACGTGAACCATCACGACGCATTTTGTTCATCATCTTAACAATCATAAAGACCACAAACATAATGATTAGAAAATTGATTAATGCGTTAATGAAATCACCAATCAAAAAATTGGCTCCTAAAACTTGAAATTTCATATCTGATAGATCAATTTGTCCAATAAAAAGTCCGATTAACGGATTTAAGAGGTAAGTAGTCGTCGCTGATACCAAACTATTAAAGGCAGCACCAACGATAACACCGACAGCCAAGTCAATAACAGTACCACGGGAAATAAATTCTTGAAATTCCTTAAACATTCTCGTCAAGTCTCCTTTATTAATAGTACCTAACTAAAGATTGAAAGCTTAGATAAGTATGCCGTTTCCAGAGCTTAGAGTATTCAATTGCTGTGCGGAACGGCCCGAGCCAAAGTGCGGTTTCGAACCTCGGTTGAATACTCTCAGCTCTTCCAACTAGCACCATGCGTTGTATCCAACATACTTTTTTCAATCTTCAGATAGTACCTGTTTCAAAGTACAAGACCAACTTTACTATATTTTTAAAAAAATTAAAGAGATGGATTGTTTTTTATTTAAATTTTAATAGAGCATGAGGCTGTTTTTTTTGAAATCCATGTTCATTTTCAATAAAAAAAGCAGTTCACAAGTATTGAAAATATTGTGAACTGCTTTTATTGGCTCTGTAATATGGTCTGTTGCATTTATCGATTGATTTATTATTAAAGAGCAACTAGTCGGAAGAACTAAATATTTCTCGGCTCTGGAGACGGCATAATAAAACAATTATCTCTTCAAATATTCAGCATACTGAGCCTTTACATCACTCAAATCAGTCAAGGCTAACTTCTGATTGACCTCATCAGTCATATCCTGTTTTGTTTCGTCATCCCAGTCAAAATACTTACTCATATAATCGATAACAGCGGTTTTAATAGTCTTCATGTGATTAATATCAAACAGCATTTGACTGCTACGTCTAAGCAAGTAGTCGATAGGATGTTCAACCATTTCAAACTTAAGGCCATAATTCAACATTGCCCAGTCGATTCGTGGTAGGCGGGCCTTAGTTTTTGTTTCAGGTAACAATTGATAAACATCGATGACGTTAGAACCATAACGCTGGACCAACTTTTCTGCATCTTCACGTTCAAGGTCGTAATTAATAATGCCCTCGTGAACTTCTTGGTCAAAGAAATCCATCCAGCCATTGTCACCACCAACATCACCGCCAGATAAAGTTAAATCTTGAGTGATCGTTGCCTTGAATTCGTAATCAGTTTCAAATGATAACTGTTGGGCGACACGGTCGACAATTTTTTCTGCCATTTTGCGATAACCGGTCAATTTACCACCGGCAATTGATAATAGATCGGAATCGGATTGAAAAATTTCATCTTTACGAGAAATTTCGGAAGGAGATTTACCCTCTTCTTGAATTAGAGGTCGGACACCGGACCAACCACTTTCGACATCATCTGGTGTTAAGTATTGTGGTAAATCAAACATTTCATTGGCGGCAGCAAGGATATAGGTGACATCTGTTGCGGTAATATTTGGTTCTTTGGGATCGGCAGTCCAAGTCGTATCAGTCGTTCCAATATAAGTTTTGCCTTCACGCGGAATTGCAAACATCATTCGACCGTCGTGAAATGGTGTGTCAAAATATACGGAATTTGAAATCGGAAATTTTTCGTGGTCAATAACTAGATGTACACCCTTAGTTAAGTGTAGATGCTTGCCTTTATCGGAATCATCCATTTGTCTAATATCGTCAACCCAGGGTCCACAAGCGTTGATAACTTTCTTGGCATGAATTTCACCAGTCGAACCGTCAATGAGGTTTTTGAAAATAACACCGCAGATTTTATTGTTTGCATCATATAGGAGACCAGTAGCCTTAACGTAATTGGCAATTAAGGTGCCATTTTCGTTCGCCTTTTTCAAAACTTCTAGCGTCAAACGGGCATCGTCAGTCCGATATTCAACATATACACCAGAACCCTTTAGATTTTCACCTTTCAAATAAGGCTCCCGTTCCAGAGTGTCGTGTGGATTTAACATGTACTTGCGTTCAGAATGTTTGACTTGAGCTAAGCGGTCGTAAACATCCAAACCAATGGCAGTTGAGAATGGCCCAAAGGTACCATCTTCATAAAAGGGCAGCATCATTTTTAGTGGCGTTGTAACGTGTGGAGCATTGTTATAGACGAGTGCTCTTTCACTGCCGACTTCATGAACTTCCTTGATAGCGGCCTGTTTGAGGTAACGAAGTCCGCCATGGACTAATTTGGTTGAGCGACTTGAAGTTCCGGAAGCAAAATCGCGCATTTCAATTAAACCGGTTTGGATATTTCTTGTTTGGGCATCGAGCGCAATGCCACTACCAGTAATACCGCCTCCAATTACTAACAGGTCTAATACTTGATCCTGCATTTTTTGTAAGTTGTCTGATCTTGTTTTGCTGGAAAATTCTGTCATAGTACCCTCCTGTATTTCACACATTTTGGCAAATTAAGCATAATCTCATCAGCCAGTAATTGCACAAATAAAATATCAAAATAGGCTAGTTTTATTTTAATAAAATTATGGAGAAGTTGAAAGCGTTTTAATGAACGATTTTGTCATTATGGATATGTTTTTGAAATTCTTCGTAATCATCACTGAAAATATCGTCGGGATGTTGAATCAACATAAATTTAGGGAAGTAGAAACGTTCGTCACCTAAAATTTTCCCGGTTAAGGCATTAACCAAACGACTGACGGTTGATAATTCAATCAATGAACCATCGTCTTGCATAATTTCAATCTGAGTTCGACTCTTGTTGGAGTTAGGATTATAAACATCGTAGGGTAAGTCGTAGCTAGTATTAGTAGCGGTGTAATAGTCTTTGTCAAAGCCAACATTTTCGACTACTTGAGCAAGCTGTGGCAACATTTTTTCGGTGTTGGTATCGTATTCTGCAGACTTGAATGGTTTACGAGATAAAAAGCGATATGCTAGATCCTTGAGAATTTCGTCGGGGTAGCTTTGCCAAAGGGTAAAGTACGTATTAAGGATTCCATCATCGAGTAACAAGTAATCGTTAATAGTGACTTTGTTTTCAAAGAAGGGAATCAAGAGACTAGGCATTTCGAAACCGTTCATATGATTGTGCTCATAGAGATCTTTGGCCCGTTGCAATAACTTAGTCAAAACGACTTCCATACCGCGTGAGACAGGGTGAAAATAGACCTGTTGATACATCTGGAAGCGACTAACGATATAATCTTCAACCGCATGCATTCCATCATTGTCAAAGGCAATGCCACCTTTGTATGGTCGCATAACCCGCAAAATCCTTGTGAGATCAAACATCCCGTATTTGGTACCGGTAAAGTAGGCATCTCTTAAAAGATAATCCATTCTGTCAGCGTCTACTTGACTGGAGATCATTTGAACAACTTGAGGATTAGGATAAGTGTGAGCAATGACACCGGCAACTTTTTCAGGGAAATCATCAGATATTTGGCGTAAAACGGCGTTGATTTCGGTTTCTGGTGAAGTGATTATTTTTTGAGTCCACAATTCATGATCAGTATTGAAAATATGTTCGAAAGTATGTGAATAAGCCCCATGACCGACATCATGCAATAGTGCTGCACACAAAGCTACGATACGTTCGTTGTCATCCCAAAGGCCATCTCCGGGTGTCTTGGTAGGATAATTGCGTTGAAAATTATCACAAATCTGGCGAGTTATTTCGTAAACACCCATACAGTGTGTGAAACGAGAATGTTCAGCCCCTTGGAAAGTAAAAGATGATGTTCCCAACTGTTTAACTCTACGGAGACGTTGAAATTCTTTAGTGTTGATTAAATCAAGAATCACTTTGTGCTGAATGTGAATGTAATTATGGATCGGATCACGAAAAACTTTTTCTCGTGGTAACATTTCGATATTGTATGGCATTTATTTTTCCTCCAGAATAAATTTGTTACGTTTAATTAAATCAGTTAATGTAGTATTATAAGCTTTTTGATAAGGCTCCGAACTTTGAACGATAAAGAATTCTTCACGGTCAATTCGATAATGGGCTTCTAGGACATCAAGAATGTTTTGCTTAGCTTCAGCAATGGAAAGCTTTCGATTTAATAAAGTGTCGAGGTTTTCCATGGACTGCAAGTCGATTTCCGGATATTCGAAGCGTTCGTGTTTGGGAAAATTACTGACTTCGTAAAAGTCTTTCATCAGTTGACTACGTTTCCTTTGGTTGCCACTGATACTAATGTAGGCCATGACAGCTACTGCATTTCCAGCGCGTCGTTGCGAGATTCCCGCAAATTTTTTACCGTCAATGCTGAGATCATAAGTCCCAGGACAATATGAATGAGTGATTTCACCAGTTTTGATTTTTGTTGAGAAAGCTTGTTTTAATAAGGAATACATCTTTTCGTAGGCATCATCGATTTGTAGATTATCCTTGTCTGATAAGAAGATTGTACAGTTAAGGATTCCCTCGTCAGTCACAACACCTAAGCCACCAGAATTGCGCAAATAAAAGAGATGATTTTTTTCTGCTAGCATTTCCAATCCAGCTGACAAGTTGTGTAGACGTTTATCTTGCATACCTAAGATGACTGTAGGTGGCGTCGTCCAGAAGTGGAGCACTGGTTGATGATTTTCAGAGACAAATTTTAAAATAGCACCAGTGTCCGAAAATGGAACAAGCATTTCTTTGTTAGAGCTTATTTTTTGGTCGTATAATATAATAGTATTGTTCACTTGATCACTTCTTCGTTTTTGTTGTTATTGAGGGATGCTGCTTCTGGTAGTCAGAAATTTTCGCCTGCCATGAGGACCGGTACGATCCAAGGCCTTGCACGAGGCTGCTGAAAAACTAAATTAGAGAAATTTAATCCACCATTTTCGTTTTATTTGAGACACTATTTTGGGTAATTCCACCCACTTTTGTACTCAATAATAACTGTTTTATGGGAATTGATTTTTTAAAATTAAAAATTCAGAAGTTTTTCAGCAGCCTTGTCTTGCACCTCGCTTTGAATCTGGCATTATAGTGGCTGAATCCTCTCTTAGATCCGGAGATGGCTTACAAATATAATTTTATCATGTAGAGGCAATAGGGTATTGGAAAATAATAGTTTTGATATAAATGTCGAATTAAATATTGAGACATTGCAATCGGGAGAATTAACGCATACTAAAATTTCTGAACCGGGTAAATTTACTCAAGTTGGAAATTCGATTTATTTAAGATTTAACGAAAGTCTAGAAAATAATGACAAAGCATCAATCTTAGTTAAAATTACGGAAAAGGGTGAAATTCATGTTAAACGTGTCGCTAAATCGACTAATTTAGCATCTTTACTCTATTTCACTCATCAAGAACACAATAATGGTCACCTGGAAACAGAATATGGAGTTTTACCATTAGACACTTATACCAAGGATTCTAAGGTCGAAATTGTAAGTAATCCGCTTTCTGGAAAAATAAACATTGATTATGACTTGATTTACGACAATAATGTAATAGGTAATTATAAGTTTAGATTGATTTTTAGCGCTTAGGTCTATATCATTATAAGTAAGACGCTGCGAAAGGACGTGTACACGTTTGAAGTTTGACAAATTCAAGGATCAAAACAAAGACGAACTCTCATTGATCGAGGTCGCGTATGAGATTCTAAACAACAATAAAAAAGAAGTAATGAATTTCTCAGATATCGTTAATGAAATTCAAGATTATTTGGGTAAATCTGATTCAGATATTAAGGAGTCACTTCCTCAATTCTATACAGATTTAAATAACGACGGTAGTTTTCTTTCACTCGGCGAAAATGTTTGGGGTCTACGTAAGTGGTACCCATATGACTCAGTCGATGAAGAAGTAAATCACCCTGAGGATAATGGTACTGAAAATACTCACAAAGCTGCTCAAAAGGTTAATGCCTTCTTGAGTGACGATGATGATGACGATGTTGTTGATTATGACGACGACACTGATTTGAATGTAACTGATATGGATGATGATGACGAAACTGACGGCAATACATCAGATAGTGGTCCAGACTTATCTAAGTTTACTAATTCAGATTTGACATCAGTTGATGACGATGATGATGACGAACACGATGACAGTCTTGAAGATGGTATCGAAGGTCAATTATCAGAATTTGACGCTGACGACGATGATGATGAAGACATTGATCTCTCAGATGACGATGATGACGACGACAGTGATGATGATGACGCTGACGAAGATACAGATAAATAAGTCAAACTTTTTTAATTAAAAGTTTGACGAGCTGAACATATCACGGTATTATATAGTTCGGGCTCTATTAGATAGACAAATTCAAGTTCCCTGTTCATGCTGAATAGGGGACTTTTTTATTTTTGTGAGTAAGAAATCCCTAGAATTAATATGTGGAGGAAATCTATGACTAAGTACATTTTTATTACAGGTGGAGTTGTTTCATCATTAGGTAAGGGAATTGTTGCCGCATCCCTTGGTAGACTATTAAAAAATCGCGGACTAAAGGTGACAATGCAAAAATTCGATCCTTATATTAATGTGGACCCAGGAACAATGAGTCCATATCAACACGGTGAAGTTTATGTTACCAACGATGGTACTGAAACTGATCTTGATTTGGGACACTACGAAAGATTTATCGATAACGATTTGAACAAATATTCAAACGTTACAACTGGTAAAATCTATTCCGAAGTAATTCGTCGCGAACGTCACGGTGATTACAACGGAGCAACTGTTCAAGTAATTCCACATATTACAGATATGATCAAACAAAAAATTATGCGTGCTGCTACAACAACTGACTCAGACGTTATCATAACTGAAGTCGGTGGTACTGTTGGTGATATTGAATCACAACCATACCTAGAAGCATTGCGTCAAATGAAAGCTGAAGTTGGTTCAGAAAACGTTGTTTACATTCATACATCACTAGTACCTTACTTGAAGGCTGCTGGCGAAATGAAGACTAAGCCAACTCAACACAGTGTTAAAGAATTACGTGGAATTGGTATTCAACCTAACATCTTAGTTGTTAGAACTGAATTACCAATGCCACAAAACATGAAAGATAAGATTGCTTCATTCTGTGATGTTGACGCAGAAGCCGTGATCGAATCACGTGATGCAAGTTCACTTTATGACATTCCTTTGAATCTACAAGCTCAAAACTTTGATGATATCGTTTGTCGTTACTTGCACTTAGATACTAAGAAAGCTGACATGGCTAACTGGAATAAATTAGTTGACCGTGTTCACAACTTGAAGCACAAGACAAAGATCACTCTAGTTGGTAAGTATACAAAGTTACAAGATGCCTACATTTCTGTTACAGAAGCACTCCGTGCCGCTGGATACGCTTATAATACAGAAATAGAACTAGAAAAGATTTCAGCTGATCTTATTACAGAAGACAATGTGGCTGATTATCTTAAGGATTCTGATGGTATTCTAGTACCAGGTGGATTTGGTAGTCGTGGTCTAGAAGGTATGATCACAACGATCAAGTATGCTCGTGAACATGATGTGCCATATCTTGGAATCTGTTTAGGTATGCAAATGGCAAGTATTGAATTTGCTAGAAATGTAGCTGGTATCAAGGACGCTACAACTGGTGAAGTCGATGCTAATGCTCCACACAAGGTTATCGACATCATGGCTGATAAGAAAGATGTTGAAGATCGTGGTGGTACTTTACGTTTGGGTGCTTATCCATGTAAACTAAAAGAAGGTTCAAAAGCAGCTGCTGCTTATGATAATCAATCAGTTATCCAAGAAAGACATCGTCACAGATATGAATTTAACAACGAATATCGTAAGCAATTTGAAGATCTTGGCCTAGTATTCTCAGGCGTTTCACCCGACAACCGTTTGGTTGAAGTAATTGAAATTCCTGAAAACAAGTTCTTCGTTGCCGCTCAATACCATCCTGAATTCTTGTCAAGACCTACTAAACCAGAAGGCTTGTTCAAAGGATTTATCGGTGCAGCTTCAGGCCTTGAAGAAGACAACATGTAGTCTTCTTTTGAAGTAGTCAAATATAGTTAGGAAAAAGCTTATGCAAAAACTTGTAATCAACGGTGGAAAGAAATTATCGGGTGAAGTGACAATCGGTGGTGCTAAAAACAGTACCGTAGCGTTGATTCCAGCAGCCATTTTATCTGATACACCTGTAGTGTTAGATTCCGTTCCCCAAATTAGAGATGTAAAAAATTTACGTTCTATTTTGAAAGATATGAACGTTACTTCAGAAATGAATAATGATGTATTGCGAATTGATCCGACCAAGATCCAATTTGCTGAATTGCCCAGTGGTAAAGTAAGCAGTTTACGTGCCTCATACTACTTTATGGGAGCCATGCTAGGTAAATTTGGTAAGGCTGTAGTCGGTTTTCCCGGCGGCGACGATATTGGACCACGTCCTATTGATCAACATATCAAGGGATTTGAAGCATTAGGTGCACACGTTGAGAACAAACATGGACAAATCATTATTACAACTCCTGAAGAAGGCCTCAAGGGAGCAAAAATCTTTTTAGATATGGTCTCCGTTGGTGCAACAATCAATGTCATCTTGGCTGCTGTTAAAGCTAAGGGAACAACCGTGATTGAAAATGCTGCCAAAGAACCAGAAATTATTGATTTAGCAACGTTTCTAAATAACATGGGTGCTGTCATCCGTGGTGTTGGGACTGAGACGATTCGTATTGAAGGTGTTGATACGCTTCGTTCAAATAATGCACATACAATTATTCCTGACCGGATTGAAGCGGGAACTTATTTAAGTTTAGCTGCTGCAAACGGTGGGGATATCTTAGTTAAAAATATTATCAGTGAACATTTGGATGCCTTTTTAGCTAAGTTGGATGAAATGGGTGTTAACTTGGAAGTTGGCGAAGACAGTATTTACGTTAAGCCATCTCCTGAATTGAAGGCTGTCAATATCAAGACGATGCCATATCCGGGTTTTGCAACTGACCTTCAACAACCAATCACGCCACTTTTGATGAAAGCAAGTGGTGAAGCGATGATCATTGATACGATTTATCCTAAGCGTGTGAAGCACATTGCACAATTAGCGAAGATGGGTGCCGATATCACAAGTGAAAATGATTTGATTTTTGTTCACGGTGGAGCCAAGCTCAAGGGCGCTAATGTAACTGCTGATGAAATTAGGGCCGGTGCCTGTTTGATGATTGCTGGCCTTTTGGCTGACGGTCAAACGGTTATCGATCATGCCGAAAACATTTTGCGAGGTTATGATCAAGTTGTTTGGAAGTTACACTGTTTAGGTGCGGATGTTAAATTAATCGGTGAAGATGATTTAATTGAGTCTTGACAGAAATGATTTAACCTGATAAATTAATTTATATCTTAAAACCAGAGAGGAAGTGCGCCGTTGAGAAATTAAGTTCAAATTTTAAATTATACAAAAATATTAATAATAATATTTCGTGTAGTTTGATTTGGCTTATTTTCTCAACAGTGCTTCCTTAAAAATAATTAAGGACGCTGTTCAGCGTCCTTTTTTTGTACGCAATTTCGTACTGCCAGATCAATCTGCACCTGAATGAGGGTGTTTTTAAATGGGAACAATACAAATAGAAAACGTGAGTTTTAAATATGATCAGATGGTTGATAACTTATTTGATTCTTTGAATTTGAAGATTGATGAATCTTGGAAGTTAGGCTTAATTGGTCGCAATGGTCGTGGTAAGACAACATTGTTGAAGTTGTTGATGGGACAGCTCGATTATCAAGGCAAGGTCGTCTCCAACTTAAATTTTTATTATTATCCACAGACGGTTGTTGATAAAAATGTTCCAACTGTTGAAGTCGTCAAAAGTTTAGCCAATTTGGAAGAATACGATCTTTGGAAAATCGAAATTGAATTCGAAAAGCTTCAAATTGATACGGAAGTTTTGCAACAAGAATTTGCAACCTTGAGTCCAGGCGAGCAGACAAAAGTTCTTTTAGCAATTTTGTTTATTGACGAATCAGGTTTTCAATTGATCGATGAACCAACAAATCACTTAGATATTGAGGGACGAAAGATTGTCTCCGATTATCTAAAAAACAAAAAAGGCTTCATCGTTATTAGTCATGACAAGTCCTTCCTAAATCCAGTCATCGACCACGTTATTTCCATCAACCGAGCGGATGTGGATGTGTATAAAGGCAATTTTGACACATGGCAAGAAAATAAGAACCGTCAAGATCAATCAGAAATAAATCAAAAAGATCAATTAAAAAAAGATATTCAGCGATTGCATGAGACAGCCGTTAAACGTGAGAACTGGTCAGACCAAGCAGAGTCACAAAAAAATAAAAAACATTATACTGAAAAAGTTAATTTGGACAAAGGCTTCTTGGGTCACAAGTCAGCCAAAATGATGAAAAAAGCGAAGACTGCTACTAAGCGTGCCAATGATGCGATTGATGAAAAGCAAAGTTTGTTAAAAAATATTGAAATTGAAGAACCAATTACTTTAAATTACGAAGAGGTTAAACATCCCAATATTTTTGTGACGGTGGATAACTTACAGTTGCAGCATGAGAATATAAAGACGCCAGTAGTTAACTTTGAATTAAAACGTGACCAAGTAGTGGCTATTTTAGGTCCAAACGGAATTGGTAAAACAACGATTTTCAAACAAATTCTCAGTTTGCCACAACCTTTTACACAAACAGGGGATATCCACCTGGCAAGTAATCTCAAAGTTTCCTATTTGAGACAGGACAATGAATTAGTTGGAAATATCAAACAATTAGCAATGGCTAAAAAGATTGAACCAGAAACAGTCTATTCAAATCTTCGTAAGTTAGGATTTGAACGCTATCTATTCGAGCAACCTGTGGAAAACATGAGCCAAGGCCAACGCCGAAAAGTTGCCTTAGCAATCAGTCTTTCAGAACCAGCTAATTTGTATTTCTGGGATGAACCGTTGAATTATTTAGACGTCATTACCAGACAGCAAATTATTGATGCAATAAAAAAACAGCACCCAACGATGCTGTTGATTGATCATGATCAAGATTTAATTGATGCGGTTGCTACAAGGAAAGTGGAATTACGCGAAGATAACTGATGATAAAGCGATAAGAAGTAATTAATTGAGAATTAGATACTTGGGATTTTTAAGTAATTTGGTATTAAGCTTGGGAGGTCAGGTCGTCTGGTATGACTTGGATTGTTTAGTTAATATCGTTGGTAATCGACAAATTAGTCCTCGGTTGTGAGAGATTTTGCCAGCAGTGAAAGTGGTGTTAGAGCAGTGAATTTCTGCTCTTACAGCACAGACGTGTTTTGAAATTCGCGGGCTTTGCGAAGTTCAAAACCGAGACTTGAGACCTTGGCTCAAGTCGGTCTCACAGCAGGCAAAATCTCTCGCAACCGAGGGCGGCAAAAAAAGAATAGTATTGAATATTTGCACAAGTCATGATAATATTAAACACTGTTAGTTAATATAATCTATATTTCCGTTAAGGATTTATGGCAAAGGAGCGACATAGAATGAAACAAGGAATTCACCCAGAATATCGTCAAGTTGTATTTATGGATTCATCAACAGGTAAGAAATTCTTAGCTGGTTCAACAATGAACTCAAAAGAAACAACTGATTTTGAAGGTACAGACTACCCATTGATTCGTGTTGAAATTTCATCAGATTCACATCCTTTCTACACTGGTAAACAAAAGTTTGCTCAAGCAGATGGACGTATCGATCGTTTCAACAAGAAATATGGTTTGGCAAACAAATAAAAAAAGTCATCCGTTCGGATGGCTTATTTTTTTGCTTTCGTATTCTTTGGCTTCAGGTGTGAAAATACCCAAACAAAGTTGATACCTGCTAAGAGGCTAGTACTTAGAAAGACTGCTGAATAGCTAAGTACGCTTGATATAGAGGAACCTAATAATGGTCCACAGACATTACCAACTGACTGGAAGGACTGGTTATAACCGAAGATCCGACCAGTATATTTGGGATCAGTGTATTTGGCTAAAATTGTTTGTACTTGCGGAACCAAGCAAGCGTCAGAGATACCAACTAAGAATCTTAAGGCAGCTAACTGCCAAACGTTGGTAACAAAGGCCTGAGGGATATAAACGATGATGGCAAAAATTAAACCACCAATCAGAATTTTCCCAGTACCGATCTTATCACCTAAAGCACCAAATCTTGGTGCGGCAATAATATTAGCGATACCTGGCATGGCCGCGACGACACCAGCGATTAACGTGACCTGATTCGAATTGTGCATCAGTTGTTTAACATACAAACTGATAATTGGATTGATCGAGTTGTTAGAAGCTTGGATGATCATTGTGGTAACAAACATTGCCAAAATTAAATTGGGATTTTTTAACTTGTGGAAAATTTCTTTGGTTGACTCTTCTTGACCTTTTGGAATAGGCTTGAAATCTTCCTTAATAAAAATCGTCACGAGAATAAAAGCTATAAATAATAATGACCCGGTTATCATAAATGGAATCCGATAACCGAAGTATTGGGCGATAACGCCACCGACCAGCGGACCAAGCAAAGTACCAGAAATGACTCCGGTATTAAGTGTTCCTAAAGCCTTGCCGCTTTCAGACCTTGGGGCTGTGGAAGCTATCAGGGTGTTAGAATTACTAACAAATCCTGAGAAGACACCTTGTAGGAGTCTTAAAACGACCAGCTGCCAAGGAGCAGTAACAAAAGCTTGCAGGAAAATTACAATGGCCATACCAAGTGATGCTCGAATCAACATCAATTTACGGCCACGGCGGTCAGCAATTTTACCCCAAACAGGTGAGATGATCGCCATGACTAGAAATGTTGATGAAAAGGCGATACCATTCCAAATGACGAGCTGACTTTTTGTGAAATTACCTAACTGGTTAATGTATAATGGCATAAAGGGTGTTATCATACTGAAGCCAATACCGGATACAAAAGTACTGAACCAAAGAACAATTAGATTTCTCTTCCAATAATTATTCGGCTCAGCACTGTCATCTGTATTAGATGTCATATACATCAAATCCTTTCTAAGTATCTTAGTATACTCTTTTTTTGTTTATATCTGATATATTTAATTTTTTATAGTTGAGGAAGTTTATTCATGAAAATGAAGTTAAGGGAAGTCTATTCAGCATTAAAAATTCAAAGTGATACGATTGAAGACGTTGAAATTACGGGCGTTTGTTTTGACAGTCGTAAAGCAAAGAAGGGCGACTTATTTTTTCCATTACAAGGGGACCGTGATGGACATGAATTCATCAACAGCGCCATTGAGCATGGGGTAAGTGCGACTATTTGGCAGAGTGATCATGATATTCTTAATGACAAGATACCTTATGTTGTCGTTAAGAATGTTTCGAACGCGTTTGAAACATTGGCCAAGTATTATTTGAACAAGGTTAATCCGAAAGTCGTTGCTGTAACTGGTAGTAATGGGAAGACTACCACGAAAGATATGATTGCAAAGGTTTTGAGCACTAGTAACAATGTTGCTAAAACACCGCAGAATTTTAATAATGAAATCGGTGTACCTTTTACGATCTTGAATATGCCTACTAATACTGAAGTATTGGTTATTGAAATGGGAATGGATCGTCCTGGACAGATCAATCATTTGAGTAGTATTGCTAATCCCGATATTTCAGTCATTACAATGATTGGAGAAGCTCATATTGAATTCTTTGGTACTCGTGACAAAATCGCTGATGCCAAGATGGAAATAACTGATCATTTAAATGAAGATGGAACTTTCGTTTATAACGGGGATGAACCATTATTGTTGGAACGTGCTAAAAATATTGAACAAAGACAATTGAGTTTTGGTAGTCACGACAGTAATGATTTGTATGCAACAGAAATTGAAGCAGGCAAAACAACGACAAGTTTTACTACCAATCAATGGCCGGACATTAAATTTGAAATTCCAATGATGGGTGAGTATAACGTCAATAATGCCTTGGCAGCTTTATTAGTTGGTCGCGCTTTACATATTAAACCAGCTGCTATGCAAAAAGCTTTGGGTGAATTATTTGTAACAGAAAACAGAACCGAATGGCTGAAGTCCCAAAATGGGGCCGACATATTGAGCGATGTGTATAACTCTAATCCCACTGCAGCCATTGAAGTTTTACACAGTCTCAAAGATATTAAGACTGACGGTCGTAAGCTGATTGTTTTAGGCGACATGCTAGAGCTTGGTGATGCTTCCAAGAATTTGCATGAGTCTTTAGCTGCACACATTGATAATACAGATTTTGAAAAAGTTTATCTGGTTGGTCCTGATATGAAGTATTTGCGTGACAAATTAAGTTCCAAGTATGACCAAAATGATCTGCTTTGGTACGACAAAGACCAACTGGCAGATTTGACCACAGATCTTAAAAAAGAATTAAAACCAAATGACACTGTCTTGTTAAAAGCAAGTCATGGAATTCACTTAGAAAACGTTTTACATGATTTAATGTAGTAGTTGTCATTTGAGTTTGTGTATAAAACGTGGTAAAGTAGTCAAATTGTTATTTATCGTGTTTTAAAAAATGGAGGACATTTGTGAAATTTAAAGAATTAGATTTAGATCCCAGATTATTGAGTGCCGTAGACGAAGCTGGTTTTGAAGAAACTACACCAATTCAAGCTCAAACTATTCCACTAGTTATGACCGGCGATGACGTTATTGGGCAAGCTCAAACTGGTACAGGTAAGACGGCAGCCTTTGGTTTACCATTACTAAATGCCGTTGATACTCAATCAAGCGAAATTCAAGCATTGATTATCTCACCAACTAGAGAATTAGCTATTCAAACTCAAGAAGAGTTATACCGTTTAGGTAGTAAGAAGAAAGTTAAAGTTCAAAGTGTTTACGGTGGTTCTGATATCAGACGCCAGATCCGTGCTTTGAAGAGTCATCCTCAAATTATTGTCGGTACACCTGGTCGTATGCTTGACCATATCAACCGCCACACTTTGAAGTTGCACAATGTTAAAACAGTTGTGCTTGATGAAGCTGATGAAATGTTGGACATGGGATTCGTTGAAGATATCGAAAGTATCTTATCAAACGTTCCTAACAAGCATCAAACATTGTTGTTCTCAGCAACAATGCCTAAGCCAATCCTTAAGATTGCTGACAAGTTCATGACAGAACCTAAGATCGTTAAGATCAAGTCAAAAGAATTGACTGCTGATAATATCGAACAATACTTTGTTAAGGCAAAAGAATTTGAGAAGTTTGACTTGATGACACGTCTTTTCGACGTTCAAGCTCCAGAACTTGCTTTGATCTTTGGTCGTACAAAGCGTCGTGTTGATGAATTAACACGTGGTTTGCAAGCTCGTGGTTACAATGCTGAAGGAATTCACGGTGACTTATCACAAGATAAGAGAACTAGCGTTTTACGTAAGTTCAAAGCTGGTAAATTAGAGTTCCTTGTTGCAACTGATGTTGCTGCTCGTGGTTTGGATATTTCTGGTGTATCACATGTTTATAACTTTGATATTCCTCAAGATCCTGATAGCTACGTTCACCGTATTGGCCGTACTGGTCGTGCCGGACACTCTGGTGTGTCAGTAACTTTCGTTACACCTAACGAAATGGGTTACTTACGTACAATTGAGAACCTTACAAAGAAGCGTATGGAACCATTAGCTCCACCAACTGATAAAGAAGTTCTTAAGGGACAACTTGAATCAGTTAAGGAAGATATCAAAGATACCTTGGCACATGACAAGCACTTGGATCGTTTCAACGATGCAGTTGAAGAATTGTTGTCAGAATATTCTGCTGATAATATTGCTCGTATATTCTTGAGCGAGTCAATCAAGGATGCTGAAAGTGTTCCTGTTAAGATTGCTCCTGAAAGACCACTTCCATCAAGAAAAGTTAGTCACAGCCGTTCAGGCCATGGCCGTCGTGGTAATGGAAGAAGCAATGGTGATCACAGTAATGGTGGTAACCATCGTGGTGGCGGAAACAGACGTAGTAGTGATCGTCACAGTAGTGGCAGTCGTAATCATGATGATAAGGGTGGCAAACGCCGCGAACATGACAACAAACGTAATGGTCGTAGCAAGAAGTCATTCAAGATCAGAACAAATCTTGAAAAATAATTAGAATTTTAAAAAAGACAAGGTAAATTATTTTACTTTGTCTTTTTTTGTACAGTAAAATGGCTAAAGGATGCCGTTTCCAGAGCTGAAAGTATTCAATTGCTGCGCGGAACGGCCCGAGCCTGGGAAGCGGTCTCGAGCCTCGGTTGAAGCCTCGCAAAACCTGCGAGTCTCCAACGCGCCCGGTGGTGTAATTGCTAAAGCAATAACTCCACTTTCGCTGCAAATGAATACTTTCAACTCTTCCAACTAGGTTTTTAATAATAAGAATGTCCAATTGTAATTTTTTGCTGTTTAAATAAATTGGTAAATAAATTTTATTTAGGACTGTCACAACAATGTTTATATTACTTTTTTACCTTTCAACCTTCCGCAAAATAAATATACTGAAGTATTTTGCGGGTGATAGACGGGGATGTAGTCTGCTGTGAGGTTGGTAAAACACTAATAAAACAGCACTATAACTGTGAAATTCATCCGAATCCACCATATACCAGTGTCTTATTTTGTTTTAATATTTTTAAAACCCTCGAGAATTTCAAATTGTGTGTATAATCAAATTTTTGAATAATTTTTTAGAGGGATACCATCAGATCTAGAGCTGGCATAACGCCAATCGTATTAAACAATGTAAGTTTGCATATGAACCTGTATCTATATAACTATTACTATGTAACTGTGTTTATATCAATGGTATGTGGTTAGTCAATGTTATCCACAGGAAACAAATTGATATGTTTTATGTGTTAATGCTCTCATCTCTGGAGACGGGAAAAGAAAAATTGAGTATACTCTAGGTATTAAGTTTTATGAATTTTATAAAATGGAGAAAAACATATGATCAAAGGTTTAGGTATTGATATTGCGGAGATCGACCGTGTGCGTAAGATTTATGGTCGTCATCCAAGATTCTTGGAAAAAATTTTGAATGCTGATGAAATGGAAATTTTTAATTCTTTGAACACTGAGAAATCGAAAATGTCTTACTTAACAGCTAGATTTTCAGTTAAGGAGGCTTTCACAAAAGCTATGGGAACTGGCTTGCGTGGAATTGGCTTTCATGATTTGAGCGTTTTGAACCACGAGTCAGGGCAGCCTTACATTAAGACTGATATTTTTAAAGGTAATATCCACGTTTCAATCTCGGATACAGATGAACTAGTAATAACTGAAGTTATTCTAGAGGAGGCAGAGTAAAATGTTACCATCAATTCACCGTCCAGCCTATGTTGAAGTAGACTTGAAGAAGTTACAACAGAATCTTAAAAATGAACTTGCACGAGTTCCAGAAGGCACAAAGGTTTTTGCGGTTGTGAAAGCTAATGCTTATGGTCACGGATTGGTTCGTGTGGCTAAGGCAGAAATTGAATTCGGAGCAGGTGGATTATGTGTTGCTACATTAGATGAAGCTTTGGAACTTCGTAATAACGGCATAGAAGCACCTATTTTAGTTCTGGGTATAGTTCCTGTTGAATATGCCAAAGTCGCAGCACGTGCTAATATTTCGCTAACCGTGGGTAGTTTGGACTGGTTGATGATTGCTGTTCAACTTAGAACAACCAATTTGAAAGTTCACTTAGGAATTGACAGTGGTATGGGTCGAATCGGTTTTCAAAAAAAAGCCGATTTAATTGAGGCTTGCAAGTTTTTGAATGACCATAAACAGGCCTTTATTCCGGAAGGGTTGTTCACACACTTTGCAACAGCCGATAATCCTGATGAAAAATATTTTGAAAAGCAAGTCGAAACTTTCAAAGAAATGTCGAGCGATTTACCAACTAAATTCACATACGTTCACTGTGCTAATTCAGCTACTGCGCTTTGGCACAAAGACTTGGCAATCAATATGGTCAGATATGGTATCGCATTGTACGGATTGAATCCATCACAAACTGATATTCCAGATTTGCCATATACATTGCAACCAGCCTTAAGCTTGTATTCTGAATTGGTTTTTGTTAAGAAAGTTAAGGCAGGAGACAGTATCGGTTACGGTGCTACATATACAAGTGAGAAGGACGAATGGATCGGGACCGTTCCGATTGGTTATGCGGATGGCTGGTTGAGAAGAATGCAAGGGTCAGACGTTTTAATCAATGGTGAACGTTGTCAAACTGTTGGACGTATTTGTATGGATCAGTTTATGGTACGTTTGCCAGGAGAATTGTCTGTTGGAACTAAGGTAACGATTTTGGGAAAAGATGGCGATGAAGAAATTACGGCCACCGATGCTGCCCAATATTCAGGAACAATCAATTATGAAATTCTTTGTTCATTGAGTGAGAGATTACCTAGAGTTTATAAGAATTAAAGATGATTGAGGCTATGAATTTTTCAATGTGTATGACAAAATAATAGCCGTTGATAGGTCAATAAACAGTTTCTATGGCGTTGTTTAGCATAATTAAGTCAAATACCAATATAAATTATAAAAGGGCGACTGAGAGCCTGTACGTATGTTTAAAAAATGTTCCGCTGCTCCTGAGTTGAAATAATATAATTTATTCAAAAAAAATCCATACCGGTTGCGTCGGTATGGATTTTTAGGTTTTGTTTTAGAACGGGTTTTGTTTTTAGAAACATTTAAAACAAATTACAAAGTATTCTTGTCGATAATCTTTCCAGACTTCAAATCATCAATTTCAGAAACGATGAAACTCTTCTTTTCCAAACGCTTGATGATTTCCTTCAATGTATCAATATCAGTTCCTGATGGCAATGTGAATAATGTTCGACGGACAACTTCATTTGATTTGGCGTCCAAGGTCATACAGGCAGCGACTGAAACATACTTTGCAAAGATTTTTGACATCTTTTCAAGATCTCCACGATCACCGGAAGAACTGACAGTTAGTACGTAGCTACTAATGTCGAGGTTCCAAGCATCTGACAACATGCTCAAGAGTCTTGAGTGAGTCAAAATACCGTAGAAAAGATTAGTTTCATCAAGAACAGCGATATATGGCAAGTCCTTGATGTTGAAAAATACTTTGAAGAAAGGTGAGTCAACACTGATTGTTTTTGTAGCATTTTTCATCAAAGTTGTTACTGGTAAACTCATGTCGCCACCACGTGACTTGTGGCGGTAGATGTGCATCTTATAGATGTTACCCCTAAATATTTGTCCGCTCTCGTCAAGAATTGGTACACAGCGATAGCCGGAATCTTCGAGGACTTTTAAGGCTTCCTCTAGTGTTACAGTTTCTTTAACTGTAGTAAGCTTGTCCTTTTTCAGTACAAGTGATTTCACTAACATATATATTCACATCCATTCAATTATAATTGAATTAATAATACAGTAATTCCGCGAAAAAAAAAAGCTGAAACAAATTATTCATTTGTTTCGGCTTTTTAAAAGCATGATATTTCGGATTATTGACGACCTTCGATACCTGTTGCTTCGAAACCATCTTTAAGAATTTTTTCAAGTTCTGCAGCTGATTTCTTCATTTGTGCTGATTCTTCATCATTCAATGGTACTTCGATGATTTGTTTTAGACCTTTACGGTTAATGATAGCAGGTGAACCGATATAAATGTCTGAAACGCCATATTGGCCAGTCATCATGTTTGATAATGGAAGAACAGTGTTTTCGTCGTTTAGCAAAGCCTTGCAGATTCTTGCAAGAGCAGTACCAATACCGTAGAATGTAGCACCCTTAGTATTGATGATGTCGTAAGCAGCGTTAACAACCTTCTTGTAGATTGCGTCAAGAGTAGCTTGTGTAACTTCTGGGTGTTGTTCCATCCATTCAGCCATTGTTACTCCACCGATTGACAAGTGTGACCATGCAGCAAATTCTGAGTCACCATGTTCACCCATGATGTATCCGTTAACTGCACGAGGGTCGATGTCTAATTCTTCACCAACGAATTTTTGTAGTCTAGCTGAGTCAAGTGATGTACCTGAACCAATTACACGTTCCTTAGGGAAGCCTGAAAGTTTCCAAGTAGCGTATGTCAAGATATCAACTGGGTTAGCAGCAACCAAGAAAATACCATTGAATCCTGATTCAACGATTGGGTCAACGATTGTCTTCAAGATGTTCAAGTTCTTGTTAACAAGGTCAAGTCTTGTTTCACCTGGTTTTTGTGGAGCACCAGCAGTGATAACAACGATATCAGCATCTTTAGCATCTGAATATTCACCAGCGTGAATGTTCTTTGGGAATGAGAATGGAAGTGCATCTGCAAGATCCATTGCGTCACCCTTAATCTTGTCTTTTGCGATATCACAGATAACTAGTTCTTGTGCAATACCTTGAAGTGTCATTGCGTAGGCGAAAGTTGAACCTACAGCACCGTCACCAACTAGAAGTACTTTTTGGTGATTCTTTTCATTTGTTGGAGTTGTCATTATAAAATATCATCCCTTCGAAAATAATATGTTCCGTGGTTCATTATACAAATAATTAAGGGTAATTAACAAGTTGATTGTGAAAAAAGTGAGAAATTAATGAAATTATGGTTTTGGGCCGCCTCCGGTTGTCAGTGAATTATCCGCTGTGAGGACCGGCTCGAGCCAAAGTGCGGTCTCGACCCTCGATTTTGAGCTTCGCAAAAAACGCGAATCTCAAAATACGTCCAGTGGTGTAAGACCGGAAAATCGCCGGTCTAACACCACTTTCACTGCAGAATAATTCACTGACAACCGGAGGCTAGTGTTTTTAAGGGGCGATGGATTACTAAGATTATTTGTTTTGAAACTTTGAAGATTTAAACATCAAAAAAATGAAAGAATTGTTGTAATATATCTAATCGCAATTTATTTATTAATGATAATATCGGTAATCCATTTGTGATAATAGTGAATAAAATATTCTTAGTCTCTAGAGACAGAAAACTTTCAACTCATCATGAAATTAACATGATATAATGTAAGTTCGAAATGAGGTATTAATATGAAACTAATTGTTGGCCTAGGAAATCCAGGTAAAAAATACGATCGTACAAAGCATAATATGGGCTTTATGACCATCGATAAATTGATGGATGAATACGGCCAATCACAAATGAAAAAAGACTTTGAAGCTGAATACTGTAAATTCAAAGTTGATGGCGAGACTGTCTTCTTAGTTAAACCTTTAACGTTCATGAATGAATCAGGGCGCGCTGTTAATTTTTTGATGGGCTACTATCAAATCCAACCTGATGAAATGATGGTCATTCAAGATGATCTAGATATGCCAATTGGTAAAGTTAGATTACGGACAAAGGGTTCTGCTGGTGGTCATAATGGTATTAAGAGTATAATCTCTGCTGTGGGTACGAAAGACTTCAGCCGTATCAAAATTGGTATACAACATCCCTCTAAGCAATCTGTTGTTAATTGGGTTTTGACACCATTTTCTAAAGATGAAGAACCTGTCGCTTTAGCCGGTATTGATCAGGCAACAGCAATGGTTAAAGATTGGGTCAATGGTACGTCAATTGATCAATTAATGAATAAGTATAATTAAATACGCAAGGGGGCAAAAATTGGATTTAATAAATTTCATTACGAATAAGCTCGACCTTGGGGAATTTATTAATCAAGTTAAGCCAGACACGAAGAATTTATTGACTGGTTTGACTGGATCAACGATTTCCCTTTTTGCACTGGAAACTTTGAAACAAAAGGGCAAAAAAATTCTAATTGTGGAAAATACTAATTTTCACGCTAACAAGATTTACGATGATCTTAATTTGTTAAACAGCGATGCAGTTCATATTTTTCCAGTTGAAGAATCTATTTCAACGGAATTAGCAACAAGTTCACCGGATGAATTGAGTCAGCGACTTGATTCTTTGAGCTTTTTAGCTAGTGATGAGGCTGGGATCTTGGTGACCTCAATTGCCGGGATGGAATATGAATTGTCAGCTAAGGAATTATTTAAAGCTGCTCAATTAGATATTAAAGTGAATGAAGAGTATGACCTAGAGAATCTTAATCAAACATTCGTACAGATGGGTTATGTTAAGGATAAGTTAGTTGCTAAACCTGGGGATTTTGCGATCCGTGGGGATATTGTCGACATCTATCCATTAAATGTTGATAACCCTGTACGAATTGATTTCTTTGGTAATCAAGTAGAAAAAATTAAATTTTTTGACACTGAAACGCAACGTAGTATGGAAGAACTTACTGAAATTAAAGTTTTACCTGCTAAGGATAGAATTGTGACTGACGAGCAAGTGGCAACTGGTTTGAAAAAACTTCAAAAGAGTTATCAACGCCAACTCGATTCAACTAAAGATAAAGATATTAAAGAAAATCTTGAAGTCAATTTCGGACAGACGATTGAAGAATTATCTGAAGGAATGCGTCCAGAAAATATCGGTCGGATTGCGGACTATATTTTGGAACACCCAAGTAGCTTGTTAGATTATTTGGGTAGAGACGATATTATTTTATTTGATGAATATAATCGTTTGATCGAACAGTCAAATGACAGTGCTGCCGAAAATCAATCATGGCTGGCCAGTCAATTGGAATTTGGTAAAGCTTTGCCTGAGCAAAAAATTCGTCAGAGTGTAACTGATTTGATCAAGGAAGATGAGCATGCCCAAATTTATATTTCGGCGTTCCAACAAGGAATGGGACATATTCGTCTCAATCAGCTACACAATGTGTCAATCCGTTCAATGCAACAATTCTTTAGCCAAATGCCGCTTTTAAAATCAGAAGTTGAGCGTTGGCAAAAACAGGATTATACCGTTATTTTGGTGATCAATAACGAGAAACGAATCGGTGCTATCAACAATACATTGGTTGATTTTGGCATCAAGGCTACTTTAACTGGTAAAGATAAGGTGATTGAAGATCAAACACAGATTCTCAATGCAAGTCTTAGTGCCGGCTTTGAAATGCCTGATGAGAAGCTTGCTATTATTACCGAAAAAGAACTCTTTAACAAACAGCCTAAGAAACGTCGTCATCAAACCTTGGCGAATGCGGAACGTTTGAAGAGTTATAACGAATTAAAACCTGGAGATTACGTTGTCCATGTCAATCATGGTATCGGTAAATTTATCGGTATGCAGACAATGGAAGTTGATGGCAAACATCAAGATTATATTACGATTGAGTATCGTGATGATGGACGCCTATTCATTCCGGTTACGCAATTGGATATGGTTCAGAAGTATGTTTCTGCTGAAGGTAGATCACCTAAGATCAATAAACTTGGTGGAAACGAATGGCAAAAGACCAAACGAAAAGTGCAGTCAAACATTGAAGATATTGCGGATGATTTGATTGATCTCTATGCCAAACGTGAGGCTGAAAAGGGCTTCCCATTTCCTAAAGATGATCAAATGCAACATGATTTCGATAACGCCTTCCCTTATCCTGAAACACCAGATCAATTGCGGTCAGTCGATGAAATTAAACGTGATATGGAAAAGCCACATCCGATGGATCGTTTGTTAGTCGGGGATGTTGGTTTTGGTAAGACTGAGGTTGCCTTAAGAGCAGCCTTTAAAGCCGTTGAAGCAGGTAAGCAAGTCGTGTTCTTAGCGCCAACAACGCTACTGGTTCAGCAACATTATGAAACTATGAAAGACCGCTTTGAAGATTTCCCCGTCAATATTGGAGTATTGTCACGTTTTCAAACTCGTAAACAAAGTAAGGAAACAATCGAAAAACTCGAAGATGGTTCGATTGATATTGTAGTTGGAACTCATCGATTACTATCAAAAGATGTTAAATTCAATGATATTGGATTATTGATCATTGATGAGGAACAACGATTTGGCGTTAAGCACAAGGAAAAAATTAAGCAACTAAAGGCTAATGTTGATGTCTTAACCTTAACAGCGACACCAATTCCACGTACTTTGAACATGTCAATGCTCGGCGTTCGTGATTTGTCATTGATCGAAACAGCTCCAAGTAATCGTTATCCTGTACAAACTTATGTTATGGAACAGAATTACGAAGTTATCGCAGGTGCTATCAAACGAGAAATGGCTCGTGGTGGACAAGTCTTTTATCTGCATAATCGAGTTGAGGACATGGATCAAGTGGCAGGTCAATTGCAGGCTTTGATTCCTGAGGCACGTATTGCTACAGCTCACGGACGAATGACGGAAACTCAGATGGAAGGCGTAATTGCCGATTATTTAAATGGTGAATATGATGTCTTGGTCACGACAACAATTATTGAGACGGGTGTTGATATGCCTAACACCAATACATTGATTGTGGAAAACTCCGATCGATATGGACTCTCACAGCTTTATCAAATTAGAGGACGAGTGGGTCGTTCTAATCGTGTTGCCTATGCTTATTTGATGTATAAACCCAACAAGGTTTTAACAGAAGTTGGCGAACAGCGATTGGAAGCTATCAAGAACTTTACTGAATTAGGATCAGGATTCAAAATTGCTATGCGTGATTTGTCGATTCGTGGTGCTGGGAACCTATTGGGTAAGCAACAACACGGTTTCATTGATTCTGTTGGTTTTGACCTCTATACACAAATGTTAAATGACGCTGTTGCCAAAAAACGTGGCCATACGAAAGCTGAAAAAACTAATGCTGAAGTTAATCTGGCACTTGAGGCTTATTTACCGGCTGATTACATTACCGATCAACGCCAAAAAGTTGAATTGTATAAGCGAATCAGACAGATCGACTCTTTGGAAAATTACCAAGAAGTGAGATCGGAATTATTGGATCGTTTTGGCGAATATCCTCAGGAAGTTGAAAACCTATTAGATATCAGTTTGTTGAAGAATTCTTTCGACGAGTCATTAGTTAAGAGTGTCATCATGCGAAATGGTATGATTGCGATTAAGTTTTCAAAGAAGGCTAGTGATTATTTAACTGGTGATTTAGTGTTTAAATTCTTAGCTAATACGACAATGAAAGCTAAGGTTAACGACAAGAATGGTGAATTTACGATCACCTTAGATTCAGGTAGTGTTAAAAAAGACGATTGGTTCGGTCAATTACAGACATTTGCCGAGAAGATGGCAGCTGAGTTCGATAATTTAAAGAAAGAAAAAATTAAAAACTAATATGCAAAAAGAAGTGTCTAGGGCTATTAAGGGGACCTGGATTCTGACTATCGCCTCACTGTTCTCGGAACTTTTGAGTGCTATTTATCGGATTCCATTACAGAATATTGTTGGGGATCGTGGCTATTTTATTTATCAACAGGTGTACCCCATTTACGGTATTTTTTCCGTTTTGGCTTTGTCTGGTTTGCCAGTAGTTATTTCTAAGACATTTGCTCAACAGGAGACGATTGCTGCAAAACATAATTTGTTGAAGAAAACATTCGGAATTTTGATGGCTGGTAGTGTGGTCATTACAGGACTTCTGTGGGTGTCGGCTAGGTATCTGGCTAGTTTGATGGGAGATCCTAACTTGTATCCAGAAGTACGAGTGGTGGCATTGACTTTTCTATTGGTTCCCTTTGAAGCGAGTCTGAGAGGATATTTTCAGAGTGATTTAATTATGGAACCGAGTGCTATTTCACAAGTATCAGAGCAATTCTTCCGTATTGTTATCATTATTGGAAGTGCCTTGTTATTTGGACATGGAATTTTGGATGTTTATCAGATGGGAACATTAGCCAATTCAGGAGCGTTTATCGGTGGTTTATTGGCAGTGGCAATCTTAGTCATTAAGTTTTTAAAAACTAAAGCGACGGAAGTTGAGACGCCAAAAGCCGATAATTCTATTAAATTGGAACATGGTTTAGCGTTAGAAATTGTTTTGATCGTAGTTTTTACAGGTATCACAATTTTTTATCAGTTTATCGATTCCTTTTCTACCGTGAGATTATTGTTACACACAGGGATGGCTTTAGATTTAGCTGAGGTTCAAAAAGGTGTCTTTGATCGTGGACAACCGTTGTTACAACTGGGAATTGTTATTTCCTTATCATTTGTCTCAACTATCATGCCGCAATTGAAGGAGACCAATCGAGTTAAACAAAATAAGAGTATGATTCAAAAGATGGTTCGTGTCTGTTTGTGGTTATCAGTAGCGGAAACGGCGGGTTTGATAGCGTTAATGCCTGAAATAAATACAATGCTTTTTACCGATACAAACGGTTCCAGGACCCTGAGCATTTATATGCTATCGATATTAATTGTTTCATTTATTAATTTATTAATAGCTGTTACAAGTGGTGATGATGAAAAAAACTTTCATAAGTTGATTTTATTCGGGATGTCATTAGTTACGAAGGTCGCCTTGAATGTTATTTTAGTGCCGAAGTTTGGAATTGCTGGTGGAGCTCTGGCGACAGTTTTGAGTGAATGTGTAATCTTGTTTGGGATTTTGACGATTTATAAGTTTGATCGAAAATTCTTGTCACTGGATAAGAAATTTATTCATAATATGATTATGCTTGGTTTGATTATGGCAATTTTTGTCAGGATTGTTGTCAAAATTTTGGCTGGATATCTAGTTATGACGCGAGCCAACTGTGTTTTGATCAATATTATTGCAATACCTTTGGGAGCGTTCGTCTACTTGAAGCTTTCAAAGCGCTGGCATCTGTTGACCAAAGAAGAGTGGGAAATTTTACCAATGGGTAAATATATTACTAAGTTTATGAAAATAGAGGATTAATTATGAGATTAGATAAGTATCTAAAAGTAAGCCGTATTATCAAGCGCAGAACTGTTGCTAAAGAGTTTGCAGACAATGGTCGTGCCTCAATCAATGACCATGTTGCCAAATCGTCTAGTGAAGTTTCAGTGGGTGATGTATTAGAATTACACTTTGGAGAGAGAACCATGAAAGTTAGAGTTCTCAATATCAAAGAAACAACTAAGAAAACTGATTCTACGGATATGTATGAAGAGGTTTAACTAGCGTATTGGGTAAGTATGCCGTATGCCGTTTCCAGAGCTGAGAGTATTCAATTGCTGCGCGGAACGGCCCGAGCCTGGGAAGCGGTCTCAGACCTCGGTTGAAGCCTTACCACAAACCGGTAAGTCTCCAACACGCCCGGTGGTGTAATTGCTGAAGCAATAACGCCACTTTCGCTGCAAATGAATACTCTCAGCTCTTCCAACTAATTTATTTTTTATGGCAGGGACAATGGAGTGAAGATTTCTGAATATTTAAATAAATTAGTTCGGGGTCCGTAACAACAATAGTTATATTGATTTTTCGTTGTTAAATCTTCGGTTGTGTAGAATTGGTTTTAAATAACAATTGATTATTAACTAGCAAAATACGTTTAACTAAGGATATTGTATTTGGAGTTGATTCGAGTATGGAAAAATGTTTCGAACTCTTCAGCTTTTTCAACTAATTTGTTTTTTTATGTTGGTTGAATTAACCTGACTTAGGTGAATTATGCAAGCGTGTAAATGTCCGCATTAATTATATTTGGTAAATTAAATTTTAGAATTTGTCTTTAAAAAGGTCGGATATAAAAGCAATTGAATATTTTTACATTCAAATAATAACGATTAATTAGTCGGAAGAGCTGGGAAATATTTGTGTGCCGTGGAAGTGTTGTAATGGCTTTAGCCATTACAACACCGGGCGTGTTTGGAGACTTGACGAACTATGTCAAGGCTTCAAACCGAGGTTCGAGACCGTCTCTCAGGCTCGGACCGGTCCGCACAGCTAGTGAATATTTCCCAGCTCTGTAGACGGGATACTTACTTAGCACCACACGTTAATTAATAGAAACATATTGATTTATTTTACCCGCTCAATCGGCAGCAGCATTTTTTAATAAAAAAATTCAACCTAAAAATTAGAAATGCATTAAAATTAGCAATTTAATCATTCAAATAATGGCTTAAACTTGTTATACTCAAAGTAATCATTTCTAGGGGAGTAGTGGCATGGAAATACGTAAACTAAATTCTAACGTTTCTGTATTACAACCAAAAAAAGCACCAACTCCTAATCCTGGTCATCATGACTATGCTAAAAAAGTGCATCGCAGACGGATGGCTATGATTGGAATTGTTTTTGCAGTGATTTTGGTTGTATTTGGCGTTCAAATTTTCAATTCTCATCGAACTTATGCCAATACGATGGAACAGATAGAAATTAGCAAACAGAAGTTGAGCAAGCAAAAATCGACACAGCGTGATTTGAAGCTTGAAGTGAGTCAGCTTCATGACACGAATTATATCGAAAAGTATATTCGTGAAAAGTACATGTATAGCAAACCGGGTGAACAAATCTACAATTTGCCTGATGATGTGAAGACCACTACTATTCAAAAATAGGGAAAGGAATTATTTTTAATTAGATGACAGTTGAAGTAGGAGCTAAAACAGAAGGTAAAGTAACGGGAATTACAAATTTTGGGGCTTTCGTAGACCTTGGAGAAGGACAAAGCGGAATGGTGCACATCAGTGAAGTTGCTGATGGTTATGTCAAAGATATTCATGATGTGCTAAACATTGGCGATACTGTTAAGGTTTTAGTTCTTAGTGAGAAGGATCATAAAATTGCACTTTCAATTAAACAAGCTTCAGATAAGCCTAAGCCAAAATTTCATGCACATCGTTCACATGAACGTAATGATAGAAAACCACAACAACGTAAACCAGAAAGCTTCGACGATATGATGTCTGGATTCATGAAAGAAAGTGAAGAAAGACTCAGTGTTATCAAGAAGAATACAGAAGGTAAACGTGGTGGTCGTGGCGGACGCCGTAGTTAATAAATGTAAATCAGGGGTTGGGACGATGTCTCAGCCTTTTTTAGTTTTATGGAGGGGCAAACGATGGATCTAGATAATCGAATTATAGATGTAGTAAAAAAAGTTTTACAACAATATCATGCTCAAAGGGTTTTGATTGCCGTCTCCGGTGGAGTTGATTCAATGGTCTTGTTGAATGTTATCGCCCAAATTTTGCCACGAGATAAGTTTGCCGTCGTCAATGTTGATCATGATCTACGGCCAGAAAGCAGTGCTGAAGTTGCTTTTGTCCAAGACGGTTGTGTTAAAAATGATTATCAATTTTTTACCACTAAGTGGGAAAATCAACCGAGTGATGATATTGGTATGGAAGCGTCAGCTCGCAAGTTTAGGTACGGATTTTTTAAAAAGATTATGGCATCGGGGCATTTTGATACGTTATTGACAGCGCATCATGGCAACGATTTGGCTGAGAATATTTTGATGAAATTGATTCGTTCAGGTAATGCATTTGAAGTCGTTAGTTTGAAAGAACAACGTCCTTTTGGAGAGTCTGGACAAATTTTACGACCATTGTTGGATTTTTCTAAACGTGAATTATCTGAATATGCGGATATCCATAATATAAAACATGTTCAGGACGAAACTAACTTTGATAATATAACGTTAAGAAATCGACTTCGAAATAATATCTTCCCTGAATTACAAAAGGAGAATGGTCAGATGCTGGCACATTTCCGCTTTTTTGACCAGCAATTAACAGCTTTGATTAGTCTTGCAAAGCAGCAATTCAGCCAAACTGAAACTGAAATGTCGTTGGAAGAGTCACCGCAAAAAATTATCGGTTTGATAAAACCGATATTAAAATTAGATGCTGACCAACAAACGTTATTCTGGGGTAATTTTTTTACGAAGCGAAGACTTGATATTTCAATCAGTAATCGTCAAATTAGGCAAATCATTGAAATCGTCTGTTCAGATGACGCTAATGCTGCAATCAATTTAGAAGATTCTTGGCAATTTATTCGAACTTATGACCAGTTTGTTGTCAAAAAAATAGCGCCACAAGTATTAACTGAGCTCGTAGTGCCTCTGAATAAAAAAATAATATGGAATCATAAAACTTTGACCGTGACAGCTGACGATAATGATTACACATTAGCTGTTGAGAGTATTCCAGAGACGATTACATTGAGAACACGCCGTGCCGGTGATAAGTTGCTTTTGTCGAATGGCCGCCATCAAAAATTAAATAAACGTTTTATAAATGAAAAAGTTCCTGCTTATGAACGTGATGATTATTTAGTTTTATTATTTGATAATCAGATAGTTTGGGTTGAAAAAATTTATAATTTGGGTGATTATTTACAAAAAGGTAAAAATCATTACAAAATTAACTTTGTTGAGGTAAAAGAATGAATTCAGATATTGAGAAAGTTTTAGTTTCTAAAGAGGAGATTGAAGCAGCCAACCTACGTCTTGGGAAACAATTAACTGAAGAATACCGTGGGAAGAATCCGTTGTTTGTCTGTATCTTACGTGGTGCCGCCATGTTTATGATGGATCTAGTTAAGCAACTGGATCTTGAAATGGAATATGATTTCATGGACGTCTCCAGTTATGGTGGTGAAAATACTGTGACAACGGGTGATGTTCGAATTATTAAGGATTTGGATACACCGATTCGTGATCGTGATGTCGTTATTATTGAAGACATTATTGATACTGGATACACTTTGGATCGTCTGAAGGAACTTTTTGATGCTCGTTATGCTAAATCCGTTAAGATTGTTTCATTCTTGGATAAACCTGCGCGTCGAATCAAGCATGTCAAAGTTGATTATGTTGGTGTTCAAATTCCTGATGAATTCGTTGTGGGTTATGGAATGGATTATAATGAGCATTATCGTAATTTACCTTATGTGGGTGTATTGAAACGAGAGGTATATAGCACAAAATAATTTAGTTAGAGTTACAATTATTATTGTGTTACTGTTCACCAATGTTACAATATGTAACGTCTAAGTAATTAGGAGGAAATGTATGAAAAATAATCGAAATAGGTTAATCAATAATAGCCTGTTTTACATCTTGCTCTTTGTTGTTTTGGTTCTTGCAGCGAGTTGGTTTGCTGGTGGTCAATCCTCAGACCAATCAAAAACATTAAGCCAAGACCAATTCATCACACAATTGAAGCAAGGTAAAGTGAAAAACTTCAAGCTAGAGCCTATTGGTGGAGCTTATCAAGTAAACGGTGAATACAAGAAAGCTCAAAAAGCTGAAACAACTCGTTCCGTTTCTTTGTTCAGCCGTAACCAAGCTACTACTACTAGTGAAGTAACTTCATTTAGTTCAACTGTTTTGCCTAACAACGATACGTTAAAGATGATCAATAGTGCCGCAATGGCTAAGGGAGTTAAAACTACAGCTGCTCCTAAGTCACAGTCCGGACAATGGATTTCATTGATCTTAACGGTTATTGTTCCATTTGCATTATTCTTCTTTATAATCTTTGCAATGATGGGCCGAGGAGGCCAAGGTGGTGGCGGTGCAAACCGTGTCATGAACTTTGGTAAATCCAAGGTTAAACCAGAAGATCCAAAGAAAAATAAAGTTAGATTTTCTGATGTTGCCGGTGCTGAAGAAGAAAAACAAGAACTTGTTGAAGTTGTTGAATTTCTAAAAGATCCAAGAAAATTTGTCTCCTTAGGTGCCCGAATACCAGCTGGTGTTCTTCTAGAGGGTCCTCCCGGGACTGGTAAAACTTTACTAGCTAAGGCTGTTGCTGGTGAAGCTAAAGTTCCTTTCTATTCAATCTCTGGTTCAGATTTCGTTGAAATGTTTGTTGGTGTTGGTGCATCACGTGTTCGTGACTTGTTCGAAAATGCCAAAAAAGACGCTCCATCAATCATCTTTATTGATGAAATTGATGCCGTTGGTCGTCAACGTGGTTCTGGTACCGGTGGTGGTAATGATGAACGTGAACAAACTCTTAACCAATTATTGATTGAGATGGATGGATTTACAGGTAATGAAGGTGTCATCGTTATGGCTGCTACTAACCGTTCCGATGTACTTGATCCTGCCTTGTTACGTCCAGGTCGTTTTGACAGAAAGATTCTTGTTGGTCGTCCTGACGTTAAAGGCCGTGAAGCTATTCTTAAAGTTCACGCTAAGAACAAACCATTTACAGATGATGTTGATTTGAAAGCAATTGCTCAACAAACTCCAGGTTTTGCTGGTGCTGATCTTGAAAACTTACTTAATGAAGCTGCACTTGTTGCTGCAAGACGTGGTAAGCAAAAGATTGATCCAACTGACCTTGATGAAGCTGAAGATCGTGTTATTGCAGGTCCAGCTAAGAAGAACCGTGTTATTCCTGAACAAGAACGTCACACAGTGGCTTACCACGAAGCAGGACATGCTTTAATTGGTTTGGTATTGAGTGATTCTCGAGTTGTTAGAAAGGTTACCATCGTACCTCGTGGACGTGCCGGCGGTTACGCTATCATGCTTCCTAAGGATGATCAAAACCTTGCTACTAAGAAGGAATTGAACGAACAAATTACTGGATTACTTGGTGGTCGTACAGCCGAAGAGATTATCGTCGGTCAACCTTCATCAGGTGCTTCAAATGACTTTGAACAAGCAACACAAATTGCTCGTACAATGGTTACTGAATATGGTATGACAGATCGTTTAGGTACTGTTCAACTTGAAAAGAATGGTCAACCATTCAGTGGCGGTAATTACCGTGCTGAACCAGCATATTCACAAGATACTGCTATGGCTATTGATCAAGAAGTTAAACGCATTATCGATGAAGATCACGAACGTGCTAGAGAAATTCTTCAATCACATCGTGAACAACATAAGATTATTGCCGAGGCTTTGTTGAAGTATGAAACACTTGATGAAAAGGAAATCTTGAGTTTGTATAACACAGGAGCAATGCCTGCAAACGATGCAAATCAACAATTCCCAAGTGAAAGTGCTGCAACATTTGAACAAGCTAAGAAGGCTGCTGAAGCCAAAGATGCTGCTAAACAAAAATCAGAAGAATCAACTAAAGATGATTCATCAACATCAGATGATACTGACGTTGATAAAACAGCATACCCTTCAGAAAATGTTGATAAACCAGCTGATGATACTAAATCAGATACTGATTCATCTAATGACAATTCTAAGGATAATAATTCTGACGATTCAAACAGCAACAATGATGATAATAATAATCAATAATAATCAATCAAAAAAAGCGACTCGAGAGAGTCGCTTTTTTGAACGGAGGAATCAAATATGACGGATACTTTAACCAAAGCAGTTTCAACTAATGGTAAATTTCGTGCTTATGTTGTAAACGCTACAGAAATGATTCAAGAGGCACAGAAGCGTCATGATACATGGAGAAACTCAAGTGCTGCTTTAGGCAGGACCATGGTTGGGTCACTATTAGTTGCCACTTCAACTTTAAAAGAGGATGAAGTTTTGACAACAAGAGTACAAGGTGATGGACCAGTCGGAACAATTGTTGTTGATGCTAATGCTAAAGGTGATGTTAAAGGATATATTTCCAATCCACATATTGCTTTGAAGGCTAGAGAAGATGGACACATAGATGTTAAAGCAGCCGTCGGAACTAAAGGTACATTGAGCATCACTAAAGATTTACATTTGAAAGCACCATTTACCGGCTCAGTGCCATTAGTCTCTGGAGAAATTGGGATGGACTTTGCGTATTATATGGCAAAATCTGAACAAATACCTTCAGCAATCGGTGTGTCGGTTTTCGTAAATCCTAACGAAACTATCGGAGCTGCCGGCGGCTTTTTGATTCAAACGTTACCAGGAGCAACAGATGCAGATATTGATAAAATTGAAGCCAATTTAAAAGTTGTCCCCAACATTTCGACGTTGCTGAAAGAGGATTTGAGTAATAAAGACATCATGGAAAAAATTATGAATGGTGTTGAAATGAAGTATCTTCAAGACATGCCAGTCCAATTTCAATGTGACTGTTCCAAAGAAAGATTTTCAAAAGCTTTAGCAACACTTTCAAGAGCAGAATTGCAAGCAATGATCAAAGAAAATCATGGTGCTGAAACAGTCTGCAAGTTCTGTGGCAACAAGTACCAATTCTCAGAAGCAGAACTTAAAGATATCGTTGCTAACAAAGACTAAAGTATAAAATTTAATTTACCAAATACATGTGGTGCTAGTTAAGTATGCCGTCTACAGAGCTGGAAAATATTCATTAGCTGTGCGGAACGGTCTGAGCCAAAATACGGTCTCGAATCGGTCCGCATAGCAGGTTAATACTCTCGGTTCTGGAGACGGCAAAAAAGAAAGAACCGTCAGTTTATCATTGTCTTTTAGGTAGAAAATTTGTTATTATTACGAGTTGTAATCGAATAATAAGAGGTAAAAAGCATGGAGTGGAAAATAGGCAACGTAACAATTCCTAATCAAATTGTCGTTGCACCTATGGCAGGTATTACCAATTCGTCCTTTCGAGTTACGGCTAAAGAATTTGGTGCAGGATTAGTTGTCTGTGAAATGATCAGTGATCAGGGTATTAAGTACCGCAATCTAAAGACTTTGGGCATGATGTTCGTTGATCCGAAAGAACATCCAGTCAGTATTCAAGTTTTTGGTGGTACGACTGAATCTTTGGTCAATGCTGCTAAGTATGTAGCTGAAAATACGGGTGCCAATATTATTGATATTAATATGGGCTGTCCAGTGAAAAAGGTTACTAAGATTGGTGCTGGCTCAAGCTGGCTTCGTGATCCTGATAAACTTTATAATATGGTCCGAGAGGTTACTTCAGCTGTTAACAAACCAGTTACCGTAAAAATGCGGACTGGTTGGGACGGTGACCATATTCTGGCTGTTGAAAATGCTTTGGCAGCTCAAGAAGCTGGAGCAGCGGCAGTGGCAATGCATGGACGGACCAAATCACAAATGTATTCTGGCCATTCCGACTGGGAACTTTTACATGAAGTAGCTCAACATTTAACTATTCCATTTATTGGTAATGGTGATGTTAAGACGCCTCAAGACGCCAAGACAATGATTGATGAAGTAGGCGCTGATGCTGTAATGGTTGGCCGGGCAGTCCTCGGTAACCTATGGCTTTTAAATAAAATGAACCATTATTTGGAAACTGGCGAGATACTTCCTGAACCAAGTGTTGGAGAAAAAATTAATATAGCTAAACTTCAACTCCAACGTCTGGTAGACTTAAAAGGTGAGCATGTTGGTGTTCCAGAATTTCGTCAACAGGCAGCATATTATCTAAAGGGGATTCCCCACGCAGTCAGAACTCGTGCTAAAGTAATGAATGAAGATTCGATGCAGGAAGTTTTTGACACATTAGATCAATTTGTTGAAAGTTACGAACAACGAGAAGCGAGATCTTCAAAAATTTCGTAGACAGGGGGAAAAATTTTGAGTAACGAAAATAATAAGAAGCAACCAACTAAAGAAGATATAAAGAAAACAAGAGTCATGAATGACCAACTACGGGTTAGACGTGAAAAACTTCAAGAATTGTATGATGAAGGCGTTGATCCATTTGGTTCAAGATTCGAAAGAACTGCTTTAGCCCAAGATATTCACGATAAGTATGGTGACGAGGACAAAGAAACTCTTGAAGAACAAGATTTGCCTGTAGTTATTGCTGGTCGTATGATGACAAAACGTGGTAAAGGTAAAGTTGGTTTTGCCGATTTACGTGATAGAAGTGGTAAGATTCAAATTTACGTTCGTAAAGATGTTGTCGGTGAAGAAAACTATCACATTTTCAAGCGTTCTGATATTGGTGATCACCTTGGTATTCATGGTGAAATTATGAAGACAGACATGGGTGAATTAACTATTAAAGCAACCCACGTCACAATGCTTTCTAAATCACTTCGTCCATTACCTGATAAATTCCATGGTTTAACAAACGTTGAACAAATTTATCGTCAAAGATATTTGGATTTGATTGCTAACCAAGACAGTTTTGACCGTTTCAAGAAACGTACTAAAATTATTTCAGCTGTTCGTGAATATTTAGATGGTGAAGGATTCATGTCTGTTGAAACTCCCGTTTTGAATACTCAAGCCGGTGGGGCTAGTGCTCGACCATTTATTACACACCACAACGCCTTAGATATGGAAATGTATCTACGTATTGCTTTGGAATTACCTTTGAAGAGATTGATTGTTGGTGGTTTCGAACGTGTCTACGAAATTGGTCGTGCTTTCCGTAATGAAGGATTGGATACGCAACATAACCCTGAGTACACTTCATTGGAAACATATGCTGCTTATTGGGATATGACGGACGTTATGAAAGAAGTTGAAGGAATGTTCAGACATGCTGCTGAAAAAGCTAATGGTTCACAAATCGTTAGTTATCAAGGCGGAGAAGTTGATTTGAGCAAACCTTTCAAACGTATCAAGATGGTTGATGCTATTAAGGAACAAACAGGTATCGACTTTAGCGAAGATATGGATCTTGAACAAGCTCGTAAATTAGCTGACGAGAAAAAGGTTCATTATGAAGAGTTCTGGGGAGTAGGGCACATCATCGCCGAATTCTTCGAAGAATTTGTTGAAGATACTTTGCAAGAACCAACATTCATTTACGAATATCCACTTGAAGTTTCACCATTAGCTAAGAAGAGTAAGGATAATCCTAAATTTACCGATCGATTTGAAGTTTATATTTTAGGTCATGAATTTGGTAATGCCTTTACTGAATTGAATGATCCAATTGATCAAAGAGAGCGTTTTGAAGCTCAAGCTGCTGAACGCGAAAAGGGTAATGACGAAGCCGAACATATTGATAACGATTATGTTGAAGCTATGGAATACGGTATGCCACCAACTGGTGGACTAGGAATCGGTATTGATCGTTTGGTTATGCTATTAACCGATGCACCTTCGATTCGTGACGTTATTCTGTTTCCAACAATGAGACCAGAAGATAACAATGAAGATTAAATTTTAATGTAAGTAAAACCTGTAATTAGATTTAGATTCTTTTTCAAATTTGGTTATAAGGGAGAACATTACAGAAGTATCATTGTCTGATTAGTAATACGAACAAAGAAGTTGTCCACTTAGGATAGCTTCTTTTTTTCGTATTACTAAATATTGAACTAAAGGTTGAAAGTTTAATTAAGTATGCCGTTTCCAGAGCTGAGAGTATTCAATTGCTGCACGGAACGGCCCGAGACCGAACCTCAGGCTTGAACCGGTCCGCATAGCAGGTTAATATTCTCAGCTGTGGAGATGGCACCCAAAATTAATTAAAAATTCTGTTGACAGTTTTCTAGCTCAAAAGGTATACTAATATAGTTGTTTCAAACGAAACACATATGGAGGATTAGCTCAGCTGGGAGAGCATCTGCCTTACAAGCAGGAGGTCACAGGTTCGATCCCTGTATCCTCCATTAAGCAAAATGCTTAGTGGAATGTAATAAGTTTTTTGCGGGTGTGGCGGAATTGGCAGACGCGCTAGATTTAGGTTCTAGTGTCCAGTGGACATGAAGGTTCAAGTCCTTTCACCCGTATTAATAATTGGTCTTGCAAAATGATTAATTATTATGTATTATGTTAATTGTTGTTGACATAATGCCGACTTAGCTCAGTTGGCAGAGCACCTGTCTTGTAAACAGGGGGTCGGAGGTTCGAATCCTCTAGTCGGCATCGTCATAATGCGGAAGTAGTTCAGTGGTAGAACATCACCTTGCCATGGTGGGGGTCGCGGGTTCGAATCCCGTCTTCCGCTTTAGAGAAATTGATAAATAAAAGGGTAATTAATTCTAAACGTAGAATTGATTACTTTTTTTTCGTTCTCTAAAAATAAATCTAGCATATATGTATATCTGAATTGAGTATATTAATTCCTTGAATGTGGTACGATTCTTAAAGAGGGCAATTATTTTTATACTTTTTGCCCCCTCCGTCATACCTAATAAGTAGTGCGTGGTGCTAGTTATTCGTAGCAATTGTATTTTAGAATCTGAAGATTGAAAGGCGAAAATTAATCTAATCATTGTTATTACAGCCTTAGAACTAATTTATTTAAACAGCTAAAAAATCTTTGTTTTATATTGTTCCTGCTATTAAAAATAAACTAGTTGGAAGAGATGAGAGTATTCATTTGCAGCGAAAGTGGCGTTAGGACTTTAGTCCTTACGCCACCGGGCGCGTTGAAGACTCGCGGATTTTGCGAGGCTTCAACCGAGGTCTGAGACCGCACTTTGGCTCAGGCCGTTCCGCGCAGCAATTGAATACTCTCATCTCTGGAAACGGCATACTTATCTAAACTCTCAACCTTCAGTTTAGAATTTAAAATAGACGGATATTTAACTAGCACCACACGTAATAAGATAAATTAATTGCTTTTTTAGAAAACACAATTATACTTTCTAAACAGACACTTAAAAAGTAGAGGTAACATTAATGGACAAAGTATTTACCGAAAGCGCCAAGAATGCACTTGTTCTAGCACAAGAACAAGCTAAAAAATTTCATCATAATGCCGTAGGAACAGAACATATTCTGCTGGGCTTAGTAATGGAAAATGATGGTATCGCCGGTATTACTTTGAGGGATCTAGCTGTTAGTGATCGAGATGTTGAAGAGGAGATTGAACATCTAACTGGTTACGGCGATGTCTCATCTAATACTGCAAAGGGGATTTATTTACCATATTCTCCAAAGGGACAATTGATTTTAAGTGAATCAGAAGAAACTTCAAATTTATATAAGGCCAATCGAATCGGAACAGAGCATATTTTATTAGCTATTCTTGATGATACTGATAATTTAGCAAATCGTATTTTGGTCAATTTAGGACTCAGCTTAGCCAAGACTAAGTCGTTACTATTGAGCAAAATGGGCGTTTCTAACAAAGCTGCTCGTCGAGGATTTGCCGCCAATGTAGCTGCAGCCCAAAAGAAACAACAGTCTAAAGCTAATGGTAATGGTGGTACTCCAACACTTGATTCGTTATCGCGTGATTTGACAAAGATGGCTCAGGAGAATCAAATTGATCCTGTTATCGGACGTAAGCCTGAAGTTGAAAGAACTATTCAAATTCTTAGCCGAAGAACTAAGAATAATCCTGTCTTAGTCGGTGAACCAGGTGTTGGTAAAACAGCGATTGCCGAAGGATTAGCTATTGCTATCGTTAAAAAAGACGTTCCTATCGACATGCAAAATAAACGTATCATGATGCTCGATATGGGTTCATTAGTAGCTGGTACTAAGTATCGTGGTGAGTTTGAAGACCGATTGAAGAAAGTTATTGAAGAAATTTATCAAGACAAGCATGTTATTTTATTTATTGATGAATTGCATACTTTGATTGGGGCCGGTGGTGCTGAGGGTGCTATTGACGCTTCAAATATTCTGAAACCTGCTTTAGCTCGTGGCGAGTTGCAATTGATTGGTGCAACAACTTCTAATGAATATCAAAAATATATTGAAAAAGATACTGCGCTAGAACGTCGTTTTGCCAAGGTTCATGTTGAAGAACCTAGTGCTGATGATTCAATCAAGATTTTGGAAGGACTTCGTCCAAGATATGAACAACACCATGGCTTGACGATTTCTGACGACGCAGTGGAAGCTGCTGTTCGCTTGTCGACACGTTACTTAACAAATCGTTTCTTACCTGATAAGGCCATCGATTTAATGGATGAAGCATCAGCTAAAGTGAGAATCCATAACGTATCGAAGAATAACAAACTTGAAGAGCTAACAGATCAATCAATGAAATTATTGAACGATAAGAATAATGCCATTCTTGATCAAGATTTTGAAAAGGCTGCTAAGATTCGTGAAGAAGAGCAAGATGTTCAAGAACAACTCACTAAACTAAAGAGCAAGAAAACTGCTGCCAATAAGAAACCAGTTGTTACAGCCGATGATATTGCTGAAGTTATCGCTCAATGGACTGGAGTTCCTGTTAAGCAAATTACTCGTAAAGAGAGTGAGAAACTGCTTAACCTTGAAAAAGAGCTCCACAAGCGTGTTATTGGACAAGATGATGCTATCAATGCAATCTCACGTGCTATCCGACGTGCCAGAAGTGGTATGAAAGATCCAGCTCGTCCAATTGGTTCATTTATGTTCTTAGGACCTACTGGTGTAGGTAAGACTGAATTAGCTAAGTCAATTGCTGAAGTAATGTTTGGTTCTGAAGACAATTTGATTCGTGTCGATATGTCTGAATACATGGAACAATACAGCACTTCGAAGTTGATTGGTTCAGCTCCAGGTTACGTTGGATTTGACGAAGGTGGTCAACTAACTGAAAAAGTTAGAAATGAACCATACTCAGTCGTCCTACTTGATGAAGTTGAAAAGGCTCATCCAGATGTCTTTAATCTTTTATTGCAAGTCCTTGATGATGGTATTTTAACTGATGCCAAGGGCCGTAAGGTTGATTTTAGAAATACAATTATTATCATGACTTCAAACCTAGGCGCTAGATCACTTGAAGAAAACAAGTCAGTTGGTTTTGGTGCTCGTGACGTTCATGATGACTATAAGGAAATGCAAGATCGAATCAATACTGAATTGAAGAAGTTCTTCCGTCCAGAGTTCTTGAATCGTATCGATGAAACTATCGTCTTTAAGTCACTCAACAAAGAACAACTTAAGGCTGTTGCCAAGATTATGAGTAACAACTTGAGAAAACGTCTTGCTGAAAGAGATATCAAGCTAGTTATCTCACCATCAGCTTACAGTGACCTTGTTCGAGATGGGTATAATCCAGAGTATGGTGCTCGTCCAATGAGAAGAACGATTCAACGTGAAATCGAGGATCCAGTCAGCGAACAACTCCTAATGGGGAATGTTAAAGCTGGAGACGAAATTAAAGTTGGTTCTAAAAAGGATAAGTTAACAGTAGTTGTTAGCAAGCCTGAAGAAAAGAAAACACTAACTCATCAAAAGTAAGACCTTGACTATTGACATTAATAGTGGTTAAGAGTATTATCTTTTTTGAGATTCAAAGTTCAAATCGCATATCACGATCTATTGTCCGTGGTTATGCTAAATAAAAAACACAAAAATAGATATTTGATTCTATTTTTGGTTTTTTTTTGCCTAAAAATGGTTTAAAAAACCGCTTTCATGCAAAATGTAATCAAACTGTAATATTCAGATTTGATTGCGATTTGGACAAATTAAATGTTGAGGTGAAAAATTTGACTTATCATAACGTTAATTATGGTGCACACCGTGTTCGTCGTAGTTATGCAAAGATCAAGGAAGTTCTTCCACTGCCAAATTTAATTGACATTCAAACAAATTCTTATAAGTGGTTCTTAGATGAAGGACTTAAAGATATGTTTGACGACATAATGCCAATTGACGATTTTGCGGGAAATCTTTCTTTGGAATACGTTGATTACAAGTTACTAGAACCAAAATATACTGTTGAAGAAGCTAGAGCACATGATGCTAACTTCTCAGCACCATTACATGTAACTTTGAAATTGACTAATCATGAAACTGGTGAAATCAAAACCCAAGATGTTTTCTTCGGTGATTTCCCTATCATGACTGATGAAGGAACTTTCATCATCAACGGTGCTGAACGTGTTATTGTTTCTCAATTAGTACGTTCACCTGGTATTTATTACAATCAAGATACTGATAAAAATGGCCGTGTAAACTTTGGTACAACTGTTATCCCTAACCGTGGTGCTTGGTTGGAATATGAAACAGATGCTAAAGGTCTTGGTTATGTAAGAATCGATAGAACTAGAAAATTGCCTATTTCTGAGTTAGTTAGAGCCTTAGGTTTTGGTGAAGATTCAGAAATTCTTGATATTTTCGGTGATAACGATACTTTGAACCTTACTATGGAAAAAGATGTTCATAAGGATACTAGCGATTCACGTGTCGAAGAAGCCTTGAAAGACGTTTATGAAAGACTTCGTCCTGGTGAACCAAAGACTGCAGATAGTTCTCGTTCATTGCTATATGCTAGATTCTTTGACCCACGTCGTTATGATTTAGCTCCAGTTGGTCGTTATAAGATCAATAAGAAGTTAAACCTTAAGACAAGACTTTTAAATAAAACTTTGGCTGAAACACTTGCTGATCCAGACACTGGTGAAGTTGTCTTAGCTAAGGATACATTGCTTGATCGTGAAGCTATGCAAACTTTGAGTACATATCTTGATCGTGAAGACTTTAAGACTGTTACATTGAATCCTTCTGACGAAGGTGTTTTGACAGATCCTATTACTGTCCAAATTATCAAAGTTTACTCAGAAAATGATAATGAAAAAGTTGTTAACATAATTGGTAATGGTCACATTCCAGCAACTAACCGTACAATTACACCCGCTGATATTTTGGCTGGTATCAACTACTTCTTGAACCTTAAAGAAGGTATTGGTACAACTGATGATATTGATCACTTGGGTAACCGTCGTATTCGTTCAGTTGGTGAATTGCTACAAAACCAATTCCGTATTGGTCTATCACGTATGGAACGTGTTGTACGTGAAAGAATGTCAATTCAAGACTCAGCAACTGTTACACCTCAACAATTGATCAATATTAGACCCGTTGTTGCTTCAATTAAGGAATTCTTTGGTTCATCACAATTGTCACAATTCATGGATCAAACTAATCCACTTGGAGAACTAGAGCATAAGCGTCGTCTATCAGCCCTTGGACCTGGTGGTTTGACTCGTGATCGTGCCGGATATGAAGTTCGTGATGTTCACTATACTCACTATGGTCGTATGTGTCCTATTGAAACTCCCGAAGGACCTAATATCGGACTTATCAATAACTTGGCCTCATACGCTATCATCAACAAGTATGGTTTCATCGAAACACCATATCGTCGTGTTTCATGGGATACACATAAAGTAACTGATAAGATCGATTATTTGACTGCTGATGAAGAAGATAACTATGTTGTTGCTCAAGCAAATACACCATTGGATGATGATGGTTCATTTACTGATGATTCAATTTTGGCTCGTCACAAGGATGACAATATTGAAACAACTCCAGAAAAAGTCGATTACATGGATGTTTCACCTAAACAAGTAGTTTCTGTAGCTACTGCATGTATTCCTTTCTTGGAAAATGATGATTCAAACCGTGCCTTGATGGGTGCTAACATGCAACGTCAAGCTGTTCCTTTGATCAATCCACATGCTCCAATCGTTGGTACTGGTATGGAATATATTGCTGCCCATGATTCTGGTGCTGCTTTGTTAGCTGAACATGCTGGTATCGTTGATTATGTTGATGCTAAGAAAGTTACTATCAAACGTGACGAAGATGGCACAACTGATGAATATAAAGTAACTAAGTTCCGTCGTTCAAATAATGGTAAGAGTTACAACCAAAGACCTATTGTCCACAAAGATGAGGTTATTAAGAAGGGTGATATTATTGCCGATGGTCCAGCAATGGAAAACGGTGAATTAGCTCTTGGTCAAAACCCATTGATTGCCTTTATGACATGGAACATGTACAACTACGAAGATGCGATTGTACTTTCAGAAAAATTAGTGCGTGAAGATGCTTATACTTCAATTCATATTGAAGAGTACGAATCAGAAGCACGTGATACAAAACTTGGACCTGAAGAAATCACACGTGAAATTCCTAACGTTGGTGAAGATTCATTGAAGGATCTTGACGAATTCGGAATTATCCGTATTGGTGCTGAAGTTCGTGATGGCGATATCTTAGTTGGTAAGGTTACACCTAAGGGTGTTACAGAATTATCAGCCGAAGAAAGATTGCTACATGCTATCTTTGGTGAAAAAGCTCGTGAAGTCCGTGATACTTCACTTCGTGTACCACATGGTGGTGGCGGTATTATCCAAGATGTTAAGGTCTTCACTCGTGAAGCCGGTGACGAACTTGATCCTGGTGTTAACATGTTAGTTCGTGTTTACATTGCTCAAAAGCGTAAGATTCAAGTTGGTGACAAGATGTCTGGACGTCATGGTAACAAGGGTACTGTTTCAATTGTTGTACCTGAAGAAGATATGCCTTACATGCCAGATGGTACTCCAGTAGATATCCTATTGAACCCAATGGGTGTTCCATCACGTATGAATATCGGACAAGTTCTTGATCTTCACTTAGGTATGGCTGCTAGAAAACTTGGTATCCATGTTGCAACACCTGTTTTTGATGGTGTTAGTGATGATGAATTATGGGACATTGTTAAAGAAGCTGATATGGATTCTGATGGTAAATCAATTCTTTATGATGGACGTACTGGTGAACCATTTAAGAACCGTGTTTCTGTTGGTGTCATGTACTACTTGAAACTAGCTCACATGGTTGATGATAAGATTCATGCTCGTTCAATCGGACCTTACTCACTAGTTACTCAACAACCACTTGGTGGTAAAGCACAATTTGGTGGTCAGAGATTTGGTGAAATGGAAGTTTGGGCTCTTGAAGCTTACGGTGCCGCTTATACACTTCAAGAAATTTTGACATACAAGTCTGATGATGTTGTTGGACGTGTTAAGACTTATGAAGCTATTGTTAAGGGTGAAAGTATTCCTAAGCCTGGTGTTCCTGAATCATTCCGTGTTCTTGTCAAAGAATTACAAGCTCTAGGACTAGACATGAAAGTTCTCGATTCACACAAGAAGGAAATCGAACTTAGAGATATGGACGATGACGAAGATGCTGTAAGTATCGACGCTCTATCTAAGTTTGCTAAACAACAAGAACAAAAACGTGCTGAAGAGGAAGCTAAGAAGCTTGAAGCCTCAAAAGATTCAGCTGAATCAACTAGTACAAAATCAGAAAACTAGTCAAAACTTTAGGGAGGTTACCTTTTGATAGACGTTAATAAATTCGAAAGTATGCAAATTGGTTTAGCATCTCCGGACAAGATTCGTAGTTGGTCTTATGGAGAAGTTAAGAAACCAGAAACTATCAACTACCGTACTTTGAAACCAGAAAAAGATGGTCTATTCGATGAAAGAATTTTCGGACCAACTAAAGACTGGGAATGTGCCTGTGGTAAATACAAACGTATCCGTTATAAGGGTATTGTCTGTGACCGCTGTGGTGTTGAAGTTACACGTTCAAAGGTTCGTCGTGAACGTATGGCTCATATCGAACTAGCTGCACCAGTCTCACATATCTGGTACTTTAAAGGTATCCCATCACGTATGGGACTTGTTTTGGACATGAGTCCAAGAAACTTGGAAGAAATTATCTACTTTGCATCATACGTAGTTATCGATCCAGGCGAAACAGATCTAGAAAAGAAGCAACTTTTAACTGAAACTGAATATCGTAAGAAACGTGAAGAATTTGGTAACAAATTCGTTGCTAAGATGGGTGCCGAAGGTATTCGTGATTTACTTAGCCAAGTTGATATGGTGACAGAAGTTAAAGAACTTCGCGAGACTTTAAAGAGTGCTCAAGGTCAAAAACGTACACGTGCCATCAGACGTTTGGATATTTTAAGTGCTTTCCAAAAATCAGGTAACAAGCCAGAATGGATGATCATGGAAGCTATTCCCGTTATCCCACCTGACTTACGTCCTATGGTTCAACTTGAAGGTGGCCGTTTCGCTACTTCTGATTTGAACGATTTGTACCGTCGAGTAATTAACCGTAACAACCGTTTGAAGAGATTGTTGGACTTAAATGCTCCTAACATCATTGTTCAAAATGAAAAGAGAATGTTGCAAGAAGCTGTTGATGCTTTGATCGATAATGGTCGTCGTGGCCGTCCTGTTACAGGACCTGGTAACCGTCCATTGAAGTCACTTTCTCACATGCTTAAAGGTAAGCAAGGACGTTTCCGTCAAAACTTACTTGGTAAGCGTGTTGATTATTCAGGACGTTCAGTTATTGATGTTGGACCTACATTGAAGTTCTATCAATGTGGACTTCCACGTGAAATGGCTTTGGAATTGTTCAAACCATTCGTTATGCATGAACTTGTTAAACGTGAAATTGCTTCTAACGTTAAAAACGCTAGAAGAAAAATTGATCGTCAAGATGATGACATTTGGGATGTTCTAGAAGACGTTATCAAAGAACGTCCAGTATTGCTTAACCGTGCCCCTACACTTCACAGACTTGGTATTCAAGCTTTTGAACCTGTTTTGGTTGATGGTAAGTCAATGCGTTTGCACCCACTTGCTTGTGAAGCTTACAATGCCGATTTTGATGGTGATCAAATGGCTATCCATGTGCCACTATCAGACGAAGCTCAAGCTGAAGCACGTATGTTGATGCTTGCTGCCCACCATATCCTTGCTCCTAAAGATGGTAAGCCTATCGTTACTCCTTCACAGGATGTTGTTTTGGGTAACTACTATCTAACAATTGAAACAAGACATATGACTGGTGAAGGTAAGATCTTCAAGGATTCTAATGAAGTTCAAACAGCCTTATTGAACGGTGATATTCACTATCACACAAGAATTGGTATCGCTGTTGATTCAATGCCTAACAAGCCATTCAAGGATGATCAAATAAGCAAGATTATGATTACTTCTGTTGGTAAGGTTATCTTTAACGAAATTCTTCCTGAAGATTTCCCTTACTTGAATGAACCAACTGATGACAATTTGATGCATGGTGTTCCTGATAAATACTTCCTTGGTAAAGGTGAGGATATTAATCAACGTCTTGACGAAATGGATTTGACTGACCCATTGAAGAGTGGTTATCTTTCAGATATCATTGCTCAAGTCTTCAAAGTTTACCGTGTTCAAAGAACATCATCATTGCTTGATGACATGAAAGAATTAGGTTACACAATTTGTACACTTTCTGGTTTAACAGTTGGTGTTACTGATGTTCCTAATTTGACTGAAAAACCTGAAATTATTGAAAAGGCCCACAAACAAGTTGCTGCAATTTCTAAGCAATTCCGTCGTGGACTAATCACTGACTCAGAACGACATGATCGTGTTATTAGTGTTTGGAATGATACTAAGGATGATATTCAACAAAGATTGATCGATTCCTTCGATCCTACAAACCCTATTAACTTGATGTCTGATTCTGGTGCCCGTGGTAACATCTCAAACTTTACACAACTTGCTGGTATGCGTGGACTTATGGCCGCTCCTAATGGTGGTATGATGGAAATCCCTGTTATTTCTAACTTCCGTGAAGGCCTATCTGTTATGGAAATGTTCATGTCAACCCACGGTGCCCGTAAAGGTATGACCGATACAGCCTTGAAGACAGCCAACTCTGGTTACTTGACTCGTCGTTTGGTTGATGTTGCTCAAGATGTTATTGTTCGTGAAGAAGATTGTGGTACTGACCGTGGACTTGTTGTAAGTTCAATTATGGAAGGTACAGACATGATCGAACCATTGTATGACAGACTTGTTGGTCGTTATACACAAAAGGCAGTTAAGAATCCTGAGACTGGCGAAGTTATCGTACCTCGTGGTGTCATGATGGATGAAACTATCTCACAAAAGATTGTTGATGCCGGCGTTACACACGTTACAATTCGTTCAGCATTCACATGTGATACAAAGCATGGTGTATGTAAGAAGTGTTACGGTCGTAACCTTGCTACTGGTGAAGAAGTTGAAATTGGTGAAGCAGTTGGTACTGTTGCTGCTCAATCAATCGGTGAACCAGGTACACAATTGACAATGAGAAACTTCCATACCGGTGGTGTTGCTGGTGGTGACGATATTACACAAGGACTTCCTCGTGTTCAAGAAATCGTTGAAGCTAGAAACCCTAAAGGTCTTGCTATCATTTCAGAAGTTGACGGTATCATTACTTCAATCGATGAAAATCAAGCAGAACATACTAAGGAAATTACTGTCGAAGGTGACATTGATTCTAGATCTTATAGTGTTCCTTATACATCAAGCGTTGCGGTTGCCGAAGGTGATCACGTTAAACGTGGTGGTAAGTTGACACAAGGTTCAATCGATCCTAAGGAATTGATCAAAGTTACAAACGTTCTACATACAGAAAACTACTTGCTTGCTGAAGTTCAAAAAGTTTACCGTATGCAGGGTGTTGATATCTCTGATAAGCACTTTGAGGTTATGGTTAGACAAATGCTCAGAAAGATTCGTATTCTTGATCCTGGTGATACAGATGTCTTGCCTGGTCAACTGATGGATATTGCTCAATTTACTGATCATAACCGTGAAACATTATTTAATGGTGGTATTCCAGCTACTGGACGTCCAGTTCTTCTTGGTATCACTAAGGCTTCTCTTGAAACAAACAGTTTCTTGTCAGCCGCTTCCTTCCAGGAAACAACAAGAGTTCTTACTGATGCTTCAATTCGTGGTAAGAATGATCCACTTCTTGGACTTAAGGAAAATGTTATTATTGGTAAACTTATCCCTGCCGGTACTGGTATGGCTAAGTACAACCACATGGAACCAAAGAAAGTTGGTCCTATGGCAGATAACTCATTAAATGGTGCCTACACAATTTCTGACATCGAAGCTCAAATGAAAGCTGAAGATGCAGCTAAAACAGAAAAACGTTAATCAATAAAAGACGACCCTCGGGCCGTCTTTTTTTGTATAATGATATGGTAATTGTGATATGCTAGCCACGGATTTGGTGTGATGAGTGTTAATAGAAACTATTTAGGTAAGTATGCCGTTTCCAGAGCTGAGAGTATTCAATTACTGCGCGGAACGGCCCGAGCCAAAGAACGGTCTCGAACCTCGGTTGAAGCCTCGCAAAACCCGCGAGTCTTCAACACGCCCGGTGGTGTAATTGCTGAAGCAATAACGCCACTTTCGCGGTAAATGAATACTCTCAGTTCTTCCAACTAGTTTATTTTTTCATGGCAGGAACAAATAAAAGGAAGACTTCTGCTTACTTAAATAAATTTGTTCTATGCCTGTAACAATAATGGTTATATTAGTTTTTCATCTTTCAACCTTTAGCATAGAAATAAAGGAATATTATTGAGATATCACTGGTGCAATCCGTTACCAATATATTTCCATTTATTAAAGAAAAAGCCGCAAAAAACTAGTCGGAAGAGTCGAGAGATATTTGTGGGCAGTGGAAGTGGTGTTAGAGCTTCAGCCCTTACACCACCGGGCGTGTTTGTAGACTTACCGTTTTTTGGTAAGGCTTCAACCGAGATTCGAGACCGCTTCCCAGGCTCGTGCCGGTCTGCATAGCAGGTGAATATTCTCAGCTCTGGAGACGGCACAAACAAAAAATGTTCAATAATTTTGGAGGTCAAGATTTTGCAAAAACAAGAATTAGCTTATCAAGATACTAAATTTAACTTGGATACTTACTGGGTTGATCCAATCGCTGACTTTGGAACGCCAAATAAACGTCCTTTGGCTATAATTTGTCCAGGTGGGGCCTTCAAATTTTTAACTGACCGTGAAGCTCAACCAATTGCTTTTAACTTTAATTCATTGGGTATGCATGCCCTTGTTTTGGACTATCAATTGGTTGATGATGAACACAGTGTTTATCCATTAGCATTGCAAGAATTGGCTACGACTTTGAATTGGTTGAAATCTCAAGAAGATACACATCATATTGATTTGAGCAAAGTCGTCTTAGTTGGTTTTTCGGCCGGAAGTCACGTTGTAGCTGACTTTAACTCGATTGTTTTGGATCCGGATCAAAAAGAGAAGGTCTTTTCTGATGAACTAACTGTTATTCCAGCTGTCGACATTCTCTGCTATCCGGTAATTGATATGACTATTGGTTGGCCTAAAGATGAAGATTGGGCGATGAAGATTGCTCCTGATATTTATTATTGGCAGGCTCAAGAACATTTAACTAGTCATGGTAGACCAACGTTTATTTGGCAGACGGTGACTGATGCAAGTGTGCCAGTAATGAATTCGATTTTGTATGCTCAAAAAATGGATATGCTGGGAATTCCTTACGAAATGCACCTCTTTGGCTCTGGAGCACATGGATTGTCTCTGGCTAACTATGTGACTCAAAATCCTGGTAATGAAGCTAATTTGAACGCTTATGATACAAAATGGTGGGAATTATGCGTTAACTGGCTCAAGTTGCGGGAGATTATACCTAATCGTTAAATTGTAAGTATGTTAAAAGATAAGATCATGTAGATGAAACCTGTTGCAATCGCAATGTATGGGATAAATCTGAATGATCTTTTTTGGTTGAATAAGAAACTGATGATACAAAATAGGCAAGCAATCATTAGAATCCAAAGCGCCATCTTCAAGCCTAATATCAGACTTAGAATTGCTAGAATTTCGATGTCTCCTAAACCAAAGGGATATTTTCGGCTGATCAATAAGAGGGCAAAGTAGGTCAGAAGAGCATTTAGAATATGTAATGGTGTGAAAAATAGTGTAGGTACTATTATGAGATAAGTTATAGGGTAAACATAACCGTAGTACGCATCGGTGAATGCTAAAATTACTAAGCCAATGAATAATGGTAGGTAAATTAAGTCCCCAAAATGAATCATGCTCAGGAATATTATGCCGCCAATAAATTCCCAGAAAGGATTCCAAAAATCAATTTGATTTTTACAGCTCAAGCACTTACCATTAGTTATGAAATAGCCCGCTATAGGGATGATTTCGAACCATCGTAAGATCCTACCGCAGTAGTCACAATGTGAGCGACGTTTGACGTCGATTTGCGGATAATCATGTGCAATTACTTTTAGAAAGGAGATAATGCAAGCTCCTAGTATGAAAATGATAAAGTATAGAAAGTATTTCAATTTAATCACCTCAGTAGAAATTACGGGGACTTGTGGATAACTTTTTAAAAATGTTGCATTGACATGGCTTTTTTAAGATGGTATTCTAGTAGACGTGCTTTTATTGGCAGCAATATTAGTTTGTTTATTAAATATAAAGCTCATAACGTACGCCACTCATGTGGTTTATTATTTTACAAAATTATGAACCACCTGGATGTGTGTACTTAAAATTTTTAGGAGGAACTTTGAATGCCTACAATTAATCAATTAGTTCGCAAAGGCCGTAAGTCACAAACTTCTAAGTCCGATGCACCTGCATTGAACTACGGCTACAATAGTATGAAGAAAGTTGCCACAAAGAACCCTGCACCACAAAAACGTGGTGTTGCAACTCGTGTCGGAACAATGACACCTAAGAAACCTAACTCTGCCCTACGTAAGTATGCCCGTGTTAGATTATCAAACCTTATTGAAGTAACAGCTTATATCCCTGGTATTGGCCATAACCTACAAGAGCATAGTGTTGTTCTTGTCCGTGGTGGACGTGTAAAGGATCTACCTGGTGTTCGTTATCACGTTGTCCGTGGTGCCTTAGATACTGCCGGTGTTGATGGCCGTATGCAAAGCCGTTCAAAATATGGTGCTAAGAGACCTAAGAAATAACATAAATTAATTATTTTGAAATAATGTAATAACGGAGGAATTTAATATGCGTAAAGGTAGAGCTCCAAAACGCGATGTTTTGCCAGATCCAATGTACAACTCAAAGCTAGTAACTCGTTTGATCAACCATTTGATGTATGATGGTAAAAGAGGTACAGCTTCAACAATTTTATATCGTGCATTCGATATTATTAAGGATAAGACAGGTAACGAACCATTGGACGTGTTTGAAGAAGCAATGAACAATGTTATGCCTGTACTTGAAGTTAAGGCTCGCCGTATCGGTGGTTCTAACTATCAAATTCCTATCGAAGTTCGTCCTGACCGTCGTACTACTTTAGGACTTCGTTGGATCACAAGTTATGCTCGTCTACGTGGCGAACACACAATGGACCAACGTCTTGCAAATGAAATTATGGATGCAGCTAACAATACTGGTGCTGCTGTTAAGAAACGTGAAGATACACATAAGATGGCCGATGCTAACCGTGCATTCGCTCACTATCGCTGGTAGAATCTAGTTTTTAAAACTAGTTAAATTGAGAGGAGAAACAATTTTTCATGGCTAATAAACGTGAATTTGCACTAGAAAAAACCAGAAATATTGGTATCATGGCTCATATCGATGCCGGTAAAACTACAACCACTGAACGTATCTTGTACTATACTGGTAAAATTCATAAAATTGGTGAAACACATGATGGTGCTTCACAAATGGACTGGATGGCTCAAGAACAAGAACGTGGTATTACTATTACATCAGCTGCTACAACTGCTGAATGGAAAGGTAATCGTATTAATATCATCGATACACCAGGACACGTTGACTTCACAATCGAAGTTGAACGTTCACTCCGTGTGCTAGATGGTGCTATCACGGTTCTTGATGCTCAATCTGGTGTTGAACCACAAACTGAAAATGTTTGGCGTCAAGCTTCAACATATGGCGTTCCACGTATTGTCTTTGTTAACAAGATGGACAAGATTGGTGCTGATTTCGATTATTCAGTTGGTACACTTCACGAAAGACTTCAAGCTAATGCGCATGCTGTTCAAATGCCAATTGGTGCCGAAGATAAATTCGAAGGTGTTATCGACTTGATCGAAATGAAAGCCGACCTTTATGATGAAGATGAATTAGGTACAAAGTGGGATACAGTTGATGTTCCTGAAGAATACCGTGCTGCAGCTGAAAAGAAACGTTCAGAGTTGATTGAAGCTGTTGCCGATGTTGATGACGATATCATGGAGAAATATCTTGATGGTAAAGAAATCAGCAACGATGAAATTCGTGCAGCTATTCGTAAAGCTACAATCGATTTGAAGTTCTTCCCAGTTCTTGCAGGTTCTGCCTTCAAGAACAAGGGTGTTCAAATGTTGATGGATGCGGTTGTTGATTACCTACCATCACCACTCGATGTACGTCCTTATAAAGCTACAGATCCTAAAGATGATTCAGAAGTTGAACTTATGGCTGATGACAGCAAACCATTTGCTGGTCTAGCATTTAAGATTGCTACTGACCCATTCGTTGGACGTCTAACATACATCCGTGTATATAGAGGTTCACTAGAATCAGGTTCTTATGTCTTGAACTCAACAAAAGACAAGCGTGAACGTGTTGGTCGTTTGTTACAAATGCATTCTAACCACCGTAAAGAAATCCCTGAAGTTTTCTCAGGTGATATCGCCGCTGTTATTGGTTTGAAGAACACTACTACTGGTGATTCTTTGACTGATCCAACAGATCCATTGGTTCTTGAATCATTGGATATTCCAGATCCAGTTATTCAAGTTTCTATCGAACCTAATTCAAAGGAAGATAGAGATAAGATGGATATTGCTATCCAAAAACTTTCTGAAGAAGATCCTACTTTCCAAGCTGAAACAAATCCTGAAACTGGTGAAACACTTATTGCCGGAATGGGTGAATTACACTTGGATATCATGGTCGACCGTATGAAACGTGAATTCAACGTTGCATGTAAGGTTGGTGAACCTCAAGTTGCTTACCGTGAAACATTTACACAACAAACAAGTGCTCAAGGTAAGTTCGTTCGTCAATCTGGTGGTAAAGGTCAATATGGTGATGTATGGGTTGAATTTACACCTAATGAAGAGGGTAAAGGCTTCGAATTCGAAGACGCTATCGTCGGTGGTGTTGTTCCACGTGAATACATTCCATCAGTTGAACAAGGTTTGAAGGAATCAATGGAAAATGGTGTTCTTGCCGGTTATCCATTGATCGATGTTAAGGCTAAGTTATATGATGGTTCATATCACGAAGTCGATTCATCAGAAGCTGCCTTCAAGATTGCCGCTTCAATGTCACTACGTAACGCATCTAAGACTGCTGGTGCCGTAATTCTTGAACCTATTATGAAGGTTGAAATTGTTACACCAGAAGAATATCTTGGAGATGTTATGGGACAAGTTACTGCTCGTCGTGGACGTGTTGAAGGAATGGAAGCTCGTGGTAATGCACAACTTATCAATTCTTTCGTACCGCTAGCAGAAATGTTCGGTTACGCTACAACACTTCGTTCAGCAACTCAAGGTCGTGGTACATTTACAATGACAATGGATCACTACGAAAAGGTTCCTAAGTCAATTCAAGCTGAAATTATTAAGAAAAACGGTGGTAACCCTGAAGACTAGTCTTTAGGATGAAACCAAAAAAGAGAAGATCAATTTGATCTTCTCTTTTTTTTGCGTTCACATAAACTGCTAATAATTGAATGATTAAGACTCACTGTAAAAAGCAACGATACTTCCTTTATCACCAGATACAAAGCCGAACTTTTCATAAAAATTTCTAACGTCCGGAGCTTCTTCTGTCAATAATACCTTTTGACGAACGTCTTTATATTTATTCAAAATTTTATTCATTAAATTGGTTCCAATATTTCTATTTTGAAAATCAGGTTTAACCAAGATATCTTGAATGTATAATATCGTATACCCATCACCGACTACTCGAATTAAACCAACTAATTGATCCGAGTGCCATGCAGTGATTACTAATAAAGAATTCTCGACAGCTTTTTCTAACGTATCTAGGTCATTAGTATAGGCAAACCATCTGACACTAGAATAAAGTTGACCCAGATTCTTTTTGTCTATTTGAGCGTTCACTTTGTAATTTATCATTATATATCTTCCAACACATGGTGCTAGCACCATAAGTATCTTCCTAATTAATTTTGTAGTTAAATGACGCATTCCTTCTATTATAAACAGCAACAAGTAATAGAATCGCTACTGCAACGAATAGCCCGGTCTCAAAAACGGTTAAGAGGCTGTCGACGATTGTTACCTTGCCGGACATCAATTCGCCTGAGACGCTAAATACTAATGTATCAAGCAGGGTGTGAAAAATCACCGGTATATAAAATAAATCGGTATAGAGATAGATGCCACACATCAATAGTCCCATTCCAAAGGCAAAAATGGCTTGATTAACAGTATTAGCCAAGCTTTGTCCCGCTGACACATTACCTAAGTGAATCAGGCCAAAGCAGAGACTACTAATTCCGGCAGCGTAGAAGATTTTATAACGATTATTTTTAAAGGCTACTAATAAGATAGTAAGAAATGCATATCTGAATAGTAACTCTTCAGCAATCCCGGCTTCCAAGCCACTGAGGATAAATTGGGGTTTCCAAGAGATCCCGGCAAAACTAAATGTGAAGAAGGATTTCAACAAACTGTTGCCACCGCCAAAAGCGTTCCACATGATAAACCAGATACTTACTATTAATAGAGGAACCATAACCTTCAAACTGGCAGACTTTGACAAACGCATCTTTGGAAAACCATAACCCCAACGACGCATAATGAATAATGTTAAGACTAGAAATATTATCGCACCAAGAAAGGCAGAATTAGTTATTACTCCAATAAAAGGATTGAAGTAAAGTATCGTGCCATATGTGACAATGCTAGAAGCACCCATAGCTACTATTTCAAATAGAAAGAAGACGACTAGCAGCTGCAGTAACTTATTCCTGATTCTTCCATAGAATACCAATGTATATGGAATGTACATGACGAGCATTGAAACAAGTAGCAGTCCGATTGAACTTGGTAGGTTCCAATTATATAGATGCATCGTGACACTGATCAGGTAGAAGTATGATTCTGCAATGATAAAAACTTGGAAGAACAATTGAAAAATGAAATTAATCCGCTCTAGAATTTTTTCGGGATTAGGTTTAATGTACAGAGCTAGCAAATTAAGAATGATGGGACCAAACAAATATAGGTTTTTAGTCGCGGCACTGTAGCTAAATATAAAGAGAGCATTTAAGATTACTTGGGTCTTAAACAAAATAAAATAAAGTTTATCTTTATTATTTGTTGGAAACCTGTTATTATAACTAAATTCGAGATTATTATTCAAATCACACCTCCACGTTTTCTTTTAGAGTATAGTTGAAAATTGCATTTTAAGAAAGCGGCAAACAATTTTAAAAATGCTTGATTTTACCTTGAAAATGTGAAGTTCATCGTGTAGTATTATAAGAGTGCTTATTTCATATAGAAGTATGTACCAAATTGATATTAAAATAATATCGACGGCTTAGAAGTGAGAGGTTGCGACACACCCGGCCGCTTTGCCACGGCAGGGCTGTTGGAAATTTTCACGGAGCCGGTCATCTTGAAAGAGATAAAAAGGAGGTAACCCCATGGCAAGTCAAAAGATTCGCATTCGTTTGAAGGCTTATGAACATCGTATTCTAGATCAATCAGCTGACAAAATTGTGGAAACAGCAAAGAGAACTGGAGCTCAAATTTCAGGTCCAATTCCATTGCCTACAGAACGCTCACTATATACAGTGCTAGCTTCACCACATAAGCATAAGGATTCTAGAGAACAATTCGAAATGCGTACACATAAAAGACTTATCGACGTTGTTAACCCAACAAAGAAGACCGTAGATTCACTTATGAAGTTGGATCTACCATCTGGTGTTGACATTGAAATCAAATTATAATTATTAAAAATAAATTATTGGAGGTGCAAACATGGCCAGAAAAGGAATTCTTGGTAAAAAAGTCGGAATGACTCAAATTTTCACTGACAACGGAGAACTTGTTCCCGTTACAGTTGTTGAAGCAACACCAAACGTTGTTATGCAACTTAAAACAGTTGAAAATGATGGTTATGAGGCCGTTCAACTAGGTTTTGAAGATAGACGCGAAGTTCTATCAAACAAACCAGCCAAGGGTCATGCAGAAAAGGCAAATACAACTCCTAAACATTACATTCGCGAATTTCGCAATGTTGAAATGGGAGACTATGAATTAGGTGCCAACGTTACAGTTGATACATTTAATTCTGGAGATATTGTCGACGTTACAGGAACAACAAAGGGACACGGAATGCAAGGTAACATCAAGATGTTTGGACAAGCTCGTGGTCCTGAAACTCATGGTTCTAGATATCACCGTATTGCTGGTTCAATGGGTGCCATCATCAACCGTGTATTTAAAGGTAAGATGCTTCCCGGTGTCATGGGTAACAACCGTGTTACTACACAAAACCTTGAAGTTATCAAAGTTGATACTGAACGTAATGCAATCATGATCAAGGGAAATGTTCCCGGTGCAAACAAATCATTAGTTAAAATTCAAACAGCTATTAAAGCTAATCAAAAATAGGAAGGAGGAACTGAGTTATGACAAAAATCACAGCTTACAAAGATAATGGTGCTGAAAACGGTGCTGTTGAAGTAAAAGACACAATCTTTGGTATCGAACCAAACAATAGTGTTGTTACAGATGCAGTACTTATGCAACGTGCATCAATGAGACAAGGTACTCATGATGTTAAGAACCGTTCTGAAGTACGTGGTGGTGGTAGAAAACCATGGCGTCAAAAGGGTACAGGACGTGCTCGTCAAGGTTCAATTAGATCACCTCAATGGGTAGGTGGTGGTGTCGTATTCGGCCCTACACCAAGATCTTATGCTTATCACCTTCCTAAGAAGGTTAGCCGTTTGGCATTGAAGTCTGTACTTTCACAAAAGGCTGCTGACGGTAACGTAATCGTTATTGACTCAATTTCATACGACAAACCAAGTACAAAAGCTTTTGCACAATTACTAAACACATTAGGTGCTGACAACAAAGCTCTTGTAGTTCTTGAAGATGGTAACGACAACGTTGCTTTATCAGCAAGAAACATTGATAAAGTTACAGTTGTTGCTCCAGAAGGTGTCAACGTACTTGACGTTATTAACGCTAACAAGCTAATTGTTACACAAGCAGCACTTTCTAAGATTGAGGAGGTGCTTGGATAATGAGCGCAAGAGACGTAATTATTCGCCCCGTTGTAACTGAAAGCTCAATGGATGCTATGAGCGACAAGAAATATACTTTCGATGTTGCCCTAGATGCTAACAAGGTTCTTGTTAGACAAGCCGTTGAAGAAGTTTTCGGTGTTAAGGTTAAACAAGTAAATATCATGAATGTTTCTGGTAAGAAGAAGCGCCAAGGCCGTTATGTTGGTTTTACAGCAAAACGTCGTAAGGCTATTGTTACTCTTACAGCAGATTCAGACGAAATTAAGATTTTTGACGAAGAATAAATAAGGAGGTCCAATAATGGCGATTATCAAGTATAAACCAACCACAAACGGTCGTCGTAATATGACAGGTTCTGACTTTTCCGAGATCACTAAGACAACTCCTGAAAAGACACTTCTAGAATCTCAAAGCCATACTGCTGGTCGTAATTCATACGGTCATATTACAGTGCGTCACCGTGGTGGTGGACACAAACAAAAGTACCGTGTTATTGATTTCAAACGTATTAAAGATGATGTAAAAGCTACAGTTAAGTCAATCGAATATGATCCTAACCGTACTGCTAATATTGCACTTATTCAATATTCAGATGGTGTTAAATCATACATCTTAGCTCCTAAAGGTCTTGAAGTAGGACAAGTTATTCAATCTGGTAAAGAAGCAGATATCAAACCAGGTAACGCACTTCTACTTTCTGACATTCCTGTTGGTTCAACAATCCATAACGTTGAATTGAAACCTGGCAAGGGTGGTCAAATTGGTCGTTCTGCTGGTACTTCAATCCAATTGTTAGGTAGAGATGGAAAGTATTCAATCCTACGTTTGCCTTCTGGTGAAGTTCGCTTGGTTCTTTCAACTTGCCGTGCAAGTATTGGTTCAATCGGTAATGAACAACATGAACTTATTAAGATTGGTAAAGCTGGTCGTAAGCGCTGGTTAGGTATTAGACCTACAGTTCGTGGATCAGTTATGAACCCTAACGATCACCCACACGGTGGTGGTGAAGGTAAAGCTCCTATCGGTCATCCATCTCCTATGTCACCATGGGGTAAGAAGACACTTGGTAAGAAAACTCGTTCAACTCATGCCAAATCTGAAAAGCTTATCGTTCGTCATAGAAAAGGTAAGTAGACTATTTATTAGAATAATATAAGGAGGACATAAGATGAGTCGTAGTTTAAAAAAAGGACCATTCGCTGATGCACACCTTCTAAAGAAGATCGATGCACAAGCAGATTCTGACAAGAAGTCAGTTATTAAAACATGGTCAAGACGTTCAACAATTTTTCCTAGTTTCGTAGGATATACAATCGCAGTTCATGATGGACGTAAGCATGTTCCAGTTTATATCCAAGAAGATATGGTTGGACACAAGTTAGGTGAATTCGTACCTACACGTACATTCCATGGTCACGCAACAGATGACAAGAAGACAGTTAAGAAATAAGAAGGGAGACTTAAATGATGGCAGAACAAGAAATTACATCTGCAACAGCTAAAGTTACTAACGTGCGTATTGCACCTCGTAAAGCTCGCCTTGTTATTGATCTTATCAGAGGCAAGCAAGCTGCTGAGGCACTTGCAATTTTGCAATTCACACCTAGAGCAGGCTCTCCAATTATTGCTAAAGCTCTTAAGTCAGCAATTGCAAACGCAGAACATAACTTTGATTTAGATGCACAAAACTTATTCGTTAGCGAAGCATTCGTAGACGAAGGACCAACTCTAAAACGTTTCCGTCCTAGAGCTAAAGGTTCAGCATCACCAATTAACAAGAGAACAAGTCACATTACAGTAGTTGTAAGTGAAAAAGAATAGTATTGGAGGTAACTTGAGTGGGTCAAAAGATTAATCCAGTCGGATTCCGTGTCGGCGTTATCCGTGACTGGGATGCCAAATGGTATGCAAACAATAAAGACTTTTCTACATTTTTACATGAAGACCTTAAGATTCGTAAGTATATTGAAGACAAACTTTCAAATGCTTCTGTCTCAAGAATCGAAATCGAACGTACTGCAAAGAACGTTACTGTTTCAATTCATACTGCTAAACCTGGTATGGTTATCGGTAAGGGTGGTTCTGAAGTTGAAAAATTACGTAATGAATTAAATAATTTAACTGACAGAAGTATTCACATCAACATCATCGAAATCAAGAAACCTGATCTAGATGCAAAACTTGTTGGTGAAAGTATCGCTCGTCAACTTGAAGGTCGTATTGCTTTCAGACGTGCACAACGTCAAGCAGTTCAACGTTCAAGACGTGCCGGTGCTAAAGGTATCAAGGTACAAATTTCTGGTCGTTTAAACGGTGCCGATATGGCTCGTCGTGAATGGCATACAGAAGGAACTGTTCCTTTGCACACATTGCGTGCTGATATCGATTATGCTTGGGTTGAAGCAAAGACAACTTATGGTAATTTAGGTGTTAAAACTTGGATTTACCGTGGTGAAGTTCTTCCTGCAAAGCCACAACATAACAATGAACCCAAAAATGAAGGGAAAGGAGAATAATCTATGCTAGTACCAAAACGTGTAAAACACCGTCGTGAATTCCGTGGAAAGATGCGCGGAGAAGCTAAAGGTGGCAAAGAGGTTACATTTGGTGAATATGGCTTGAGAGCACTTGACTCAAGTTGGATCACTAACAGACAAATTGAAGCAGCTCGTGTTGCTATGACTCGTTACATGAAGCGTGGTGGTAAGGTTTGGATTAAAATCTTCCCTCATAAATCATACACTGCTAAAGGTGTAGGTGTTCGTATGGGTAATGGTAAAGGTGCTCCAGCTGGATGGGTAGCTCCAGTTAAACGTCAAAAGATTTTGTTTGAAATCGGTGGCGTTACTGAAGATGTTGCTCGTGAAGCTTTAAGACTTGCATCACACAAACTACCTGTAAGAACTAAGTTTGTAAAACGTGAGGAAGTAGGTGGCGCTGATGAAGGCTAGTGAAATCAAAGAGCTAACTGCTGCTCAATTGCAAGACAAAGTTAAAGAATATAAAGAAGAACTATTCAACTTGCGTTTCCAACAGGCTACTGGTCAATTGGAAAACACAGCCCGTTTAAAGGCTGTAAGAAAGAACATTGCAAGATTAAGAACAGCTCAAAACCAAAAGAATAACGAAAAATAATAGACAGGAAGGGGACATCAAGTTGAGCGAAACACAAGAAACTCGTAACCGTCGTAAGGTATATCAAGGACGCGTCGTTTCAGATAAGATGGATCAAACAATCGTTGTAGTTGTTGAAACTACAAAGCAACATCCAGTTTATGGAAAACGTGTCAGATATTCTAAGAAATATTACGTTCAAGACGATAACAACGAAGCAAAAGTTGGAGATATTGTACGTATCATGGAAACTCGACCTTTGTCAAAGACAAAGCGCTTCCGTTTATTAGAAATCGTCGAAAAAGCAGTCAAAATCTAGACTATAACTGATGAGAGGAGGGCCTAAACGTGATTCAACAAGAAAGTCGTCTAAAAGTTGCAGATAATTCTGGAGCTCGTGAAATTCTAACAATTAAAGTTCTTGGTGGTTCAAACCGCAAGACAGCTAATATCGGTGATATTATTGTTGCTACTGTTAAACAAGCAACACCAGGTGGCGTTGTTAAAAAGGGTGACGTTGTTAAAGCTGTAATCGTAAGAACTGTATCAGGTGCTCACCGTACAGATGGTTCTTACATCAGATTTGACGAAAACGCCGCAGTTATTATTAATGCTGATAAAACACCAAGAGGAACACGTATCTTCGGACCCGTTGCTCGTGAACTACGTGATAACGATTTTATGAAGATCGTATCCCTAGCACCAGAAGTGCTATAGAAAGAACAATTAAATTCAGGAGGTGCTGATTAGTGTTTGTAAAAACTGGAGACAATGTCAAAGTTATTGCAGGTGATGCTAAAGGTAAGACAGGCGTAGTTAAACAAGCTATTCCCGCTACTAACAAAGTTATCATCGAAGGCGTTAACGTTGTAAAGAAGCACTCTAAGGCAAGCAGCTCACAACCCCAAGGCGGGATTGTTGACGTTGAAAGACCTATTAGCGCAACTAACGTTAAAGTTGTAAGTAAGACAACTGATAAAGAAGATAAATAAGAAAGGAGAAAACTAAATGGTTAACGCATTAAAAGAAAAGTACGTTAGCGAAATCACACCATCAATGATGAAGAAGTTTAACTATTCATCAATCATGGAAGCACCTAAGGTTGAAAAGATCGTTTTGAACATGGGTGTTGGTGATGCAATTGCTAACTCAAAGAATCTTGACGAAGCTGTTGAAGAATTAGGTTTGATTGCTGGTCAAAAACCTTTGATCACAAAAGCTAAGAAATCAATCGCTACATTCAGACTTCGTGAAGGTATGTCAATCGGTGCTAAGGTTACACTTCGTGGTGACCGTATGTATGACTTCCTTGACAAACTAATCAACATTGCTTTACCACGTGTTCGTGACTTCCGTGGTGTATCAACACGTTCATTCGATGGTCGTGGTAACTACACACTCGGTGTTAAAGAACAATTGGTTTTCCCAGAAATTGACTACGATAAGGTTAACAAAATTCGTGGATTGGACATCGTTATTGTTACAACTGCTAACACCGATGAAGAATCACGTGAACTATTAACTCAAATCGGTATGCCATTCACAAAATAATAGGAGGTAAATTCATTGGCTAAGAAATCACAAATCGTACGTAATCACAGACCTGCAAAGTTCTCATCACAAGCTTATACACGTTGCGAACGTTGTGGACGTCCACATTCCGTATATCGTAAATTTAAGCTTTGCCGACTTTGCCTTCGTCAATTGGCTCATGAAGGTCAAATCCCTGGTATGAAAAAAGCTAGCTGGTAAGATTTTTAATATAAAAAGGAGGCAAATCAAATGGTCATGACAGATCCTATTGCAGATTACCTAACACGTATTCGTAATGCAAACATGGTTAAACATGAATCTCTAGACATTCCTGCTTCAAACATCAAGAAGAGTATGTCAGAAATTCTTAAGAATGAAGGATTTATCAAGGATTACGAAGTTATCGAAGATAACAAGCAAAACGTACTTCGTATTTTCTTAAAATATGGTAAAGATCAACAACGCGTCATTTCAGGCTTGAAACGTATTTCAAGACCAGGTTTACGTAGTTATGTTGATTCAGATAACGTGCCAAAGGTTCTTAATGGATTAGGTATCGCTATTCTTTCAACTTCAAAAGGTGTTATTACTGACAAAGAAGCCCGCGCTCAACACGTTGGTGGAGAAGTAATCGCTTATATTTGGTAATATACTTATAAAGTAAGGAGGTGCACTAATTTGAGTCGTATCGGTTATAAAGTAATTGAAATTCCAGCTGGAGTAACAGTTACTCAAAAAGATGAAAACATCACTGTTAAAGGCCCTAAGGGTGAATTAACAAGAGAATTCAACCAAAAGATCAAGTTAACAATCGAAGGTACTGAAGCTAAGTTCACACGTGAAAGCGACAATGATAAAGCTCTTCACGGAACAATGCGTTCAAACCTTAACAACATGATCATTGGTGTTACAGAAGGTTACGAAAAGAAGCTTGAACTACGAGGCGTTGGTTACCGTGCACAAGTTAAAGGTGACACACTAACACTTTCAGTTGGTTATTCACATCCAGTTGTTATGGATGCACCAACAGGTATCAAGATCGAATCTCCTTCAAATACAGAAATTAACATTCTAGGTATTTCAAAGCAACGTGTTGGTCAATTTGCTGCTGAAATCCGCGATGTACGTTCTCCAGAACCTTATAAAGGTAAAGGTATTCGTTATGTTGGCGAATATGTACGTCGTAAAGAAGGTAAAACTGGTAAATAGTAAATAAATCTATGAGGTGAAAATTGTGATTACAAAACCAGACAAAAACAAAGCACGTCAAAAACGTCAAAAGCGTATCCGTGCCAAAATCTCTGGTACTGCTGAGCGCCCACGCTTAAACGTATTCCGTTCGAATAAAAACATTTACGCTCAAATTATTGATGACGTAAAGGGTGTAACGCTAGCAAGTGCCTCAACTCTTGATAAAGAAATTAAAGATGGTTCAAAAGTTGAACAAGCTGAAGCTGTTGGTGCATTAATTGCACAAAAAGCACAAGAAGCTAAAATTAGCGATGTTATCTTTGATCGTGGTGGTTATTTATATCACGGACGTGTTCAAAGTCTTGCTGAAGCTGCTCGTGAAAATGGGCTAAAATTCTAGAAGGAGGAAACCAAATTTATGACATATATCGATCCATCTCAATTTGAATTAGAAGATCGCGTTGTCTCAATCAACCGTGTTACTAAGGTTGTTAAAGGTGGACGCCGTCTACGTTTTGCTGCTATCGTAATTGTTGGTGACAAGAATGGTCACGTAGGTTTCGGTACTGGTAAAGCTCAAGAAGTTCCCGAAGCTATTCGTAAAGCTGTTGAAGATGCTAAGAAGAACCTTATCAACGTTCCTATGGTTGGTTCAACAATTCCTCATGAAGTTATTGGTACATTTGGTGCCGGTAGAATCATGTTGAAGCCTGCTGAAGAAGGTTCTGGTATTGCTGCTGGTGGTGCCGTTCGTGCCGTTATCGAATTATCAGGTGTTGGTGATGTTACAAGTAAGTCACTTGGTAGAAATACACCAATCAACGTAATTCGTGCAACAATTGCTGGATTAAAACAACTTAAGACTGCCGAAAGCGTTTCAGAAATGCGCGGAATCTCAGCCCAAGAATTGCTTAACTAGAAGAAAGGTGTGTAATAATGGCTAAACTTAAAATTACTCTAATTAGAAGTGCAGCTCACCGCCTTCCTGCTCAACGTAAAACTGTAAAGGAATTGGGACTCGGAAGAGTTTCAAGTTCTGTTGTTAAGCCGGATGATGCTGCAATTCGTGGTGCTGTACGTAAAATCGCTCACTTAGTAAGCGTTGAAGAAGTTAAAGATTAATAAAATTACAAAAGATTAGGAGGTGCAATAATGGAACTAAACGAACTTAAGCCAAGTGCAGGCTCAAGACACTCAAGAAAGCGTCTAGGTCGTGGTACTTCAAGTGGTACAGGTAAAACTTCTGGTCGTGGTCAAAAAGGTCAATTGGCTAGATCAGGTGGTAAAACACGTATTGGTTTTGAAGGTGGACAAATGCCTTTGTTCCGTCGTATGCCAAAACGTGGATTCAATAACATCAACCGCAAGGAATATGCTATTGTCAACCTAAGTGAATTAAGTAAGTTTAATGATGGTGCTGAAGTTAATGTTGAAACATTAAAGGCAGCAGGAATCGTTAAGAAACAATATAATGGTATTAAGTTGCTTGCTAACGGTGAGGTTAGTGCTAAGTTAACTGTTAAAGTTGCTAAGAGTTCAGCCGCAGCTACTAAAGCAATTGAAGCCGCTGGTGGCACTGTAGAGGTGATCTAATGCTTGGAACTATCAGAGATGCTCTAAAGGTAAAGGAAATTCGTAAGAAAATCCTATTTACCTTGATGTTACTTGTTATATATCGTTTGGGATCACAAATCACAGTGCCTGGCGTTAATGCTGCGGCAATGGATAAGGTTGGATCTACTGGATTAGTTCCTTTGTTGGATACTGTTACCGGTGGTGGTCTTTCAAACTACTCTATTTTCTCAATGGGTGTTTCGCCATTCATTACGGCCCAAATCGTTGTGCAACTTCTACAAATGGACATTGTTCCAAAATTTGTGGAATGGAGCAAACAAGGTGAAGTTGGTCGTAGAAAGTTAAATCAAGTAACGAGATATTTGACGATTGTTTTAGGTTTTGTTCAGTCAATCGGTATTACTGCCGGTTTTAACCAATTAAGTGGTTTGGGATTAGTTAAATCTCCTAATATGAGAGCCTTCATTACTATCGGTATTATCTTAACTGGTGGTACGATGCTTCTTACTTGGATTGGTGAGCAGATTACTGACAAAGGTTTGGGTAATGGAGTTTCCGTAATTATCTTCGCCGGTATTATTGCTAGATTCCCTAAGGGGATCGAACAAATTTACCGTGATTATATTACGAACGCTAGCTCTGCAGATCTTGCAAAGAATATCGGATTCTTGGTTGGCCTTGTGGTCATCATCTTGATTGTTGTGCAATTTGTTACATTTGTTCAACAAGCAAGTCGTAGAATTCCTATTCAATACACAAGACGTGCAGCAGGTAGTGGTAGTGAAAGTTTTCTACCATTGAAGGTTAACGTTGCTGGTGTTATTCCTGTTATCTTCGCTAGTTCATTTATTGTAACGCCTCAAACAATTTTGATGGCATTCCAAGCAAATCATAGTGGAGATCAATGGTATCAAGTATTAACAGAAATATTCAGTATGCAAACTACAACAGGTTCGATCATTTATACATTGTTGATTGTATTATTTACATTCTTCTATGCATTTGTTCAGGTAAATCCCGAAAAGCTTGCAGAGAACCTACAAAAGCAAGGGGCTTATATCCCTGGCGTTTGGCCTGGTAATGAAACAATCAAGTTCATGTCAGGTGTATTGATGAAGCTATCAACCGTCGGAGCTGCGTTCCTAGGTTTGGTTTCATTGCTTCCATTATTGGCAGCTAACTTGTTCAATTTACCTCAATCCATCGGATTAGGTGGTACGAGTTTATTGATCATCGTTGGTGTTGCTTTGGAAATGGATCGTCAATTACGTGGTCTTTTGATGAAGCGTGAATACGTTGGATTTATTAGATAATTGGAGATGTGACAATGAATATTGTATTGATGGGGTTACCCGGTGCTGGTAAAGGTACTCAAGCAGAAAAGATTGTTGAAGATTTTAAAGTTGTTCATATTTCAACTGGTGACATGTTTAGAGCAGCCATGGCTAACAAGACAGAAGTTGGTCTAAAGGCTAAAGGGTTCATCGATAAAGGTGAACTTGTTCCGGATGATGTTACCGAAGCTATCGTCGAAGAACGTTTAGCTGAAGATGATGTTCAAAAAGATGGATATATGTTAGATGGATTTCCGAGAACTCTTGAACAGGCAAACGCTTTACAGACAATTGCAATGAATGTAAACAAACCGATAGATGCTGTCATCTATATCGATGTTAAGCCTGAAGTATTAGTTGATCGCCTATCTGGAAGATATATTTGTTCTAATTGTGGAGCAACATATCATAAAATCTATAACCCCACTAAGGTAGAAGGTACATGTGACGTCTGTGGCGGACATGACTTCTATCAACGTGAGGACGACAAGCCTGAGACTGTTAAGAATAGATTGAAAGTTAATATTGAAATGAATACGCCATTAATTGATTTTTATGACAAGTTACACTTGTTACACAAGATCAACGGTGAACAGGGAATAGATGAAGTTTATAACGAAGTTAAAAAAGTTTTACAAAACTTGTAAGACTTTTTGCTTTGAATGTTTACATGTACGGAAAATTATTGTATAATTCGCCAGTATATGCAGAATAATTTCATCCCGTATGGAGGTTAATATCTTTGGCAAAAGAAGATGTCATTGAAGTAGAAGGTACAATTTCAGAAACATTGCCTAATGCAATGTTTAAGGTAAAGCTTGAAAATGGTGCTACAGTTTTAGCCCATGTATCAGGAAAAATCCGTATGCACTATATTAAAATTTTACCTGGTGATAAGGTTACCGTGGAATTATCCCCTTATGATTTAACCAAGGGAAGAATTACATATAGATATAGATAATAAGTTTTTTAATGGAATGGAGGTTCCACAATATGAAAGTAAGACCATCCGTTAAACCTATGTGCGAACACTGTAAGGTAATTAAGAGACGCGGTCGCGTCATGGTTATTTGCTCTGCAGATCCAAAGCACAAACAAAGACAAGGATAATAAAAATAGGAGGTGCTAATTAATGGCTCGTATAGCAGGTGTAGATTTACCTCGTGATAAGAGAATCGTTATCGCCCTTACATACATTTTTGGTATTGGCGAAACAACAGCTCAAAAAGTGCTTAAAGATGCAGGCGTATCTGAAGATATTCGTACAAGAGATTTAACTCCTGACCAAGAAGATAAAATTCGTGCAGAAGTTGATAATGTACGTGTCGAAGGTGACTTACGTCGTGAAGTAAGCATGAACATCAAGAGACTACAAGAAATTGGCTCATATCGTGGTATGAGACATCGTCGTGGTTTGCCAGTTCGTGGACAAAACACAAAGAACAATGCAAGAACTCGTAAGGGTAAGAAAACTACCATTGCAGGTAAGAAGAAGTAATAATAAGATAGGAGGTTAATCATGGCACAAAGTAAAGGTCGTAAGCGCCGTACTAAGAAACATATTGAAGCTGGTGTTGCACATATTCACTCAACTTTCAATAACACACTTGTTATGATCACTGATGTTAACGGTAATGCCGTTTCATGGTCATCAGCTGGTGCACTTGGATTCAAAGGTAGTCGTAAATCAACACCATTTGCTGCACAAATGGCTGGAGAAGCAGCTGCTAAGGAATCAATGGAACATGGTATGAAGACAGTTGAAGTAGCTGTTAAGGGTCCTGGTTCAGGTCGTGAAGCTGCAATCCGTTCATTACAAGCTACTGGTTTGGAAATCACTGCTATTCGCGATGTTACACCAGTTCCTCATAATGGTTCTCGTCCTCCAAAGCGTCGTCGTGTATAGAATGGTTGTATACCCATATGAACTACGCTACACACATTTCGTTTTGAAAGGGGAACTAACCGAATGATCGAATTTGAAAAGCCATCTATTACTTCTGTTGAAGAAAGTAGTAGTTATGGTAAATATATTATCGAACCGCTTGAAAGAGGTTATGGTACAACTTTGGGTAATTCATTACGTAGAGTTTTATTAGCATCATTACCTGGTACTGCGGTATCTGATATTCAAATAGACGGTGTATTGCATGAATTTTCAGCTGTTGATGGCGTAATTGAAGACGTTACACAAATCGTGCTTAACGTTAAGAAGTTAAAGCTAAAGTCTTACGCTGAAGACAGTTTAAAAGCCGAAATCGACATCGTCGGTCCCGCTACTGTTACAGCGAACGATATCAAAGCTGATGATGACTTGGAAATCCTCGATCCAGAACAATTTATTTGTACTGTTGCTGAGGGTGGACACTTCCACATGCAAATGACAATTAAAAATGGTCGTGGATATACTCCTGCAGAACAAAATAAGACGGACGAAACACCTATTGGTGTTCTTCCAGTTGACTCAATTTTTACACCTGTAGAAAAAGTTAACTATCAAGTTGAAAACACTCGTGTGGGTAAGAGAAACGACTTCGACAAATTAACAATCGATATCTGGACAAATGGTTCAATTGGACCACGCGAAGCTATTAGTTTGTCAGCAAAGATTCTTACAGAACATTTAACAAGTTTTGTAAATCTTACTGAAGAAGCTAAGAGCGCTGACATGATGATCGAAAAAGAGGAAACTCAAAAAGAGAAGAAACTTGAAATGACTATTGAAGAACTTGATTTATCAGTTCGTTCATATAATTGTTTGAAGCGTGCCGGTATTAATACTGTGCAAGAGCTAACTGAAAAATCCGAAGCAGATATGATGCGTGTTCGTAATTTAGGACGTAAATCACTTGTTGAGGTTAAGGAAAAGCTTGCTGATCTTGGATTATCATTGAAGCAAGAAGACTAATAATATCAAATTCAAACAGGAGGTATAGACATGGGCTACCGCAAATTAGGACGTAACAGTTCACAAAGAAAAGCAATGTTACGCGATTTAACTACTGATTTAATCATTAACGAACATATTGTAACAACTGAAACTCGCGCAAAAGAGATCAGTCGTACAACTGAAAAAATGATAACCTTAGGTAAACGCGGAGATTTGCATGCTCGTCGCCAAGCTGCTGCTTATGTTAGAAACGAAGTTGCTAACATTACAGAAGATGATGACGCAGTTGTTGTTCAATCAGCTCTTCAAAAACTTTTTAGTGATATTGCACCTCGTTACAAAGAACGTAATGGTGGATACACACGTATTTTGAAGACAACTCCACGCCGTGGAGATGCAGCTCCAATGGTTATTATTGAATTAGTTTAATAATAATTGTTTATTAATAATTAAAAAATCAGTCATTCTGATGAATTAGTGAGTGTTAAGATGATGGTCGTGTTTACGGCTAAGTCTATCTCTGAGATCTCTGTAAAAAGAGACACTAATTTATCGAATGATTTTTTTTTGCCCAAATTTGGTATTATATAGCTAGTATTATTAGTAATCTCGTCTCCAGATTTGAAAAGTATTCACTGCCATAATTATTTCTAGGCACTTTCGATTAAGTAATGCTTATTTCATTTGATATAAAGTGTTTTGAGGATTGAAGAAGTCAAATCGGATATAATAATTATTAGTAATAGTAACTATTACGAATTGTTTAATGTTAATCTAAACATTCATGAGATAATTTGTACTAAAGAAAATAAATTAGTCAGAGGACGGGGAAGTATTTGTGTTCTGAGGTTCGAGACCGTACTTTGACAAGCTAGTGAATATTTCCAGATCTGTAGACGGAATATTTAACTAGCACTAAACGTTAATATATAAACAACACATCTTCAGGGGAGACACTTTTGGAAAAAATCATTTCAATTAAAGACTTAAATTATACGTATCCAGAAGCAAAACGTTCAGCTATCAAGAATTTATCGCTCGACATTTATAAAAATGAATGGCTATCGATTGTGGGAAAGAACGGTAGTGGAAAGTCAACGTTGACAAAATTAATCGATGGTTTGATTGAGGCAGATTCCGGAACGATTGAAGTTGCTGGACAGATAATTAATGAAGAAAACATTTGGGAAGCGCGGACTAAGATTGGCATCATCTTTCAGAATCCTGATCATCAGTTTGTTGGGGCAACAGTTGAGGACGATGTAGCATTTGGTTTGGAAAACCAGGGTATGCCACGTGAAGAGATGGTCAAAGCAGTTGATGAGGCACTAATCTTGGTCAAGATGGCAGACTTTAAGGAACGTGATCCACAGTCATTATCAGGTGGTCAAAAGCAACGTGTGGCTATTGCCGGTGTTTTGGCGACAAAACCACAGATTGTTATTATGGACGAATCGACTAGTATGTTGGATCCAGATGGGCGTAAAACCGTTTTGAATCTTGTTCAACAACTGCGCAGTCAACAAGACCTAACAATTATTTCAATTACGCATGACATTGAAGAGACCGAATTGTCGCAAAGAATCGTAGTTTTGAATGATGGTCAAATCGTCAGTGATGGTAAACCTGAAGAAATCTATGATTTAGGGGCTGATTTGCAGAAATTTGGTCTTGAGGAGCCGTTTACGAGTGAATTGGTATCAACGCTAAGGGATACAATTAAATTGCCTGACGGCTATTTAAACGAAGAGGAGCTAAAGGAACAATTATGGAAATTACATTCGAACATGTAACACATTCATATAACCCAAATAGTCCGACGGCTAATCTGGGTTTAGATGATGTTTCGTTCAAGATCCAAGATAAGAAATTTACCGCCATTGTCGGACAAACCGGTAGTGGAAAATCAACACTGGTTCGACACATCAATGCCTTGTTAAAACCGACGTCTGGAACGATAACAGTTGGTGATAGAGTGATTACACCAGAGACTAATAATAAGAATCTCAAACCTTTACGTAAGCAAGTGGGCATGGTTTTCCAATTTCCAGAGAGTCAATTATTTGAAGATACTGTGGAAAAAGATATTATGTTTGGACCAATGAATTTTGGCGCTAGTGCTGATGATGCTAGGGAATCAGCTCATAAGATGATTAAACTAGTGGGGCTAGATGAATCATTGTTAGAACAGTCACCTTTTGACCTATCAGGGGGACAGATGCGTCGTGTGGCTATCGCTGGTGTTTTAGCTAGTGATCCAGAGACAATTATTTTGGATGAACCGACAGCGGGGCTTGATCCAGTTGGTCGTCAGGAGATTATGGATCTATTTAAGAGCTTGCAGCAAGATGGCAAGACAATAATCTTGATTACTCATAATATGGATGACGTGGCTAATTATGCTGAAGAAATGGCAGTTATCCACCGTGGAAAACTTATTGCACAAGGAATTCCTCAAGAAGTTTTCAACAACCAGGAGTTATTGAAAGAGGATTTGCTGACTTTGCCAAAAAGTGCTGCTTTTGCGAAAGAATTAACTGAAAAAGGTTTCTCATTTGAGAAGCTACCAATTACAATTAATGAGTTAGGAACTGAGATTGAACAACAGTTAAATGGTGATTAAGTAATGGATAAAATTATTTTGGGGAGATATTTACCGGGGGATTCACTAGTTTATCGCTTAGATCCACGTGGTAAATTCTTATTAACGTTTTATTTTGTGGGGATAGTTTTTCTAGCTAATAATGTGGCTTCATACGCTTTCTTACTGGCATTTGTTATCTTTGCGGTCTTTCTTTCAAAAATTAATTTTGGCTTCTTTTTAAAGGGACTGAAACCAGTGTTTTGGCTGATTCTATTTACAGTCGCGCTACAGCTCTTATTCACGCCAAGTGCAAATCCGCTGTGGCATTGGGGAATCTTCACGTTTTCTAAAGAAGGTTTAGTTATTGCGGGTTACATTTTTATCAGATTTATATTAATTATTTTTATTTCGACATTATTGACATTGACGACGACACCAATTGAGATTTCCGATTCGATCGAGAGCATTCTCAAGCCATTGAAAAAAATTAAATTTCCGGTGACTCAAGTTGCTTTAATGTTGTCGATTGCATTGCGATTCGTGCCATTACTAGTTGATGAAACAACTAAGATCATGGATGCACAACGTGCTCGTGGTGTTGATTTTGGTGAGGGTGGGTTGATCAAACGTATCAAATCATTTGTACCAATTCTGATTCCACTTTTTGTCAGCAGTTTTTCTATTGCCTATGATTTGGCTATTGCGATGGAGTCACGTGGTTATAAAGATGGTGAAGGACGAAGCAAGTATCGTGTCTTGAGCTGGGATAGACGAGACAATATCATGGTTATCTTTATGGCAGCAGTAACAGGCATTCTATTATTTTTACGGAGTTATTAATTTATGACAAGATACAAATTAACTATTTCTTATGATGGTACAAAGTTTCATGGCTTTCAGCGTCAAAATGAATTACGAACGGTTCAAGGTGTCATGGAGAAAGCCTTGACTAAGATGACTAAGGGACAACACATTGATATTGTTGGTTCTGGTAGAACTGATGCCGGTGTTCACGCCTTTGGACAGGTTATCCACTTTGATTATCCAGGTGAGATACCAGCGGAAAATATGCTTCGAGCTCTTAACTCACTCATGCCGCTAGATGTTTTAGTAAAAAAGGCAACAATTGTGGATAAAAATTTTCACGCTCGTTTTGGCGTTAAGAGAAAAACTTATCAATATCGAGTTGATTGTGGACACTATACGGATCCGTTCAAAAGGTTTTACACAGGGCATTATCCTTATAATTTGGCTGTGGATAAAATTCAAACAGCCTTAAAAGATCTTGAGGGTGAACACGATTTCACAAGTTTTGCTGCATCTGGTGGAGTGATAGAAAATAAAGTTAGGACTATCTATTCTGCTACATGTGTGTATAATAGGAACAATGACGAATTAGTTTTCGAATTTACAGGCAATGGCTTCCTATATAATATGGTTAGAATCTTAGTTGCTACTCTGTTAGAGATTGGTAATGGGCGCAGGGATGAACACGATTTCTTGAGGTTGTTTCAAGTGAAGAACCGCCAAGAAGCACGTGGTACAGCCCCAGCGAGTGGTCTATATTTAAAAGAAGTTTTTTATGAATAATCTGTGGATAAATATTGACTTAGAGTCGAAATCACAGTATTATTGTAACTGGTATTGTTTGCCCCACGATAGGCCCCGGAAACTTATTGAGTGTCAAAAAGACGTAGAAACTGGAGGAAATTAAAGTGCGTACAACACCATTAGCAAAAGCAAGTGAAGTTGAACGTAAATGGTATGTAATTGACGGTGAAGATGTTGTCTTAGGTAGACTTTCATCAGTTGTTGCTTCTATTCTTAGAGGTAAAAACAAACCAACTTACACACCTAACGTTGATACTGGTGATAATGTTATTATCATCAATGCAGATAAAGTTAGATTAACAGGTAAAAAGGCTAAGAATAAGATTTATTATTCTCACTCAGATCACCCAGGTGGGTTGAAGAGTATTAGTGCCGGCGAAAAGAGAGCTACAAAGCCAGAGCGCTTCGTTGAAGATTCAATTCGTGGCATGTTGCCTAAGAACAGTCTTGGTCGTATGGAAATCAAGAAGTTGCATGTATATGCAGGTTCAGATCACAGCCACCAAGCACAAAATCCAGAGATGTTGGATATCAACAAACTAATTTAAGGAGGAAAAGAATTTGGCACAAGTATCATACGCCGGAACAGGTCGTCGCAAGGACTCAGTTGCTCGTGTACGCCTAGTACCCGGAAACGGAAAGATTACTATCAACAAACGTGATGTCAAAGATTACATTCCTTTTGACAATTTGATTGCTGATATGAAACAACCTTTAGATGTTACTGAAACAGCAGATAGCTATGACGTTATTGCTAACGTTAATGGTGGAGGCTTCTCAGGACAAGCTGGAGCAATCAGACATGGTATCGCTAGAGCACTACTTGACGTTGATCCTGATTTCAGACCATCACTCAAGTCAGCCGGCTTTTTAACACGTGACCCTCGTATGAAGGAACGTAAGAAACCAGGTCTTAAGAAAGCTCGTAAGGCTTCACAATTCTCAAAACGTTAATATTTCTATTTTCAGTTTTGGATACGAAAACATCTCTCAGTGTGAGGGATGTTTTTTTTGTTTGGCTTTGGGGGTCACTGAAGAATGACGCTTATCAAATCTTACATGTTAATATTAGAGAGTACGCATGGTGCTAGTCGATAATTAACTGCAAGTATTCGTATCAATTGTATTTTAGAATGTAGAATAGTCCAGATATAAAAGAAATTGAATATTTTTACATTCAATTAATAACGATTAATTAGTCGGAAGAGCTGGAAAATATTTGTGTGCCGTGGAAGTGTTGTTATGGCTTTAGCCATTACAACACCGGGCGTGTTTGGAGCCTTGACGAACTATGTCAAGGCTTCAAACCGAGGCTCGAGACCGTTTCCCAGGCTCGAACCGTTCCGCACAGCTTGTGAATATTCCCCAGCTCTGGAGACGGCATATTTAACTAGCACCGCACGTTAGAGAATATAAAAGTATAAGAGGGAGCATTCAAAAATGTTAGATATCAATAAGTTATCCACAAGTTATCAAGTAAAAAAACTAACACCACTTGATGCCGATCATGCATTGCAATTGGTTCAAAGTAATCTTAATTTTTTTAATTTCTGTCCACCAGCTCCAACACGTCACAGTATTTTGGAAGATATGAAGATCGTTCCAGCTGATAAGAATTTGGATGATAAATACTATTTAGGTTACTATGATGAAGATAAATTAATTGCCATTTTGGACTTAATAACGGGTTATCCAGCTCCTAAAGACGCTTGGGTCGGCTTTTTCATGGTTGATGCTAAATGTCAGAAAAAAGGAATCGGTTCTAATATTTTTACTGATTTGGAAAATTCTTTGGATAAAAATGGCATCGAACGAATTGAATTAGCTTTTCCAAAGGGAAATGAGCAGAGCCAACAATTTCTATTGAAGAATAAATTTCTGCCTATGGATCGAGAAGTTCCGGTACCGGGTTATACAATGGTGATTATGGAAAAAGTTTTCCACAAGGATAACAAATAAAAAATCGTAGAAATTTTCTACGATTTTTTATTTTGTCTTTATGTCTACATAAATAGTGGCTGCCATCATTATTAAGATACCAATACCAATTAAACCGATGACTATCAAATGACGTTTCTTATTCATTAAGAAAACAGCAGCAAATTCACGGATCAAGGCATTAGGCAAGAAATAAAATCTTGTTGGTGCACCGACACCATTAGCTGCAAGACCTGCCATCTTGGCATATAGACCGGCTCGGAAGATATGGTAGTTATTACTGAAGAATTTGATATAAGCATTGTCAGCGCCGTAATCGTTTTGAATAATACTATTAGAAAATTGCATGTTCTGCAATGTATTACGGGATTTATCCTCTAAGATGATTAATTCTTCTTGCCAACCATGAGCAATTGCATAATCAGCCATGGCTCTAGCTTCCGATAGTTTTTCGTCAGGTCCTTGTCCACCTGAGAAAACAATTTTTGGTGCTGGACGACCCTTTCTGATCTGCTTATTAGCAAATTTCATTGCGGCATCTATTCGATTACCTAATAGTTTTGAAACGGTGTCACCGCCAATTAAGCCGGCACCTAGGACGATTAAGTAGTTGGCCTTATAACGCCGTGGTAAGAATTGATACAAGAATACACTGACCAAAAAGTTATAGGAACAAAGTAATATGTACAGTCCAATTACTGGTAGACCGGAAATTAAAGTGTTGAACCAATCTGGCAAAAATCTTGAATGGCTGGCTAAAACAGTATTAGCGAACCACAGTACGATTAGAAAGATTGCTAGAAATAATGTCAGCATATTTGAAAGTGTATGGCTTTCACGTTTCCAAACAACGATTGCATTCCATAATAATAATGCCCACATGAACAGCATTACTAGGGCAATGATACCCAAGATAAGTACGAATAGGACACCCATGACAACGATGAATTCTTGATTGCCTGTGCTAAAAATAAGCACTGCTAGCTCTCCTAAGAAAGTAATGAAGAAGATAGTAAAAGTTATCCCATGGATCAGTCTGCGTGGCTCTTTGAGCCAAAAATATAGGAATAGTCCGAATATAACGACTGTAGCTAGTCCCAGGTAAATGGAAATTTGCTGCATTTCATTAATGTACGGAGAAATTTCATTCATAAAATCACCTCACTATGACAAATTATATTTCCCCCTGAAATAATCATATTAATTTTATCATAAGGTGGTATTTAGTCCGAATGAAAGCCAATATTTTAAGTTTGTAAGCTTATAAATACTTACATATACTTATGAAAGCATATAAATGTGTTAAAATACTTATTGGAGGTGGAAATATGTATCAAGAACAACGTTTAGAAGAAATTTTAAAGTTATTACGTGTCGGCAATGTCCTAACAACTGAACAGATGATTGAACATTTTCAAGTTTCCCGCGATACGGTGAGACGAGATTTTGCCAAGTTATCACAAGCAGGTAAGGTCAAGCGAGTTCACGGTGGAATCATGCAGTTGTCGTCCAATGATGAGATAGTTTCATTTAATGATCGATTGGATGAATTCAGTGATGCAAAGAAACATATTGCTGAGTTAGCACAAATGTTTATTCAAGTTCAAGGTACATATTTCTTTGATGTGTCGACAACAATCCTGAAATTGGCTCAAATCGTCGATAAGAAAGTAACGATTTATACACATTCACTGGATAATGCCATTATGTTGAGCGGAAATCCTGAGATTAATTTGCATGCCTTAGGAGGAGAGTTCTTTCCCAAGAATCGTTTCTTTTATTCATTGAATGAGGCTGAAATTCTGAAACATATCAATTTTGATGTGGCGTTTATTGGTGCAGCCGGGTTGAAGGATGGTCAAGTTAGTTTTGAGGATCAAGAAGATGCTTATATAAAACAATTAATTATGAAAAACGCAAAAGTAAAAATTTTATTGGCTGAGAATGTTAAATTCACTAAGAAGTCGACTTATTCAATTGGCGAATTAGTCGATTTTGATTATTTGATTACTGATATTAAACCAAGTGCCGAAGTAATGGCAGCAATAACTGTTAAATATTGAGGAGGTACTATGATGATGGATATTAAGTTAATCTTGAGTGATATTGATGGAACAATTTTGAATGATGAAAATGTAGTCGATACTGGTCTTAAACAGGTTGTAGAGAGACTTCATCAAAAAGGTGTTCCTTTCGTTCTAGCATCAGCTCGTTCACCAGAAGGAATGCTACCAATAGCTAAAGAACTTGATGTTTTGGACAATCCGATTGCGTGTTATAACGGCGCTTTGGTCGTTAAAGATATTGGTAAAGTAGACTTTACAACTATCTTGAACCATGAACTCGATGTCAAAGAGGTTAAGAAGATTAACGAAGTCATACAAACACAATATCCGGGTATCTCAGTAAATCTCTACTCGGGTTCAGAATGGTATGTCGAAAAGGTCGACAAGTGGGTCAAAATTGAATCAAAAATCACTAAATTGGAACCTATTGTAACGGACATCGAACGACTGATTTCAGAACATAAAATCCCAATACATAAGCTTTTGTTGATAGGTGATCCTGAAACAATTGGTCAAGCTATGCAACACTTGCGTAACGGTGGATTTAGGAATAGTTCATTCTATCTTTCTAAACCAAACTACCTTGAAATTACAAACAGTCATGTTTCCAAAGAGCAGGCCTTGCGAGAACTGACTAAAGTTTATGACTTATCACTTGATAAAACCATGGCATTGGGTGATAACTTCAATGATGTGCCGATGCTGAAGCTTGCTGGGTTAGGAGTGGCAATGCAAAATGCTCCAGCTGAAGTTAAAAAGTATGCTAACGTGGTAACGGAATCCAATAATAAAAATGGTGTTTCTAAGGCTATCGAAAAATATGTTTTGTAATGAAAGAAGTAATCGTTATGGAGAAAATTTCAATTATTAAAGGAGATATTTCATATTTGCCAATTCATGTAGATGCAATCGTCAATGCTGCTAATAGTGCATTAGTACCAGGTGGTGGAGTTGATGGGGCACTAAATCGCAAGGCTGGTCCAAGTCTCGGACGTGATATGTTGAAATTTGGCGGTACACCAACCGGTACAGCAGTTTATACTCAGGCATACGATTTAAATGCGGATTGTGTAATTCATGCAGTTGGTCCCCGTTATAACGATGGTGATCATGGAGAAAAGCAACAGTTGATCGATGCATATGCTAGCTCAATGAGAATTGCCCAGCAGTTAGAGGTAAATTCAATAGCATTGCCATTTCTCAGTACCGGGATATATGGTTATCCATTGGCAGAAGCAATTATTGTGGCAATTGATACCATTATGAAATTCGATTTGGATGCAAGAATTTATTTTGTGGCATTTGATGATACAACCGAGAAATTAGCCAAGAAATATTTGAATACGAAAGATTAAAGTTAGAAGCTCTGGAAACGTCATACTTAATTAAACTTTCAACCTTTAGTTAATTGTCAAAATGGGATATATATTTCGAATAATCAAATGGCGGATTTTCTAATGAAATTAAAAAAATCAAATAAAGCTATTGACAAATATTCAATTAAGCTTTAATCTCTTAAACAACAAATCAATTCGTCCATAAACCGATGAGATGGAAGTCAAGATTATCGTGCACGCAAAGAGAGTTGCCGGTGCTGAGAATGGCAATCGAACGCAGATAGTTAAATGGACCATCGAGGGTCTCTCCGAAAAGTAATGAGTACGAGAGAACGTTAGGCATACGTAAGTTGTCGGAGGGATGTTGGTCCCTCGCTAAGAGTAATGGGTGATAGATGGTGAGTATTTTTGTGATACTCTCAGACTATCAATTCATTAAAACAAGGTGGCACCGCGGAAAATCCGTCCTTAAACTGTATAAGTTTATGGGCGGATTTTTTTTATTCTCAGGAGGTAGCATAATGACGAATTGTAAACGATGGCAAACTTCAAATTGATTAAAACATAATTTAAATTAATTTGGAGGAACTACTCATGAAAGAAATGCAAAAAGAAACTCAAGATGCCAGTCACTATGGTGAATTTGGTGGTCAATATATTCCCGAAGGTTTGATGAATGAACTAAATAATGTTGCGGATGCCTATAACAAATATAAGGATGATCCGGATTTTCTCAAGGAATTGCACGATTTATTAAATAATTATGCTAATCGCCCATCACTTTTATATTACGCAGACAAGATGACTAAAGATCTCGGTGGAGCCAAAATTTATCTCAAACGTGAAGATTTGAATCATACTGGTGCACACAAAATCAATAACGTTATTGGACAAGCTTTAATTGCTAAAAGAATGGGTAAGACACGGTTGATTGCTGAAACTGGAGCGGGTCAACACGGTGTTGCAACAGCTACGATTGCTGCTCTTTTCGGAATGGAATGCGAAATCTTCATGGGAAAGATTGATACTGATCGACAAAAACTTAACGTTTATCGTATGGAATTACTAGGTGCAAAGGTTCATCCAGTAACGAGTGGTTCAATGGTCCTAAAGGATGCCGTTAACGCTGCTTTACAAAATTGGGCTTCGAGAATTGATGATACTTTTTACGTGTTAGGGTCAGCGGTTGGTCCATACCCATTTCCTGAGATGGTGCATGATTTTCAAAGTGTTATCAGTAAAGAATCCAAAGCTCAAATTTTGAAGGCTGAAGGTCGCTTGCCAGATACCGTCGTAGCATGTGTTGGTGGCGGTAGTAATGCAATTGGTAGCTTTGCCAAATATATTGATGACAAAGATGTTGAATTGATTGGTGTTGAAGCTGCTGGTAAAGGTGTTGATACCGACCAAACTGCAGCAACCATGGAACGTGGTACAGTTGGAATTTTTCATGGTATGAAATCACTATTCCTCCAAAACTCGGACGGTCAAATTGATCAAGTTTATTCGATTTCTGCCGGTTTGGATTATCCGGGCGTTGGACCAGAACATGCACGCCTAGCTGAATTAAAACGTGCTAAATATGTTGGTATTACTGACGATGAAGCAGTCGATGCTTTTGAATATATCGCCAAAACAGAAGGAATCATCGCCGCTATTGAGAGTTGTCATGCTATTGCTTATGTGATGAAGTTAGCCCCAACGATGAGTAAGGACCAGATTATTATTTGTACAGTGTCTGGTCGTGGTGATAAGGATGTTGCATCAATTGCTAAGTATAGAGGGGTAGATATCAATGACTAATTTAAAAGAAATATTTGCAGATAAAAAGGTGTTTATTCCATTTGTAGTTGCCGATGATCCAGACATTGAGACTACCGTTCAAAGTATTTTGACATTGGCTGAAAATGGAGCCGACATTATTGAATTAGGGGTGCCGTTCTCAGATCCAGTAGCTGATGGGCCAGTGATTCAAAAAGCTGATTTACGTGCTTTTGCGGCCGGAGTAAATAGAAATATTGTTTTTGAAATCGTTGAAAAAGTTCGTCAGACTAGTGATGTTCCAATTATCTTTGACACGTATTTAAATATTCCATTCAAATATGGATATGATAAATTTTGTCAGAAGTGTCAGGAGTTAAATGTTGCTGGCTTGATTATTCCTGATGCTCCAATTGAAGAGCAAGCTGAATTGAAGCCATTTGCTGATAAATATGGAATTGATTTAGTTCCAACAGTCGCACCAACATCAGCTGGGAGAACTGAAAAATTAGCTCAAGCTGCAACTGGATTTATCTATGTGATTTCAATCTTTGGAGCAGCTGGCGTGAGTGATGAGCTGGCTACACAACAGTTACAAGTGACAGTTCAACAAATTAGAGCAGTTAGTGATGTTCCGATAGTTACTGCTACAGAACAAGTTGAAAAAGTTGCTGGTTTGGTTGATGGAATCCTTAGCGAGAATGCTGTGGTTAAAATTATTGCAGACGGTGGGGATGTTCAGAAGAATTTGAAGGAATATGTTCTTAATATCAATAATACTATGAGGATTAATGCGTTATAACAAAATATGAAATTATAAATAGGAGGCAGCCACCTGTGTATGTTTAGATGGATGTCTCTTTGTTTATTTCGGATAAATTTTAAACTTGTTAAAAATAAAAAAACAAAAAATTGATTCGTCCTTATATTCGTTTTTGTTGTATTGCACCCTTATTAGTAGGAAAAATGTGATTTTTTTAATATCCTAAAAAGATCATATTAGAGTAATAGGAGCAAAGAAGTAAATGAATATTAAGGATTTTAGAAATATCGTAGATAATCAGATTGAAGGGTTAACCATTGTTCCCTTACGGACAGGATCTTCGAAAACCTACACAGCTATGGATTTTATTAGCGAGTCGAATGATTCAAAATATAATCGAATAATTTATATCACTAATAGAAATAATAACCTTCCGATAAAAGAGTTGAAGACCGCTTTTAATAGGCATGGATTAGCAGATTCGGATTGGAAAAATAAAGTTTTGATTGTTAAATCTAATTTTGATTCTATTGTGGAGAATTTACCACATGCTAACATTCCTTCCATGTTTAAATCAGATGTTTATCAAAAATTAATCGAACAAATTGATACGTATAAAATTCATTCTCAAAATAATAAAAACGATGATTTGAAAGAAGTTGCAAAAAGTTACATTGAGAATGGATTGGGTTCTGGTAAAGGGCTGGAAAAAGAATTTAGTCATGAAATATATATTAAATTACGAAGTTTTGCAATTGGACAGCTTGAAAATACCAATTCTCAATTATCTATCAAAGAATGTATGTTGAAGGCTGTTAGAGAGGATAAACGATTTAAATGGATTTCAACTGTTTATCCAACTATTTTTATAGAAGATTATCAAATATTAATGATGAACACATCTAAATTTCTTACTTCTTATAATACGGTAGTTGGAGGGGCCCAGCAATTTTTAACTGCTAAAGGAATAATTGATAACTCATTGATTATTATTGATGAGTTTGATCAAACTAAGCATGTGATTTTGAATAAAATAGAAGATCAAGCTATTAAAAGTGTGGGAGATGTTTTTAAGGATTTTCAAGGGTTTCAACAGGTATTTGATTGCAAAATTTCCGCGGATTTGAAAAAGTTACAAAATCCTAAAATGATTAAAAAATTTGAGGAAATAAAACTTAAATATACTAAAATCCAAAATAAATATTATACCAATACCAATTGGTATCTTGACGAGATTAATTCGGGTCATGAGTTAATGTTTTTCGATGGAAAATTGAATACCTTTTTAAAAGGTGATTCAAAAAAAAGGTTGTATAGTTCTTATAATTCAAACAATCCAGAAGTTTCTATGAAAATTGTTGATAAGAAAGAGAAAAATGACGACAATATTAGCGTTTTAGGTGCGCTCTTTGAAATAAATGGTTTTTATAGAGAACTAGGTTATTATTTTAACAATTTTGCTCGAAAGTATATGGAGAATCAAGCAATTGTCCACAGTAACCTTGATATTAAGATAGATTATAATAATGCTCTATCAACTATTACTCATATTTATAAAATGGATAAGAAACAATCCGAAATTATTCTAAATGAGACGCTATATGCAAGTAAAACATTGCCTGCGAAAGTATTTAAATATAAAACAAATTCGTTTTATGATTATGGATTACAATTGACCTTTTTGGAAAATGGGATTAATCATAACCTTAGTACTGTTTTTAATACATATACTATTTGGGATACACCGGAGAAAATAATGCTCTACTTAGCAAAAAAGGCACATATAGTAGGATTATCCGCAACGGCAGGAATAAAAAGTAATCTTTCTAATTATGATTTAGATTATTTAAAGAGATTCTTGGGTGAAAACTTTTTTAATGCAGTTGAAGATAAATTGATTTCAGAGGAGACTTTGAATGAATTAAAGAAACAAGATGAGGAATATTCAAATCAAAATATAAATATTAGTTCATATTCAACCGAGGAAATAAGTAAATATATGGATCAAGGTGATCATTCAAGGCCAGGGGAATTAAATGAAATTTTAAAGAAAATAGTTGGAGAGAATTTGTCGAAAGACAAAATAATTTACATTGGAAATGGCATTCAAAGTCGAACCACAAATGATTACCTTATAAAAAGATATTTAGAAATTATTCAGGCAATAGCAATTTTTTTTGAAAATAATAATTTAGAATCCTTCTTGTGTTTAAATAACAAATCCGCTAAAGAGAATGACAAAAAATTAGATTTGAATCTTTTGAAGGATGTTTTTGATTACTTTAACGAGGAAAATTCTGATGATGCAATTATGATTAATTTACAAGGTAAAAATTTTGCAGAAACTAAGGAAAATATAAAACATCAACTACATACTGGTAAAAGAGTTTTTGTAATAAGCACATACCAAACTATGGGAGATGGTCAAAACTTACAATATACTCCGTATAGTTCTGAAAAATTAAAGTGTATTAGTACGCAGACATTTTCTACGTCAGATCAACGTTATTCAAAAAAAGATTTTGATGGTTTGTTTCTAGGAGAGATAACTTATGTCACCGAGAATCTAGCGGATTCTAATTTTGATGTAAGGAATTTGTTGAATTGCCTATTTCAAATTGAATATTTATTTAACTCATATGAGATAAGTGTTAAAGAAAAAGATGAATTAATAACTAGGGGATTACAAAGAATGTCGGATGAGGAAACTCACGATAACTTTAAGTTGATAACCAAAGACTCAAGTCGTAGAAAAATATTAACAACTGTTATTCAAGCTGTTGGACGATTAAACCGGACATTTAACAAGAATGAAATATGTATTCTGATTTCTGAAAACTTATTAAACAAACTTCCATATGACGACTTAAAGAACATGCAACAAGATGGGTTATTAACAAAAGAAATGGTTGGTATTTTTGAATTATTGAAGAAAAAATCATCAATATCCCAATCGGTGAATGATAAAAATCGTCAAAATAGTGCTAGAAATAGAAATGATGATTGTGAGCTATTTGTTTACCGCATCCTAAATGATTTCAATCAAACTGAAAATCGTGATGCTGAACAAGTCTATGATGATCTGAGAGAGTTTGTTTTAAAACATCCAGTTTTGGATGAAAGAAAACGTAATAGTTATAGTGATTATTATTTTACAAAGGACGGTCCGGCTTATTGGGTCGGTAATGAAAAGACCCCTAATTATTATTTCAAAAAAAATATAGTTCAAGAACCGTTGAAGGAAATATCTGAGAGAACTTCAACATTACCGAATTTTATGAGAAACCCAATAGTACATAAGTATTTTATAGATAACGGTTGGCCAACAGAGTTCAAGACAAATGGCAAAATAATGTGCCCCTACCTTTTCCAATTTATTTATAAGGCAATAGTTGCGGAAAAAGCTGGAATTGCGATACTAGAAGATCGACTGAATATTAAGTTAAAACGATTTTCTAAAGAGGGATTGTTTGAAAAATTTGATTATGAGTTTATGGATGGACAAATAGTAGTTGATTTTAAAAACTGGAAAAATTTTGATAAGGACTTTAAACAAGAAATAAAGTGCATATCAAAGAAATTAGACGAGGTTAAGGGAAAGAAAGCATTTATTATTAATTTAATTGAAGATAGAAATTATCATCCTTATGAAACTAATGATGAACGAATCGTAATTGTACAGAGTTTAATGAATAAGGAAGGTGTTTTGAACGATGGAAATATTCGAAGAATCGCAAAAGAAATTGCCCAAATTAGTTAATACCATTGACTTCGTTACAGACAATCAAAAGATACGATCTAACTTTGATATCTTTGAATTTAAAAGATTGGAGCCAGATGAATCTGATGTTAAAAATGACTCAAAAAAATATATAAATTTTCCGTATGAAAAGTTGCATGATATTAAAAAATGTACAATTGCAGATCAATATTATTCAGTATTTTTGATTGCACTTAAAGATGAAACCAGCTTAGAATATCTGCAAAATTTACAAATTAATGATTACCAAGTGAGTGTTAGTGATATTAATGATTTGAGAGAACATCCTTCAAGTTTAGTTAATTTATTCTTAAACCTATATGGTTCTAAAATTCTTCCTCAAACAAGAATTAGTGAAAGTACATCATGCATTTACGGTGATTTCTTTTATCCCGTTGGTGAAAATAAGAATCCTTATAATAGATATGTATTGAAGTTTAAGTATTACAAAGGTTTGAATATGACGGTTCAATCGTTTAAGAAACGGATTAATGAGCGTGGTGTTAAATATTTTTGGGATGATAACTCATTAGTTCCAACGAGAATTTACAATTCAATTGATGATACAAGTAATTGCTGGGTTAAGGGTGGAAAAAATAGTAAGAAAAATTCAATAACTTTTTTATCACTTAAAAATTTTGAAGAATATAAAAAATCTAAGGTTGGCTCTTTATATACAATATTGGATGATTTTAATGAAGATATGAGGAACTATGTTAAATTCTTTTTAAATGAAATGCCGGAGAATGAAGAGATTGTTTATCGATTATCTTCAAATAAACAGTCATTTTTAAAAAATGCAATCAAGTATTTTTCTAACAAAGAAATTAATATTGTTGATTATATAAATGAAGATAAATCGATACAGTTTGTAGAAATACTTAGTGTATTGTTAAAGCAGGAATTTCCAAGTTTAGGTGTTCAAAAAAGTGAAAATCTGAAATCAGGAATAAATATTTCGATAATTAAGAATAGAGATTATTATTTGAAAGAAAATTTAGATGATCCATATCAATCTTCTTCAAAGAATGTGATAGTACAAAATATAACTGAGGATAATCTGGAAATAAAAGAGAAGACTGATTTAATTAGGAATACAATATTTTTGAAAATCTTACAGGAACTGATGGTGAAAGATAGTATTGGAAAAAATAGAATTGATTTTGATGTTATTCCTAAAGCAAAAATAAATTCGAAATATAGATTTGTGACATTCCATAATAAATACGTTGTAACTTCCCGATTTGATGTCGATGGCAAGATTGATTTTGATATAGAAAAATCAGAAGATTTTTTTAATGAAGAATCAGTTCTTGTTCATAATTTAGCAGATTTGGGAATTGAAAATAAAAATAAAGGAACGGTGGAATGTGTCTTTTATGATGATGTTAAAAATCCAAATGTTATTCTAAATATTGGAATTTATGAATTGCCTAGGATGAAACGTGCTAGTAAAAGATTGGAGCTTGCCGATAGAAAGCGAAAGGTGAATGTTTGTCAGATTATTAATGATTTAAAATTATTTGAAAATAAGTACGTGGAATATAAGTGCAATGATCACTTGAAAACTGTTAAGCAGCTTTTGAATGAAATCGATATGGAAAATATAAGTTTGGGTGAGTATTGCCAATTATTAGGTAAATGTAATATTACTGGGAAGAAAAAAATTGGTAAAGCATATACAGAGTTCTTACTTGAAATAGATAGTTCGTATATAGCTTTCAGCAATCATAAGGGTAAAGAATTTAAAGCGGACTATTCACCGCTGTACTGGAATCACTTTTTTAAAAGTATTCCAGGAATCGATAATAAAATTTATGCGAGAGGAATTAGAGTTCCAGTTAATCATGAGTTTTATTCTGTTGCTGAGGGAACCGAAAGTATTAAGCAGACATATGAGAAGGGATATCCAATCAGAGAAATTAGGAATAAGGGTTTTAGATTCTCATAAGAATTCAATAAATCATTGTCAGAGATGTTTGACGTTGATTTTGTACGGATAAATGAAGCAACCGTTGTTCCGTTCCCAGTAAAGTTTAATCGTGAGTACTTTAATATGATGAAAGATACTTTATAGGCACATCAAAGTACCTATATAACAAAAAAGTGCATACTATCCAAGTTATGCAATTCGGTTTATATTAATAATACGAATTCAACAACAAGGAGAAAAACATGATTACTTCATTAAATGATCGCATTAAATTGAACAATGGTACGTCCATTCCTGGACTTGGTTTAGGTGTCTTCCAAATTCCTAATGAGGAAACAGCCGATGTTGTAGCTAATGGCATCAAACAAGGTTACCGTTTGATTGATACAGCTCAAGTATATGGTAACGAAGAGGGTACAGGCGAAGGTATTAGTCGAGGTTTAAAGGAAAATAATTTACAACGTGAGGATTTATTTATCACATCCAAGGTTTGGAATAATCATTTAACTTATGATGAAACTATTGCCGCCGCCAATGACAGTCTAAAAAAACTGGGACTTGATTATCTAGATTTATATTTGATTCACTGGCCTGGTGATGATTCTTTCAAGGATTCATATTTGGCATTGGAACAATTATATAAAGAAGGTAAAATCAAAGCGATTGGTGTCAGCAACTTTCAAATTCACCATTTAGAGGAATTGGCTAAATTTGCTACAGTTACACCAGTTTTGAATCAAGTGGAGTCACATCCTAAACTGATTCAATCTGAACTTCGCAATTATGTAGCAGAACATGACATCAAGATTCAAGCTTGGTCACCATTAATGCAAGGTAAGATTTTGAAGGATGCAACATTGCAAGCTATCGCCGACAAATATGGTAAGTCAGTTGCTCAAGTAATTTTACGTTGGGATATTCAAAGGGATGTTTTGCTCGTCGTTAAATCAGTGCATCCAGCGCGTATGCAAAGTAATGCTGATGTCTTTGACTTTACATTGGATCAAGCTGAAATGGATAAAATCAACGCAATGAACGAGGATTTACGTGTTGGTCCTAATCCAGATGAATTTGATTTCTAATTAGGAGGTATGTATATGGATCTTCATTTAACAAATAAAGTAGCTTTGATTACCGGATCAACTAAAGGTATCGGTAAAGCAATTGCAATTGAAATGGCGCGTGAAGGAACCAATGTCATTATTAATGGAAGAAAACAGCCAGAAGTCGATACGGTCGTAGATGAAATTAAGCGTGATTTTCCCGAAACAAAGCCAGCCGGAATTGCAGCAGATTTGGCAAACGAAACTGATCGTCAGAAATTATTTGATCAAGTATCGAAAGTCGATATTTTAGTTAATAATATGGGGATTTTTCAGCCAATGGATTATTACGATATTGATGATGAAACTTGGGAGAAATTCTTTCATGTCAACGTATTGGCTGGCAATTCGTTGGCTAAATTTTATTTGCCAAAAATGCTTGATCAAGATTTCGGTCGCATAATCTTTATTGCTAGTGAAGAGGCCATAATGCCGTCTGGAGAAATGCCTCAATATAGTATGACCAAGTCGATGAACCTTTCATTAGCAAAGAGCTTGTCTAAACTAACCGTCGCTACGCATGTGACAGTCAATACCATCATGCCCGGATCAACTTTGACTGAAGGTGTCCAGAAGATGCTCGATGATATGTATCAGGACAGTGAACTACCTAAGGATATGTGGGAGAAGGACTTTATGAAGAATCACCGTTCTCGTTCACAAATTCAACGTTTGATTAGGCCCAAAGAAATTGGCCGATTCACAGCTTTTGTTGCTAGTCCTGATGCTTCATCATTTTCTGGAGAAGCGTTACGAGTAGATGGTGGATTAGTTCCAACAATTTTTTAAACTTGAACAAAAAAGTAGGTAATTGGAATATATTCCAATTACCTACTTTGTCTTTTGTATTTTTATCATGAACCAGTTCTAATTTACCACTTGTTCTTTAACATATTCCGCATACAAGGCATGATCTTTCATCAATTCTTGATGTGTTCCATGTCCAGTAACAGAGCCATTTTCGATAAAGTAAATTTGATCTGCGTCAACGATTGTCGACAATCTGTGAGCGATAACTAAAGTGGTTCTGCCAACCATCAATTGATCTAAAGCACGTTGAACTTTTTCCTCTGATTCAGAATCCAAACTAGCAGTAGCTTCGTCCAACATCAAAATCTTGGGATCGCGGAGAAAGGCTCTGGCAATGGCAATTCTTTGTTTTTGACCACCAGATAGTTTAACACCTCGTTCACCAATTTGGGTATCGAGTTTATCAGGGAAGTTGTAGACGAATTCATCAGCGTAAGCCAACTCTAGTCCATGCCACAATTGGTCATCAGTTAATTGTTTGTCCAAGCCATATTGTAAATTATCGCGGATACTGCCGGCAAAGACAGCACTATCTTGGGAAACATAACCGATTTGTGAACGCCAACTAGCAAGGTCGATATTTTTAATATCTTGTTTGCCGATTAAAATTGATCCTTCGTCTGGTTGATAAAATCTTTCTAGTAGTGAGAAAATTGTTGATTTACCACCACCAGAAGGGCCAGCAAAGGCGATAACGGTGTTAGGAGTAGCTTCGAAGGAAACGTTATGCAAAATTTGTTCCCCAGTATCATAACTGAAGTCCAAATGAGCTGCGGTGATAGTTTTCCCTTCAACATCGACAGCTGCTCCAGTTGTATCGACTTCTGGTTCAGTATTCAGAATCTCTTGAATTCGTTCAGTCGAACCCATAGCCTTTTGAACTTGTGAGAAGAATGTCGCAAAACTGGCTACAGGAGTGATGATATTGAATAAATATAGTAGAAATGCAACTAAGGAACCACTTGATAACGTACCTTGTTGAATTCTGACCGCACCATATCCTAAAATTCCGACGAATATACCCAACATGGCTGTTGTCATGATTGGCTGAAGAACGGCCTCAACACGAGCATCTTTGATACCAACTCTAAAGATTTTATCAATCAAAGTGCCACCGGTAGTCTTTTCAAATGATTCACCATTGCTGGATTTAATCAAACGGACTTCGGATAGTTTTTCACTGGCATCAGCATTGAAGTCAGCTGTAGCAGCCTGTAATTTTCGTCCAAGTTTTGACATGATTCGTCCAATTGGTAAAAGGATTAGAACAAAAATTGGAATTGTTCCAAACATTAAAGATGCCATACGCCAATCCATGAAGAAAAGAATAATCATTGAACCGACAAGTTGAATCGCACCAGTAATGAAATTGGGGAATTGCGAAGTGATTAAATCCTTGATAACACTTGTATCATTAACTAGACGTGAACTAGTTTCACCAGATTTGTGATCATCGAAATAATCAACTGGTAGATTTAAAAGGTGGGCCCAGAGTTTTTCACGTAATGTTTTAACAGAGCTTTCACCGACATAACGTAAAATATAACCTCCTACCGTTCCAAATCCCAATTGGATTAAGAAAGCTAGAATCAAAACAGCCAACATTTTCCCATCAATTTTTGAAAGACCACTTGTATCAACTAACCCCTTGGTAAGCTGTGGCACAATCAAACTGGCACCACTAGTTACTAAACTCAGTAGCATCCCTAAAATAAATAATCCTTTTTTAGGGTTAACACTATTGATTAAACGCATAAAATCTCGAAATTTGAATGTACCGTTACGCTTTGGCAATTCAGCTCTCATCATTGCTCCATCGTGCATTGTATTATCCTCGCTAAATTAATATTTATTACCATTCCAAAAATTGTTAGGGAAGTCAGGTCGATGTCCGTGGCCAAATCCTTCAGGTCGACGGCCATTAAAATCAGGACGACAACGTCCATCGAATGGCATGTTTCGCATATTTTTGTGCATCTCATGTCGCATGTTTTTGATTTCTTCATCAGTCATGTCATCATGCATGTTCATCATTTGATCACGCATATTGAGCATGGCCTTGAATTTGTCTGTTGGGTCGACAAATTTAGCAGAATTATTTTTGAAATCCTCATCCCAGCCGTCTGAGATTTTTTGAAGATAGACACTGAATTGTGATTTTTCATCTTCAGTCAATCCAGCAAAGAAAGTTTCACTATAATCTTCATTTTTAAGTGAAGCATTATCCTCAGCCTTTTGACGGCCGCTATCAGTTAGATGAACATGCTTAGTTCGTTTATCTTTTTCATCTTCGGTCCGGGTGATGTCACCATTAGTTTCCATTTTTTTCAATAGTTCAGCGATTGAACTGGGACGGAGATCCAAAACCTCAGCCAAGTAGTTTTGAGTTAAACCATCTTCAAGTTTTAGAATAGCCAGAACTCGTTGTTGTCCAGTTAGTTTCTGTTTTTTTTGTCCCATGTAGAAATTGCCTGCTTCACTGATAAAGCGCAGTTGTTTCATTAAGTCTTCTGTAAGTTTACTCATATTTAAATATCCTCATTTCATTAATTGTAATTTGTTTCGGTACCGAACTTTATTGCAAAATGAATTATAGTTCGGTACCTAATTAAATGCAAGCTTTTTATTTATTTTAGAAGTGAAACTAATTATTTGACATTGAGTAATAAAATGAATAATATGGATAGATGATAAAAATTACTATTTAGACACACTTATAATGCCACCGAGAGTAAACAACAAGTTCACTTGCGTAAAACCAGTTTGTGACGGCTTTTGAGCCGAAACCCGCGCCTCAAAATATGGGACCATATAGTTTTGACTATGAGTGAAGTACTGGGAGTATTTGTACCTAGTTTTGAATATTCAATAGCAGATAATAACCCAATATATAGCTATTTGATTTATTTATATTCTAGATTTTTTATCATGGATTTAAGAATATTAATTAAAAGTTGAAAGTTTAGTTAAGTATGCCGTTTCCAGAGCTGATAGTATTCAATTGCTGCGCGGAACCCCACGAGCCTTGGGAAGTGGTCTCGAACCTCGGTTCTTCCAACTAATTTATTTTTTTAATGGCAGGAACAATAAAATTAAGATTTCTGATTATTTAAATAAATTAGCTCTATGTCTGTAACAAAAACGGTTATGTTAATTTTTCACATTTCAATCTTTAGAAATTAATTAAAAATTTAAACTAATATTGAATGATTAAGTAGCACATTGTTTCAATTGATGATCTATTTATTAAAGAACCATTAGTCGGAAGAGCTGAGAAATATTTATGGGCAGTGGAAGTGGCGTTAGAGCTTCAGCTCTTACACCACCGGGCGTGTTTGGAGACTTACCGGTTTGTGGTAAGGCTTCAAACCGAGGCTCGAGACCGTTTCCCAGTCTCGAACCGGTCCGCACAGCCAGTGAATATTTCTCAGCTCTGGAGACGGAATATTTAATTTGCACCATATGTATAGCAAAAAATAAAACAAAGAGGTTATTATAATGGCAAAAAAATCAAAAATTGCTAGAAACAAAAAACAAATGGAATTGGTAGCTCGTTATGCTGAAATTCGTAAAGAATTAAAGGCTAAGGGGGATTACATCGCTCTTTCTAAACTACCAAGAGATTCAAGCCCAGTTCGCTTAAAGAACCGTGATTCATTAGATGGACGTCCACATGCTTATATGCGTAAGTTTGGAATGTCTCGTTTGAATTTTAGACAATTAGCTCATGCCGGTCAGATTCCGGGTGTTAAAAAAGCTAGTTGGTAAGGAGAAAATTATTATGGAAAAAATGACTACTGCAACAGCTTATCGTCAGTTGAAAAGTCCTAACAAAAAGACTCGTAAACGTGCTTTACGTGCCATTAAAGACAGCAAACGTAAATAAATAAATATTTTAATAATGTGATGGAAACGCTTTCCTTTCCTGTTATAATTAATTTGTGAAGGATTTAATTATATGGGAAAAGAGGGGGACAATTATGGCTAATGCAAAAAAGAAGAAGCACAGCTTTCCTTCCGCGTATACTGTTATCATTATTGTTTTACTTATGGTTCAAGTTCTGACGTTCTTTATTCCTTCAGGTAAATATAGTACCTTGGAATATAATTCGGGCTTGGATAAGTTTGTTATTACCGAAGCTTCCGGTAAGACGATTAAAGAGAGTGCCACACAAAAGACACTCGATAAGTACAAGATTAAAATTAAGGTTTCCAAATTTAAGGATGGTACGATTTATCGTCCAGCTGCCATTCCTAACACGTATCACGAAATCAAAAAACCAAAACGTGGGGTTTTCGGAACTATCAATCAATTTTTGACGTCACAAGTTCAAGGTATTGTTGATAGTGTTGATATCATTGTTTTCGTGCTGATCCTTGGTGGGGTTATCGGGGTCGTTAATAAAACTGGGGCAATGAACTCCGGAATGATGCGGCTGTCTGAAAAACTAAAAGGTAAGCAGAAATGGTTGATTGTTATCGTTACGGCGTTAATTGGTTTAGGTGGGACCACATTTGGTATGGCTGAGGAAACAATTGCCTTTTATCCAATTCTGATTCCAATCTTCCTGTTGGCGGGATACGATACTTTGACCGTGGTCGCGGCGGTATATTTAGGTACCGCGATTGGTTCAATGAGTTCAACAATTAATCCATTCTCAACAGTTATCGCTTCAAACGCTGCTGGTATCAACTTTACAGATGGGATGCCAATGAGAGTTCTGATGTGGGTCGCATCAATTGGTATTTCAATTATTTACACGATTCACTATGCTGAAAAAGTTAGAAAAGACCCTTCTAAATCGTTCGTTGCTGACCAAGCGGATGCAGATAAGGAAAAGTTTTTAGGTGATTTGGATCTGGATAGTAAAGGCGATTTCACGATGCGTCAGAAATTATCATTAATTGTCTTTGCGTTAGGTTTCGTAGTTATGATTTATGGTGTACAACAATTAGGTTGGTACTTTACAGAAATTGCTGTTGTATTCTTGGCAGTAACTTATGTTTTGGTTTTCACGGCTGGTTTAAAAGAAACTCAATTCGTCGACAGTTTTGTTTCCGGGGCTGGAGATTTGCTTGGAGTTGCTTTAACAGTTGGTTTGGCTAGATCAGTTGGTATTGTAATGGAAAATAGTTTCGTTAGTGATACCATCATGAACTACTTTAGTAACCAAATTAAAGGTATGAACAGTGTCTTGTTCATCTGTGTACTATTCTTCGTTTACATTATCCTTGGATTCTTCATCCAATCATCATCAGGTTTGGCTGTACTATCAATGCCAATCATGGCACCATTGGCCGATGTAGTTGGAATTGACAGATCCATGATTATCAACGCTTATAATTGGGGACAAGGATTGATTGGACTAGTTGCACCTACTGGTCTGATTCTAGTATCTTTGGCAATGGTTAACGTTGGATTTGATAAGTGGATGAAATTTGTTACGAAACTTTTAATTATGATAGTTGTTTTGATACTGATTTTCTTGAGTGTCGGAGTATTGATTTAGAAAATTGAATATATTAAATAATCCCTTTTACGATTTTGAATGAAATGTTAAATTCATTCGAATAATCGTGAAGGGATTTTTTTGTCCAAAAATATTAAGAGCAATATATGAGACTAAATAAGCAATATTTGACGATGTATGTAAGCGCTTTTCAAGATACTATATCAATGTTGATTAAGAAGACGTCTTAACAAGATACGGAATAGAGGTACTTACATGGCGAGTGATTTTTTATGGGGTGGAGCAATATCGGCTGCACAAACTGAAGGTAATCAGAACAGAATGAAGAAACAATTGTCAAATTTTGACATTCTTCCAATGGATGCTCGACGATTAAAATTGGTTTATAAAGATGATCATAATAATATTTTTAATACATATGAGACAGACCATCATCCAAGTGAACGTGGAATTGATTTCTACAATACGTACGAGGATGATATTGATTTAATGCATGAATTAGGTGTTAATGCGTTTAGATTTTCAATTTCGTGGACCAGACTTTTTCCAACAGGCGAGGAAGATGTTCCTGATGCTAGTGGAATGAATTTTTATCGAAGAATTGTCGAGAAACTGAAAAACTATGGCATGGAACCTGTCGTAACATTAAGCCATTTTGAAATTCCAGTTAATCTGATTAAAAAATATGGCGGTTGGTCCAGTCGAAAAGTGATCTATTTATATCTTCGATATGCCACGACAGTTATGAAGGAATTCGCGTCAAGTGTTAAATATTGGATACCATTTAATGAGATGAATATGATTTTGCATATTCCTTTTATTGGTGGGGGATTAGTTTTTGAAAGTGATGAAAATATTCTTCAAAGGGAATATCAAGCAGCGCATTATCAATTGATTGCTAATGCATTAACAGTAGAAATCGGTAAAAAAATTAATCCCGATTTTCAATTTGGATGCATGTTGGCAGCAGGGCGTACGTATCCATATACACCGAAACCAGAAGATGTTTGGGCAGCAAATTTAAATGATCGAAATGCATTGTTATTCTCAGATGTACAAGTGCGAGGAAATTATCCAACGTATTTTGAATATTTTTGTAAGGTAAATAAATTACAATTGGATATAACAAGTGATGATTTGAAAATTTTAAGTGATAACACAGTTGATTTTGTGTCATTCAGTTATTATTCCAGTGCCTGTTCAGCATCTAAATCTGAAGGCTTAGAACATGTGGCGACCAATGGTTATCAAACACTTAAAAATCCTTATTTATCAAATGAAAATAGTGTCTGGCAAAATGATCCAATTGGTTTGCGAATTACGTTGAATCAATTGTATGAACGATACGAAAAGCCGATGTTTATTGTTGAGAACGGGATTGGAACAACTAAGGATAAATTGGTTTCGGGAAAAGTTCATGATTCATATCGAATTGATTATCTACGAAATCATTTTGAAGAGTTGAACAAAGCTCGTAAGGAAGATGGAATTCCGGTAATAGGCTATCTAATGTGGGGTGTAATCGACCTTGTTAGTGTCAGTGAAGGGAAAATGTCTAAGCGCTATGGGGTTGTATATGTTGATTTAGATGATATGGAACAGGGCTCTAATAAACGTTATAAAAAAGATAGTTTTTATTGGTATCACGATTATATTCAGCAACAAATAGCAGGGGGAATAGAAAATGACTAAAGATTATTCAAAATTAGCAAGTGGTATTGTGGCCAGTGTCGGTGGACAAGAGAATATTAATTCATTAGTCCATTGCGCTACGAGATTACGTTTTGATTTGAAAGATGATAAAAAGGCTGATCAAGAAGCAATTGAAAATTTAGCAGGTGTTGTCACAGTTGTTGAAACTCCAACCCAATATCAAGTGGTTATCGGAAATGAAGTAGAGCATGTTTTTAATGCAATTATAAAATTAGGTGTAACTAATGGCGATTTTGATGCCGCAGCACCAACTTCTACGCCTGATAAAAAAGAAAATAACCAAAGTATTTTCGGCAAGATCATTGATGCAATTACAGCTTGTATGACACCAATGATTCCCGCGCTAACAGCTGCCGGTATGATTAAAGTTATTCTTTCAGTTGCCACGACGTTTAAATGGATGAGTACGGCAGCGCCAACTTATCGAGTTTTGAACATTATGGGGGATTCGGCATTTTACTTTATGCCAATCCTATTGGCCATTAATGCTGCAAAACGGTTCAAGGTAAATACATCGTTAGCAGTAATCGTTGCGGGAATATTCTTGCATCCTGATTTCACTGCCTGGGTTGCATCAGGAAAACCAATTTCATTTTTAAGTGTGCCAATAGCACCAGACACATATGCTGCCACTGTCATTCCGGCTTTATTGATGGTTTGGGTAATGGGCTACATTGAAAAAGGTGTTGATAGAATTACTCCAAGTTCCTTGAAAATTATCCTTAATCCAACTTTAGTTCTGCTAATTAGTGCTCCAATTGCTTTAATAGTGATCGGTCCTCTAGGAACATATGCTGGTGCCGGATTGGCCTGGATAATCAATATTCTCCAAGGTCGTTTAGGATTTATTATGGTTACTTTGCTAGCGGCAGGAATGCCATTCATTGTTATGACAGGTATGCATCATGCTCTAACACCTATTTTTCTTTCAACATTCGCAGCAACTGGTCATGAGTCATTGATTCTTGTTGCTCAAGTTTGTTCTAATTTAGCTCAAGGTGCAGCAGCTCTGGCATTCGGACTAAAAACAAAGAAGCCTAGTTTAAAATCTTTAGCAACATCTTCAGGTATTTCAGCAATTATGGGGATTACGGAGCCAGCAATGTACGGTATTAATTTGAAGTATAAGAAACCACTTATCGGTGCAGTGATTGGTGCTAGTGTGTCAGGATTATACGCTGGGTTGATGGGAGTTACTTTGTATGTACCTCAAAATAGTTTTATGGCAATTCTCGGATTGAACGGAGCCAAGGGTTTACCCAATGTTATCAATGGTGTAATTATGATGATTCTTTCATTGACCGTCTCGTTTGTTGCCAGTTTGATCTTGTCAGACGATAAAACTAAGAAACAACCAGTGGCAAAAAAGGAAACTGATTTAAATGTTTCGGCAGTTAATTAATTGGAAAAAAGGTAAACAAAAATATTGATGTCACGATACAAAATGTGATTTAGTTAACGCGTAGTTTGGATTAAATATTTCTCCATTCATTGGGACTATCTGTTTGTTAATATCTTCGATTCTGAAGAGGTCATATTTAATTAAACTAACTAAAGGTTGAAAGTATAGTTAAGTATGCCGTTTCCAGAGCTGATAGTATTCAATTGCTGCGCGGAACGGCCGGAGCCAAAAAGCGGTCTCGAACCTCGGTTGAAGCCTCGCAAAACCCGCGAGTTTTCAACACGCCCGGTGGTGTAATTGCTAAAGCAATAACGCCACTTTCGCTGCAAATGAATACTCTCAGCTCTTCCAACTAGTTTATTTTTATGGCGGGAAGAAATAAGATGAAAAATTCTGCTTTTTTAAATGAATTTATTTTATGTCTGTAACAACAATGGTTATAGTAGCTTTTTCAACTTTCAACATTCAATTAAACTAATTAATCCAAAAATAGGACGGTAGATGATGCAGTTATGAATAACGAAAAAATTATTACTATGAATGATTTAAAATCTAATGATCCTAGTTATTTAGAAACTATTTTTTCAATTGCTAATGGTCATTTTGGCGTGCGTGCCAGTGATCCCATAGCAAGTTCGGATTCTGCGGGAACAATTGTTAATGGTTTTTATGAAATGTCAGAGATAAATTATGGTGAAAAGGCATATGGTTATGCTGAGAATAATCAGACAATTGTCAATTTACCGGATATTCGCGCTATAAAAATCTTTGATTGTGATGATCAAGAATTTTCCCGTTCAGAATTGAAATCGGCAACTCTAGATATGAATACTGGTTTATCGACCTCGATTTATGATGTATTCAATCCTGATAACCAGGCCATTGAATTAACTTTACAAGCGGTTCTACAACAGACTGATACGCATGTTTTGGGCTTACGCTATACGATTAAAGCGATTGATTATACTGAAAAAATTAAAATTATTAAACATCTAGATATAAACAATGATACTGATGAAACGGATGATCCGAGAAAATCTCGAGTATTACATACAGTCAACTACGAGAAAAGTGAACCTGATAACTTTTGTGAGATATTGACAGCAAAGACACAAAAAAGCCAGATGTCTATCGATTTGGCAATTTGTGCACAGGAGTCATTAGAAAAAACCGTTGAATTAAATCAAATGGTTAGTTTTGATATTATTGGTTTAGTGGGAGATATTAATACTAAGTTGGAAGTTGTTAAAACCAGTTTTTCTGAAATTTTAGCTGATTCAAAATCATTTTGGCATGAATTCTGGCATAACAGTGAAGTTAATATTTCTGGCGATGACGGTCTGAATCAGGCTATACATTATAATTTATTTCAATTAACCTCATCGACAGGTAGAGATGGAAAAACCAACATTCCAGCTAAAGGACTTTCTGGAACTGGATATGAAGGTCATTATTTCTGGGATACAGAAATGTATATGTCGCCATTCTTTGCATATACCAATCCTGAGATTGCCCGAGAGTTAATTCTTTATCGATACAGTATTTTAAGTGAGTCCAAGAAGCGTGCTCAAGAATTGGGTGTTGCTGAAGGTGCACTCTTTGCTTGGCGTACGATTAATGGTAGTGAGGCAAGTGCTTATTACCAGGCAGGAACCGCCCAGTATCATATTGATGCCGATATTTCATATGCTATTGATCGGTACTATAAAGTTACGGCAGATACAGAATTTATTAAAAAATATGGTTTTGAAATCGTTCTAGAAACAGCAAGATTCTGGCACTCATTTGGTAGCTATAATAAAAAAGGTTTCTGTTTCTTTGATGTTACGGGTCCTGATGAATATACAGCAATAGTAAATAATAATTATTATACTAATCGTATGGCAAAGTTTAATATGGAATTTGCCGTGAAATTGATAGACAAGTTTCCTGATCAGGCTAAAAAGCTTGGTGTGACTCATGACGAATATGTAAGTTTGAGTGCAGCTGCTGACAAGGTATACCTTCCTTATTCTGAGGAAAAACAAATCAACGAACAAGATGATAGTGCTTTTGAGAAACCAATCTGGCCATTTGAAGATACCCCTAAATCAAACTATCCGTTGTTATTGCATTATCATCCATTGAATATCTATCGTTATCAAGTCAACAAACAAGCAGATACTTTATTAGCCGACTTTTTATTTGATGACATTTCTAGAAATCAATTGAAACGCGAATATGATTATTATGAAAAAATCACGACACACGATTCATCACTTTCGAGATCTATATTTAGTGCTCTAGCAGCGAGAATAGGATTGAAGAAAAAGGCATATGGTTATTTCATGGATACCGTAAAAACAGATTTAATCGACTTACAAAAAAATACAGCAGATGGATTGCATGTTGCCAATCTGGGTGGCAGTTGGTTAACAATTGTTATGGGTTTCGGTGGTATCAGTATCCAAAATTCGATGTTAACAATTAAAAATAGCTTGCCAGATGAATGGAATGGCTTATCCATTCGAATTAGATTTCAGGGAAGACTATTAAAAATTAAGTATCATCATTCTGAAACCATTATTGAAATTTTGGATGGCGAACCGTTGGATATAATAGTTGATGGAGGTAAAAAAAGAATTAAGTAACTGCTAAAGGTTGAAAGTATAAGTAAGTATGCCGTTTCCAGAGCTGAGAGTATTCATTTGCTGCGCGGAACGGCCCGAGCCAAAGAGCGGTCTCGTTCCTAGGTTGAAGCCTCGCAAAACCCGCGAGTCTCCAACTCACCCGGTGGTGTAATTGCTGAAGCAATAACGCCACTTTCGCTGCAAATGAATACTCTCAGCTCTTCCAACTAGTTTATTTTTTTAATAGCGGAACAGTAAAATAAGGACTTCTGCTTATTTAAATAAATTAGCTCTAAGTCTGTAATAATGGTTAGATTAAATTCTCACCTTTCAACCTTCAGGTAACTGATTGTCTTTGGTAGAATTAGAGCAATAAGGGGGGATAAAATGACTATTTATTTAGAAATGCCACGTTTGAATCCAGATTTAGGATTTAGATTTCTTAAAAATAAAGGTGATATTTTAACAACTCCCCATTGGCATCGAGAGTATGAACTGATTTTAATAACTAATGGCAAAGTAAATTTGGGAATCAATGACAATCAATATCAGTTAAAAACTGGTAATATGGCATTTTTTAAAAGTGGTGATGTTCACTATATTGTTGCAACGCCGGAAACTAACCGTTATGTGTACCAATTTGATATGTCTCTTTTCAACGAGACGATTGTTGAAAAGATTCATCTAGTGAATAAGTTGAATGAACTTTCGCAGGTCAGTCTATTCTGGGATGATAAAATCAATGATAAGATGAAAGAAATTTTATTAACAATAGCAAACGAAGAGGATTCGGATGGAGTGGATCGAGATTTTGTCGTTGAAGGTTTAATGTATACGTTGGTAACACTAATGATCCGAAAATTGCCTAAGGATGATGAAATTCAACAACCTAAGATAAATATTAAGAGTAAGGCTATCCTAGAAACGCTAAATAAGGTATTCAGATTTGTTGAAGTGAATTATCAAGAAAAAATAACTTTAGAAGATGTTTCGATGACGGCCGGATTTAGTCCATATTATTTCACACGTTTTTTTAAGAAAAACGTTGGGCAAACATTCGTTGAATTTTTGAATAATTATCGAATTGATAAAGCCAAATGGGAAATCATCAATACCGACGTATCCATCAGTAGTATTTTGAATCAATAAGGCTTTTCAAGTAATAAAACGTTTTATAGAGTTTTTAAGAATCAGGTGGGCATAACGCCAAAACAATATCGTATGAAGTATCATATCGGTAAGTAAGTGTACGTTTAATTATAGGTAAATTACGCAAAACAGAGTTATATCACACCTAAAGAATCAAATATTTAGGTGTGATATAACTCTGTTTTGTTGATTCTAATATTTAATCGGGTCATTTAATGATTAATACAAAAGCTTTAAAAATAATTACCAAGATACTTCTATAATCAAGTTTAAGAAAGAGTTGCAGTCAAAAATACCAGTTCTTTTAGTGTTTTAACTAAAGGTTGAAAGGTGAAAAAGTGATATAAATATTGCTGTGACAATCCTAAATTCAATTTATTTACCAATTTATTTAAATATCAAAAGATTACAATTGGACAGTCCTATGATAAACAAACTAGTTGGAAGAGCTGAGAGTATTCATTTGCAGCGAAAGTGGCGTTAGGACTTTAGTCCTTACACCACCGGACGTGTTGAAGACTCGCGGGTTTTGCGAGGCTTCAACCGAGGTTCGAGACCGTTTTCCGGCTCGGGCCGTTCCGCGGTGCGCCCGGCATGGGCGCTAACTAGGAGGTGAAAGTCCTCTGTGAGCCGATGTAGTCGGAATCACTAGCTAAGGGCAAGG